>JBGAIP010000032.1:0-4027 GCA_044225395.1 Gammaproteobacteria bacterium
TGCCATCACCAATTCAACGGTATCTAGCGAATCAGCGCCCAAATCTTCAACAAACGAAGCTTCTGGTACAACTTTAGCTTTATCGACACCTAATTGTTCCGCGATAATATCTTTAACGCGATCTTCTACATTACTCATTCAAAACTCCTTAACGTTAAAATTAACACATATACATCCCGCCATTCACATGCAGGGTTTCCCCTGTTATGTATCCGGCGTTGGACGAAACCAAGAAAGCAACAACATGGGCGATTTCTTCAGGTTGCCCCATGCGGTTTAATGGAATTTGTTCAATCAGTTTTGCATGTTGTTCTTCGGTTAGCATGCGTGTCATATCGGTATCGATAAAACCCGGTGCGACAACATTGACCGTTATATTTCGAGATCCGACTTCACGTGCTAATGATTTACTTAAACCGATAATACCGGCTTTAGAAGCTGCATAATTGGTTTGACCGGGATTTCCGGTTACACCTACAACCGAACTAATATTGACAATGCGACCAAAACGTTGTTTTACCATTGATCGAATGCACGCATGAATTAAACGGTACGTGCCTGTTAGATTGGTATCGATGACTTTAGACCATTCATCGATATTCATACGCATAAAAAGATTATCAGAGGTAATGCCGGCATTGTTTACTAAAACACCGGGCATGCCAACACTGTTGGTTAAGGTTTCCATGGCGGATTCGATGCTAGAAGGCACACCAATATCCATACAGATACCTTTGCCTTTATTTTAGCTTCTTCTAAATATTGGGTGATGTTCTCGGCGCCCTGTTCGGTTGTAGAACTACCGATAATAGTTAACGCGGGATCTTGCCCTAGCCGCAAAGCAATGGCTTTACCTATACCACGACTGGCACCTGTGACTAACGCAACGTGTTTAGTTACGGACATAATGCTTCTCCGTTCGATAGCGACATGGACAACGATTCATACTGCAAACTTGCATCAATTCGTTTATTGAGTCCGGATAATACCGCACTTGGGCCACATTCATAAACTATTTTTACCCCGTTCAAGGCCATTAACTGAATCGTTTCTACCCATCGAACAGGTTGATAAAGTTGTTCAACCAATATCTGACGGATTTTATCCACGGATTGATGTATCGCTACATCGACGTTATGTATAACAGGAATGCGCGGTAATTTAAATGGGATTTCTGCCATAGCAGATCTCAGCTGAACAGCAGCAGGTTTCATCAAAACACAGTGAGAAGGGACACTAACGGGTAATTGAATAGCCCGTTTAGCACCCAGTGTCTTGGCACGTTCAATGGCGCGTAATACGGCGGTTGCATGACCGGAAATAACGACTTGTCCGATGGTATTGTAATTGGCTGGCGCGACAATCTCAGTTAGGGTGGCGGTTTCTTCACAGAGGGTTCTAACAATCTCGTTGTCTAATCCCAAAATGGCCGCCATCGCCCCCTCGCCTGCTTTAACCGCTTCTTGCATAAAGCGACCACGCAAGGCCACTAAGCGGATAGCGTCTTCAAAGTTTAAGGCTTCGCTGCAGACCAAGGCGGTATATTCGCCCAAGCTATGTCCTGCCATAAAGGCAGGTTCGGTAGGCGCTATTTCTTGCACCACACGCCACATGGCAACTCTGCAGCTAATAAGGCGGGCTGTGTAATTCGGTTTGATTTAGCTTCTCGTGGGACCTGGCTACATAAAGCCCATAAGTCGTACCCCAATACATCACTGGCTTCTTTAAAGGTTTTTTGGATGCTCGGGCGCAGAGCAGCGATGTTGTCTAACATGCCAACAGATTGGGACCCTTGGCCCGGAAATACAAAGGCGGTTTTTTGCTTCATATGAGTGGGGGATGGTATAGCGTTCTTTTTGGGGTGTCAATGGTGGCTGTATGGATATGCGGTGGTTTTGGATCGCGCTTGTTTTTGAACTTATGTGAATTTCGCTAATCAAACAGGATAACAGAAATTGAGGAGATTAGGTGTATGAGCGCGAATTCGTTTGAGGTGACCGCCGCAGAGTTAAAAGAAGCATTTGAAAGATTGCAGAGTGAGTATGAGAAAAAAGAGTCAAAACAAATTGACGATCATAAAGCTTATCAAAACGCGCTTGGGGTTTTAAGGCGAAAAATAACCGAGGAACGGGCAAAAATAAATAACGATAAAAGTCTTGATCCCGGTGTGCGCAGAAACTTGTTAACCGGATATGACGGTTTGTACGGAGATATTAACATAAGTTTTAACAACGCATTGAATGCTTTTGAAGCAATGAGTCCTTCAATGTCTGTAGCAGAAGAAGAACAAAAAGATTATACACCTATACCAACACGGAAAATAACTGAAGAAGAATATAATGCCTTACAACAGAACGAAGAAGCAAAAATAGATACGCGTTCACAAGAACTTGTTCAACCAATGAATCAGGCTTTTAAAAGGCGTGAGGATGAGCCAGCTGAAATTTCTAAAGACGATCTAAAAGTAGATAACCGTCCACAAGAACTTGTGCAACCAATGAATCTAGCTTTTAAAAGGCGTGAGATTGAAGAACCTACTGAAGCAAAAACAGATACCCCCTCTGCAGAACCTACTAAAGCTTCATGGGGTAGTAGATTCATTAACTGGGTTTCACGAAGATTGCGGAATCCTAAAAGTGAAATCTCTTCAAGTAATGCAGGTGTAGAGACGAGTGTACAAGAGGAAAAGACGACAGTGTCAGCATCTGAAGTTGCTAATCAGGAAGCTGCTAGGGAAGCCGCTATTATGGCTGTCGCAAACGAACCCGCGGCAGATTCAGGTCTTGGAAGTACTGATGAGAGAAAGAAAGGTGCGCTAGGTTTGTGGGAAAAGATTAATACAGTCGAAACTGCGCTTACTGGTCTAAGTAGCGATGCATCAACCTTACCTCCTAGTCCAGCGAGTTCTACTAGCACCGATCGTCCTAGTGTGACTGGAGCTCCAGAGACAGCAGCTGCAAAAGCAAAAACTGAAGCAGAAGCTGCAGCAAAAGCTGAACAGAGGCCACGAGCTGAAACAACATTTGATAGTAGTGCTATAAAGACAAGGCCCGATAAACCATCATAACCAAACATCCCCCTGCTCGCTACGCTCGCTTCCCCCTTCCAAGGAGGAAATGTTTGGTTGCTTACTTTTAGTTTAAATCCCCCCACAGCTACGCTGTGACCCACTTTTTTAAAGAGGGTTGCCTAGCACTATCTAAACGCAGCTCCATTTCTAAGCACATTAGAGGCTAGGCCTGTAGGTACACCATAACCTTTAAATTCGATGGAACTCTTTTGAATTCTGGGAATCAAACAAAATAACAAACAAATAAAGGGTTATGTTATGGGTGAAAAAGCTGATAAATTAACTAAAGAAAAATTGAAAGAATTGGAATTAGCACAATTGAAGAAAGCCTTGGAAGAGGCTAAAAAATCATTTAAAAAAATGAAGTCTGAGTTTGATGAAATAAATAAAGAAAATGCGGAAGCCTTAAAAGAATATAACCGTAAACTTCTTGCTTTTAAGGGTGCAGTTGAAGAAGAACGCTTTAATTTAGTATATAACGAGACTGGAAATAACCTAAAAAAGGAGGTCAAGGATCGTTTAATAGGAAATTTCGATACACTAATAAGAGCAGTTACAACATTAGAGAGAAAATCAAAAACAGCTGAAAAGGATGCCCCTGCCCT
Source organism: Gammaproteobacteria bacterium (assembly GCA_044225395.1). GTDB lineage: Bacteria > Pseudomonadota > Gammaproteobacteria > UBA6186 > Azoamicaceae > CADEGZ01. The sequence continues at coordinate 3,676 of JBGAIP010000032.1, forward strand.
TCATGAAAAAATGGAAGCTAAACGAAAAGCCGAACAAGAGAAACAAAAGCAAGCTGAGCAAATAAAGCGTGCAGAAGAAGAGGAGCGAAAACAGCGAGAGGCAGAACAAAGAGCAAGAGAAAAGGCAGAGGCTGATCGAAAAGCAAAGGAAAAAGCTGCACAATTAACAGCTGAAAAAAACAGAGCTCAGGAAGTGCAAATTGAACAAGCAAAACAGGCAAAAATTGCTTCATTTGCGAAAATCACAGGGGAAATTATTCGAAGCATCAATCAATATGCAGCTACAAAACATAAGGGTGGGCTGTTTATATTTAAACATTTTAGAGATAGCTCTAGAACTAAGCAGCAAAAT
>JBGAIP010000032.1:4075-10721 GCA_044225395.1 Gammaproteobacteria bacterium
AAGCTCAAATAATGGATGCTATAATAAAAATAGATGGACCTTTTAAGCCTGTTGCTGCTGGGGTTGAACCACCTACAAATGAGGCGTGTATAGAGGCTTTCAAAGAATATGCAAAAAGCAAGGTAAACTTAAATATTTTTAAGGGCATACCCGCCAAAATTGATGCGTCTCAGAAAAAGATCGGTAAAAAAGTAGGGAAAAAACAATAAATCTAGCCATCAATCAGACAAAATATTGGTATCAAGCAAATAACTCATAGTTCAATATCTCTATCGGATGATGTATCCCGTGTTAGATCTAAAGGGGGTCTCTTCTTTAACGGTGAACGACCCATAAAATCAACGAGATTTAATTTTTTCTCTAGCAAACGGTCGTAATCTCGCTTTGAAATAACAATATAATGTGTCCACATTGTGCAAATATAAACGATTAAAGCCTTTTTATCGACTGTGTAAACAATCCTGTGTTTTATATTAATGCGCTTCGAATAAAAGCCTTTTAAATCCCCTACTAATTTTTCAAAACCATGGATTTGGCTAAAAGGATCTGCTTTAATATTGTCTAATACTTTTTTGGCTTTTTCGCTTAAACCTGCTTGTTTTAAGTTTTTAACATGCGCAATTGTTTTTTTATGAAAACTAAGCTTCCAAACATCTACCACTGCTTATGCAGCGCTAGGCAACCAACCTTTAAAAAGGGGGTCACAGCGCAAGCTGTGGGGGGATTTAAACTTCAAAAGCCTTACAGAACCAGGGCCGCCCTGACCTGGCTAGTTATATATAACAATATGCGAATTCTAGCACCACATAGAAGCATAAAAGCGAATTCCAGCACAATATAAACCCAAAAAAGCGAATTCTAGCTACAAATAAGTGTGCCTGAATGGGGAAAAATTTATATGGAACTTTTTTGGTTCTTGCTTATCAAATAGGTTAACCGACAAATTGAGAGGGTTGACCTATGGGTTTTAAGGAAACATACGAAGCAATTCCAAAAACCGAGTATATGAGGCGATTTGAAGCTATCTACGACGAGGCTCTATTACAACAGGAGACACCTCCAGCAGATCCCTCTGAAGTCCTGTTTTTATATCAAGAAATTGAGAAACTATACCTTGCGTGTGAGGCATCTAAGATTGAGAAGGACTCTGGATCTGGATATTATAGTGCTGACGCCGCAAACCTAGTAGACAATACTACCGATATAGGTAACCTATTTGCACAGACACGTGCAACTGTGGAGGGCAAAGCAAAAATAGCACGCCAACAGCTAGAAGCTGGTCAAAAAGATCCCAAAAAAACTGAAGCGGAAGCAAAAGCTGAAAAGAAATCCGCAGCACCATGGTATCACCGTAAATTTAATGAATTCGCAAGAGATTTCGAAACACTTAAAGAAAAAAAGAAAACATTAAAGTTAACGGATGAGGCATATCTAGAAAAACTTGAAGCTTTACATCTTGCAGCTTCTAGAGAACTAGGTCGGTTAACACTAGAAAAAAAAATGGATTTATTAGCTGAAAAATCTTTGGTTGCAAGCATAAAAGCCGAATATCCGTCTGAAAAAGCTAAAAAAAATTATTTAGACAACAAAAGAAGTAAACTATTAGATCGCGCAGATGATTGGAAAGATGTGCCATTGATAGGTAGATTTTTCAAATGGCGTTTAGAACGCAATGATAAAAAGCATGGTATTGATACTGAAGATTTTTCTACTGATATTATACATCCAGTTACTTTTAGGGAAGAGAATCCTTTAAGTAGTGAAGCTGCCTCCACAAGATTAGCAACCGATCTACAAAGTGCGAAAAACAATTTAGGCGCTCAAAAGAAATCTGGACCAGCAGGACAACTTAAAAGAAAGGAAACAACTTTTTCAAGCTTAATAGATAAAAAGGAAAAAGAAACGATTGACTTCGACAGCACTCCTCCTCCGGAAAAGAAAAAGCCATGGCCACGGAGAAAATAACAGTTTACAAACCAGAGTCCTCAATACCTCACCAATGCACTGCCCCAGGTTAACCCACCTCCAAATGCCTCTAACAGCAAATGCTGGCCACGTTTAATTTTACCGCTACGAATACCATAATCTAAGGCCAACGGTACTGAAGCGGCAGAGGTATTACCTTGCGTAGAGACGGTTGTAATGACTTTTTCCATGGGTAAATTTAATTTTTCTGCGGTGGCTTTAATGATACGAATATTGGCTTGATGTGGCACCAACCAATCAAGATCGTCTACAGACAATCCCTGTGTGGCTAGCATTTTACTGGCAGTTTGACCTAAACGTTTAACCGCTAATTTAAAAACGGCACTGCCTTCCATATGAATGTGCGCATCAGGAAGATTATCTAAAGATAAAATCTCTTTTTGTCGACCATCCGCATTGATATGTGTGCTCAAAATACCGGGTGTTTCAGATGCTTCAAACAAAGCGGCCCCTGCCCCATCGCCAAATAAAATACACGTTCTTCGGTCTTGCCAATCGAGTACCCGCGACATCGCTTCCGTGCCTATTAACAAAGCCCGTTTTGCCATGCCAGTCCGTATAAATTGATCAACTACACTTAAGCCATACATAAATCCACTACACGCAGCGCTGATATCAAATGCTGGGCAATTGGGTATACCTAATGCTTGTTGAATTAAACAGGCCGTTGACGGAAAAAATTTATCGGGTGTGCAGGTTGCGACAACGATTAAATCTATAGTTTCTGGCAAAATACCTGCGGATTCTGCAGATTCTGCGGATTTTAGGGCTTGTTTTGCCGCGTGAATACCCATTTGGGTTGTTGTTTCGCTACTGTTTGCAATATATCGGCTTTCGATGCCCGTTCTTTCGACTATCCATTCGTGCGATGTATCGACAGTTTTAGAGATTTCTGTATTAGATAGACTATATTCGGGCAAGTAGCTGCCGGTTGAAACTAAACGTGTGTAGATCATAGTGTTTCGAGGTGTCCTATTTGGCCTAATTGAACGGCTAATTGCTTTTGAATTTTTTCAGGTACATTTTTTTCGACTTCTAACATCGCAACGCGAATAGCCATGCCAAAGGCTTTTTGTTCGGCATTACCATGGCTTTTAATAACAATACCGGTGAGTCCTAATAAACTCGCTCCATTGTATTGACTGGGATCTAAACGTTTGGTTAAAGCGCGTAATATGGGCGAGGCAATTAATCCTGCTAAACGGCCGTACCAAGAACCCAGAAATTCTTCTTTGGCCATTTTAAGCACCATTTTTGCAAGCCCTTCGCTGGCTTTTAGCGCGACATTGCCTACAAATCCATCGCAGACGACAACATCTGCTGTGCCTTTATAAATATCATCGCCTTCTACAAAACCAATATAATTAATGCCCCGCTGATTATTAGTTAATAAACCAGCGGCTTTTTTGACTTGTTCGCTGCCCTTAATGGCTTCTGAGCCCACATTGAGTAATCCAACAGTGGGATTTAAATTGTTATCGACAGCACGTGCTAAAACAGATCCCATAACAGCAAATTGAAATAAATCTTCGGGCGAGCAATTAACGTTTGCACCCAGATCTAACATGTGGACATGGCCTTTCATGCTGGGTAAAGAATAAATAATGGCGGGTCTGTCTACACCCGGTAACATTTTTAAAACAAAACGGGCAGTTGCCATTAATGCGCCGGTATTACCCGCACTAACGCAGGCTTCTGCAACACCTTCTTTTACTAAGTTAATGGCAACACGCATCGATGAATCGCGTTTATGTCGTAGGGCTTCTGCGGGTGATTCGTCCATCTTAATCACTTGAGAAGCTTCGCGAATTTGTAAGCGCACATGATTACTGCCACCACAGGCGCGTAGTTCGGTTTCCAAGTGTTCTCGGTTTCCGACCAAAATGAGTTGCAAATTCGGGTAGGCGTTAAGAGCTTCCACTGCTGCGGGTACAATCACGCGGGGCCCATGGTCGCCTCCCATTGCATCCAATGCAATGCAAATTGAGGCCATGTTTTTAACCTGCTGCTTCGGTATTTAGATCGGATTCGTTGCTAGGTTTAACACGAGGTACGATAACTTGACGGCCTTTGTAAAAGCCTTTAGGCGATATATGATGCCGTTTATGCACTTCGCCGGTTTCTGGTTCTATCGCCAACGTAGATGCAAACAGTTTATCGTGTGATCGACGCATCCCTCGTGTAGAAGGCGTTCTGCGGCTTTTTTGAACGGCCATGATGTGCTTACCTCATATCAAATGGAAAGTAGTAATTACAATTGTGGGTGATGTTACTGGATTCGGTGGATTATTGCAATATTTTGATTGATTCTTTGATGATTAAAATATACAGACAACTAACACAGTCTCTTGTGCTATGATATTACCTTAATTCATTGTATTCTTAACTCAAATAGATTTTAAACAGATAGGTAAATAAGATTTTATGGCACATCCAGCCCGGCGCTATATTGTAAAATGGACCAAATTAATCACGCCCCTGATTAGGCATTTGGGATTTGCCCCTGAGGACGAACAACCCATTCCCTTCAAAGTCGGTCAATTCATTACCCTGAATATTGACGGTCCCAATAAAGTCATCCATCGTAGCTATAGTATTGCGAATATCCCTGGCGATAATACCCTGGAACTGGCTTGTGCCTATGTAGAAGGTGGTGTAGCAACTAAACTCTTATTCGGACTTCAGCCTGGCGATAGCGTGCTTGCCAGCGGCCCTTTTGGGCTCTTTACGCTAAAGGAAGAACGTCCCACGCGTTATGTATTGATCGCCACTGGCACGGGTGTCGCACCTTACCGTTCGATGCTTAAAGATATTCAAGAGCGCTTTGAAAATTCACATCCAGAACTGCAAGTTGCCTTGGTTTTAGGGGTTAGAAATCCCACCGAATTATTATTTGGTGAAGAATTTGCACAATTTGCGCGTATTCAACCCCGCTTTCAATTTTATGCATGTTATAGCCAAGCGAATCGTGAAAATCCAGAACACTTTGAAAGACAAGGACGCGTACAAGCGGTGTTTAAAGATTTAGCTTTAGATCCGGTAAATGACATTGTGTACCTGTGTGGAAATCCTAATATGATAGATGAAACGTTTGCAATATTAACCGAGATGGGTTTCGATAAAAAAGCAGTTCGTCGCGAAAAATACGCTTTTTCGCATTAAAGTCCACATCCAAAATGATTACCGCATCCCCGATAAAAGAGATCTAAATGTTTGTCTGGCACGGGTAAAGTGGGTTTCCACTCCCACACAGATCCCAGATCTTGTTCTAATTTAATCAATCTTTGTTTGTCATAATGATTCTGATTAAATCGCGCTAAATCACTCTCTGTGCTATTCACACAAGGTTCGCACTCTAAGCTGCGATGACCCAAGGGTTTAAAACCCGCGCGTTCTAACAAGGCATCGCGATCAACCTCGCTGAGGGATAAGATAGGATGCCAAACGGTTCTATCTCCGTGAAATTGACAAGGTTCTATCCATTCGGGCAGATCAGCATGTGCAAGTGCAGCACTAGTTCTTTTGGCGATTAAAACAACGCCATGCCCACCGGGATCAACACTTTCTAGCCAATCTACAAAAGGCAAACCTTTTAGCAATGCCGAACACCATTGGAATTTAGAAGAAGGAAATTCGCCACGTCCCATCACAGCATCAGCAAAAGTAATTTGTGACACAATGCGCACCGTTTTAAAACCACATGTTTTGGCGTGTTGCTCGCCTTGTTCTATTCGGGTTTGCCAAGATTCTGCTGCAAAACCCGTATCCACATAAACGACAGTCGTCGATAAACCGGCTTCGAATGCCCATTGAACGAGCGCGAGGGAATCATCACCATACTGGGTGCGAATAAAAAAGCGGACGCGTGTTCACATTGTTTCAAGCCAATAAACAACCACACCGACAATTAAGGCAATTAAAACGACAGCGGCAATGCCATCGACGGCATCATCCGATAACGGTTTTTTAGTTTGTTTACTTTGCATGTGGATTATCTCTAAGGGCATTAATGCGCTGATATTTTGCTTCTTCAGCTTTTCTAGATGCCGAACTCGCTTCTGCTTTTTCGTCGAAAGCGTTTAGAAACTCATCGATTTCGCTTACAAAATTTTTCTGTAAGGGTTTTTTACGCCAGAATGTCATATCCAGGTTCCATGATTTAACAATACGGATTCTCTCCCGTAGTATGGTCTGTTACATCTCGGATTTCTACAATTTCCGGAAAATTTTCTTTCAGGGTTTTTTCGATACCGTGCTTCAGGGTAACACCAGCCATGCCGCACCCGTGGCACCCTCCCCCAAACTGCAAGATAACAATTTTACCATCAATAATCTCAATCAGGCTTACTTTGCCGCCATGGCTAGCTAAATTGGGGTTAATCTCGGAATCTATTACAAACTGTATGCGCTCTTCTAAAGTGCTCGTGTTGGCAGGTTGACGGCCTTTTAAGAAAGGGGCTTTCACCGATAAATGCCCTTCTAGCGCATCTGCTACAAAGTCTATACGTGCATCCGTCAGAGGATCTGTTGAATCTTCGGCAATAAAGAGCTTGAAAGATTCGAAGGGTAAGACGAGATCTGAAGCTTCTTCTTCACCTGGTGGGCAATAAGTCACTGAAACTTCTGCATGAATTGTGCCGGGGTTCGCCACAAATACACG
>JBGAIP010000033.1:0-10407 GCA_044225395.1 Gammaproteobacteria bacterium
CTAAAGGTATTTCTGCGGGACATGGTCAAAACAGCTACAGAGGGTTGGTCCAGGTAAGAAAAAAAGCAGATTTTTGTCATAATTATACACAATGTGATTCATTGCTATTAGGTAATCGATGCAATGCTCATACTTTTCCATATGTTGAAATAAAAAATAATACAGCAAAGATTGAGCATGAGGCCACCACTGGGAAAATAAGCGAAGAACAACTGTTTTATTGTAGACAACGTGGGTTCACTGTAGAAAATGCCATTTCAATGATAGTCAATGGATTTTGTAAACAAATCTTTAAAGAATTGCCGATGGAATTTGCTGTAGAGGCGCAAAAATTGTTATCAATTAGCTTGGAAGGTGCTGTCGGTTAAATTTTTATTGGATATATATAGTATGGTATTATCTCACAATCAAGTAATTCTGAATATTCAAGATCTTCATGCAAGGATCGGGGATAAAAAAGTATTAAATGGTGTTAATCTTACGCTTCGTGCAGGCGAAGTTCATGCCTTGATGGGTCCTAATGGTTCTGGGAAGAGCACGCTTGCCAATTTATTAGCACGTAAAGCAGATTGCACAGTTTATCAAGGTGGCATTACTTATTTAGGGGATGATTTATTAAATCTATTGCCTGAAGAATGTGCATGGAAGGGGTTGTTCTTAGGATTTCAATACCCCGTTTCAATTCCTGGGGTTACTAATATTCATTTTTTGATATCCTCTCTCAATGCAATAAGAGAAATACAAAAAAAACCCCTTATAGACGCTGTTGATTTCTTGTCTGTAGTAAAAGATAAAATGAAAAAACTAGATATGGCTGATGAATTATTATATCGTTTTGTGAATGATGGTTTTTCAGGAGGTGAAAAAAAGCGGAATGAAATCTTACAAATGTCATTGTTAGACCCGATTTGTGCAATATTAGATGAGAGTGATTCTGGCTTGGATATTGATGCGCTAAAAATTGTGGCAAGTGGAATTAATTCGCTAAGAAATAGCCAAAATGCAATTTTACTTATTACACACTATCAGAGACTCTTGGATTATGTAGAGCCTGATTATGTTCATGTTTTCTCAGGAGGCAAAATTGTAAAATCGGGCGATAAATCTCTTGCAAAAGAATTAGAAGATATAGGTTATGTCTGGATTTAAGAGAAAGATTATGCAAATCCAAAAGTCCAATTTTCCAATTCTTGAACAATCATTTAATGAAAGTATTGTCTCCTCCACAGATTGCAATAATCCTGTTGCATTGAAGGCGAGGAGATCAGCATTTAATTATTTCAATGAACATGGAATTCCAACTAACCGTCAGGAAAAATGGAAGTATTGTGATTTATCAGGTTTTTTATTGAATACGTTTAAACTTTCTATTGTGCCCAATAAAAAACCCTATATTGACTTTAAACATTTGATTCATGGCTTGGAATCAAATCGACAATTTGTATTTACTAATGGAATTTTATCAGAACAGTATTTCCCTGAGAATTTTTTAGTAGAAATCTTGAGTTCAGATGCAATTCCCTCTTTATTTTACCTCAACGACAGTATTCACGCCTTAAATACTGCATTTTATTTAGGTGGGTTTAAGCTCACCATCCCTAAAAATGTAGTTATAAGCAAGCCAATTTATATCGTTCATATTTGTGACCCAGAAAGAGAAAATTTAATGGTTCACACAAAAAACATAATTATTGCTGAAGAAAACAGTTCGGCAACAATTGTTGAATTACAGCTTTGTAATAATAGTATAAAATCTTTTACTAATGCCGCAGCTCAGATTACTCTTGAGAAAAAGGCTTCACTTTCACATATTTGTTTACAAAAAGGGTCTGACAACAGTTTGCAAATTATGAATATTAATGTTCAGCAAAATGAGGAAAGTTATTTTTGTGGAACAACCATTCAAACAGGAGGTAACGTCAATAGATCTACTATTCACATCGATTTAAATAAGTCGGGTGCAAAATGTGATTTTTTCACACTAGAAAAGGCGAGAAAAGAACAGAATACTGATGTTTATTTAGAGATAAATCATAAAGTATCTGAATGTTGTAGTAATACGATCAGTCGTAGCGTAGCTGAAGATCGCGCCACAGCCTCGTTTACGGGGAAAATTATTGTAAAAGAAGATGCCATTAAAACCCAAGCACATCTTGAGAACAAGAATCTTTTGCTCTCCCCAGATGCAGCAGTTAATTCGCGCCCTCAATTAGAGATTTACAATGAAGATGTTAAATGTTCGCATGGCGCTACTGTGGGACACTTAGAACTTGATGCACTGTTTTATTTGAGGTCACGAGGTATTTCCGAAAGTAAAGCAAAACAACTTTTAATTGATGGATTTATTCATCCGAGTCTAAAAAATCTTCCTGCTGAGGTAATGAATTATGTTAAACAATATTACCTTAATTCTTAAGGAAAAATGCTATTATTTAAGCTTATTCCATCTCTACGGGGAAGATTTATGTCAGAAGTAATGACAGAAGAAGTACAAGAATTATATCAAGAGCTAATTCTCGATCATGGCTTAAATCCAAGAAATAATTGTGTTCTTAACGACGCCAATAAAACGGCTAAAGGGTTTAACCCTTTGTGTGGTGATAAAGTTGAAATTTTCTTAATCGTAGATGACCACCAAATAATTAAAAAAGTAAGCTTTGTTGCGGCCGGCTGTGCTATTTCAATAGCCTCAGCTTCTTTTATGACAGAAATTCTTATAGGGAAAACAATAAATGATGCTTTGGAATTGGCATCAGCATTCCAGTTGATGGTCACTACGGATAATGGCTGTAGCCCTAATCTTGGTAAATTAGCAGTACTCCAAGGCGTAAAGTCATTTCCAGCACGAGTGAAGTGTGCGACGCTGGGGTGGCATGCTTTAAGAGAGGCCTTGGGTGGCAATTTAATAGACAGAAATCGAAATCCTAAGCTGGAGTTATTATGAATGATATTACCATATCTTTAGAAGATAGAATTAAGAAAACAATTAAAGAGATATACGATCCAGAAATTCCCGTCAATATTTATGATTTGGGTCTAATTTATTCTATTGTCGTTGATGAAACAAATGCTGAAGTAAAAATTAAAATGACGTTAACTAGCCCGGCTTGTCCAGTAGCACTTACCTTACCACAATCAGTGAAAGACGCTGTGGCTAAAGTAGATGGAATTGCAAGTGTTTTACTAGAATTGGTCTGGGATCCCCCTTGGGATGAGAGTAGAATGTCAGAAGTTGCTAAATTACAATTGAATTTGCACTGATCTATTGGAGGAGTATTGTGGGTGAGTGGAGAGATGTTGCGCATGTATCAGATTTTACTACGAACGAAAAATTCATTGATGTTAACGGGGTAGCAATAATCATATTTAGGTTAGCAGATGGTTTCTATGCAATACGTGATCGGTGCACGCATGAAGACTTTCCGTTATCAGATGGGGACGTAGATGATGAGCATATTATTTGTCCATTGCATGGAGCGAAATTTTGTATAAAAACTGGCAAGGTTGTGGAAGCGCCTGCCTTTGAAGATGTTGAAGTTTATCCTATACAAATGAAAGATGATATTATCCAAATTAAAGCATAGGGTTTTTGTAGCATGATAACAATAAAGGGGAAATAACCATGTGTGGAGTTGTCGCAATATCAACGGCAAGGGAAGAAGTTTCACCTACATGTTTGTTGAAAGCGACTCAAATTTTGAACCACAGAGGGCCAGATAGTCAAACTATATGGATTTCAAACGATCGTCATATAGGTTTAGGCCACGCACGTTTGAGTGTTATTGATCTGTACTCAGGTGTTCAACCTTTACATAGTTTAAATAATCACATTCATGCAGTAGTAAATGGGGAAATATATGATTATGAAAGTATTAGTACCTTTCTAACACAAAAAGGACATGTTTTTTTGACCAAATCAGATAGTGAATTAATAATTCATCTTTACCAAGAATATGGTAGAGAATGTCTGTCTTACTTAAATGGAGAATTTGCCTTTGTCATTTGGGATGAAGAAAAAAATATTATCTTTGCAGCTCGGGACAGGTTTGGTATAAAACCTTTGTATTATAGTTTATATAAAGAAAATTTGTATATCGCGTCAGAAATAAAGTCTATTCTGGCACTTGGAGTTCCTCCCGTATGGAATTATGAAGCATTTTTAAGTATTGTGGGTGGAGTTCCATCTCAATATCTTTCTTGTTTTAAGGAGATTTATCAAGTTAAGCCTGGGCACTGGATTGAAGTAAAACGCAGTCAAAATCAAGTGGTACAACATCAGTATTGGGACTTTACATTCCCAGATAAAACTCTACACTCAGCTACGAATGAACAGGAATACATTGAAGAATTTAGCCGATTATTTAAATTATCAGTTAAAAGACGCTTGTATGCAGATGTTCCAATTGCATGCTATTTAAGTGGAGGCATTGATTCTTCCTCTGTCTTAGCTATGATAGCAGAAGAATACCAACATCCCTTAGTTTCTTTCAATATTTCATTTGTAGAGTCTGAAGAACATAATGAACACGAAATAGCCAGAGAAATGGCAAATTCTGTGGGGGCTGAATTTCATACTGTTCCTGTCACTCTTCAAGATATCGCAGATAATTATCAAAAAGCAATTTGGCACAGAGAATCATGCGTGTATGGAGGAAATTCGATTGCAAAATATCTGCTGAGCCGCGAGGTTCACAAATGTGGCTATAAAATTGTACTGACAGGCGAAGGTGCAGATGAAATCCTTGCAGGTTATCCGTCACTTCGTGATGATTGTATATCTTTTGGAATGTTGGAAAATGCTAGCCAACCCTATGAATCAAATAAAAAAAGCAAACGAAAAGATCATACGCTGTTGCATAATCGATTAGATACTCGTGTATCAATAGAGTCTTCGGAAAACTACCCTTATATTAACATTAAAGAAAGGTTGGGTTTTTACCCGGCGTGGTTTAGAAGGCATTGCCATCACGGTTCAAAATTAAAATTACTACTTTCACAAGAATTTACGAGCAAATACATGAACAACGATCCTGTTGTACAGTTCTTAGATACCGTCAATATTAATTTACAAATTAATCCCGCAAATCTGTCTCTTTACTTGTGGTCTAAAACATTTTTGGCTGAAGAAATATTAACTTCACTCGGTGATCGTATGGAGATGTCACACTCTGTTGAAGGGAGGCTTCCATTTTTGGATATAGATTTAGTTAATTTTGCAACCAAAATACCTATACATCTTAAGTCAAATAAAAAAACGGAAAAATATATTTTAAAAGAATCCATGAAAAACAAAGTATTACAAAAAGTGTTGCAGCGCGAAAAACACTCGCTTGCAATCCCTCCTTCTGTGAATAATAATACTTCGACACCTTTGCATCATTTAATGGAAAATGTATTTTCAGGAGATTTACTTAAGAAGATTTCTTTTATCAACACAGGTGCAGTTTTGGATATGCTTAAAAACTTACCAAATCGAGCTGGGTTAGATTATAAGATGACCGAAAACTTGTTGCATGTGTTTTTGAGTGCCTGCTTTCTAACAGAGGAATATGAAATGTCGGTTTCTTAAAATGTAATGATAATGTGGAATTTAAATGAATTAATCACAACTTGGTAAACTTTTGAGGAGAAAATCATGGCCGTAAATGTAACTGAAAATGCTAAATTAAGGGCGAAGACAATTTTATCTGAATCAAACAATCCGGAGCTTAAGTTGCGAATTAGCATTATAGGTGGTGGTTGTTCTGGGCTCCAATATGAATTTTCTTTGGATGAAAGCATTGATGATGGTGATATTTTAGTCAGTCATGATCCAGCGATTGTAGTGGATTCATTAAGCAATGAGCATCTCAATAATGCTCAAGTTGATTTTGTGGAGTCGATATCTGGTTCGCAATTTATGATTAATAATCCAAATGTTCAGAACGCCTGTGGGTGTGGCACGTCGTTTACTTTAAAAGAAGGGTGTGACAAGCAATAATGGATTCAAAATTTAGTCTTTTAACTGACTTATTTAATGGTTTTGGACAGAAACAAGGTAGTGATGCGCTTAAATCTAGAGATTTTTACATTTTAAGTGCTTCGAACCGATTATTACTTTCATGTATGATTGGTAATTCTCTTGAGTGGTATGACTTTGTAATCTATGGTTACTTTGCAGCACAACTGGGCGCTTTGTTTTTTCCAGGGTCGGATCCGTTATTACAATTGCTTGCGAGCTGGGGGGTATTTTGGACTGGGTATTTATCACGGCCTTTAGGATCGATCTTTTTTGGTCATATTGGTGATAAAATAGGTCGAAAATCTATGTTGACTTTATCCATTTATTTTATGGCTATTCCAACCACTTTTATGGGGTGTCTACCCACTTATGATCAAGTTGGAATAAGTGCTACAATTATTTTGATAATGCTTCGGACATTGCAAGGTTTTGCAATGGGTGGTGAATTTACAGGTACTATGGTCTTTCTTGTGGAACATGCACCTAATTCCAAGCGTGGTTTATGGGGAAGTTTTGCCTCATTTAGCGCTATTATTGGTATAATTATCGGTTCTTTACTTGTCACAGCCACCAACTATTGTTTTTCTGAAGATGAGATGGGAAACTTTGGGTGGAGGATCCCATTTTTAGTGAGTATTTTTGGAAGTATCATCGGTGGTTATATGCGTAGCAAATTAGTTGAACCCGATATTTATATTGCGACCAAGACTAAAGTTAAAAATCAATATTCTCTGCCTCTCAAATGTTTATTTTCAGAACACAAGTTAGCAATGTTATGGATTATGTTATTGGATGTGCTGACCTCCATAGGTTTTTTTATTGTTGCAATCTTTTTAGCAACTTACTTTAGAACATATTTACATTATAGTTCTAATGTTGCACTGGGCATTAATAGCTTTAACATGTGTATTTTTGCAACATTTACCTTTCTTGGAGGATGGTTATCAGACAAAAAAGGTCGAAAGCCTGTTTTAGGCTATGCTTGCCTAGGATTTATACTATTTTCTTACCCTCTATTTCTACTATTAGTAACTGGGAATTTTTATGCATTAATTGCAGCACAAGCTGGCTTGGCGCTAATGATGGGTTTTTTTTATGGAGCCCTCCCTACAGCCTTGGCAGAATTAATGCCTACACACATAAGAGGTTCTGGGTTATCTATTTCGCATAATATATGTGTATCAATTTTTGGGGGTGGAACACCCATTATGGCAACTTACTTGATAGAATATACCCATAATTTGGCCTCCCCGGCCTTTTTATTAATTGCAGCAGGCTTTATCAGTTTAATTCCTCTTTTGTTTATAAGGGAAAATCGTGGTAGACCTCTCGATTAGTTTTGAATTTTTGTGTAAATAGGATCATTAAGAGAGGATTTAGGCTCAATTAACATAACGAAGGCATCCTCTTCTGCAATAGTATAGTGTTCAACACCTTTTGGGACAATAAAAAACTCTCCTTCTTCAAGTTGAATATCATGGGTTCTTAGTTTTACTTGTATCTTTCCTTTGATAATATAAAATAACTCATCTTTATCATCATGAACATGCCAGGCACATTGACCTTTTAAACGAGTAAATTTAATAAAAGAGTCATTGAACTCCGTAATAATTCTCGGATCCCAATAAGAATCAATCAAATTAAATTTTTCAATAGAGTTAATCTTTTGCATAAGTCTCCAAAAGTATTATAAATTTTAACTACCTCAATAGCATGGTATGGCGCTGGGGCGCCATCACATCTGGCAAAGAACTTCTGTTAAAATCAATCCCAGATAGTGCTGTGGTGTAAAGGCCGACAAGGCATTGGTGTCATTTGTACCCGATCAATAGCATGGTCACGAGGGGATTTGCGGTAACATCATTGGTGAAGTATCAAATACTATCCCGTTTGGAAGAGTGACCTTTTATAATCCCCCTGCGCCATAGAGCTATCGTTAACCTCAATTTTTCACACTAAAGGAGCACGATACTATGAATAAAGATACACAAAACAAACGTAAATTGTCAAATGGCCTAAAAAACACTCAGGCATTCCCGCCATAAATTTAACCCAGGTATAATCTAGGCTGTAAGCCAGTGAAAAAAATATTTTTCGCAGACTTTCATTATTTAGCTGCTCAATTAACTTTCGTTGGAGGGTTACAAAATGGCTAAGTTAAGAAAGACGTTTTCAGCAGAATTTCTGTACAAATTGGCCTATCAAAAATTTCAAAAAATAACTGAAGCACCCAGAAATCGCGCTTGTCATTTTTCATTAGCAGATTGTTTAATGTCTGGCCTAGCGATTTTTAGTCTTAAATATCCTTCTTTACTCCAATTTGACCAGGGTCGAACCGAAGATAAAGCCCTTAAACATAATTTGCGGGCTTTATATGGCGTTCAGCAAACGCCTTGCGACACTCAAATACGAGAGAGACTCGATTCTGTAGAGCCTGTTCACATTCGCAAACTCTTTAAAGCAATTTTTACGCAATTACAGCGAGGCATGTTAGCGGCTGTGTAAAAACGAATAAAAATGTACGCTTAAAAACGGCTGTCTAAAAGCGCATATCTAAAACTTAAATATTTATTTGGTAGTGTGCTGATTAATAAATGTGCTTTATAAATTTTAAACGATCAAATTAGCACAAGATTGACTTCACAACTATTGCAGCAAAGGTTGTTATTTAAAGGTATTTAAAGTGCGCTTAATTTAGGTGACCAATAAGGTAGAACACATATGTATTCCTAAAACCGCAGGATTTTAAAATGGCTGCTCATCATTTATTGACTCGTGATTATCTTTTTGGTCGAGAACATGACCATATTTCCTATCAAGCTCCAATTCTATCTGTCTATAATAAACCTTAAGTTGCGGTGTATAATGGTTTTCAAGCTGCCTTCCAATTTCATAAAAAAACTCACAAAGATGAGAAGCTGGATAAAGCAACTTTTATTCTGTAAATTGGCTACCTGTTTTCGTCAAGTCAAATACCAAAATACTTTTTTCAAACTAATAATCCAGATTCTACCTCAATTTATACTGTTGTCAACCTCTTTTTTTTGCATACGCCCTTAAAATATCTGAACATTTAAATAAATGGCAATAGGCAGGCTGAGGATCTAATAAATCTCTTAAAATTTATTCCAAAATATTTTATGAGGGAGATAAGTATCTTTTTCCGCTTTCCCAATCATCTGATATTTCCATCACAATCGCCGTTACCAACCTTAAAGCAGACGCTTCATTGGGAAAAATACATGCCACTCGCATGCGGCGTTTAATTTCTTTGTTAACGCGTTCTACAATATTACTCGTCCTTAAACGTTTTCGCTGCGCTTCGGGAAAAGTAAAGACCGATAACCCTTCGGGAATATTTTCTTCCATCCATGCTGTTAGCTGCGGTGCTTTTTCTTTCCAGCGGTCAATTGTTAAATTTAACAACCGTTCGGATTCTACTAATGTCGGGGCATTAAACACATGGCGAATATCTCTTGCCACTTCAGTTTTCCACTCTTGTTTTGGCACATAGCTTTGCGCATTTTGTTGCAAATGAAATTGGCAACGTTGCCAAAGAATACTTGGAAAAACAGCCTTCAAGGCGGCTTTTAAGCCTGGATGCGCATCGCTCGTTATCAAACGCGTACCGTGTATAGTCCCCGCGTCTGCAAGCTTTTTAAGAAATCACGCCAATGCGCCTCGTGTTCGGATAACTTCACCGATACTCCTAAGACCTGACGGATCCCTTGATCATCTATCCCTATCGCTATTAACATAGCCGCATCTAAAACCTGACCGCCTTGGCGCACTTTTTCATAACGGGCGTCTAGAAAAATGTAAGGGAAACAACCCAATGATCGTGTCCTCCAGCTCTGGAGTTCTTCATCTAATAGCTGCGCTGCACGGCTTACTTCTTGACTCGTCACTTCAAAACCACATAATTCTTCTGTTATTTTAGCCACTTTCCGAGTGGAAACCCCATTCACATACATTTCCGCTAACGACAATTTTAAAGCACGTTCCGATCGGATACCTTTCTCTAAGCTCTTTGGGTAGAATTGGCAATCGCGCGTCTGCGGCACAGCCAATTCCAAAGATCCTACACGGGTTTTAACGGTTTTGGATTTAAACCCGTTTGCATAGCCTTGGCGATCTTCTGTTCGTTCATAATGCCCAGCTCCTAAATACCTCTCCCTCTCAATTAACATTGCCGTATCCAACAGGATCCTTAGCGACTTGCCCATCTCCTCAAAACCATGGGCAATTAACAATTCCACTGCATCATTGAATCGGTTACTATTGAGGGGACGGGTCATCGGTTTTCTCCTCAGATTGTCAGCACAACTAAGGTAACCTTTGGCCCATCACTTTACATCTAAGCTAATGAGCTAATTTTGAATTTACAGAAAGCTTGTTACAGTACC
>JBGAIP010000034.1:0-9544 GCA_044225395.1 Gammaproteobacteria bacterium
AGAGGGCCCGTCATATCGTCGCGAAAAAAGACCTATCATGATAGGCACAAGTGAATAAAAGAATTGACGCGCATTTTAAAATTGATTAGGATGACTAATCTGCTTGGGGGGGATCAATTAACTCCGCGACAGAGAGGATCTATTAGAAGCGCGGTTGACAGTCCTTGGCATTGATATTAAACTTTGCAAGCATTGCAAAACAGGTCGGCTAGAAATTATAAGAACGATACTGAGATCTACACCATCGCTTCCTTATCTGGATCCTTCATGATGATTAACAAGATAATAATCATATTGCTAATAATTGAAAGTTTTAAAAACTCTGAGACATGCGGAAGAGCTTTGTTCGTCATCGGTTTAAAGAAAGTATTAAAAAAAGAAAAAGACTTCACTTCAAAGAAGATTTGGCCGTGCAAGAAAAGTCAAACGTCGACACTAATCGATTTATTCTTACTCAAAATAAAATATATACATAAGAATCATACGTTAGCCAAAGCGCCAAATAAAAAACAATCCCCATAGAACCTTACGTGCGGCTTAGTTCAAGGACTCTTTTTTGCAATGCGAAGAGGGCTGTTGCCACTTTCTAAGCGTTATCGCCTCACTGCAAAAAAGAGACTATTCATTATGCGGAGCTCCGCATAATCGAAAAAATTGGTTATTTTGCAATTCTATTGCTGGCGCCAAAGCAGCAGAAGTCTTGTTCTCTATTATCGAGACCTGCGAACTACACAAAATTGAACCCTATGCGTATCTCAGGTTTGTATTAACAAAAATCCCTTATGCGAAGACGGTTGAAGAACTTGAACAGCTGATGCCATTTAATATAAAGCCAGAGCAGCTGGTGATTGTCTCACAGAATAATAACACTTCATAACGACTAAAAACACAAGGGGGGGGTTAAAATTATCGCTTACGAAAATTCTAAAGAATTTTCAATATTAAACCCGCCTTTTTTAAGCGTTATGCTGATCTGAAGTACTGGTGAAGTTAGCATTTGATATCATACCCTTTCTTAATGCATTCGCAATCGAGGTTACTTTAGCTTCAATTTCACTAGCATTCGGTTGAGGAATAATATTGTATAAGTGTTTGGAAAATAGTGACAACCATCTTTTGAAGTGTTTTTCTTCAATTAAAATTTTCTTAGCCAGTTCTACATGCTTATTATAAGGATTTCCTTGATATTCTCTTGTACCTAGTATAATATTCGACCAAAATTTGTAGAGCAGAGAAAGATGTTCCTCCCAATTTACCTTCGCCACTTCATTAAAAATAGGGCCCAGCATGGGATCTTTATTGACATCTTCGTAGAAGCTATCAACCAACGTCTTAATTTGCACATTTGAGATTTTAAACAAAAAGTTTCCTACCGAACCACAATGTATGAAAAAAATTTAACAAAATGACAATACATTTAGACTGCTAATGGCAATAACTCTATAAACAGAGGTTCGTCTGGCTTGGCTATTAATTTATGCTTTTTCGTTGGTGACTTCCGCTTATCTACTTTAATATACACGATAAAACAACCCAATTGGAAAGTGTAATGTTTTATGTCAAACCATTTCATTAATTCAGGTTTAGGGATATTTGCTGGTGACTGTGATAATTTAGAAATAAATGAAGCATATTCAAATAATGAACCTGTTGAATTCCTTTGAATCAAATTTTTAAGTTTTTCTTCTTGCTCATACTCTAACTTTACTTTATCGTAAAACGGCTCTGTTGATATAGACGCCCTCCACAACAAAGATATAAAAAATAATTTTAATTGTTGATAATCAAACTTATCAATCATCGCTTCACCTTCATCCAATGAATGTTTTAAATTATCTGAATTACTGTTAAGTGACATAAAGAAACTTACAGCATAATTATCTAATGCACTTATTTTCTTAATACATAAATCACAAAAGAATAATTTGGGTTCGCTTTTTTGACCAACAACCTCAGCAAAAAATCCTGCAGGGATTACAGTTAGTCCATAAAGCTTAGTATCTTGACAACACAACTTACAGGTCATTTTCTACACTCCTAAAATAGGTTGGTGGGTTATTAAATAAATATTACCATGCTTATAAATTGTATGAAAATCATGGTGACAGTGGCTTCAAGTTTAATACATTAATGGCAAACAAACCAAAACCCAATAGAATCGCACCCGAAATCCAATTAATAGTACGAAGCAGTCGAGAATTAAGGCGTTTATGTAAAACAAAAGAAACTCCCCCACTTAAAAATAGCCACCATAATGCTGAGCCCATCAATATTCCCAGAACAATTAATGAGGCATGTGTATAATTATTTTGAGTATCACTTACCCCTACCCCAGCAAAGATAGCAAGGAATGATATAATAGTGCTCGGATTGGTCAAAGTTAAAAAGAATGTGTTACTATAGGCTCTCCATAAAGATTTTTCAGTTTTACCCGAATTCGCCCGATAATGATGAGATGCCATTAATGTTTTAATGCCCAAATAAATTAAAAATAGACCTCCTATAAATCGTATCCACAATTGATAGGTCATAAGAAGTGAAGTAATTGCAGTGATACTGAATGCTGCAATTAGACCATATACTCCATCTGCGCAGGCGGCACCTATTCCTGTAACAAAACCAACCTTGAAACCACTATGAAGTGATCTTTGAATGCACAATACACCAATAGGCCCAACAGGGGCTGCAATAGTCAACCCAATAACTAATCCTTCTAAGAAAAAATACATTACAGAATTGCCTCATAAAAAAATTTATTATAATAAAAATGTATCACTTTTAAAAGACTTCCAAAGAACTTCCACCACTCATAGATTTTTCATGTTACCACCGCTACTTTTTCAAGAAGTGCAAAACCCTGGAATTTCAATTAAATTAATACCCGTTAAGCATAACAACTGTCTTTCCAAGTCAAAAGCAGGGGCATTCTTACTTAACCCCAATTATGAGTTGGAAAGCAATTTAATTGCAGATATGGATAATGGTTCAATGATATAAGCACTTAAAGCTGCTACCAAATGCGTCATGGCATTTAGGAGGGAACGATGCCTGGAGTGCCAGATTTGATAGTGGTGTTTCAAGTGACCAATCACTGTTTCTATAATGCCCCTTTGATTTAATAATTGTTTTTCATATTCAGTTAATGTTAATGCTTCCTTCATATTTTTTCGTTTTCTTGTGATGAGTTTCATCCCATTTAACAGCAATTCTTCAAATATTTTTTTGCCAATATAGCCCTTATCTGCGAATGCAAGGCCTGATAAATTTTTAAACAGAGAGAGGGCTTCTGTTACATCATATTTATTACCTTTGGTAATTTTGAATGCAATCAGTTGTCCTTCATTATTCACAATAATATGCAATTTTAAGCCGAAAAACCATCCAACCGACGTTTTTCCATACTTTGCAATATCCTCAAAAACTTTGTGTCTTTTACTACGTTTGAGGTGACACACGGGAAGACCGCTGGCATCGATATAGTAAATGCCTGTGCGTTTTCCACTCTGTAATTGAGTAAAAATTAGCATTGGAAAAATGGCTCGTTTCATGATGACAATAAATCGCTCGTAAGAAGGAAGCCCAGGAAATTCATGCCGATAATACGGTTGTACATAACCGCAATAGAAAGTTTTAAAATCCCGGAATCGGATCATGTGGAACATGATGAGGATGGTCATTATTTCACGTGTTCCAGGAACACGTAGCATAGAACTTGTGGGTGAAAGTCCCGCCATATAAGGAGAAGTCAGCTCCAGTATGTAGCTAGCCTTGCGCTCCCGAGAGCAATTGACCGGAGATGAACCGTAGGCAGCGAAATGTAACGAGCCGAAACGAAGTGAACGAGATGGCCCCGAAATAAGACACCGTTGTAAGAGCTGATGCTGCGTGAAAAGCAGTAGGCAACAGACGCTTGGAGGTTATGCTGACGAAGTCCAAAGAGCGTCAATTACCGGGGTGACAAGCGTTGGCGAGTACATAGAGTTTTATGTGGAAACCTGGGAAACCCATAGTCCTCTTTTAGGGAACGGAAGTATTTGAGATTAAGCTATGAAATGCAAGATCTCAGAGACGGGATATGGGTGGCTGAGTCAGCCATAGTAGCGAAGAAGGCTGGTAATGCGGCTGGAGCAAAGGGTAGACAGATAGAAAGAGCGTAAAGGGGAAAACAATGTTCGTACACAGCGATGACGAAAATACATGGTTAATGAAACTGGAGCGCATAGGCAAACGAGCAGCAACTGATAAAGAGATAGTGTTCAGCAATGTGGGACATATTCTTAGTGTTGGAATGCTGCGGGAAATTTATCGAGAGTTGGATGGGAGAAAAGCTCTTGGTATAGATGAAGTATCTAAGGAGCAGTATGGACGCAATTTAGATGAAAATCTAAAAGTACTACTGCAACGGATACGTAAAGGAAGTTATAAACCCCGGGTTGCGAAGATAGTTGAAATACCGAAAGAAGATGGAAGTACACGTCCTTTAGCAATTAGTTGCTTTGAGGACAAATTGGTTGAATCCGCAGTAAATAAAATACTTTGTGAGATATTCGAACCAATATTTCTCCCGTGTTCTTATGGATTTCGACCAAATCATGACTGTCACGAAGCGTTAAAAGCACTGAGTAAACACACCTACCAAAACCAAGATGGGGCTGTAGTAGAGATAGACATACGGAAATATTTTAATACAATCCCAATTGCGGGATTGATGGAATGTTTAAGTAAGAAAATCTCGGATAGCCGATTCTTAAGGCTAATCAATACGCTGGTCAAAACATCTGTGACGATGGATGGGCAAGTGATTATTGAAAAGGTTGGATGCAAGCAAGGCTCAGTGTGTTCACCCATTTTGTCAAATATTTATCTGCATTATGTGTTGGATGTTTGGTTTTCAGACATACGCAAGACACATATGAAAGGTAAAGCAGAAGAGGTGCGATATGCGGACGATATGGTGTTTATATTCCAATATAAAAGTGATGCGGAACGCTTCTTTGCAGTGTTACCAAAGCGATTGAAGAAATTCGGCCTAGAGCTGCATCTGGATAAATCACAATTGATTGATTCTGGAACGAAAGCAGCGGAAAGAGTCAATGCGAATGGTGAACGACTAGCAATCTATAAGTTTCTAGGATTTGTCTGTTATTGGGGAAGAACTAGGAAAAGGAACTTCTGGCGGCTGAAATACGCTAGCCGAGGAGATCGGCTTAGAGCCACACTCAAGAGACTTAAGGCATTTCTTTGGAACAACTTGAACACAGAAGATACAAAACAGCTGTTAAAGCGAGTTGTAAGAGCTGTGCAAGGGTGGATAAATTACCACGCTATCTCAGACAATGAAGGAAGTGTCTGGAAGTTTGTCAATAGGTGCAAGCACATACTATTCAAATGGTTCAATCGTAGAGGTGGTAAGCGGCGCATGAATTGGCAGCGTTTTACATTTATATTGCAGGAAATCCGCTTCCCTGAAAATTGGAAGATCAAATCGATGTTTCCCAATTTGTCGAAGCAAGCATGAAAGCTTATCGAGCTATCGGGAGCCCATTGCCTTAATAGGGCTCGATGTGGTTCTGAGGAGCACCGCCTGGCGCTCCGCGCCACCACATCTGAAAGAAACTGTTACTGTTCCCATGCAAGTTTTTTAGTACAATCACTTTGGTAGTACCATGGCAAAAAGGCCGGTCGCCCTTTGGTGTCTTGTACCCGTTTGAGGAGCATGGTTGCAGGAGGATAATGTTAGTATCGTTGGTGAGTACTCACGTACATCCCGTTTGGAAGAGTTTTTAACGAGAACCTCCTGTGCCAAGGGACTACTCTCTAAGTAACCTTGTTTAACGGATATATAGGAGGAGGATACAATTATGGATCAGTGTGATAAGAAATCACAAAAACCTTCAAAAAAGATCATCGTCACCAATCGGTACCTTGATTTTATAAATCCCCAGGCAGCAGGCATTGATATTGGATCAACCTCTCACTTCGTTGCTGTTCCAGAAGGCTGTGACAAAGAAACCGTGCGTGAATTCAAAAGCTTTACCAGCGATTTGTATGCTATGGCAGATTGGCTCAAAGCCTGCGGCATCAAAACGGTGGCTATGGAATCCACCGGTGTATACTGGATCCCCGTGTTTGAAGTTCTAGAAAAAAGTGGTTTTAACGTTAATCTGGTTGATGCGCGGCAATTGAAAAACGTGAGTGGCCGCAAAACAGATATCGTGGATTGCCAATGGATCCAACAGATGCACACTTGCGGTTTGCTAAAGGCTGCCTTTCGCCCAGCTGACGAAATTTGTGAGCTACGCGCTTATGTAAGACAGCGTGCCATGTTGATCCAGAGCATGTCTTCTCATATCTTACACATGCAAAAATCGCTGACTCAAATGAATATACAAGTACACCACGTTTTAACGGATATCACAGGCGATACCGGCATGAAGATCATTCGATCCATTGTTGCAGGTGAGCGCGATCCAAAAGTTTTGGCACAACACAGAGATCGTCGATGCCACCAATCGGTGGAAACGATTGAGAAGGCATTAATGGGGAATTACCGCGCTGAGCATTTATTTGCCCTAAAGCAAACCTTAGAGTTGTATGATTTCTACCAAGAGAAAATAATCGCCTGCGATCAAGCCATTGAGCAGAAGTTATTGCAATTTAATGATCACAGTGATCACGATAATTCTGACGTTAAAAAATCGAGTAAAAAATCACACTATCATACTAAACATAAGATGAGTTTTGATTTGGAGGGATATCTATTACGTATAACAGGTATCAACTTAGTAGAGATCCCAGGGATCAATACGCTAACTGCCCTATCTATGATTGGTGAAATCGGACTAGACATGACTCGGTGGAAAACCGGTAAACACTTTGCCTCATGGTTAGGTTTGTCTCCTAATAATAAAATTTCTGGTGGCAAGCGTTTATCGAGTAAAACAAAACCTTCCGCCAATCGTGCAGCAACTGCCTTGCGTATAGCCGCCAGCAGTTTGCACAGAAGTCCAACCGCTTTGGGTGCGTTTCTGCGACGCCTTAAGGCACGGGTCGGACCCGCTAAGGCTATCACTGCAACTGCACATAAACTTGCCAAAATTATTTACAACATGTTGCGTTATGGTGCTGAATATAAAGATATTGGCCAAGAATATTATGATAAGCAGTATCGCAATCGTGTTATTAAAGGTCTTAAAAAACGAGCTGAAGTACTTGGATTCGATCTGATTTCAAAAATAGAAATGGCGACAGTCTAGGTTTCGAAGATCCGAATTGTGCTTTGGTGAATCAATGTCGTATCGTTGCGACAGGGTAGGTTTTTGCTGGTCACCAGCTAAAAACGAAGTTTGTGGCGCAAAAGTAACGGATTTTCTTTTTTTGATGGCTGATTCTATTGCGGTGGATAAATATAGGCCCTGAAATTTTTAGGTAAACAAAACAATTCAACAGCAAGTGCAGTTTCTTGGAAGGGGCCGGTTGGAGAGATCCGCCGGTCTACTCACATGACAGTGAGACCACAAACAGGGCCATGGTGATGAGTTAGCGCAGGGGCAGGCAGTAAGAAATGCGCGGTGTGTGTATCAAACTCATTGCAAAAATCATCCATTTGGCAGAAAATAGTGGTTAGCTGGTGCATAACATTCATATTGAAAATCCTTATTTAGACTAAAGATTTCAATATGTTATTGCATCAGCTCCATTTTCTTCAACCCATAACTTGTATATTGAATTTCTCCATTAAATCCAATTTAATGGGGAGGATAGAGGGATCGACCCATAACAAGGTGAATTAGCACCGTACCCCAGTCTGGATCCTCTATCCTATTTTTGAGAGGCAAGTTCCGGACAGATGTCAAGAGGGTCTTAGGACGCCTCGAATTGCAAGTATGGAAAATGCCTATCTTTATTAATTATACAAAGGAGGTAGTTAAAATGGGAGAATATGTTGGCGTTGATGTGGGTAAATCAACACTTGATATTTGCATGGGTGACAAAGTGGTCAGCATCGCTAATACAGTGCCCGCCATCAACAAATGGATAAAAGATATTGCCAAAAAAATGTCCATCGAAATTATTGTGTGTGAAGCAACAGGCGGGTATGAACGACCTTTTGTGAATTCACTTCGAAAAAATCATGTTTCTATTGTTGTAGAACATGCTAATAAAATTCGTGCTTTTGCAAAAAGTAAGGGATTGTTAGCTAAAACAGATCGGCTCGATTCACAGTTGATTGCAGAGTATGCGCGTATGATGCAACCCAAACCTAAAGAGTATCGGTTATCTGAAAAAACCTCTGAAATTAGGGAATTATTAAAGCGCCGAGAGCAATTGATTGAAGATAAAGGTCGTGAAACGGCTCGACTAGACAAGCAATATTCGTCACGAATTAAAAAGTCTATTCAAAACCACATCTCTTATTTAAAGAAAGAAATTAAAGCGATAAACCAGGAAATTGAAGAAACAGCCAGACAATCTTCAATTCAAAAAGAGGTTGAGCTACTGACTTCAATTCCTGGCATTGGCACTCAAACAGCACTGATGATTTTAAGCTTCTTGCCCGAACTAGGAGTTCTAGGACATAAACCCTTGGCGGCTTTAGTAGGCGTTGCTCCTTTTAATCGAGATAGTGGCCAATTTCGAGGCAAACGATTTATTCAAGGTGGGCGTAAGATGATTAGAAAAGCATTTTACATGGCCTCTGTTGCATCTATTCGATGGAATAAACCGCTAAGAGCCTTTTATGAACGCCTGATTTCGAAAGGCAAGTCTGCTAAAACCAGCCTAGTTGCTGTCATGAATAAGATGATTGCTATGGTTAATAGCGTTTACAAACGTCAATCTCCTTGGGTTGAAAATTTGTTTTGTGACGCTTGACTTTTAATACAGATGCTGGGGTTTACTTACCTTTTTACTAGATTGGGAAAATGGTTTTGGATCTTCCATATAAACCAGATTAACGGTGAACTCCGAAAGTTTTTTTCAATGGCACGATCACAATCTGCTACCTTTTGTTGGTAAATATCATATAGTTCAAGTGCTTGTTGTAAGGCAAACAAATGCTCTTCGCGATAATGTCCCATTAAAGCCCTTTCAATAACATTCAATGGATTCTTACATCGATGGTCACGTGCTTGCGCCAAGCGTGTAGGATCTCGTTTCCCGGCCACAATAGCACGGATAATATTCATACCAGTCTCACCCATAATATCTGTGACAACATAATGCAATTGCAAATTCATTTGCATTAAGGCTTTTTGCATATGTTGAATGTGCTCTCCTGTATTTTGGATGAGCATACTACGTTGCCGGACATAAGTTCGCAATGCACAAATTTCTTCTGTGGGACGAAAGGCAGCATTGAGTAAGCCATAGGTATGGAGTTGTTGTATCCACTGACAGTCCAAGGTACTGTAACAAGCTTTCTGTAAATTCAAAATTAGCTCATTAGCTTAGATGTAAAGTGATGGGCCAAAGGTTACCTTAGTTGTGCTGACAATCTGAGGAGAAAACCGATGACCCGTCCCCTCAATAGTAACCGATTCAA
>JBGAIP010000035.1:0-8485 GCA_044225395.1 Gammaproteobacteria bacterium
TTAAGTTGTCCTAACTCTTGCACTTCTTTCAAGTGCCCACACAAATTGCTTGGCTTACATATCTTACTTTTTAAAGAACTGCCCATATCTCGGGCGAACGGCAATCCTATACCTATCTCCTAACAATGTCAAACACATTTGCAGCAACCTAACCAAGATAAAATTTGTTATTCAAAATTGGGAGAGAAAAGACTTAAGAATTAAATTAATTTAAATAACTAAATTTATTTAAAAATTAAGAAATACTAATAATTAACTACTCGCTTTTTTGGAACCAAAGAAATTCTTAGTGAGTATCCCATGGCTTTTGCAAGCTTTGATAACTTAGTAACAGAAGTCCTGGAATAACCGCCTTTTTCTAAGCGAGCAATAGCAGGTTGCTGGAGATGTAAGCGTTTAGCCAGAGCCATTTGTGAAAGATGTGCATTTTTTCTGGCCTCGATAAATTGTTTTATGAGTTCAAATTCAGGCCGCAAAGCTTCATATTCAGCTCGGAACTTCTTGCTTCTCAAAGCTGTTTTCTTAAATGTTTTAAACGTAGGCCGTTTATTCATGGTTTGTTTAGCTCCTTTATTCGCCTCATTGCTATATCTATTTCTTTCTTTGGAGTTTTCTGTGTCTTTTTAATAAACGCGTTTAAGATCACGACCTTTTTACTTGCTAAAACACAAAAAATTGCTCGTCCAATCCCTTCTTTTCCCTTCGCCCGAATCTCAAATAACCCGTTCCCAAATGCACCAACATAGGGCATACCAATCCCTAGAGGCCCCTGTTCTTCTATTAGCTCGGCTATCCACGTAAATTTTGCTTTTATTCCAACCGGCCACTCTTGCAGGCTTTTTACAACCTTAATGTCAAAAAAATCAACCACCCAATTCATTCAACCATCCTTCCAGGATAACAGATTTGTTATATTTTCTCAAATAGAATTATTGCTATTAGCTTTACAACCAAAAACTTAATCTTTATTTGAGTGTCACTTTGGTAATTTTATCTATTATTATTTAATAAAACATCGTACAAATAACGGATGGTTTAATGGAATTAAATAGGGAATTTGATTTAAAATTCATTGGGTAACAGGGCGGACACGGCGGTCCGCCCCTACAGATTTTCGAATTCATGAACCTGTTTTTATAATTGATGCCCTTATTATAATGATTTTTAATCAAAAAGTGATTTAATATTTGATTACGTTAGGTAATGCAATATCTGTAGGGGCGGACCGCCGTGTCCGCCCTTGCCTATTGGCCAAATTGTGGGTAATGATATGGTTAGATCCCACGAAATTTTTATTTAGTCACACCACGCTTTTGGCCCTTTCTTATGACCATTCTTTTCTGGTGCAATTCTAGCCTCTTTTTCGAACTCCCGCTCAGGAAGTTCAACATTTTCCTTAATTTTTACTGTAATCTTTGCAAATTTTCTTTTGCCGACTTGATACACATGAGAAACACCATCAACTATTACCAATGCTTTTTTATCGTGAACTTGTACATCATCAATCCGCACCCCGCCTTGTTCTATCATCCTATGTGCATCTGAAGCGCTACTAACCATTTTTGCTTCTTTTAATAAATTGGCAAGCGGCATTTGTGATTCTTTCCAATGTATGGTTATTTCTTCAATATCCTCTGGCTTCATATGTTTCTGAAATTGTGCAATAAAACCTTCATGCGCATCTTTAGCAGCTTCCTCACTATGAAAACGCGCAACAATTTCTTTTGCCAATTCAATTTTAATGTCTCTAGGATTAGTACCCTTTGCAACCGATTCTTTCAGTGCTTTTATTTCTGCATTGGATTTAAAGCTTAACACATCATAATAACGCCACATTAAATCATCCGAAATTGACATTAATTTACCAAAAATTTCTTTGGGAGATTCGGTAATCCCTATGTAATTTCCAAGCGATTTAGACATTTTATTAACACCATCTAATCCTTCCAACAGGGGAAAAGTCATCACAATTTGCGGTTTTTTACCATAGTGTTTTTGTAATTCTCGCCCCATCAAAAGATTAAATTTTTGATCAGTGCCGCCAAGTTCTATATCGGCTTCTAATGCAACAGAATCGTAACCTTGCATTAGTGGATATAAAAATTCATGAATAGAAATAGAATGCCCTGATTGATACCGCGTTTTAAAATCTTCACGCTCCAACATACGTGCCACGGTATATTTCGCAGATAATTCAATCATGCCTTTACTGCCCAGTTTATCGAGCCATTCTGAGTTAAATTTGATTTCTGTCTTTTTACGATCGAGAATTTTAAAGGCTTGCTCTTGATAGGTATTAGCATTCGCCATAATTTCTTCGCGAGATAAAGGCTTACGTGTCACATTACGACCCGTTGGATCGCCTATCATGGCGGTAAAATCACCAATCAAAAATAAAATATGATGTCCTAAGTCTTGAAACTGTCTTAATTTGTTCAATAAGACAGTATGGCCGAGATGAATATCCGGTGCAGTTGGATCAAATCCGGCTTTAATTCTAAGCGGTTTGCCTATTTTTAAGCGTTCTACTAATTCTTCTTCAACGAGGACTTCTTCAACACCTCGTTTAATTAAATCAAGATCTTCAACAAACTTATTCATGACCTATTACCCCAAATGATTCATCACGGCAATTTGCAGTTCCATTTTGATCACTTTTATGGTATCTATGGATACTGTTATGGAAATATGCGTTGACCGCTTTTAAAGCACACACTATCTTTTATAGGTACACATCCAGGTTAACGAAACTAATTTTGTTTATTAACTTAAACATTGCTAGGCGCCAACAAAAACATTTTAAGGACCATAGATAACCGTGAAGTTTGATTATAAACCAAAAGCGAACCAAAAGGGATCGCCAATATTTAGGCGAGCACTGCATGTCAGTTTAGGATTTGCTGCTTTTGTTTGCGTGATGATTTCGTTTTCACTTGTTAAAACGACTGACCCCATTGTTACCAACATACCTACAACAGTTGCAGCAGTTGCACCCGTTACACCTAATACTGCTGAGACTGTTGCCCCTAAACCGACTGCTTTTCTAACCGAAACGGGTCTAGAAATGTTAGCGGAATTAAAACCTTTTCCAATTTCTACAAAATCCTCTGAAGTAGAAGAAGAACCCACAGAAAGTTGGCATACGATTAAAGTGCACGCAGGCGATACGTTATCAAAAATCTTTAGTCGCTTGGGTATTTCTACCAAAGATGTACACGAAATGATAACCGCAGATCCTGCCTGTAGACGTTTGCGGACTCTCTCACCAGGTCAAACTTTAAAAGTCCAAGTGTCTGAAGATCAACAAGTTGCTTCCTTAACGTTAGAGATAGAACCCGGCGACACACTCTACGTTTCTCGTGTTGATGAAGGTTTTCAAGTAGAACACAAATTAATACCACTTGAAAAGAAACTGGCTTTTAGCAAAGGTGAAATCCAAGATTCCTTATTTGCTTCTGGCAAACGTGCAGGACTGGACCACAATATTTTGGCACAAATGGTCGAAATTTTTGGATGGAATATTGATTTTGCTCTAGATTTGCAACGTAACGATACCTTTCGTGTGTTATACGAAGAAAAATGCAATGAAGAAGGGGTTAGAGTTAAAACAGAAAACATTCTTGCAGCCGAAATTATAAATGATGGCAAGACATATCAAGCAGTGCGATATACCGATAAATCTGGACATACCAGTTACTTTACACCCGAAGGGTATGGCATGCATCAAGCTTTCTTGCGTGCACCAGTTAATTTTACACGTATTAGTTCTCATTTTGGACAACGCAATCATCCTATTATGCACACGATGAGACAACATAAAGGAACAGATTATACTGCGCCACACGGAACACCTGTACAGGCTACCGGCGATGGTAAAGTCATTTTTATGGGAACACGTGGTGGATACGGAAAAGTTGTTGAGTTACAACACGGCTCTCGTTATTCCACACTGTACGGACACTTGTCGAGATTTCCTAAAGATATGCGTGTTGGGACTGAGGTAAAACAAGGACGAGTCATCGGTTATGTCGGTAAAACAGGACTGGCCACCGGCCCGCACGTGCATTACGAATATCGTATAAATGGCATTCACCATAATCCTGGAACGGTTATGTTGCCTAAACGAAGCCCTATTCAAGAAGCAAATAAACGTCATTTTATTGCACATGCTAAAGAAATGATTCGTTTATTAGATATTCACGAAAATAAAATTAACATGGCTTCTGGTGAGCCTAGAAATATTTTTGAATAATAGTTTTATTCTTCTTTGAGTGAAAAAGAAGAACCACATCCACACGTTGTTTCTGCATTAGGATTGTTCACAATAAACTGTGCACCGTGCAAATCTTCTTTATAGTCAACAACCGCATCCATCAAATATTGTGCACTCGCCGCATCTACCACCATCGAAACCGTTTCTTTATTAATAATAATATCGTCTTCCGCTATTTTTTCATCTAAACCAAAACCATACTGAAACCCAGAACAACCCCCACCTACAATATATATTCGCAACTTTAGATTTTGATTGCCTTTGGCATCAATAAGGCTTTTTACTTTAGCAATAGCTGCCTCGGTGAATGAAATAGGTTCTGATATTTGAGGTATATGCATAGGTTGAATTATCCAGCAATTTGCTGACTTAGTCAAGATATGGTATCTTTCCCCTATGCTATGGATTAAAGCCTTTCATATTGTTGCAATGGTCACTTGGTTTGGCGGTCTTTTTTATTTGCCTCGTCTTTTTGTTTATCATGCCATGAGCACCGATAAAATCAGTCAAGATCGGTTTAAGATCATGGAACGAAAACTCTATTACGGCATCATGACACCAGGAGCCGTGCTGACCATTGGATTAGGCCTCTGGTTATTGCAGGCCTATGCTTGGCAATTATATAAAAGCACTTTATGGTTACACCTGAAATTAGGTCTCGTTTTTATATTAATTTTATATCATTTGTATTGTGGATATTTACGACGCCAATTTCAGCGCGATCAAAACAAACATTCTCATGTTTTTTACCGTTGGTTAAATGAGTTTCCAGTATTATTATTAATCGGGATAGTCGTGCTAGCTGTTGTAAAGCCGCTATTTTAAAGATTAAAACTTAACAAATAACCCCAAACCATATTGCCAACTGTTTTTAACATTAACGGCATTTAGCGGTTGTTGTTGACTGTTAATTCTGCCAAATTTACTGCTATTAAGCCATCCTACCAGAAAGCGCACACCATAATCTTCAGACATCATGTGCTGTCCACCAGCACTTAATCTCAACATGCTTTTGGAAGCGCTCATGGTATTAAAAGTTAAAAATGGATTTGATGCACCTGTTGCACTATTGGCAGTCATATAAGCTGTCTGATAAAGCTTTGCACGTGTCACACCAACACCACCCACTAATGAAAATCGATATTCTTCACAAAAGATAGGACAAAAGCCCAACAAATCGGCATGCCATCCTTTGATTTGCGTTTTGGTATTCCACAAAGTAGCTGCATTAGCGACAGGACTGGGTTGTCCTAAAATTGTCTGATTTGCACTTAAGGCGACTTGTCGGGTTTTGGTGGGTGTCAGTTCATAGCCCGCTTCAACGCCCACATAATCTTGTAATTTTAAGCCCCCATATACATTGCCTTGTGGGTAGTCTTTTCGATAAAGATTATCTCCCAAACCCGGCGCCCATTTCATATGTCTTACAGCAGCATCTGCACCCAGATACGGTGTGAAGATTAAAGACTCTATTGCCATCACAGGACTTGAGGCCAATAGTAATAAACAGGCACCAAGAAAAGAATCCTTTCCAATATAATATTTCACGATAGTTCCCTGTCAATCTCTAGGCGAAAACAGACTATTTGTTTACCTACCTAAAATGAGTATAGAAAGGGAACTTAATATTGCAAATAGAGGACAGACGAAAATTTAAGCAGAAGCAGTCACTTCAACCATTTCAAAATCTGTTTTAGTCGCCCCACAGTCTGGGCAACGCCAATTGGGCGGAATATCTTCCCAACGGGTACCCGCAGCTATTCCTTCATCAGGACAACCTTGTGCTTCGTCATAAATCCACCCACACAACAGACACATATAGCGTTTCATTAGACAGCCTCCGCACGCTCTTTAGCAAAGTTCACTTGAATTTGTCGACCTTTAAATTCAGAACCATGCAGCACCATTGCACGCTCTGCGTCTTCTTTAGCGACAAAGCTTACAAATCCAAAACCGCGTGCTTTACCTGTATAACGATTAACCGGAATATTCACAAATTCAACTTGGCCAAATTGTGCAAAATAATCGGCTAATTCAGACTCTGTTGCGGCGTAATCAATATTGCCTACATAAAGTTTATATTGAGAATCTATTTGCGGTATTGTATTTGCAGTGGTTTGCTGTGATTGAGATTGTGTTTGAGCTTGATCCATGGGCTCCATATATTCACCAGTCGATTCAATATCTGCCAATTCTGATAATAAACGATTAGAACGACGAATTTCATTTAAGATTTGATTCAACTGATAATTAGCTTGTTCTTGACGCTTAAGCGATTCGTCTATTTTAAGCATAGCGTGTTTTTGTCGTTTTAGCGCCATCGAATAAAACGTTGCAAAAATAACCAAGATAATCGCTAAAGACATAACAAAGTGCACATCCACTAATTTTAATATTTCCATTTTATAAATACCCCACAAAACATGTTAAGAAGCCAAGATAACTCTTCAATCGTTGTACTTTCACTATTCCTTCGCGTAAGATTTATCACACAACTTTCCTAGAGGACCATTTTGATGACCCATTCTACCAAATTATTCAATAGGGCACAAACCGTTATCCCTGGTGGCGTTAACTCCCCCGTGCGAGCCTTTAAAGGCGTGGGAGGTACGCCCGTCTTCTTTAAATCCGCCCATGGACCCTATCTTGTTGATGTAGATAACAAAAAATATATCGATTATGTCTGTTCCTGGGGCCCTTTAATCCACGGACATGCCCATCCGGCTATTCTAAAAACACTCACCTCTGCCCTACCGCAAGGACTTGGATTTGGCGCACCCACTGAGATTGAAGTTGAAATGGCAGAATTAATCACGCACCTCATACCCTCTATTCAACAAGTGCGTATGGTCAATTCAGGCACCGAAGCCACACAAAGTGCCATCCGATTAGCCCGAGGATTTACGGGACGAAATAAAATTTTAAAATTCGAGGGCGGATATCATGGTCATTCGGATGGTTTGCTCGCCAAAAGCGGATCAGGATTATTAACGTTTGGGCTTCCAGATTCACCCGGTGTTCCCGAAAGTTTTACAAAAGAAACGCTTATCGCACCTTTCAATAACATAGAAGCTGTAAACGCTATTTTTAAAACCTTTGGATCTGATATTGCAGCTATTATTGTAGAACCCGTTGCCGGCAACATGAATTGTATTCCGCCACTACCCGATTTTTTACCGGGTTTAAGGGCACTTTGTGATACGTATAAAAGTCTTTTGATATTTGATGAAGTGATTACTGGATTTAGAGTTGCGCTCGGTGGTGCACAAGCGCTGTATCAAGTTAAACCCGATCTGACATGTCTCGGTAAAATTATTGGCGGTGGATTACCTGTCGGTGCTTTCGGCGGCAGACGTGATATTATGGATTATTTAGCACCCAAAGGGCCTGTTTATCAAGCAGGAACGTTATCGGGAAATCCCATTGCTTTAACGGCAGGACTCGCCACATTACAATTATTAAAAGAACCGGGTATTTACGAAAACTTAAATAAATCAACACAATATTTAATGAATGGATTAAAAAGCATTGCAAAGCAATTTGGATTACCACTACAGACACATCAGATAGGGGGTCTATTTGGCCTATTTTTTACAACAGAAAATGCGATTACGCATTTTGAACACGTTAAAAACTGCCATATTGAACGCTTTAAACAATTCTTCCATGGGATGTTACAAAACGGCGTTTATTTAGCCCCTTCGGCATTTGAATCGGGATTTGTATCAACCGTGCACACTCAAAAAGTAATGGATGATACGTTGGAAGCAGCTCACAGTGTCATTTCAAATTTCCAGATTTAACCCCAAGCGATTCTTGGGTTAATAACACGGGTATAGCCGAACCCAGCTTTACCTCTTGCAAACTAATATGCGCACGATACGCTAAAATTTCGACACCCTTCGCTGCCGCTTCTCGCAAACGTGCACCATAAACGGCATCAATATTATCTGCTGGACGCTGTAGTGCTCCCCAAATAAACCGGACCACCTAGGACTGCTCTAACGAGATAGGAATAGGAGTAGGAATATGACTATTAACAACGGTGTAGAGGTTACTGAAATTATTTGTTCAACCTACATGAGGAAACGTTGGAATGGCGTTGAAAAGCGACAGATCGTCAATGAAACATATCAGGCAGGAGT
Source organism: Gammaproteobacteria bacterium (assembly GCA_044225395.1). GTDB lineage: Bacteria > Pseudomonadota > Gammaproteobacteria > UBA6186 > Azoamicaceae > CADEGZ01. The sequence goes on from JBGAIP010000035.1 coordinate 8,419, forward strand.
ATCAGTCTCGTATATTGCCAGAAAACATGGTATACCTCCTAGCCAATTATTCGCTTGGCGTAAACAT
>JBGAIP010000007.1:0-75874 GCA_044225395.1 Gammaproteobacteria bacterium
AAAATCGATCCAGAAACTTTGCTTCCTCATACCATTGATATGGTTCAATTAAAGGCATTTGCTGAAGAGCAGATTGCTCTAGCTAAAGCAGTATTAAATACTTCTTAATTTTGAAAGGTGGTATTTTCAAGTGCTTACTTTCTATCTGCCCTTGGATTGTGGCCCAACACCTTAACACGCCCACTAGTCGGCTGCATAATGCCAGTTAAGATCTTAATGGTTGTGGGCTTTCCTGCCCCATTGGGGCCTATAAAAGCCACACGTTCCCCCAAATTCAACTGAAAAGAAATATCATTAACTGCAGAGATAGTCTGATACTGAGGGCGTAGATAATTTTTAATTCTGCGAGTAAAAGAGCCTTGAGCGGGCAGGTGTGTTACAAAGCATTTTTTGAGATTTTCAACTAGAATGGCGTCCATTCAGCTATCTTAAAGTAGACTGGGTATTAAAAGCAAGAAAATGAGAGACAACTTAAGGATTAATTTCCTGGAATAAGCTTAACAATTCTTGATAGTTTCTAATATTAAGTTTGTGTTTAATACTTTCTCTGTAGGTTTGAATCGTTCGGGTCGACACATCCCCTAATTGTTTAGCAGACTCCTTCATAGAACAACCTTTCACCCACAATTCAAGACATGCTATTTCACGGGCAGCCAAGTTGCTGTAAATTCTTTTTCTGATTTCTAATATAGAATTTTCATCCGCTGTAGCTGTATTCGATATAGTTTCTGTTGCAGCATGCAAAACTTGTAGAATATTAGAATAACTGTGGTACAGCGTTACCAATCCATTATTAATTTCGCCAAATACAACACCAGAAAATTCCAATGCTTTATCTGTGGGTTGAAATCCAAGAATCGGTTTTATTTGAGTGCCATTAGCATACCATTTGTAAGTTAATTTATTACCTTCTTGAACAATGTCATCAATTTTAATCTTGAAGTCAGGAAATATTTCGAATGTGTCTGCGACGCTTTTTTTAAGGGCTTCTGGCCCGATTCCAGATAAAAAAGTAGTACGAATGTCTGCGTTTGGCGAAAAATAGCGATCAACGACTTCGAAAGATCGGGTATTCCACAAAGGAAGTACCAGATCTTTCGTTAAATCAAGATATTTGATTGCCATCGTTTAACAATCTCCGCCTCAAGCGAATTGCCACCATCGTCTTTGCGTTTTTGGACTTTCGATAACAGCTGGTTTTTGTACAACCGATGTTGCACTTGCAGCAGCTTGCGCAGCAGAACTAAACAAGACTGGCTTCGGCGATGACATAAATGCATTCGTTACCGAAGACTGCAATCCTTTTAGTCCATTGACAACAGACAATAAGCCTTTATGTGCTGTGTTAAGCGCTGTAGACTTTTTCACTTCCACTTTATGTGTTTGTGAAGGATCCTGATTTGAATAACGCTCGTAAGCAAAATGTGCACGCAAATTAGGATTAAACACATGTTGCGTATGCGCATCTGCGGTATTGATAAAACCTGTAGTTGTTGCCCCTAAAGCAAGGCCTGCTGCAATACCTACCGGTAATACAGGTGCTGCAATCATACCTAAAGCCGTTGTGCCTACTACAAGTGCAGCACGTTTAGCCAATGCAGTATAAGCGTATTTTTCTAAACTAACCGCTTTCATGACTTCCACTTTAGCATGTGCTGCTGGTACACCATTTAAAAGTGTTGTTTCACCTGTTTGTTGCACACCATCTCTGTGTATGCGCAAATAGTTACATTCTAATTGAACAGGTATTTTCTTGTCATGAAAAAACTTCGCTACAGCTTTTGCACGATCATTAGTCGTTTCTGCTATCCCAGGTGAATTGCAACCAAATAATTTCAACTGTTGAATATTGCCTAAAGCTGTTCTATTAGATTCTGAAACTGCATTTTCGGCAGTTCCTTGAAAGCCGTGATTTTGTGCTACTGCGTCCATCAAAGCACTCATACAATTTTGTGCATCTGATGAACCTAAGCTATGCCCAGCCACTGATACTGTGATGGGTTTTTGATACTCTGCAGCAACTTTATTTATTTGCGATAAGATACTCATCTTATTGCTTTCAAAACTTTCAGCACCTGCACCAGGTCCTTCAAAGATATCTCTATCTACACCACCTAATGAAGCTGTTCCCTGAAATATTACTTTAAGATCTAAAGTCTCATCGATAGCAGCAGTTGTGGGTACCAAAATATAACCAACCAAACCATTATGGGAAGCTTGAAGCTTTTGAACAGTATAGTCGCGATGTGACCCATCTACCTCTAACACCTGAATCTTTTCTTTGGCTGTTAGGTTCTTATAAGGCAAATGATGCGCCAAAAATTCGCCCGAGGCAAATTTCTGTAAAAATGAACGCTCTTCTTTAAGATGATTTGCTTTCGTTGCTGGGGATGCTTGTCGTAATTCTACCCAATCATTCAGCTCATCTTCTTGAACATTGACACATTCATACTCTACAAAATCTGCAACAACGGGTTTATGTCCGTTTGGCAAAGATACCAATCGCGTATAATTATTAGCGAATACAGAATCACTTAAATCTAAAGGTCGACCAAACTCAACAGGTGCATTTGCATTAATATTTGGCATTGTCATCCCCTCGTCTTTTTTCGTATATAAATTTTCTATCTTGTATTTTTACCACATAAATAGGTCATATGTCAACCTAACCATGGGTTAAAATCCCCTTACCCACTAACAACTTATGTAGTTGCCTTGGTAATAGGGCTCACTTTAGGGTTATTTTGATAAGCTGTGAATCAGCAAAATTGCGGAGTGTATATATAAACAGTTTTTTATATCTGTAGAACTATTGGGTTACGGGATATCCCGTATTTACCCAGGCCGCTAAGCCACCTTCAAGGTGATAAATTGCTAAATCAGGATCTAAGGCTAAAAGCTGCTCACAAGCATAGCTTCCTCTCTTACCATGCTGGCAGTGAATAACCAGTTTCTTATCTGGATGTTTAGACGATGCTTCTTTTGAAAGTATTGCAAGCGGAATTAAAGTGGCACTAGGAATATGTGACAAATGATATTCATGTGGCTCTCGTACATCGATAACAAATGCTTCATCTTTATCCAACCAGACTTTTAAGGTTTTTGGATCAATCGCTTTAATTGGCATATATAAACATTCCCCTAAGTTGTGGGTAGTTTAATAGATCATTTGCGTTATTGCTAGGAATTTTGGAACATATTCACGCGTTTGTTTTGGTAATTTTAGGAACCAAAAGGAAGTTGGCTTTCCGGCCTTTTGATTGCGTTTAATGGCGCGCTCAACAGCGCCTTCTCCGGCATTATAGGCCGCTAATGCTAATACCCAGTCACGGTTGAATTTTTTATGCAAATATTCTAGATAATTTAAAGCCGCTTTAGTCGATGCTTTAACATCTTTGCGACCATCATATCCAGCGCTTTGCTTTAGACCAAACTGTCTGCCTGTACTGGGCATAAATTGCCATAATCCAGCAGCACCTTTGTTTGATACAGCCTGAGGTCGAAAATTACTTTCTAGCATCGGTAATAATGCAAGCTCGCCAGGTAAATTTCTTTTTTCGACTTCTCCAAGAATATAATACAAATGTGGGCTTGCAAGGGCTGTTGTATTTACAAAAGATTTTTTAGACTGATTTAATTTTTTAAGTTGCTTTTGAACTTCTGAAAAATGATGCAATTTACTGAACTGCGTCGTTGAATTAAAATTTTTACGAAGTTTTCCAAACAGTTCTGATTGTTTAACGCGCGATTTAATTTTTTTGTTATTTTCGTGAACTGCAATATTTTTTGTAGAAACTTTTACCAACGGAACAGAATGAGAGGTTGCACTAGTACTAAATGCATAACAAGCTAATCCTACCGCAATTACTTTAAGCACGACATTATATAATAGATTGAGATTAAACATTAATTTTACCTGTAATTATGAGTTATGATTCAGGTTATCCGTTTAAGCAGCTGAAGTCAACCGTATATCTGATCAGTGTTGAGTTTTTGAAAAACTTAACTTTATAAATTAAGCCATGATATACTACAAATGCATTCACGGAACGATTAGGAACCCTTCTCATGCGCGTTACAAAACTTATTTTGGTCCATGGCACATCGTTTGGCACAGCATTAGCAATGGCCATCTCTTTTAATGTCAACCACTCTGTTTTATGGGCTATTATCCATGGTGTTTTTAGCTGGTTCTATGTGATCTATTATGCTTTATTAACAGGATAAATCCTTAAACCATTTTACAGTTGCTGTACAATTTGAGAACGCAATGATTGCCAAAAATAGATTAGAAGCATTTAGTGATGGCGTTATCGCCGTTATCATCACTATATTGGTGCTTGACATAAAAGTGCCCCAAGGTGAAACCTGGCAAACGTTGTTGCCAGCTCTGCCTGTATTTATGAGCTATGTACTTAGTTTCGTCTATGTAGGCATCTATTGGAATAATCACCATCACTTATTGCATGCCATTAGCGGTGTTAACGGTGCAATTTTGTGGGCAAACCTACACTTTCTTTTTTGGCTTTCCTTAATACCTTTCACTAGTGGTTGGATGGGAGAAAACCATTTCAGTCGCGCGCCCGTTATATTATATGGCATTGTACTCCTCATGGCTGGTTCTGCTTATTCTATATTAAGTCATGCTCTTATAACTTACCACGGAATAGACTCGACTTTAGCTAAAGCGCTTGGAAACGATTTTAAAGGAAAAATTAGTCTTTTTTCCTATGCTTTAGCCATTCCACTTGCACTAATACACCCCTGGATAGCAGTAGCCATTTATATTGGTGTTGCCTGTCTATGGGTTGTCCCAGATAAACGAATTGCGGTTCTCTTAGGTGAATAGCCGTTCTAATGTTTTATATTGTTAAAATTATTTCCTCTTTTTTTAAATTCAACCTTATCTAATCAAAGCTATTTAGTATAAAATACAAATTTAATTCAACAACACAGGACAATTTTATGGACGTAAGAGACAGCAACGGAACAATTCTTAACGAAGGCGATTCTGTAATAGTCATTAAAGATTTAAAAGTTAAGGGAACCTCAACCACTTTAAAAAGAGGTACGGTAATAAAAAATATTCATTTAACCGATAATGAAGAAGAAATCGATTGTCGTGTTGAAAAAATCAAAGGCCTAGTGCTTAAAACCTGTTTTTTGAAAAAAGTATAAAACAGTGCTTCTTTATTTTGCTAACTTTTTGAACTATCAAGGATTCCTTGACAGTTCAGTATGTGATATTGCAATCTAAAGGTAACAAGCACATATTTTACAGGAGTTTATCATGAGCCAAGTCCAAATCGGTGTTATTGTCGGCAGCCTTCGTCGTGATTCATTAAACCGCAAGTTGGCAAATGCGATGTTAAAATTAGCACCCTCAGAATTCTCTTTTAAATTTCTAGAAATCGGTGATTTGCCACTTTATAATCAAGATCACGATGATCATCAAGCAGACTCCGTTAAACGGTTAAAAGACGAAATTAAAGCTTCCCATGGACTGATGTTTGTGACGGCAGAATACAACCGATCTATGCCCGGTGTGCTTAAAAATGCAATAGACCATGCTTCACGTCCTTACGGACAAAGTGCTTGGGCAGGCAAACCTGCTGGTGTTTTAGGTGCTTCGGTTGGCGCTATTGGCAGCGCAATTGCACAACAACATTTACGTGGTGTTCTTGCTTATCTAGATATGCCAACACTGGGACAACCTGAAACATTTATCCAGGTTAAAGAGGGAATGTTTGACGAAGCTGGAAACATTAGTAATGCGGACACAAAGAAATTTCTCCAGGGCTGGATGGATAAATACGTTACTTGGGTAAAAAAACATCTTAGCTAGCAGAATCTGGTTTATCAAGCTTTGTAATTTTTGCTAAAATGGCACAATGATCGCTAAGGCTATCAACTATTTCTACAGAATTTATTTGATACGCTGGTGTGCTAAATATGCCATCAACCACCAACTTTAAATCGCCTGCTTTATGCAAATTCTTATCAATCGTAGTTTCAATATGCGCGGGAACATTGTCTTTATATTTCGAAGCAATCGTATCAAAAATAGGTGTCCCACGTGGCGCATTAAAATCGCCACAAAAAACAAATTCGGGAATTTCAGACAATAGCCGCATTAAAATATTAATATCTTCATTTTGCAAAACACTAGGCTTGCCATTAGGAGACCACGTAAAATGCGTGTTGATTAAACAATAGAGCTGATTGTCCTTAATAATTTCTGTTATTAAAATAGCACGCGCCATTTTCTCTGGTTCAGCGTGCTTAAGCAAAGGGAGATTGTCACCATCGCCTCTATAATATAAAGCATACGTTTTGAATAGGGGATAAGTTGAAAGCGTCAGTATGCCATGTTGTGAGCCATCATCATAATGATTCAACCCAGCATAATGGCTCTTCATCTCTAGTGATTTTTCAAAATAGGCAATATCTTTACTCAGTACCTCTTGTAACAAGATGACATCCGGTTGCTGTTTTTTCAAAAAAGGCATAAGACGATCAAAATGACGATCTTTTTCAATATTCACTGAGACAATATTTAGACCTGTAGTAGAATACACGATGCGCTCTAATTAAAATTTTATTATTACATTCATTTTTTGAAAAATCTAGTCCACACTTGTCTTTGGTACTGAAAACTTATTGACACAACCGACATTAAAACATTAACATAATTACCATTACTTGCTCTTGTGATATTTAAGGAATTAATTATGCTAGGTCACCATCCTAAAACCCGTTTAAGAAGATTGAGAAATAACGATAAAATAAGAAACTTAGTTAAAGAAACACATCTTAATATTAATCAACTAATTTTACCTTTATTTATTAAACATGGCACGGGCATTAAAAAACCCATTTCATCCATGCCAGGGCATTTTCAAATTAGTGTAGATCAACTGGGAGAAGAAATAAAAATCATTACTGAACTTGGTATTCAAAGTGTACTCTTATTCGGGATCCCTTCTACTAAAGATTCTTTAGGAACTGATTCGTATTCAGACACAGGTATTATTCAAACAGCTATCGCAGAAATAAAAAAAATCGCACCAGATCTGCTTGTGATCTCAGACGTCTGTTTATGCGAATACACCGATCATGGTCATTGTGGATTTGTAACGCCCACCCATGAAATTCACAATGATAAAACCTTAGATTTGCTTGTTAAGCAGGCTATTAGCCATGCAAAAGCAGGTGCTGACATTATTGCACCAAGCGGTATGATGGATGGCATGGTACAGGCAATAAGGCAGGGTTTAGACGAAGCTGGATATACCCACATTCCTATTCTTAGCTACTCTGTTAAGTATTCTTCTTGTATGTACGGACCTTTTCGTCAAGCAGCTGAGGGTGCACCGCAATTTGGTGATAGGCAAACTTATCAAATGAATATTGCTAATACTAACGAAGCGCTTCGAGAATGTGCTCTAGATATAGCTGAAGGCGCAGATATGCTAATGGTAAAACCTGCCCATACCTACCTGGATGTCATTTTCCGTGTAAAACAAAAATTTCCGGAACTGCCGTTAGGCGCATATCATACGAGCGGAGAATATGCACTTATTAAAGCGGCCACACAAAATGGTTGGTTGAATGAACGCAATACGGTTCTAGAAGTTTTAACCTCAATTCGTCGAGCTGGCGCAGATTTTATTATTACTTATTTTGCAAAGGATCTTGCTACTTGGTTAAAAGAATAATTTTACTTAGCCTTATTTAAATCTCTTTACATAACGATGACAGCTAGGTTCTTTTGCTATTTTATGATAATAATCTTGATGATAGTCTTCAGCTCTCCAAAACGCACTCACAGGCAAAATGTGTGTTTGCACATCATAATTTAAATTATTAAGTTGATGAATCAATGATTCAATAATGTTTTTTTGCGTTTCATTATAATAAAATATGGCACTCTCATATTGTTTGCCTATATCTGGACCTTGTCCTTTTGTTTGCGTGGGATCATGGATTTCAAAAAAATATTTAATCAATGTTTCATAATCAAGCTTTAAAGGATCATATAACACTCGAACTGCCTCAAAATGACCTGTATTTCCATGACAAACATCTTCATAACTAGGCTCCATTGTCTTGCCACCCGTATAACCAGATTCTACTTTAAGCACGCCAGGTAATTTCTTGAGATAATATTCAACTCCCCAAAAACAACCGCCCGCCACAATGGCTTCTTCAGTGTCTTTAATATTCAGATCGTTCACAAAATCGAGACTTAAAGAATTGACACAATGTCGCGTATTTAAAATGGTTAGTCCCTCACCTAGAAATACATGCCCAAGATGTGCGTTGCAACGTGCACATAAAATTTCTGTTCGCATGCCATCAGAGTCAGTCTGACGCTTAACAGTTCCTTGAATTTCTTGATCAAAACTTGGCCACCCGCAACCTGAATGAAATTTGGTTTTAGATCTAAACAATGCTAATCCACATTGACGACATAAATAAGTACCCGCCAACGTTAAATTATTATACTCACCACTAAAAGGTCGTTCTGTAGACTTTTGACAGACAATATTAGAAACTGCTAAAGGTAATCCTGCTGTTTTTAAAATCAAGTAATAACCTCGTGACTATCTATACTGATTAGCAGATGGTGCGTAACAGGTTTCGAATCTAAACAGATTAAATTTAGTGCCTTTATCGTAAATGTCCAACTGTTCTTTTTGTTTTAACGTTTTTGCAAAATGAAGAAAAAACGGCAGCGCTAAAAGATCAATTACGATTTTAATAACTATCATTCCAAATACTAATGAAATAAGTGCCTTCTGTTCAAAAACACCATAAAAAGCAACAAATCCAAATAATATACTATCAACCGCTGAGGCAATTAACGTAGAAATTAAATAGCGTGCCCCCATAAATTGGCCCCTGAATTCAATTTTTAATTTGGCCATCACTAAAGAATTTAAGGGTTCAGAACTAAAATAGCTAATCAATCCTGCCAAAAGCGCACGGTTATTAACTCTGAGCAACGTATCAAACATTTCATTATGATAGTGGTCGGTGCTTGGCATAAACGTAACCAATTGACCATACACAAAAACAAAAACATTAAAGAAAAAGCCCCACCAGATGGCTAATCGTGCAAATTTATAACCATATACTTCAGTGATGAGATTAGCTAAGAAAAAGGTAAATGCAAATATAAAGGTTCCCGCATTTGCAACAAGACCAAAGACTTTAATTACCCGCAAGTCAAACCAATTGCCAAGCACAATAATCATCGCGTATAAAGCGATTAAAAACCAAAGCCTACTCGAACAATGGGCGCTCTTTGGTGTAACCACCGCCTCCGCTTGCATCATCTTTAAAGACCTCACTTAAAATAAAGGAGGTTGCCAGTTTATTCCCTTCTGTATGTTACAGCAAGCCCCTGAATATTGTGTTCAGTCTTATGGTATTCTACTATAGGTGGTGTATTTTGGAGGCTTCATATGAAACAAGGCTTGTATCAACATTATCGGGGCGACTCTTATCATGTTTTAGGCGTTTGCCGCCATTCTGAAACATTAGAAGAAATGGTGATTTATCGTCAGTTGTATGGCGATTATGGTTTGTGGGTACGCCCTAAGCAAATGTTTGAAGAAAATATTATCCACGAAGGGCTTGAGATGCCGAGATTTAAATTTATCCGCACAATGGATAACGAAGCACCGATAGTAAGATAATTAATTTTTTCATTCTAGGTTACATAGCTTCTAAATTAGCATATGCTAACGCTAACCATTTACTGCCCTGTACATCAAAACGAACATGTACACGAGCACGATCGTTTTTGCCTTCATGATCAACAATAGTACCTTGTCCAAATTTAGGATGCCGTACACGTTGACCCATACAAAATCCGTAGACATCAACCTCATCATCCCCAACAGAATAATCTGTCACTGTATATTGTCGAACACTGACTTTTCTCTTGGTTGCTTTGATCAAATGTTCTGGAATTTCATTAATAAATCGAGAAGGACGACGTTCTTCATCGCGTCCAAATACACGTCGTTTTTCGGCATAGGTAAGAAATAGTTTTTTTCTAGCTCGCGTTAAGCCCACATAACACAAACGACGTTCTTCTTCTAAAGCCTCTGGATTTTCACGTGAAAAATGATGTGGAAATAATCCTTCTTCTAACCCACAAATAAAGACTAAGGGAAATTCAAGACCTTTTGCAGAATGTAAGGTCATTAATTGTACAGTATCTTCTAAATGACTATTTTTACGATCGCCTGCCTCCAGAGCAGTATAAGATAAAAATGCCAAGAGTGGTGAATTTTCTCCATCATTCGGGTATTCTGCTTCAAAATCTGTCGCTGCGTTGATTAATTCTTCTAAGTTCTCGATACGATTTTGTGCTTTTTCACCTTTTTGTTCTTTATAAAACGCAAGCAACCCACTATCTCGTATAACAGTTTCTGTTAATTGTGCTAAAGCACCCTCTGCAACACGTACCATGAGCTTTTCAATTAAAGCAATAAATGTTGCTAGCCCTGATCCGGCTCTGCTAGTGATTAATCCCCTTTCTAGAGATTTTTTCGCCGCATCCCATAAAGAACAATGATATTCTTCTGCAATACCTTCTATTTTTTTAAGGGTTTGCTCGCCAATACCACGCGGTGGCACATTAATAACACGATCGAACGATGTATTGTCTTTGCAGTTTACAACTAACCTTAAATAGGCCAAAGCATCTTTAATTTCCGCACGTTCAAAAAAGCGTAATCCACCATAAATGGTATAAGGAATACCTGCACGCACAAAAGCCTCTTCTAGAACGCGTGATTGCGCATTAGAACGATAAAGAACACCAACTTCGCTTGATTTTCCACCCTCAGCAATCCATTCTCGAATCTCGCGCACCACAAACAAGGCTTCGTCTTCTTCGTTAAATCCCGCATATAAAATAATGGGGTCGCCTTTTTCACCTTCTGTCCAAAGTGTTTTTCCAAATCGACCGCCATTATGTGAGATTAAGGCGTTGGCAGCTGACAAAATGTTGCTGGTTGAACGATAGTTTTGTTCTAAACGAATCAGTTGTGTGCCGGTAAATTCTTTTTCGAAGCGTCGAATATTTTCTATTTTGGCCCCTCGCCATCCGTAAATTGACTGATCATCGTCTCCAACAACGGTAACAGATTTAGATTGACACGCTAATAACGATAACCAAAGATATTGTATACCATTGGTATCTTGAAATTCATCCACTAATATATGTAAAAATCGTGACTGGTAGTATGCCAATAGTTCTGTATTGATTTTTAATACTTCGTAAGCACGCAAGAGTAATTCAGCAAAATCGACAAGGCCACTTTCGTTACATAAACGCTCATAATGTAAATAAACATCGTGATTAACTTGCTCGAAACCGCTTTCGGCACTTAGTAACTGATTTGCACGCATTCCTTCATCTTTTTTACGATTAATAAACCCTTGAATTTTTTTAGGTTCGTGTCGTTCTTCATTGACGCCTAAAGTTTTAAACAAACGGCGAATTAATTGTAATTGATCTTCACTATCAATCACCTGAAATGCTTCAGGTAAACCGGCTTCTTGCCAATGTAAACGTAAAATTTTATGCGATAAGCCATGGAAAGTACCTACCCACATACCTTGTGCATCTCTACCCAACATTTGTTCTAAACGTCCACGCATTTCTGCTGCAGCTTTGTTTGTAAAAGTTACTGCTAAAATGCTACTGGCAGGTGCCAATTGCTGACTAATGAGCCATGCGATGCGATGCACCAACACACGCGTTTTACCACTACCTGCGCCAGCAAGTACTAATACATTACCAAAAGGTGCGACTACCGCTTGTTGTTGTGCGACATTTAACGGATCTAATAAGGTTGCTAAAGATGTACTCATATGGTCGTTATTCTAACAATAAAGTGCGCACAGAAGATAGTCCAAATTTTGCTTCGTGTTGGAGTAACCATTTTTTGCGTTTTATGCCACCACCATATCCACCTAACGCGCCATTGCTATTAATAATCCGATGACAAGGGACAACGATAGCCAGTTGGTTAGCGCCATTGGCATTAGCAACGGCTCTATACGCGGTTGGCTTTTGAATGGCAATAGCTTGTTCTGCATAACTTCGTGTTTCGCCATAAGGAATACACCTTAATGCCGACCAGACTTTTTTTTGAAAAGCACTACCTAGAATATGGATTGGTGTTTTAAACGTTTTTAAATCACCCTTAAAATAAGCCTTCAGCTCTTTTCGAATAGCTTTGATCGGTTCAGTCACGCCAGGCATTATTTCCAATTCTGTTTTATTGCAAAGTTTTTCTATTTCACGTGCAACACCACGCGCATCTAAAAATTCAAGCAAGTACAAAGCTTTTTCATCGGCAACGGCGAGCATTGCGCCTAAGGGTGTGTCAAATTGAGCACTTTTTAAAACCGACTTTTTAACCATTGTGCTCATCATACCAAAAACGGTTGATATAGAATATAGGGCTGTATAAATATACTGTATCCGGCAGTTAGTGTAGCTACTAAACTTTAAAAAAGGAGGCCTCAATACAAATGGATTTATATGCAAAAAGAACTTTTCTGATTGATACAGAAAATGCTTTTAAAATAGGGCCACACATCGCAAATGTAAATGCTGCTGGACACGATGTTATTAAATTAAACTTAGGTGAACCTGACTTTGATGTCCCTTGGTTTATTAAAGAAGAAATCAAACGGCAGCTCGACAAAAATAATACGCATTACTGCGACCCAAAAGGCGTTTTATCTTTACGGGAAGCTATTAGTCATAAAATAGAAGCAACACGAAACCTACGTGTTTCTCCTGAACAAGTTGTGATATTCCCAGGTGCTAAACCTTCTATTGGGTTTAGTCAACAGGTGTATTGTAATCCTGGTGACGAAATTATTTATCCTAGCCCTGGTTTTCCAATTTTTGAATCTTTTATTCATTATTTAGGCGCAAATGCTGTACCCGCACATCTTTCTGAAGAAAATAATTTTACATTAACAGCAGACTATTTGTCTTCTCTTATTACACCAAAAACCAAAATGATATTTTTAAATTTTCCATCTAACCCAACAGGTGGTGTCATTTCTAAAAAAGAACTAGAAGCAATCGCTTCTGTTATTTTACAAAAATGTCACCCGAATGTTCGTATTTATTCGGATGAAATTTACGAAGATATTTTATTTGATAATTTACACCATTATTCTATTGCCTCTATCCCAGAAATGGCCAAACAAACTATTATTAGCAGTGGATTTTCTAAAACGTTTTCTTGGACAGGTGGTAGGGTGGGGTATGCAATTTTTCCAACTGTAGAAGAGGCTGATGTTTTTAAGAATCTTAATATTAATTATTTTTCTTGCGTTCCGCCTTATAACCAAGAAGCAGCTCGCATTGCCCTAGAACATCCTGATGCGCCAAACTCTATTTCACAGATGGTTAAAATTTTTGAAGAAAGGCGGAATTATATTGTAAAAGCATTGAATGAAATTCCTTTACTATCTTGTAAAAAACCTAGTGGGGCGTTTTACGTTTTCCCAAATATTAAAGCCATCTTTGAAAACCTAGGAATATTAGATGCCTATGCAGCACTGGACGAATCTACAAAAAACAAAACCAGCCCATCGACATTATTTCAAATGTTTGCACTTTATAACCACCATGTTGCAGTACTAGACAGACGATCGTTTGGAAAACTGGGTACAGAAGACAAACATTATATTCGACTCTCCTATGCCTCAGATATTTCTATCTTAAGAGAAGGCGTGTTAAAATTGCAAAATGCGTTTAAAGATAAACAAGGATTTCAAACTTTTATGAAAGCAAGAAAGTATTTCTATTAAAATGAAAATCATTATTGCTCCTGATTCTTTTAAAGGCTCGTTATCGGCAAGTGAGGTAGCACTTGCCATTGAACAAGGGTTTTCTCATGCGCTGCCAAACGCCGAATATCTCCGCATCCCAATGGCCGATGGCGGGGAAGGCACTTTAGAAGCTTTACTTGCAAATAAAACGTTAACGATACATACCGCTGAAGTCACAAATCCGCTAGGAGAAAAAATCAAAGCCGCTTATGGGATCCAGCCCGATAATACTGCTGTTATTGAAATGGCAACTGCTTCAGGTTTAAGCCTCGTGCCTACACCTAAACGCAATCCACTCTATACGACAACCTTTGGCACAGGAGAGTTAATACTCGCTGCGCTTAATAAAGGATGTAGGCGATTTATTATTGGTTTAGGAGGTAGCGCGACTTGCGATGGTGGTGTCGGTGCACTGGCAGCACTTGGTGTGCAATTTAAAAATGCACTAGGAGACATCATAACACCTAATGCAGAAGGATTAGAAAAACTCACAACCATTGATGCCAAGTTATTAGATACGAGACTTTCTGACTGCGAATTTATTTTGGCACATGATGTGGATAACCCCTTATTGGGCTTAGAAGGTGCACTGATGTATGCCCCACAAAAAGGAGCAACACCTGCACAAGTTGAGATCTTACATATTATATTTGAACGTTATGCGTTGATGCTTTCTCAATTAATACAAAAACCTATTGGTAATATCTCAGGTACAGGATCAGCGGGAGGCTTAACCACAGGGTTATTTGCTTTTTTAAATGCGACTTTAAAACCTGGCGCATTGGTTGTCATGGAAGCTGTCAACTTACGGCAGAAAATGCAACAGGCAGATCTTGTTATTACGGGTGAGGGACAAATTGATGCACAAACTATTCATGGAAAAACACCTATTGCTGTTGCAAGATTAGCGCGTGAACTCAAAATTCCTGTTATTGGTATTGCAGCCAGATTGGGACGAGGGTACCATGAGGTTTATAAACACGGAATCGATGCGGTTTTTAGTATGATCAATTCACCCATTTCTGAAGAAGTGTGCCATGCATATACGCAACCGTTACTGGCAGCGGCTGCTAATAATATTGCTCGATTACTGGCGCTGGAGATCAAAAAATGAAGCCTCGTATTTATGTTACCCGATTGTTACCTGAGCCCAGCATTTCTAGGCTCAGAGACTATTTTGAAGTTTCTATTAATCTTGATGACCGCATTTTAGAAAAACAAGAATTGATCGATAATCTTAAAGATAAGGATGCTTTACTCTGCCTCTTAACAGATACAATTGATAAAACCGTTTTAGTTGCTAGCAACAAACTTAAAGTTATTTCAAATTACGCTGTGGGTTTTAATAATATTGATATTATTGAAGCAACAAGACGGAAAATTCCTGTTTGTATTACGCCGGGAATTTTAACCAATGCAACAGCCGATCTGACCTGGGCATTAATATTATCGGTTGCCAGAAAAATCGTGGCCTCTGACAAATTTACAAGATCAGGCTTATTTACAGGCTGGGCACCTAATCTTTTTCTGGGTGGGGATATTACCGGTAAAACTTTGGGGATTATTGGCATGGGACGCATAGGGCAAGCCGTTGCCAAACGTGCAACGGGATTTGATATGACGATTATTTATACCGCAAGATCTGATAAAAACATACCGGGTGCTAAATTTGTTTCTTTAAACGAATTGCTTGAAATATCTGATGTTGTTTCTTTACACACGCCGTTAACACCGGAAACACGACATCTTATTGATTCTGAACAATTAAAACGTATGAAAAAAACAGCATATCTCATTAATACGACACGAGGCCCTGTGGTTAACGAACATGCTTTACTTGACGCACTTAAGTCAAATAGCATTGCAGGCGCAGGTTTAGACGTATACGAAGAAGAGCCTTTATTAACGCCCGGATTAACCGAATTAAACAATATTGTATTATTACCCCACATTGGTAGTGCAACAGTTGAAACCAGAACAAATATGGCTATATTAGCAGCAGAAAATGCTATTGCAATTATTCAAGGCAAAAAGCCTCACGCAATCGCAAATCCAGAAGTTTTAGGTTTAACGTAACTTCTTAATAATGGTTAGTGTCGTCATATCTAAATTACACGCTCTTAATACTTCTAAAAAATCTTCACCCAGTTTTCCAGCCATACGTGTATAGTAAACTTTAATATAGGTTTTTAAAATATAATTATATTCCGGCAAGGTCAATATAGACAATATTTTTTTGGCTCTTTCTATCTCATTGTGGTGAGATGCTCTACATCGTTGAAAAAGAATAGCCGCTAGAATAGAAGCTTTTGCCGCTTTTTTTTCTTTATTAGCATCGTAGAAAGATTCAATGCACTCGTTTAAAATGCGATCCTTATCCCATTCTACCCATGTATCGTAATACGCCATAATGGATTTTTTTAAAGCGGCTATTTCGCCGCGGCTTTCTAAATTGCCTCTGAACATTAACATAAACATCATTGCAGGCACGCTGGCCTCGACGTTGGCCCAAGAACAATTACCACTTAATTGATAACGAGCGGGCAGGGTGGTTAAAGGCTTTAAACCTAGTATATTTTTAATATCTTTATTAATATATTCATCTGATTTATTGTTGTACATTAGGTCTTGTAAAAAATCGGCGTTAAACGCGGTTAAGTTCCCCACTTCTGAAATAACAACGGTATCAACAATATGTTTGACGCCGCGATCGCATTTTGCAAATAATTTACCATATTTAATAAAAGTAATCGCGTGTCCTTCATAAGAAACGGGGATAACTACTAAATCATCATTTAACACATGACGAATACTGTTATTTTGCCCTGGAGATTCCTCCGTTGTATATTTATACGGAATGATTTGAGAAGAAGCTTTTAAGGTTCTTGCAATTTTACTTAATACGGTTGCATAAGAACCAAACCGACTGCCTGCTTCGCTACTCATAAAAATTTGAAGCGTTCTGTAGATAATTCCCACGGTAAACTCTAGAAAAAACCCCTCAAAATTTAAATCAATAAAGTAATTATCGGGATTAAGGATACGCGCACGCCCTGTTAATTCGTAACGATGTCCAATTAATTTTGCATTAATAAAATCGAGCGCAAATGCCATTTGAGCATTATGTGAGACTAACAATTCTATAATATCTTTTTGATCTCTTAATAAAGGATTAACCAATACAGGCTGACCATCAGCAGAATAATGATTAGAATCAGCCTTATGCTTTAAATAAAGCTCGCTTAACGGAAAATGATTACGATTAACTGCCCACTGCAAAGCCGTTTGACCGCTGATATCTTCCTGATTAATTTTGGCACCATTATCCAATAGCAACTGAGCAATACGCACATCTTTTTTCAACGTTGCTTCTATGAGAGGCGTTAAACCATAAACATCTTTTTCATTTACGTCAGAACCATTTCGTATGCATTTCTGAATACTCTCAAAAGTCCCAAATAAAATTTCCTGTGAGATCGATTGATTAACCATAACCAGGCGGCCGTGGAACAGTAATGGGTTTTGGAGCAGGTTTTGGCGGTTCGGGAGCTTCTTTCAAGATATATTTGAGTGTCTCTTGGATTTTTTTGAACTTTGGTGTTAATTGCTGGCCCGCACGTAATTTGGGTTGGGCTTTTAGTTTATTTTGGGCTTTTAATTTATTAGCTAATTCAACACGGTTTTTTAATTTATTGTTAACCAAATTTTCCAACTCAGTTTTATCTAAAATTTTTCCTTCAAGTTGCTCCCGCCATTCAGATGAAATATCTTCCAATGGCATACCACCCATTTCTTTAATCAAAGGGTTTTGTTCCACATCGATTCCACCGGAGGTACGACGATTCGCGTTAGCTTCCTGGGCCACATTCGGATCGTTTGTTTCGGGATTCATTAATTTTCTAATTTTCTCATAAGACTTTTTTATTTTTGCTTCAATATCTTCTACGGGGGCGACTTTTTTATGCGTTTCGATTGTTTCGGCAATATACTGTACTTCACCCAGTACACCTTGCACTTGTTTTTCAATCTGGGTAAGCAACTGGAGATCGTCTTCTCGTTTTTCCGATTCGAAATCACGCACAAACCCCATGGCAGGTGGGGGAGAATGAGGACCTGCCCCTTCATGAGAAGAAGTAGAATTTTTCCCATTAGAACGTGACATTGATTTACACTCTATACGTTTTAAAACCCTTCGACTTCAGTATACAGAATCTAACATATTGTTAGGCAAGCAAATTCGAAGGAAGTTCTCTCAAAACGTGCAATATCTCGTATTTTCTCTTTAGCAGGGGCCAGACAAAGCCGAACCCTGCTTTTTTGCTGTAAATTTATTCTAGGACCGCCGATTTCAAAGGCTTCAAGGCTGTTAATTTAACGGCCATACGCGCTGGTTTTCCAGGAATAACAGCTTCTTGTCCAGTTAATGGACTTACCATTTTACGTGACTTTGTGGCTTTTTTCTTCACACGACGTACCTTTATACCAACCACAGGAATTGTAAATTCACCCGATCCTCGCTTACGCATATGGCCATGTAATAAATCTGTTAAGGCTGCAAAGACAGATTCTATCTGAACTTTTGGCAAGCCTGTATTATCGGCAATCGAACGTAAAATTTCGATTCGTGTTTGCTTTTCTTTCCCTAAGATTTGCTTTTGATTTCCCGTTTTTTTCGATTTTTTTATCGCCATACTACTCTCCAGTGACTTTATTGTAGAAACAGTCGGCGATTATGCCTAGGTTTAACGGAGATATCAAGGATATTTGTTACGCTTAACAAAATTTTTTATTTTTGGTTACTGCAAACAAGAGTCATTCTCTTTTCTGTATAAAATAAACCCTTAAGAGCGCTTTTTTTTCAACGCTGCTTCGAGTAACAGTCCCATTGCATTATTCATAATAGGCTGCTTTCCTTGCTGCATAGATTGCTTAATGGCTTTTGGTTTATGATCGGAAGCATCCTTTGTTGCAGCAAACGGGGTTCTCGACACATCATCTTGCATTCTTAAAGTAAGGGCTATACGCTTGCGTTTGGTATCTACTTCTAAAACCTTAACAATTACAATATCACCCGCCTTAACAATTTCACGCGGATTTTGTACAAACTTATCTGCCAACGCAGAAATATGGACTAGACCGTCTTGATGTAAGCCGATATCTACAAACGCGCCAAAATTAGCCACATTTGTGACAACACCTTCGAGCACCATGCCCGGTTTTACATCATTAATAGTTTGCACGGTTTGATTAAAAGTAGCTGTTTTGAATTCTGGCCGCGGATCTCTACCCGGTTTTTCTAATTCCAAAAAAATATCCGCTACAGTTGGTAAACCATAGTTTTCATCTGTATAATCTGCAGGTCTTAACGTACTTAAAAGTGTTTTATTGCCAATAACATCCGCCATTTTTTTCTGTGTCTTATTTAAGACTTTTTCGACAATTGGATAAGCCTCAGGATGCACCGCAGAGGCATCTAAAGGATTTTCTCCTCCAAGTATCCGCAAAAATCCAGCCGACTGCTCAAATGTTTTAGCACCCAGTCTTGGGATTTTTGTTAAAGCGTGTCTGTTCTTAAAAGCGCCATTTTCATTTCTAAATGCGACGATATTTTTAGCTAATGTTTCATTTAATCCGGAGACGCGTGTCAAGAGAGGTATTGATGCAGTATTCACATCAACACCCACCGCGTTTACACAATCTTCAACAACAGAGTCCAGTGAACTCGCTAAACGAGATTGGCTAACATCATGCTGATATTGCCCAACACCAATCGCTTTTGGATCAATTTTAACCAATTCTGCTAGTGGGTCCTGCAACCGTCTTGCGATAGAAACTGCTCCTCGAATGCTGACATCGAGCTCAGGAAACTCTTCTGATGCAAGTTTAGATGCGGAATAAACAGAAGCTCCTGCTTCAGAAACCACGATTTTCTTAAGATGTAAGTCAGGATATTTTTTAATTAAATCTAAAGCAAGTTGATCCGTTTCACGAGAAGCCGTGCCATTGCCAATGCTGATTAACGCTACTTTATGTAGGCGACACAACGTTGCCAATACTTCTATAGACTCGTCCCATGCGTTTTTAGGTGCATGCGGATAAATCGTACTGTGTTGAACAACCTTGCCTGTTGCATCAACCACAGCCACTTTAACGCCTGTTCTAAAACCCGGATCTAACCCTAAAACTGGGCGCGTTCCTGCAGGAGCGCTCATTAACAAGTCTCGTAAATTCGTTGCAAAAACTTGAATGGCTTCTATTTCTGATCGTTCTCTTAAACGACCGATTAACTCTAATTCTAATTGTATATATAACTTAACACGCCAAGTCCAACGCACCGTTTCTAATAACCAGAGATCACTTTTACGGCCTAAATCCTCTATGTTAAATTGTCTTGCAATGATTTGTTCAAATCCAATAGCATCGCATACAATAGTGACTTGCAAAAAGGTTTCGTGACGCCCCCGTAAAATTGCTAGCATCCGATGAGAAGGCACTTTCTTGAGCAATTCAGCATAATCAAAATAATCTCTGAATTTTTCGCCAGACTCTTCTTTTCCTACAATCACTTGACTGGTGAGAGTCCCTTCTTCCCATAACTTATCGCGCAGCACACCTACTAGATTGGCTTCCTCAGAAAATTGTTCCATTAAAATAAAGCGAGCGCCTTCAAGTGCCGCTTTTGTATCGAGTACGTTAAGATCAATATTAATATACGTTTCAGCAGTTTTCTCTGGTTCTAATGTCGGATCGGCCAAAAGTGCGTGTGCTAAAGGTTCTAATCCTGCTTCACGCGCAATTTGTGCTTTGGTGCGGCGTTTTGGTTTATAGGGTAAATAAAGATCTTCTAATCGCGCTTTGGAATCGGCATTTTGGATTGCTGTTGATAATTCTAGGGTTAATTTTCCTTGTTCTTCAATACTTTTTAAAATAGTTACGCGACGCTCTTCAAGTTCTCTCAAATACGCCAAACGTTCCTCGAGTGTACGAAGTTCTGCGTCCGTTAACCCACCCGTTGCTTCTTTACGATACCGCGAAATAAAGGGAACTGTATCGCCTGAATCCAACAGTTGTATAGCTGCTTCAATTTGCGCTGCCCGAACATTTAATTCTGTTGCAATTTTATGTGTGATAGATTTATTTAGCATTTTGTGTTCTTCTCCAGATTTGACCCTTGTGTTTATTCTACAGTAACCGATTTCGCCAAATTTCGTGGTTGATCAACATCGGTTCCTTTTAGTACAGCCACATAATACGCTAGTAACTGCAAGGGTACAGTATAAACAATGGGCCCAAACAATTCAGGGATCTCTGGAATATCTATAACATGAATGCCAGGCGCTGGGTCTATACCAGAAGATTTTGTTTTAAAGACAATCAGTTCACCGCCTCTTGCACGTACTTCCTGAATATTCGATTTTAACTTTTCTAATAAACTATCATGTGGCGCAACCACCACCACAGGCATTTTTTTATCAACCAATGCAAGAGGGCCGTGCTTTAATTCCCCCGCAGGATAGGCCTCTGCATGTATATAAGAAATTTCTTTTAATTTTAAGGCTCCTTCTAGTGCAATAGGGTACTGTAAACCTCTACCTAAAAAAAGCGCGTGGGATTTATTTGCAAATAAATTGGCAATGGTCTGAACAGCATTTGCAGAAGCTAGGCATCCTTGAATAATATCTGGCACTTCAACCAATTGTTGAATCAATATTCTTTCTTTTTCTTCTGTTAAACCCCGGCGACGTGCTAAAACAACCGTCAATAGAAACAAGGCTATCAATTGCGTGGTAAAAGCCTTTGTAGAACAGACACCAATTTCTGGGCCCGCGTTGGTTAAAAATACCAATTCGGATTCGCGTACTAAGGAACTATCTGGGACATTACAAATACTCAACACACCACCATAATTTTCGCCTTGGATACTACGCAGTGCAGCCAACGTATCCGCTGTTTCGCCAGACTGAGAAATACAGACTAAGAGTGTATTAGGTAACAAAACACGTTTACGATAACGAAATTCACTGGCAATCTCGACTTGGCATGCCATGCTCGCCAGATTTTCTAACCACAATCGACCAATCATGCCCGCATGATAACTGGTACCACATGCCACAATTTGCACATGTTCCACTTTATCAAAAATAGTCGTTGCTTTTGTGCCAAAAACACTTTCTAGAACACGTCCTTTGTGCAATCGACCGGTTAATGCCTCTTGTATAGCATTTGGCTGTTCGAATATTTCTTTCAACATAAAATGACGATAGCCTGCTTTATCGACAGCCCCCGGATTAAACGTGCGATGATAAATTTTTCGTTGTACTAAATTGCCCATCTTATCGAAAACATTAACGTGATCTCTACAAATTTCAGCAATATCACCGTCTTCTAAATACATAAAATGTTCTGTGACACGTTGAAGCGCGAGTGCATCGGATGCTAAAAAATGTTCTCCGGATCCTATCCCAATCACTAATGGCGGACCATTACGAACGCCGATAAGACGGTCGGGATCTTTAGCATCCATTATGCATAATGCATAAGCGCCCTCTAGTTTTGGTACAGTTTGAAATACGGCAGATAAGAGATTTTCGCCTTTTTTTAAAATAGCTGCAATTGCACAAGCAACCACTTCGGAGTCTGTTTCGGAAATAAAAGTATATCCTTCGGCAAGAAGTGAGTCTGCTAATGCTTGAAAATTTTCGATAATCCCATTGTGAACTAAAGCCACGCGTCCATCGACAATATGAGGATGTGCATTACGTTCGCTCGGCACACCATGCGTCGCCCAACGCGTATGCGCAATACCCGTAGAACCCGATATAGGCGATTGGGTTATCAGTACTTCTAAAGCACTGACTTTGCCTTCTGATCTCATGCGCTCTACAGTACCATTGTCTGATATGACAGCAACACCCGCAGAATCATAACCGCGATATTCTAAACGTCTTAAACCATCCATTAGAATAGGTACAATGTTTTTTGGGGCAATAGCGCCAACAATGCCACACATATTAAGATTCCTCGCCAGACAATTTCCAATTTGGAATTAATTTACGTTCCACTTGATTACGAATCAAAGCATGCGCAGGAACATCGCGAGTTACGGTTGTTCCTGCACCAATGGTTGCACCTGTCCCTACTGTCAAAGGCGCGACTAACTGTGTATCAGAACCAATAAATACACGATCTTCGATTATCGTTTGATGTTTTTTCTTGCCATCGTAATTACAAGTGATTGTCCCCGCACCAATATTCACTTCTTGGCCTACGGTAGCATCTCCGATATAACTTAAATGATTTGCTTTAGTTTTGGGGCCCAGTGTTGATTTTTTTATCTCAACAAAACTTCCCACATGCACATTTTCTGCTAAAACAGTTTCTGGTCTAATACGAGCAAAAGGGCCGATATGACAAGATTCACCAATGGTCGCATCTTCAATGATGCTATTAGCAAAAATTTCCGTGTCTGCTTTAACAACCGCGTCTTTAAGATAAACATTGGGTCCCAACTTAACGCCATTCCCTAAAGTAACATTACCTTCAATAATCACATTGATATCAATAACAACATCAGTACCAACCTCAAGCGCCCCACGCAAATCAAAACGTGCGGGATCTCGCATAGTGACGCCTTGTTGCATTAATTTTTGGGCTTCTGATTGTTGGTAAATGCGTTCCAATTGCGCCAATTGCACTTTATCGTTAACACCCACAACCTCCCATTCAGACTGCGCTGATACCGTTACGATGGGTATATTATTTTCGTTTGCCATTATTAGAATATCTGGTAACAAATATTCCTGCTGAGAATTATGCGCTTTTAATTTGGGTAACCATTGTTGTAAGTGTAATTTTGGTACAACAAAAAAACCGGCGTTTATTTCTTTGATTTTTTTTTCTTCAGCGGTTGCATCTTTTTCTTCTATAACACGACTTAATTTTCCGGTTGCATCTCTAATAATACGTCCAAATCCTGTTGGGTTTTCTACCGAAACCGTTATTAATCCCAAAGTATTGGCAGGTGTTGTCTCTAACAGCTGGTTTAAGGTTTCTTTTGTAATTAAGGGCGTATCACCATAAAGTATTAATACGCGATCAACGGCTGCAAGCTTTGGCAATGCTTGCAACACAGCATGTCCCGTTCCTAAAGGTTCGCCTTGATCAACCCATTCGAGATTTTTGTCATTGCTGAATGCATTTTTAAGTTGTTCGCCTTTTTCTCCATACACAATGACAACTTGTTTAGGGTTTAATTGGCTAACGGTTGTTAAAATTCGTCCCAAAATCGGTGTATCACCAATGGGATGAAGAACTTTCGATAGCGCTGAACGCATACGAACGCCACGACCTGCAGCGAGTATTATCACAGAGAGGTTCATTGATGTACCCTTCATATAGCCTTATGGTTTTGATTGCAAAATTTTAGCATTTTTATAGCATTCAATAAAGTCAATCTAGAAAATTAACTATTTAGCTATATTAATTAATAATTTGATAGGATAGGTTAATAACACCACTGTTAGTAATCCACTACACCATAAAATAATAAACCATAGCCATTGTTTAAACTTAGGGTGAATGGTTAGCCATATCTTAAGACAATCTTTAATACTGATGTTCATGGTGTGTTTTTCCGCGGAAAATATAATAACAATATCCCGTGTATCCCAAAATAAGTGGTAAAAGTGGTACAACACCAACCAACATTAAAGACAATCCGGGACCCGAAGCAGCCGCCTCTCGAATCGTATAATGAAAGGGGATAATCCAGGGATAGATACTGCATCCCAAGCCCACATATCCCATTAAAAAAATACCCATGCTGAGCAAAAAGGGGCGATATTCACGCTTTCTGTGATGCAGATCAAACCACAACATAAAAAATAATACTGCCGTTAATAAAGGAACTGGCAATAAATAATAAAAATTGGGAATACTAAACCAAAAATCTTTAACGCGATTATCCACAAAGGGTGTGGCCAGACTAACTAAGGCCATAAAAATACCGACAAAAGCAAGCACATATGCAGCGACTTTACGCGCCCAGGTTTGTGTAATGTCCTCTGTTTTCATGACAAGCCACGTAGAGCCTAAAAGCGCATATCCAAACACAACGGCAATACCCGTCATCACGCTAAACCCGGTTGCCCAATCGAAAGGCCCACCAGAAAAGTTACGACCCTCTACAGCAACACCTTGTACAAATCCGCCTAAGATCATGCCTTGACAAAAAGCGGCAATAAGTGAACCAAAATGAAAAACATAATCCCATAAATAGCGCATATTATCTTCGGTTTTAAAACGAAATTCAAACGCAACACCACGCAAAATAAGGCCCAATAACATAGCAATAATCGGGATATAAAAAGCGGGCAACAATATTGCATAAGCCAATGGAAATGCTGCGAACAATCCGCCACCGCCTAACACTAACCAAGTTTCGTTCCCATCCCAAAATGGTGCAATAGAGTTCATCATGCGGTTACGGCATTTATCTGAAGGTGCGAAAGGAAACAAAATGCCAATACCTAAATCAAAACCATCTAACAATATATAAAGCAAAATGGCTGTAGCAATTAGAAATGCCCAGATCATAGGTAAATCAATCACGCCAGAAAAATCAAACATGATTTTCTCCTTCCACATTTTTTTCAATAATAGAAGCTTCTAGGCCATGCTTGTAAAATTGTTCTTTGTCCTCTGAAGCATCGATACCTTTGTATACAAGTTTTAAAATATAATAAATCCCTGCACCAAACACGAAAGTATATATCACAACAAAAGCCAGCAATGACCATGCTATTTGTGAGCCTAAAATAGCAGGAGAAACTGATTCAGTGGTTCGAATAATGCCATAGGCCGTATAAGGTTGTCGGCCAATTTCAGTCACAAACCAACCTGCCAATAGCGCAATAAATCCGGATGGCATCATTAACATCCACCATGCTTGTAAAAATCGACTTTGAAATAATCGGCCACGGAAATATTGAATTGCGCTTACTAACCCCAATAAAATCATCAACAAACCTAATCCAACCATAACTCTAAAAGACCAAAATACCCAGGCAATGTGAGGCCTATCTTCTTTAGGCCATGCCTTTAACCCCTTTATTTCCCCATCGTAACTGTGTGTTAGAATTAAACTGGCGAGATGTGGAATGGCAATTTCATAGCGATTTTTTTCTGCTTGTTGATCTGGCCACGCAAATAAAAGTAAGGGTGCACCTTTTTCGGTATTCCAAATACCTTCAATTGCGGCTATTTTTGCAGGTTGATATTCGAGTGTATTTAATCCATGACTGTCACCAATGATTAATTGTAAGGGCGCCACTAAAGCCGCCATCATGACTGCCATGCCCAGCATAATCTTGGCATGTGAAATATGGCGTTTTTTCCAAAGATAATAAGCGCCTACACCACCGACAACAAAAGCGGTTGATAAATAAGCAGCAGTAATCATATGCATAAAACGATAGGGAAACGAAGGGTTAAAAATAATTTCTAGCCAATTAAGCGGGAAAAGGCGCCCATCTTCACCAATTGAATAGCCTTGTGGTGTTTGCATCCAGCTGTTTGCGGATAAAATCCAGAAAGCCGAAATAAGCGTACCTAACGCAACAATACAAGTGGAAACAAAATGCATTCGTGCGCTAACTCTACCCCACCCGAATAACATAACACCTAAAAATGATGCTTCTAAAAAGAAGGCTGTTAAGACCTCGAAGCCTAACAAGGGGCCCAACACATTAGCAACATGATCC
Organism: Gammaproteobacteria bacterium; assembly: GCA_044225395.1. Taxonomy (GTDB): domain Bacteria; phylum Pseudomonadota; class Gammaproteobacteria; order UBA6186; family Azoamicaceae; genus CADEGZ01. The sequence continues at coordinate 26,643 of JBGAIP010000007.1, forward strand.
GAAAACAATGACCAGTTAGTACCAAACTGGTATGACATCACAACACCTGATACCACGCCCATACCAAAGGCAACTGCAAAAATTTTGACCCAAAATTTGTAGATATCGCGAAAACGCACGTCCTTGGTTTTTAACCAACGCCATTCAAGCACTGCTAAATAACTGGCTAATCCAATCGTAAATGCCGGAAAAATAATATGAAAGCTAATGGTAAAAGCGAACTGTATGCGCGCGAGCAGAACGGGGTCTAATTCAAACATAGCGGTTTACCTGGTTAATCCCTAAAACAATTGATTTTATCATAGTTAATTTATACAATATCGTCCATTATGCAAAAAAAATCTGTTCCCTTAGCTGCCCGCTTAAGGCCTATTACTTTAAATGACTTTATTGGACAAACCCATTTATTGTCTGAAGGTAGGCCATTATGGCGTGCGCTAGAATCGGGCCAACCCCATTCCATGCTACTGTGGGGACCGCCAGGCACCGGAAAGACTACCCTTGCAAGACTCTTAGCCGAAACCGCTGACGCTGCTTTTGTCAGTATTTCTGCTGTTATGTCTGGCCTTAAAGATGTTAGAGAAGCGATTGATCGTGCAACAGAATTGACCAAAACACACAATCAAAAAACCATTTTATTTGTTGACGAAGTACATCGTTTTAATAAAAATCAACAGGATGTTTTTCTGCCTTACGTTGAAAACGGTACCATTATTTTTGTGGGTGCAACAACAGAAAACCCTTCTTTCGAAATTAATAATGCATTATTGTCGCGCTGTCGTGTCTATGTTTTAAAATCATTAACAGAAAGAGATTTGTTAACGATTATTGAGCGTGCATTAACCCATTCCGAACTCGGGTTCGAAAACAAAATTATTTCTCTTGATTTACCCTTACGAAAACTATTAGCGCAATCTGCGGATGGCGATGCACGTCAGATGCTAAATTTACTGGAATTAGCACTTTCGCATGCCCAAAAAGAAGGTGATCACATTATTGTTGATGAAGAAACATTAAAATCCGTTGTGTCCGGCACACTCAATAGATTCGACAAGGGTGGTGATATCTTTTTTGATCAAATTTCCGCACTGCATAAATCTGTTCGAGGTTCTTCGCCTGATGCAGCTTTGTATTGGTTTGCACGCATGATAGTAGGCGGTTGTGATCCACTTTACATAGCCAGACGAGTCGTTCGGATGGCCAGCGAAGACATTGGCAATGCAGATCCTAAAGCTTTACAAATCGCCTTAAATGCCTGGGAAGTACAAGAGCGTTTAGGCAGCCCAGAAGGAGAGTTGGCGATTGCGCAAGCGCTGGTTTATATGGCTGTTGCGCCTAAAAGTAATGCCGTGTATATAGCACTCAAAGCTGCTATGCACGATGCAAAAGAACGGGGTTCACAAGAGGTACCCATTCATTTACGTAATGCCCCAACCAAACTATTGAAGTCTATGAAACATGGCGCAGAATACCGATATGATCACGATGAGCCTAATGCGTTTTCAGCAGGACAAACGTATTTTCCCGAAAAAATGGGAGAACAGAAATATTATCATCCGACGTCGAGAGGACTCGAAATTAAAATAAAAGAAAAATTGGAATTATTGAAAAGCTTGGCGTGAAATTACCGATGTTTTTCTCGAAACTTTTTCAATGCTTTTAATTGTGCAACTGCTTCGAGTAATTGACTTTGTGCCTGTGCATAATCAAATTCCTTAGCATGACCAGACAACACCTGCTCGGCACGTTTTTTAGCTTCTAAGGCTTCTGCTTCATCTACATCTTTCGCTCGAATTGCAGTATCTGCTAACACCGTTGTTGCTTTGGGTTGTACTTCAAGCATACCGCCGGAAATATAAAAAACTTCTTCTTGTCCATTTTGTTTTACTACCCACACGGGACCCGGTTTTAAAGATGTTAGGAAAGGCGCATGATTAAATAAAATTTCAAGATCGCCCATTTCGCCACTCACAAAAAGTTTTTCCACAAGACCAGAAAAAATCTCTGCTTCAGCGCTAACAACATCTAAATGAAAACTAATACTCATAAAATATCACTATAGTGTTTTTGCCTTTTCCAAAACTTCATCAATAGTACCAACCATATAAAAGGCCTGTTCAGGGATATGATCATATTCGCCATCGACAATCCCTCTAAACCCACGAATAGTCTCTTTTAAAGAAACGTATTTTCCAGAAGATCCTGTAAATATTTCGGCCACAAAGAAAGGTTGCGAGAGGAATTTTTGGATTTTTCGTGCACGCGCCACAATACGTTTATCTTCATCAGAGAGTTCATCCATACCCAAAATAGCAATAATGTCTTTTAGTTCTTTGTAACGTTGCAGCGTGCCTTGTACGCCTCTGGCGACATCATAATGTTCTTGACCAATGACATTAGGATCTAACTGTCTACTTGTAGAATCTAAAGGATCAATAGCAGGATAAATACCGAGTTCGGCAATTTGTCGAGACAACACAACGGTCGCATCTAAATGTGCAAATGTAGTAGCAGGGGAGGGATCTGTTAAATCGTCTGCAGGCACATAAACAGCTTGAATAGACGTAATAGAACCTTTTTTTGTAGAGGTAATACGCTCTTGTAAAACACCCATTTCTTCTGCCAGTGTCGGTTGATAGCCTACCGCGGAAGGCATACGACCCAATAGTGCAGATACTTCTGTGCCCGCTAATGTATAACGATAAATATTATCGATGAACAACAACACATCTCGACCTTCGTCTCTAAATTGTTCCGCAATGGTTAAGCCTGTTAATGCAACACGCAAACGATTTCCCGGTGGTTCGTTCATTTGTCCGTAAACCAGACTCACTTTATCTAATACGCTAGATGCTTTCATTTCGTGATAAAAATCATTTCCTTCGCGTGTACGTTCTCCGACCCCAGCAAAAACAGAATAGCCACTGTGTTCTATCGCGATATTTCGAATTAATTCCATCATATTAACGGTTTTGCCAACACCCGCACCGCCAAATAATCCAACTTTGCCACCTTTTGCAAAAGGACAAATTAAGTCAATGACTTTAATGCCTGTTTCAAGCAGAGCTTCATTAGCGGCTTGTTCGCTATAGGTGGGAGGTGAGCGATGAATAGGCAAATAAATATCTGAACCAATAGGCCCTTTTTCATCTATAGGACGCCCTAAAACATCCATAATTCTACCTAACGTTTGTTTGCCAACGGGCACGGTAATTGCCGCATTTGTACTTTTAACTTTAATACCTCGAGATAAGCCTTCAGAAGAACCCATCGCAATAGCTCTAACTACACCATCACCAATTTGCTGTTGAACCTCTAATGTTAAATCGGTCTCTTCAACAATTAAGGCGTCGTAAACTTTAGGAATTGAACCTTTAGAAAACTCTACGTCTACAACAGCACCCATAATTTGTACAATGATTCCTGTATTCACCCGTTCCCCCTAAACTGCCGCAGCGCCAGCAACAATTTCCGATAATTCTCGTGTAATTGAAGCTTGTCGTGCCTTGTTGTATATTAGCTGAAGTTCATCAATTAATTCGGAAGCGTTTTCCGAAGCATTCTTCATAGCGACCATTCTGGCTGCTTGCTCACACGCAATATTCTCAACAATACCCTGATAAACAAGCGACTCTATGTAGCGCACCAACAAAGCATCGAGTAACTCTTTGGCATCTGGCTCATATAAATAATCCCAAGAAAATTTTCCTTTTTTATCTTCCGCTGGTTCTGTATTAATAACAGGCAAAACCATATCCATTATTGGCTTTTGCGTCATTGTGTTAATAAATTTATTGTAAACCAAATAAATGCGATCTAGTTTTTCTTCATTATAGAGATCAAGCATGACTTTTACAGTTCCAATCACATCTAAAATACTGGGTTTATTACCCAGGTTCGAAATGGAAGAAACAATATTGCCACCCATACGTCTAAAAAAACTCTCAGCTTTTTTTCCTACGCTACAAATATCGATTGGGATCTCTTTTTCATACCAAACTCGCATGCCCTGCACAGTTGCTTTTAATAAATTGGTATTCAAGCCGCCACATAACCCTCTGTCAGTTGACACCACCATAAAACCAATACGCTTGGGCGTACGCTCCACCAAATAAGGATGTTTATATTCCAGTCTACCTTGCGCAAGATGACTAATCACTACTTTCACTTTTTCTGCGTACGGCCTTGAAGCTTGCATGCGTTCTTGTGCTTTTTTCATTTTACTGGTCGCAACCATTTGCATCGCACGCGTTATTTTTTGCGTGTTTTTAATGCTTTTTATTTTTGTTCGGATTTCTTTAGCGTCGGACATTATATCACCCAACTTGTTTTAAATTCTTCAACAACCTTTATTAACGCTAATTCAAGCTCCGGTGTTAATTCTTTTTGATCGTTGACTTGCTGTAACAGCGTTGCATGATTTATACGCACATGCTGTAATAAATCATGCTCAAAATCGACTACTTTCTTTAAAGACACATCGTCTAAAAATCCTTTCTCTGCTGATATTAAAGAAACAGCCATTTCGGCTATTGTGAGAGGTGAAAACTGTTTTTGCTTTAACAATTCAACAACACGCTGGCCGCGTTCTAATTGTTTACGAGTAACCTCGTCTAAATCTGAAGCAAATTGAGAAAAAGCTGCTAACTCGCGATATTGTGCAAGCGCAAGCCTAACCCCACCACCCAATTTTTTAATAATTTTAGTCTGCGCAGCACCCCCAACACGCGAGACAGAAAGCCCTGCATTAATGGCAGGCCGAATGCCAGCGTTAAATAAATCTGTTTCTAAATAAATTTGTCCATCGGTAATCGAAATAACATTGGTTGGTACGAAAGCGGAAACATCCCCTGCTTGGGTTTCGATAATGGGTAATGCCGTAAGAGAGCCTGTACGTCCTTTTACGCGCCCATTTGTTACACGCTCTACATATTCCTCGTTAACGCGCGAGGCACGTTCCAATAAACGCGAATGTAAATAAAATACATCGCCAGGATAGGCTTCTCGGCCGGGGGGACGTCGTAATAATAAAGAGACTTGTCTATAAGCCCATGCTTGTTTTGTTAAATCATCGTAAATAATTAATGCGTCTTCGCCTTTATCTCTAAAATATTCACCCATGGTGCAACCCGCATAAGGTGCAATATATTGAAGCGCTGCAGATTCTGCTGCTGTCGCTGCAACCACAATAGTATGCTTCATAGCATCGTGTTCTTCTAATTTACGCACAACAGATGCAACAGAAGACGCTTTTTGGCCAATAGCGACGTAAATACATTTCACGCCAGAGTCTTTTTGATTAATGATGGTATCAATGGCAATAGCGGTTTTACCGGTCTGTCGGTCGCCAATAATTAATTCTCGTTGACCACGGCCAATCGGTACCATGGTGTCAATCGATTTAAGACCTGTTTGCAGCGGTTGGCTAACAGATTGTCGCCAAATAACACCCGGCGCAACTTTTTCTATGGGAGACATTTCTGTTGCTTCAATCGCACCGCGTTCATCAATAGGACGGCCTAGCGCATCTACAACGCGTCCCAATAAGGCTTCTCCGACGGGTACTTTTAAAATCTCACCGGTACACCATACCTTTTGACCTTCGGCTAAATCTTCGATAGAACCTAACACAACGGCGCCCACGGAATCTCTTTCTAAATTAAGTGCAATGCCAAAATGCTTGCCCTCAAATTCTAAACGTTCACCATACTGCACAGACTCTAAACCATGAATACGTACAATACCATCAGAAAGACTAACAATCTTACCGATATTTTTAACAACAGGTGCCACCTCGAATTTTTCAATTTTTTCTTTAATTAATTCACTAATTTCAGACGGATTTAAAATCATTTAATCACCCATAGCCGTTTTAAGATTAGATAAAGATCCTCGAATAGAACCATCTATAATAACATTACCTGCACTCGCCCAAAAACCCCCTAAAAGTTCTGAATTAACGGAACATGTCATGACTATGTTTTTTGAAAAATATTTCTTTAATACTTTTTGATAAATATTTTGTTGATTCTCTTCTAAAGGCACAACAGTTTCAAATGTTACATCAACTCTATTTTCTGAATCCAGCCGCATCATTTTGTACTGCACGTAAATTTCAGGTAATACTTTCAAACGTTTTCTTTCTGTTAATAACAAAATTAAATTTTTGAGAGGTTCGTCTAAGTCGCCTTTGCAAACCGATAAGAAAAGTTCAACGGTATCTTGTGCTGAAATAGCATCCTCACGCAACAAGGCCAGCACCTGTTTATTTTTAGCAACCTCTGCTAAATGATAAAGCGCACCTTCCCAATCGATAACTGTCTTAGATGCCGTTGCACATTCAAATATAGCTTTTGCATAAGGGCGTGCTATTGTCATTTTTTCTGCCACAACAACTCCTTCATGACTGTTTTTGTATAGGGTAATGTGTTCCTGCATCCAATAATATTTTTTGATCGTGCTCGGAAATAGCGCGACCTAATAATTTTTCAGCGCTTCTAATGGCAAGCCCCACCATTTCCGTTTGTATTTGCGCCTTAGCGTGTAACAATGCTTGTGCAATCTCTTCATGGCCTAAGGCAATAATTTTTTCACGTTCGCGGGTTGCTTCGGCTTTTGCATCATCAACAATTTGAGCTGCCTGTCTCTTGGCATGTTCAATTGTCTCTAATGCTTTGCTGCGCGCCTCATGAATATGTTGAATGGCATACTTCTGAGAAATCTCTAGTTCCTTATGACCGCGTTCTGAAGCCGCAAGGCCTTCTGCAATTTTTTGTTGGCGGTCATGCAAGATTTTCTCTAAATGCGGCCATACAAATTTCATGGTAAACCAAACAAATAAACCAAAGGTTATCATTTGTCCGATTAGCGTTGCATTAATATCCACAAAGCAGCCTTTTATTTAACCGTTGCCAACAGCGATAAAAGCTGAGACATAAATGGGTTTGCAAAAGTAAAAAACAGCGCCACACCAACACCAATCATGGTAACCGCATCTAAAAGACCCGCGATAATAAACATTTTTACTTGTAATTGGCCCATCATTTCAGGTTGTCTTGCTGAGCCTTCCAAAAATTTGCCGCCTAACAACGCAAAACCAATGGCCGTCCCAATAGCACCAATGCCAATGAGAATAGCCACCGAAATGGTCGTAATACTTTGCAAATTTGCCACTAATGTGACACCTTGAATTGACATTTCCGTCATAACAGCCCCTTTCTAAACATAAAAAAATAAATCATATCAATGCGATTCGCTCGCCAAGCTTAAATATACAATGGTTAACATCATAAAGATAAATGCTTGTATGGTAATAACCAAAATATGAAAAATAGCCCAAGGGATCCCCAAAAAACCCTGCGAAAATCCTAAGAGCCCTATCAATATAAAAATTAATTCTCCTGCATACATGTTACCAAAAAGTCGTAAACCTAACGAAAGTGGTTTAGCCAGCTCTTCGACAAGCTTTAAGGTTATATTAACAGGAAAGAGCCAACATCCAAATGGTTTGCAAGTAATCTCCTTTAAAAAACCACCCAGACCTTTAATTTTAATGGCATAAACAAGGGTCAATAAAAAAACCGATATCGACATGCCTAAAGTTAAGTTCGGATCTGCTGTGGGTACCGATTTGAAATAAGTAACCCCTACATTTCCTAGCAATCTTGGTAAAAGATCGACCGGAATCAAATCCATAAAATTCATCAAAAAGACCCAGACAAAAATGGTTAAAGCTAAAGGAGCTATTAATGCACTACGCCCATGGAAAGTTTCTTTTACCTGCTTTTGTACAAACTCATAGAGCATCTCTACGAAGTTTTGAGTAAAGCCTGGGGAATCGATAGTTGCCCGTTTTGCCACGCGCCAAAACAAAAACAGAAATACTGCTCCAACAACCCAGGAAACTAACAACGTATCTAGGTAAAATGTCCCCCACGACGTTTCTAGTACCCAATGTTGCAAATGGTGCTGAATATAGCTGGTAGCATCTAGGATTTCTACATTTTCACTCACGACACGCTTACCTTTTGTTATTGATTAACTACTTGCTATCCTTGGAATATAGCAGTCATTTAGAATTTAAGACAAGTAGCTAAGTTGATTTCTGACAAGACAGATTTAACGGGAATAAAAGGCCCTAAATAAATAGAGCAGTTGTGCGCTGATAAACCCTATAAATAAAAAAAGCGATTCCAACTCTTTCCATTGAAACACAAGAATAAATAATATTATTGTCGTCAATATTTTAATAATCTCGCCCATATAAAAAACATTAAGTATTTTTCTGGCGGAAGATGAAACTGTTGTTTTAAAAAAAAAGAGACCAAACAAAAAGAGAGGGATAAGACTAATTCCTACGCCCAATATAAAAGATATGCCACAATAGATATTAGATGCCATAGATCCAACCCCTTTATTTATGATAACATCATACCCTATTTCATATCATTATGGAAACAATATGTCCATCAACTACCCCTGCAACCTTTATAAACTTTTAGATTTATATGGATTTAAATCCTCCACCCAAAAAGATGCGTTGCAATTTCTGATGAAAGAATCTGGCATTCTGGAAACCGATAATTTGTTAGATAAAAAAACGAATGATTCCGAAGAGTTGAGAAAAGTTATTTTACATTTTGTTGGACTTACACAGCGTCATTTTACCATTCGCACAAATACAGAAGAGCGTTGGGACATTGAAATTTCGGATTGGATGAAGCGTACGGATAATCACACTAAAATTTTAGATGCCCTTGTAACGCTAGGGCTAGTAGATGCTATATTACCTTCGCTTAAACATCGTGATGTTATTTGTATTTTAGGTGCTGATAAAACTGCCATGGTATCCAGGTTAGATTATGCTGCGCATCTGTTTCATCGAGGCTCACTTCCTGCCAAAACCCTATTATTACTGGCAGGAGAACGATACATCTCCTTTAATAAAAAAGGTGTTTCTATTGATGGCGACCTTACTGAATTAGGTGAACTGGCTACTTCATTAGGCAAAGCTGTAGATACCTTAACAGAAACTGATCTTATAAAAGCAGCCTATGAAACCTCGGAATTAGTCAATCAATTACCCACTGTCATTATTCATACACCCAAAAGAGATTTACCGAGACCAACGACTGAAACAACTGTTCATGAGCTTTGTCTCTGGTTAAAAAATCATCCCGACGTAAGCAGTATTACGTTTGTTTCTGATCAACCTTATATCGAATATCAAAAAATTATTATATCACGAGTATTAGAACACCAAAAAGCCGGCATAAAATTTGAAGTGATAGGCCCTCAATACACTGAAACCGCTATCAATAATAATACAGCACACAAAATTAAGGAGCTGGTTAGCGCATTAGGGAGTTTGATTTTTGCAATTACACCCAGCGTATTAAAAACACTATAATTTATTGTATATGGGCCAATATACCATCTAGCTCTTCTAAATTATTATATTGAATAATCAAGTGCCCTTTACCCTGTTGCCCATGCACGATTTCTACAGATGCGCCTAGCTTTTCAGACAAAGCATTTTCCAGTTTTTTTACATCCGGATCTTTGGGGGTACGATATTTAGATTTGGCTTGGTTTTCTTTATCATTTGTAGCTTTTGTTAATATCTGATCAATAAGCCGTTCGGTTTCACGCACAGAAAGACCTTTGTTGACAACTATTTCTGCAGCTTCCAGTTGCGCTTTCCCGTGCAAGGTTAGGAGTACTTTGGCATGCCCTACTTCTAACTGCGACTGTTCTAGATAAGTTTTAACCTCGTCTGTTAAGGTTAATAAACGCAATAAATTAGAAACGGTTGCTCTCGATTTTCCCACAGCATCTGCTACTTGCTGATGCGTTAAATTAAACTCTTTAGACAGTCTTTCGAGCGCTAATGCTTCTTCTAATGCATTTAAATCCTCACGCTGAATATTTTCAATTAAAGCAATCGCCATTGCATTTTCATCTGAAACTTCTTTAATCACCACTGGTACTTTTACTAGCCCAGCCATTTGCGCTGCACGCCAGCGACGTTCACCCGCAATAATCTCGTAATGATCTTCACCTGTTTTTCTAACTAAAATAGGCTGGATAATGCCTTGTGTACGGATAGAATCTGCTAGTGTTTCTAACTCGGGTTCTCGAATAATGCGTCTAGGCTGATAACGACCCGGGGATAATTGTTTAGGCTGTAATTCTACAAAACCCTCCTGTGCTTCTTTTGCAGGAACGAAATTTTTCTCGGGTAAGGGGATAGCGCGCGATGCGCTCAATAACGCTTCCAAGCCTTTTCCTAAACGATTTTGCGACATATATTTCCCCTTAAGCAACAATCGGCTGATATTGTTTTAACATTTCTCTGGCTAAAGCCATATAGGCTTCTGAACCTCTAGAACTTTTATCGTATAACAAAATCGGTACACCATGGCTAGGTGCTTCTGCTAAACGAATATTGCGCGGAATAACGGTTTGATAAATTTTATTTCCAAAATGTGACACTAACTGCGCAGAAATTTCGGTCGACAAACGATTACGTGGATCATACATTGTTCTTAAAACACCCTCTATTTCAAGCATAGGATTTAATCCCTGTTTAATTTGCTCAATTGTGCCTATCAATGCTGTTAAGCCCTCTAGTGCATAATATTCACACTGCATTGGAATAATCACAGAATCTGCAGCAACTAACGCATTCAGCGTTAACATATTTAATGAAGGGGGGCAATCAATCACTACCCAATCAAATTCTGATCGTATTGAATTAATCGCATTTTTTAAAATCATTTCTTGTTTAGGTTTCATTAACAAAGCTACTTCTGCAGCAGTCAGATCTGCGTTAGCCGCTAACAGTGCATAACCAGAGGGTGTTTTATAAATAATCGCATCACGTATAGCCACCTCTTCTTGCAATACTTCATTGACTGTAAATTTTAATTGATTTTTACTGATACCACTTCCCATGGTCGCATTCCCTTGGGGGTCTAAATCAATTAATAATACTTTATGTTGAAACGCAGCCAACGCTGCCGCCAGATTAACAGCACTTGTGGTTTTACCAACGCCTCCTTTTTGATTTGCGAGGGCTATTACCTTATTTAACACCAACGTCTCCCTTTTGTGTGATGTTTATAAAAACCAAATTGCGTTCTCTCGATAATCCGGGAACACGTAAAGACTCAATTTTTTCGATTGTATAATCCGACGACACTACTGCAACCTCTACGGGATCAATAATACCCTTCATTGCAACCAATCTGCCATCCGACTGACAAAGATGTCGCGACAAGCGTACAAACTCTGGTAAAGACGCAAACGCCCGTGATATCACCCAATCAAAGGGAATTTTAGGATGATACTTTTCTACTCGCTCACACATGGCAACAGCATTGGTCACTTTTAAAGATAATATCACATGTTGCACAAAGGCAATTTTCTTTTGATGACTGTCTAAAAGCACAAAGGATTGTTCTGGCCTACAGATTGCAAGCAATATCCCCGGCAAACCAGGCCCCGTTCCGACATCAAGCACCCGGATACACTTTAATGGCCGATGAGCACAAAAATCGTCTAAATAGGGTAATAATACCAAGCTATCTAACACATGACGCGTCACCATCTCTAGTGGATCTCGGACAGCGGTTAAGTTATGTACGGCATTCCACTTAACCAATAATTCGATATAAGCAAGTAATTGATGTTGTGTTGATTCTGGTATATTCAGATTTGCAGCAAGCAGTCCTTCTGACAACGCTTTAATTAAGAGCGATTTCTTTGTCACGCAAGTGCCCTCGTTTTTTTAAATACACCAACAATAAAGAAATGGCTGCGGGTGTAATCCCCGGAATGCGTGCCGCTTGTCCAATCGTTTCGGGTTGAACGTTTGTTAGTTTTTCTAAAATTTCAGTCGATAATCCATCAATATTCGAATAATCAACACCCTTTGGCAAATGCAAAGACTCGTATTTTTCTTGCCGGGCAATTTCTCGCGTTTGGGCATTAATATAACCTTCATATTTAACTTGCACCTCAATTTGTTCTGCAACACGCGCATCCAAAACACCAGGTGCATATTCTTCGCGTGATACCAGATCTTGATAAGAAATTTCTGGTCGTCGCAACAAATCAAAAGCCCGCAACCCACGTAATCGCTCTGTTTCTTGCAAAATAGCCTCTTGTTTTTTCTGAAAATCAGCCCAATGTTTTTCGCTTAACAAACCCAATTTATGCGCAATAGCGGTTAATCTTAAGTCTGCGTTATCCTCTCTTAACGTTAAACGATATTCTGCACGACTTGTAAACATTCGATAGGGTTCTTTGGTGCCTAAAGTAATCAGATCATCTACCAATACACCCAAATAAGATTCGCTACGTTTGGGCAACCAAGGTTCTTTATCAAGCGCTAAACAAGCGGCATTAATACCTGCCAACAACCCTTGAGCACCAGCCTCTTCGTAGCCAGTCGTACCATTAATTTGTCCCGCAAAAAAGAGCTTATTGAGCGGTATTGTTTCTAGCGTCGCTTTGAGATCTCGGGGATCAAAATAATCATACTCAATTGCATATCCAGCACGTGTAATATGAGCGTTTTCTAATCCGCGTATAGAACGTACGAGTTTAAACTGCGTTTCAAAAGGCAGGCTAGTCGAAATGCCATTAGGATAAACCTCATGTGTTTCTAAACCTTCAGGCTCTATAAAAATTTGATGCGCATTTCGTTCAGAAAACCTAACTACTTTATCTTCAATAGAGGGGCAATAACGCGGGCCTATACCTTCTATCGCGCCCGTAAATAAAGGCGAGTATTTCAGATCTGCTTCAATAATATCGTGTGTTTTTTGGTTGGTATGTGTAATAAAGCAAGAAACTTGTCTGGGATGATAAGAGGCTTCCCCAAAAAAAGAAAAACTGGGGGTAGGCTCATCTCCCTTTTGTTCTGCTAACAGAGAAAAATCAATGCTTCGACCATCTATACGAGGAGGCGTCCCTGTTTTTAACCGGCCAACACGTGGATGTAATTCACGCAAACGATCAGCTAGGGCAATAGAGGGTGGATCACCTGCGCGACCGGCAGAATGTTGTTTATCGCCTATATGGATTCTGCCGCCTAAAAAGGTACCCGTCGTTAAAACAACGGCTTTAGCAAAAAAACGAACACCACCTTGTGTTATAACACCTTTTACATCAGATCCTTCGACAATGAGATCGTCTACGGCTTGTTGAAAAAAAGAAAGGTTGGTTTGGTTTTCGACAATCCCTCGAATAGCCTGTTTATAGAGTACGCGATCGGCTTGTGCACGTGTTGCACGTACAGCAGGTCCCTTGCTACGATTTAAAATCCTAAATTGAATACCACCTAAATCCGCAGCGCGCGCCATAGCACCACCCATCGCATCAATTTCTTTAACAAGATGTCCCTTTCCAATTCCGCCAATAGCTGGATTACAAGACATTTCACCGACTGTTGCAATATTATGGGTTAATAATAATGTGCTTGCACCCATTCTGGCGGCAGCCAGTGCTGCCTCGGTCCCCGCGTGACCACCACCTACAACAATTACATCAAATTGCTTTTCGTAATTCACAATATCTCCGGAGGAAAGATTTACTTCCCAATACAAAATTCAGAAAAAATCTTACCATTTATTTTCCAATACAAAATTCAGAAAAAATCTTACCCAATAAATCATCGCTCGAAAATTTTCCCGTAATACAATCAAGCGCCAATTGTGCCAATCGCAACTCTTCTGCCAATAATTCACTGGCTTTAAACTCTAAAAACTGCTTCTCTCCCGTTATTAAATGCTGCTTTGCTTGAGACAAAGCCTCTAAATGTCGGCGCCGCGCCATAAAATTTCCTTCTGTGAAACAGGTAAATCCTACAGATTTTTTGATATGTTCTTTAAAGAGAGAGAGTCCCGCGCCTGTCTTTACTGAAAGATTGATAACCGTATAATCTGTTTTTTTATGTAGCCCTTCCAACAGGTTAAGCTTATCAATTTTATTGATTAATACCGTTTTTTGAATATCCTGTGGAAAAACATCTATCCACTCAGGAAATAATTTGTTAGGATTTGTCTCAGTTGTTGTTTCACCATCTACAACCAATACCACATGATCGGCCAAGGTAATTTCTTTTAATGCGCGAGAAATTCCCTCTTGTTCAACAATATCAGCCCCCATTCTAAGACCCGCGGTATCTACCAACTGAACTAAAAGCCCATCCATTGTAATATGTTCGCGCAAAACATCTCGGGTTGTCCCGGGAATGTCTGTTACAATCGCACTATCCGTACCTGATAAAACATTCAAGAGACTAGATTTACCTGCATTTGGACGACCAATAATAACAACCCGAACCCCATCAGAAAGTAAAGTACCCTGAAAAGCTTTTTGCTGTATTGTCTCCAATTCTGCCGTTAATGCTTTTAAGGTTTGACCAATGTGATTGTCTTTCAAAAAAACGATTTCTTCTTCTGGAAAATCAATGCCTGCTTCGACTGACATACGAAAATTAATTATTTTTTCAACAAATGCTTGAATCGCATCCGAAAAAACACCTTGCAAAGATCGAAGCGCACTCTTAGCGGCTTCTTTTGAGTTTGCATTAATTAAATCTGAAATTGCTTCGGCTTGGCACAAATCAATTTTATTATTTAAATAGGCCCGAAGTGAAAACTCCCCAGGGCCCGCTAACCGTGCACCCGCATCTACCGCTGCTTGAACCAATAGATCCATAATCACGGGGCCACCGTGACCTTGTAGCTCTAAAACATCCTCACCCGTAAAAGAGTTAGGGGATTTAAAAAATAAGGCTATACCGCGATCAATACCTTCACCCTTTTTATCTAAAAAAGAGAGATGTTCTGCTTCACGTACACCGGGTATACGACCCAATATTTGTTGTGCTATCTCAGTCGTTTTAGGCCCTGAAATACGAACAACACCCACGCCCCCACGACCTCTGGGCGTTGCTTCTGCAACGATGGTATCTGCATCATTTTGAACCATGGCGAGAAGATCGTTCTATGTTACGTGTAATAAACCACTGCTGTGCGATTGAAAGCACATTATTAACGAACCAATATAAAACTAACCCAGACGGAAAATTTAAAAAGAGTACAGTAAACACAACAGGCATTAACATCATAACCTTGGCTTGCATCGGATCGGGCGGTGCTGGATTTAATTTTTGTTGTACCAACATGCTAAGCCCCATCAAAATAGGCAATACATAGTATGGATCTTTATCGGAAAGATCGGTAATCCAAAAATAAAATGGTGCTTCTCTTAACTCAACACTACCCAATAAAACATAATACAAAGCGATAAACACCGGTATTTGTACCAGGATAGGTAAACAACCGCCTAATGGGTTTATTTTTTCCTTTTTGTATAATTCCATGACAGCTTGACTGTATTTTTGCTTATCTTCACCAAATCGTTCTTTTAGTGCTTCAAGTTTGGGTTGCAATTTACGCATATTCCCCATCGAACGATAACTGCTGGCAGACAATTTATAAAATAAACCCTTTATAATAATGGTGGTTAAAATAATCGCTAACCCCCAATTACCCGTTAATTCAAAAGCTTTCTTTAATAACCAAAAAATAGGTTGGCAAATGGGCCATAAAATGCCGTAATCGACAGCTAAATCGAGACCAGGAGCAAGTTTTGCGAGATCTTCTGTAATCTCGGGTCCCGCATAAAGCCTAGCCTTGATGCTTTTTTCTTCACCCGCAGACACTGTTACGGCGGGCTCTACTAACCCGACACTATAAATATCATCCTCTAACTGGTTAGTTTGATATGTGCTGGTAATACCAGATGCAGGCACCCATGCACTCACAAAATAGTGCTCAACCATTGCAGCCCAACCACCCTGTATAGATTGTTCTAAGGGCTTATCTGCAATGTCTTTAAAGCTGATTTTTTTATAGGGTGTTTCTGGCGTGTTTATTGCAACTCCCGTAAAAGTCTGCACCCCCAAAAATCCGCCGCCTGTTTCTTTGCTTGCCTTTCGTTTTAAGCGCGCATAAAAACTGCCTTTGTAATCTTCTTTGCCTTTGTTATAAATTAAATATTCCACATCGACAATATAAGAACCCCGTCGAAAAACAAAACGCTTAATCACATCTACCGTATTATTTACGGTTGTTTTAAGATCGACTGTTAATTCTGTTTGATCTTTTTCAAGTTGATAATTCGTCTGGTGTGATTCATATTTAGCCCGCCCTACCCCACGTTTATCAGGACCCTGTTCTCCGGTTAAACCCGATTGCGCAACATAATAACGCTTGTCCGAATTATCAAATAAAACATACCCTTGTCCAAAGTTTTGTTCATCTTCTGCGTAGGTTGATAATATCAAGTGTGTAATGTCACCACCTAATTTGTCTATTTTAACATTCAATACATCTGTTTTAATCTGGATTTCGCGATCGAGCGCTCGTGTTTGGGTGACAGATTGTTCGATAACTGTTTTTTCTGAACCTAATTGAGGAATATCTTTGTCATCTACTACTACAGGCACATCATTCACTGTGCTTTGTTTCTTTTGAGTGCTTATAGGCAGAGATATTGTATCTTGTTTCCAAGCATTATAAAGCAACATGCCGATTAAGACGATTGCAGCAAATAGGAAAAAACGAATATTTTGGGTTGTCACATCAACTCCTTACTTTGGCGGAACGGGATCATAAAAACCAGCACATCCGGGATGGCATTTTAATAATCGTCGTGTTGCTAAAAAAAAACCTTTTAAAAATCCATACTGCCCTATTGCATCGATAGTATATTCTGAACAAGTCGGATAAAACCGGCACCGATCGGCCAATAATGGGCTAATGCAATACTGGTAGCAACGAATTATAAAAATCATACTTTTTGCCATTGCGCGACTAAATCTTGCCATTGTTGCACTAAACAATCTAAAAAAACGGTATTGGGTTCTTTGGGTAAAACACACCGCACTAGCACAACAACATCCAATCCCGTGAGTCGACATTGATTTATCCTAAAACTTTCTCTAATTAAGCGCCGAATCGCATTGCGACCAACAGAGCGACGTATCATTCGTTTGGCAACGATAACACCAAGTCTTGCACATTCGCGTTCATTAGGACGCGCTAACATTGTAAAGTAAGCAGATCTCGCCCGCATGGGCTCTGCAAAAACAGCTTGAAAATCTGCTGGGGTTAATAGCCGTTTATCTTTAGAAAACGTAAGTTTTTTTGAGGTCAACCTTAGACGGCCAACTTTTTACGGCCTTTAGCGCGCCGATTTTTCAATACCAGGCGACCACCCTTTGTTCGACTTCTAACCAAGAACCCGTGTTTACGTTTACGACAGATCTTGCTAGGTTGATACGTTCTTTTCATGACAACTCCCAAATTCATTTCGTTTAGCAGTAAGTCGGTCACTTTATAGGAATCACAATAAAAGATCAAGAAAGATCTTAAAGCTTATAGTGATGATTACTGAGAACAAAATCTGTTAATAACACAATATTTCACTTTAAAAACATCATGTTATGGATTATTTAACCCTATGAGTAATGCCGGTATGACGAAGTGGATAGATTGTGGATAAGTCGGCGGACACTAAAACCCCCCCCTAACATATAACTTATACACAGGGTTTGGGGCTATTTATTATCAGGAGATGCACAGGTTTACTGGTGGGCTAGATCTGCATGCGCGACCCGTATAGACTGGTGGGTCTGGTATTATTAATTTTCTTTATTCAAAAGGGGCAGCGTGTGGGGTTTTCTCTGTGGCAACAGTGCCTACAACGATTGCGAGATGAGATTCCGCAACAACAATTTAGTCAGTGGATTAGTCCACTACAGGCTGATGATACAGGCGATAGGGTCGTTTTGTTTGCGCCTAATCAGTATGTGTTAGACAGTGTTAATCGGGATTATTTAAGTACCATTAAAACAGTGTTATCTAACTTAAACCCTGAGAAACTGACAGAAGTCGCTTTGGTTGTTGGGGTGAAACGCAATGTTCCTCAAGCTCAGATAGGCGTAACTGCTTCCGTTGTCGATATTAGAGAACAGCCAGAAGACGCTTTGTTTGAGCACCACCAAAGCTTTTTGAACCCAAGCTACACCTTCGAAAGCTTTGTGGAAGGTAAATCCAATCAATTAGCGCGTGCAGCAGCCATACAGGTCGCAGAAAATCCAGGTGGGGCCTACAACCCTTTGTTTTTGTATGGTGGTGTAGGGCTCGGAAAAACCCATTTAATGCAGGCGGTTGGTAATTTAATTGTCAGTAAAAACAAACACAAGAAAGCGCGCGTGCTATATTTACATTCAGAGCGATTTGTTGCTGATATGGTTAAAGCCCTACAATCTAATGCGATTAATGAGTTTAAACGCCGTTATAGGACAGTCGATGCTTTATTAATCGATGATATTCAATTTTTTTCTGGGAAAGAGCGCTCGCAAGAAGAGTTTTTTCATACCTTTAATGCTTTGCTTGAAGGGCAGCAGCAAATTATTTTGACATCCGATCGGTATCCCAAAGAATTAAGTGGTATAGAAGAACGATTAAAGTCTCGTTTTGGTGCAGGCTTAACCGTTGCAGTACAACCACCCGATCTAGAAACACGCGTTGCTATTTTAATGAACAAAGCCGAGCAGTCGAATATTGAGCTTTCGCCAGAAGTTGCTTTTTTTATCGCTAAGCGTATTCGTGCTAACGTAAGAGAATTGGAAGGTGCTTTAAAAAGAGTAATCGCGAACGCTCACTTTACAGGTGGCGCAATCACTTTAAGTTTTGTACAAGAAGCGTTAAAAGATCTGTTAGCATTACAGGAAAAATTGGTTTCTATAGACAATATTATCAAAACAGTCTCTGAATATTATAAAATCAAAGTTTCAGAACTGCTTTCTAAGCGACGCAGTCGTTCGGTTGCGCGACCAAGACAGGTGGCGATGGCGCTTTGTAAAGAGCTGACAAATCACAGTTTACCCGAAATAGGCGATGCTTTTGGTGGACGCGATCATACAACAGTATTACATGCGTGTCGTTTAATTAAACAATTGATAGAAACAGGGTCGGACACTGCTGAAGATTTTTCAAATTTGGTTCGGACATTATCGACTTAAGGGAAGAATTCTGTATGCGCTTTACAATTCAGCGAGAAGCGTTTTTAAGGCCATTAAGAGCAGTGGCTGGGGTTGTTGAGCGTAAGCAAGCATCACAAGCAACACCTATTTTATTAAACACGTTGCTTCGGGTGAGAGACGATCAGTTCTCCTTAACCACAACAGATCAAGAAGTCGAATTGGTATCTACCGGAAAACTAGAAACCCCAGCAGAAATGAATGGTGAGGTAACGATATCAGTTCGAAAATTAATGGATGTATGTAAAACTTTGCCTGAGGGAGAAAAAATATCATTCATAGAATCAGAAGATCGGGTGACATTGCGTGCAGGGCGAAGTCGTTTTACCGTTTCTACCTTACCGGCGTCAGAATTTCCAAACCTAGACGAACAAGTTGGAAAAATTCATTTCTCTCTTCCTAAAAAGCACTTACGGTTATTGATGGAACAAACGTGTTTTGCTATGGCAGAACAAGATGTGCGTCATTTTTTAAATGGTCTGTTATTGGAAGTAAAAAAAGGCTTTGTTTACGGGGTTGCTGCAGATGGACATCGTCTTGCGTTGGGTAAAGTAGTATTAGGCGAAGCCAATACAAATGCTTTTCGAGTGATTGTGCCGAGAAAAGGTATTTTAGAATTGCAGCGTATACTCGACGACACAGAGGAAAATATAAAAATTATTTTAGGGGGCAATCATATTCGTGTTGTTACTCAAGAAGTACAATTAACTTCAAAATTATTAGAAGGCCGTTTTCCGGATTATGAGCGTATTGTGTTAACAGAAGGCGATAAAATTTTTACAGGTCATCGCGACGTTTTGAAAGATGCTTTCTTGCGAGCAGCGGCATTATTTAGCGATAGATTTAGAGGCGTTCGTTTACGATTAACAGAGGGGTATTTAAAGATCTTGGCAATTAATGCAGAGCAAGACGAGGTCGAAGAAGATGTAGAAGTAGATTATACAGGGAATGAGCTGGAGATTGGTTTTAATGTAAAGTATTTAATTGATTTACTTAATGTTATTCAAACAGAACAGGTTAAATTTACATTATCGGACTCAAATAACAGTGCACGGGTCGAGGGGGTTGGTGTAGACGGTGGCGTTTATATTATTATGCCAATGAAGATTTAAGTCTTGACATGTGAATGAAATTATGTTGTTGTAACAGATGTCACTAATTCAAGGGATCACACGGAAAATGAAGGTGAGCCAGGATAATAAGAAGTTACCCAAATTACATAAAGATATTTTGTTAATATCCCCTCTTAATTATGCAAAAATCAGAAAAGCCTATAAACAAGTGTTAGGGTTGAATGCCATTGACCATTTATCCATTAATATCGTTAATCCCGATGGTGAAATGGTTTTTTTATCCTCGACCCCAGCAACAGGACAAAATGTTTGTGGCAGCGATCTTTGGCGCCATGATTTTTCTATATATCCTGAAACTTACGAAAATAAAAAATTTTACTGGTGGGATGATTGTTATGCAAAGGGAATGAAAGAAGTTTTAAAGTTTGAAAAAGAAACTAAAAATAATTTGAGCTGCGGATTTATTTTTACTCGAAAGGTAGAAGATTTTCATTTGATGTATTCCTTTGCAACTCGTGAATCTGATCCAGACGTACGTGGTCATATCCAAGAATACCAGAATGCATTTATAGATATGGGGGATCATTGTTATGGGCTTGTACGTGATATTTATGAAAGATATTCGGGTGGATATCATCCGCCAGTATTGACTTCAAGCAATTTTCCCAAACAAGCTGGGTAAAATAGATAGGATAAATAGGAGACTAGGATGTTTAGTGTTGCGATGAATAGAAAATTAGTAACCGGGGGACTGGTTGGAAATATAATGGAGTTTTTCGACTTTATCGTATATGTCTATTTATCTAAATATATTATGGCGAATTTTTTTCCGCATGAAGATCCATTTGTTTCCAAATTATTAATGTTCAGTGTTTTTGCCAGTGGATATCTTACTCGCCCATTTGGCGCGATGCTTCCCTTATCCAGTCGATTATTTTAATTACAGTGGCAACAGCTTGTATAGGACTGTTGCCAACTTATACTGAAGTTGGTCTCATTTCCTCGTTGTTGTTAATGCTTTGTCGGTTAGTGCAAGGGTTTGCTGTTAGCGGAGAGCAAAGTGGCGTAGCCGTCTATCTTTCTGAAAGCATGGGTTCTGGTAAAAATGGTTTTATTGGTTCGCTTGTTTTAGGGAGTTCATATTTTGGTGTTTTGTTGGGGTTGATAACTTGTTTAGCTGTATCCTCTTATTTGCCAGAGCAGGAAATGTTCCGATTTGGGTGGCGAATCCCCTTTTTGTTATCTATTGTGCTGGGAGTGGTTTCTCTGGTGTTGCGAGTAAGCGGGGCAGAGTCCTTGGAGTTTAAAAAAATCCAAACCGAAAACAAACTGAGTCGAACCCCAGTAAAAGACGCCTTTAAAAATCAATGGCGTGATATCATATTGATGATATTTTTAGTGATGGGTTTATCTGTTCCCATTTATATGTATACCATTTATATTCCGAATTATATCTCTGAGATCGCAAATTTTGGCAGTCAAAAGGGGCTCATTTTCTCGACCGTTGCCTTGGCTTTTATCTCTGTTTTAGTTCCAACCGTTGGGCGAATTGCCGACAAAATAGGTAACGAAAAATTATTACTGATTGCTTTAAGTGCCTCTTTTGTTTTTGGGTATCCTATTTTTTATCTGTTGGCCTTGGGGACACATTTGTCCGTCATTTGCGGATTGTTAACCCTAGGTATTATAGTTTCGTCTATTGCTGCTCCTATCTTTGGTGTTTTGCTTAAAGTGTTCCCCACCCAATTGCGGTATACGAGCGTGTCGTTTGTTTTTAATACCAGTATGTCGATTTTTGGAAGCACGGTGCCTATTATTGCTATTTCATTGATCCAATATTTTGGCGATAGAACTTTCCCAGGTATTTATATGGCGCTATCTGGATTGGTTGGCGCTACAGCTTTGTATTTGTCTTATTATCGAAATCTTTCTGCAAAACAAAGCCCTCTATTAAGGAGTATTGGGGTGTGACACTTATTGATATTGTTAAAGCAGGAAACCCCATTTTACAAGAAATTGCAAAACCCGTGACGAATTTTGGCTCAAAAACACTCTATGAGCTTATCGCGACTTTGTTTTCTCATTTGGAGCACTATCAGGGTGCTGGTATTGCTGCACCTCAGATCGGAGAATCTCAGCAAATCTTTGTTTATGGTTTTGAGCAAAATCCTCGGTATCCAGAGGCTAAGCCTGTTCAGAGAACGGTGATGATTAATCCTGAAATAGTAGCGTTTTCTGATGACAAAAACGATTCTTATGAGGGTTGTTTAAGTGTCCCTCGTATTAGAGGTTCGGTTACAAGGGCGACGACTATAAAATGTCGGGCCTATACACCCGAAGGTGCGCTAATAGAAAAAATTGTTTCTGGGTTTGAAGCAAGAATTATTCAACACGAAACAGATCATTTAGCCGGTATTTTATTTCCCTCTAGAATGACAGATATGAGAACGTTAAGATATTCTGCTAATTAGTGACTATAAGCTTTTTTTTAAAATCTATCATAAGGCTAACAGCGCTTTTTTTATCTTCCAGTGATCCTGGTAATTCTGAGGTGTTTTCATAAATTTCTAAAATATTATCAATAATATAATCCCAGTTTTGATTAGCGTTAATCAGACTGGTTTTTGTTTGAAGTAGAATTTCTTTGAGCAAAGGCTTATCAAATTGAAAAACATTTTTTTGTTCTTTATTGCCGTACAGTAGCCACCAGACATCTACTTTGAGCCAATCAGATAGTTTTTCCATCGTTTTATTTTCAGGTAAAGATTCTGCAGAAAGATATCGTCTAGCCATTGTTGTAGAACAATCCAGTGCTTTTGCTAATGCTTTAGCGCTAACGCCACTATAGGCCCTTGAAGAGGTATACCCCCTTTTTTTTAAGGTATTAATTAATCGTTTAGAAAACCCCTCCCGTAAAAATGCTTGTAAATCTGTCGGTTTTTTCAATTTATATTCCAATCTCCATTTAAAACTTAGTTAATCAACCTGTTTTTAAATGATGCCCTTGGATGATTCTAGCGAATAGGGTTACAAAGTGCAATTTTAAAGTTGCTTTTGCATTTTTGATTCGTTACAATTTTTTATCGAGCTGTGTCGGTATGGCACTGGATGGTGATCTGTCCACGAGTATTCACAAGGAGAATTTGTGATAAAGTCGAAAAACTCAAACCTAGGTATCAATACCCTACACCATGAACTGAGAACCTCTCTCACTATCATACTCGGTGCGGTTAATCTTCTTAACGAGGAGCCTTTAACACCAAAACAAAGAGAACTTATAGCGTACATCTCTACCTCGGCAAATAATTTACTTTCTGTCGCTAATACGCTTATATGAACAACCTTCTAGAAAAGAAATATGTTTATGCAAAAATTGCTTAGGGTTTTAATTGTTGAAGATAATCCTGTGATTCAATATATTCACAAAGCGATGCTAACAGCATTAAATTGCCAAGTAGAAATCGCATCAAATGCTAAAGAAGCTTTAGAAATGGCTTCAAACGAATACGATTTAATTTTATTAGACATTGGTTTGCCCGATAGAAGCGGAATAGAGGTTGCACTTGAGCTTCGAAGTCGTGAAATCAAGAAGCGGACACGTATTGTTGCCTTAACTGCGTTTGCCGAGCATGATGTGGTGAAAAATTGTTTAGCAGCAGGTATAGATCAAGTTGTTTACAAACCAATTGATTTTCAAAAATTAGAGCAATTACTTCAAGTAAGTTACGCATAAAAACTTCTATCTTATGTTAAAGTAAATGCTAAGTTTATAAGCACATTCAGTTTTTTATGCAGCTTAATTCAATCAGTATATCTGGTCTTCGAAATTTACATGCCGTTAATTTGGACTTTAGTCCTCATTTCAATATTTTTTGCGGAGAGAACGGAGGAGGCAAGACAAGTCTTTTAGAGGCTGTCCATGTTTTAGCCACTGGCCGCTCTTTTAGAGCACATCAGCCTCGCCAAATGATTACTTTTGGAGAGAATGCCTGCATTCTCTCCGGTGTTGTTAGTCCAAGAGAAATGAATAGGATAATTAGCCCAATTCGTATAGGACTAGAACGGCACCAAACAGGTAATATTAAAATGAGATTGGCAGATCAAGATTGCCATTCTGTCGCGCTTTTGGCTAAAACCTTACCGATTCAACTGATTAATAGTGATAGTTATGAGATTTTGGAAGCAAGCCCACAGTTTCGTAGACAGTTTTTAGATTGGGCAATGTTCCACGTAGAACATTCTTTTTATGCTACTTGGCAACGGTTTAGAAGAGCGCTTCAGCAGCGGAATGCAGCGTTAAAGACAGGCAAGTCCTATTCTACTGATAGCATTCGGGTTTGGGATAAAGAATTTATAGAAATGGGCAAAATGATAGATTTGCAAAGAAAGGCAATGCTAGTAGAGTTGACACCCTTATTTGTAGAGATTATTGGTGAGCTCTTAGGTTTCGATAAAGCCATTACTGTCCAATATCAATCAGGTTGGAATGTCGAATATGATTTGGAAGAGGCGCTGATTCGTTCTTGGGAGCGAGATCAAGCATGGGGATATACAACCTTGGGGCCTCAGCGGGCAGATTTGGATTTTATGATAGATGGGGTGCCGGCCAAAACAATTCTTTCACGTGGTCAATCAAAACTATTTATTTGTGCACTGCTAATGGCCCGCGCCGTTTTGCTTTATAAACGTGAGGGTCGCCGGTGTATTTTTTTGATTGATGATTTGAATCTGGCGGAAGCTCGATGAGGGCGGCGAGTCGACATTTGGTAGAGGCTTTAAAGGGATTTAGGGAACCGGTGCTCATTACCAGTATAGAGAGGGCACCATTAGCTAGATTATTAGGGATATGGCTTGTGTAGCGTAAAAATGGGCAGATAAGTGCTCCCAAAGCAACCTTTGTAAAGATGTTCCACGTGGAACATCTTCTATCATGGGGTTGTGTTTAACATAGTGAACAATAATGTTTTTGTAACACACCATCCTGCGGAATCCCTGGCTTTTTTCTTTAAAAATGAGACAATTGATGCCGTTTCAACAAGTATTTTAAGGTTGTTCACGGAGAATCATAGCATCCGAAAACACCTATGATTCGACCAATATTAAGGTTTTAAAAGGGCTTGATGCCGTTCGAAAGCGTCCGGGTAATGCATATCGGAGATACTGACGATGGTACGGGTCTACACCACATGGTATTCGAAGTTGTGAATCGCTCTATTGTGTGAAGCGCTTGCAGGTATTGCTCCCTTATTACTGTGATTATTCATCCGGATGAATCCATTACAATCAAAGACAATGGGCGTGGGATCCCTGTTGATATTCATGAAGAAGAGGGGCGTTCTGCTGCAGAAGTCATTATGACTATATTGCATGCAGGGGGTAAATTCGATGCCAACTCCTATAAGGTCTCTGGTGGTTTGCATGGAGTGGGTGTATCCGTGGTAAACGCCTTATCCGAAGTATTAAACCTACGCATTCGACGAGATGGAAAGGTTTACGAGCAGACTTATCATGATGGTGAGCCTGATGCGCCGTTGGCACAAGTGGGTGAGACAGATACAACGGGTACAGAAATTCACTTTAAGCCTGCGAGTACCACATTTACGAGCATTAAGTTTAATTACGATATTTTAGCAAAGCGATTGAGAGAATTATCCTTTTTAAATTCTGGCGTTAAAATCGAATTAATTGACGAACGAACAAATAAAGGAGAAATTTTTGCCTATGAAGGTGGAATAAGCGCATTTGTTGAGCTTTTAAACCGTAATAAAGAAGTTGTTAATCCTAAAATCTTTTATTTTTCTACAGAACGTCAAGATATTGTTGTAGAAGTGGCTATGCAATGGAATGATACTTATCAAGAAAATTTGTTTTGTTATACCAATAATATTCCACAACGTGATGGTGGCACACATTTAGCAGGTTTCAGAGGGGCTTTAACACGCACTTTAAATACCTATTTAGAACAAGAAGGGTATTTAAAGAAAGCAAAAGTAGCAACAACGGGTGACGATGCGCGAGAAGGTTTAACCGCGATTTTATCCGTAAAAGTACCTGATCCTAAGTTTTCTTCACAAACCAAAGATAAATTAGTTTCTTCTGAAGTTAGACCTGTTGTAGAAGCAGCCATGGGCGAAAAATTCCAAGAATACTTATTGGAAAACCCGCAAGCTGCAAAAGCGATTGCGGCTAAAATTGTGGAGGCAGCTCGTGCACGTGAGGCAGCACGTAAAGCACGTGAAATGACCCGCAGAAAAGGGGCATTAGATATTGCCGGATTACCCGGTAAATTAGCCGATTGCCAAGAAAAAGACCCGGCATTATCCGAATTATATCTGGTAGAGGGTGAGTCTGCAGGCGGATCTGCAAAACAAGCGCGCGACCGCCGTACACAAGCGATTTTGCCCTTGAAAGGTAAAATTTTAAACGTTGAAAAAGCCCGATTTGATAGAATGATTTCTTCTGTAGAAGTCGGTACTTTAATTACAGCCTTAGGCTGTGGCATTGGACGAGAAGATTATCATCCTGAAAAATTACGGTATCATAGTATTATTATTATGACCGATGCTGACATCGATGGTTCACATATTCGAACGCTATTATTAACTTTCTTTTTTAGACAAATGCCAGAAATTATTGAGCAAGGTCATATTTTTATAGCGCAACCACCATTGTATCGTGTTAAACGAGGCAAGCAAGTCCAATATGTTAAAGACGATAAAGATCTGAATGAATACCTGATTCAAATTGCATTAGAAGATGCACAATTATATGTTAATCCGGCGGCTCCCCCTATTGGTGGTGTTACGTTAGAGCGTCTTGCAAAGCAATATTTGCACGTTATGGATATTTTTGCACGTTTGTCGCTTCGATATCCAACGCTTGCATTAGAGGCTTTAATTTACGTGAAACCGATAACGCTTACGCAGTTACAGAGCGAGTCTGAGATGAAAAATTGGATAGGTGAATTTCAGGCACAAGTAGAACAACATGCTAAAAATGGAACGCATTTTCAATTAACACTAACAGAAGATCGGGAACGAAAAGTCTTTTTGCCACGCGTTCAAATGATATCACATGGTGTCGAAAGCTTTTATAATTTTTCTTATGAGTTGTTTATTTCTCATGATTATCAAGCCATTGTTGCGCTGGGTGATGCTATTCGAGATTTGCTAGAAAGTGGCTCGTTTGTACAAAGAGGCGAGAAAAAAATTCCGGTTGCAAGCTTTAAAGAAGCCCTTGCCTGGTTAATGGAAGAAGCGAAAAAAGGGCAACAAATATCTCGTTATAAAGGTTTGGGTGAAATGAACCCGGATCAGCTGTGGGAAACAACGATGGACCCCGGTGTTCGTCGAATGTTACAAGTAAAAATCGATGATGCGGTTGCAGCAGATCAAATTTTCACGACCTTAATGGGCGATAATGTAGAAAGTCGCAGAGAGTTTATTGAGACCAATGCGCTGTTGGTGGGTAATTTAGATATTTAATAATCCATGATTATCGGCTTAAATCATATTACATTGGCTGTTAAAAATATCGATAAATCATTTGATTTTTATCGCTCTGTATTGGGTCTGACACCATTAGTAAAATGGGATAAAGGTGCTTATTTTTTAGTGGGTAATTCAGGCGATGAGCCTGGTGCTGGCTTTTGGTTTTGTTTAAATGTCGACCATCTTCGCCAACCCAATCCCTGTTATACACATTATGCTTTTAGCGTATCTGCTATAGATTTCGAAAAAATGGCTCAGAAGATTACAGCTTCAGGCGCTTATATTTTTAAAGAAAATACATCTCCAGGTGAATCTTTATATTTTCTAGATCCCGATGGCCATAAACTTGAAATTCATGTTGGTAATCCGGAAGCTCGAATTGCCGTTAAAAGAGCGGATATTGGGAATTGGGAAAATGCAGTGTGGTTTGATTCCGTTCCGGCTATTTTGGAGTCTATTCCAAATTAGACGCGTCTATTTTGTGGATCACTCCAAAATGGCCGGAGTTAAAAGAATAGATCTTTCGATCTCTTTCTAATCCAATGTTCAGCTTTTGCGTTCTTGGAAAAGTGTTCCAGGCGCCACATTAAAGTCCGATAAGCTTTTTAAGACACGCGCGGCGCGCGAAAAATCTTGTTGTTGCGTATATTCGTTAGGAACTGCGAAAACAGTCATCCCGGCTTTGGTAGCCGATACTACTCCAGCCGAGGAATCTTCAAATACCAAACATTTTTCAGGCGCAACATTAAGCCATTTGGCAGCACGTTGGTAAATATAAGGTTTAGGTTTGTTTGTACCTTCCGGGTCATGAATATCTTTTAAATCATCATGCCCCGAAATAATCATATCAAAAGCATTTTCTAACCCAATCGCTTTTAGATTATGCATAATCTCTGCTTTACAAGGTGAAGATGCTAACCCCAACTTAATATTTAAAGCCTTCTTATGTTTAACCAATTCTCGCACCAACAATACCGCAGGACGAATGGCTTTGGGTTTACGTTTTAAATGCAGTCTTTTATAGATTTCATTTTTTTCACGAATCACTTTTTCCGCCGGCAATTTGATTTTTTTTGCAGCCATAATAAGCACCATGGAACGTTTAGAACTATTTCCAAGAACTGGTTTATAATCTTCCAAGGTAAAAGAAACCCCATAATGCGAAAGCGCTTCTTTCCACGCTAAAAATTTTGTATATTCAGTGTCGACCAAAACGCCATCACAATCAAAAATAATCGCGGAGTATGGTAGCGGCTGAACTGCAAAAACCAAAGAGGTCGCACTAACACTAATAAGTGTTAGTACAACTGAAAATAGCACACTCTTTTTATGATAAAGCGCTTGCCACAATAGGTTTTTTCGCTTTTCTAGCTTCATTTTGAAATTGCCCCGCCATATCTGCTAACCGTTCGCTTGATGCCTTTGCACTATCTCTGCCCAAATTATCTAAAAACCACAAAACCAAATCGCGCGTTTGCTGGCACAAAATTACCATATCACAACCCGCATCGATTGCCATTTGTGCTCTTACTACAAAATCGCCACCGATCGCAGCCCCTTTCATCGACAAACAATCACTGATAATTGCGCCTTTAAACGCCAGTTGCTGTCTTAAAATATCTTGTAACCAGCGACGCGAAAAACCCGCCGGCACAGAATCAACGGCAGTGTATGTAATATGCGCAGGCATAACGGCACTTAAAAGGCCGCTTAAATTTGCAAAAGGGATTAAATCGTCGGCCAATAAAGCATCTAAAGACCGATTATCTACGGGTTGCGCAATATGTGAATCTAGTGCACACCCACCATGACCCGGAAAATGTTTGCCCGTCGCACGCATTCCAACGGCATTCATGCCTTGAATAAAAGCTTTTGCCAATTCAGACACGACTAAAGGATCTCGACCAAATGATCTGTCGCCTATCACTTCACTCATGCCTTTATCTAAATCTAAAACTGGCGCCAGACTAAAATCGATCCCACAATCCAAAAGTTCTGTCGCCATTACCCATCCTGCATTGTGCGCCAATTTTAAAGCTTCTTCAGGATCTTGCTGAAACATATCGCCATATCGCTTAGAAGGTGGTAATTTTGTAAATCCGTCGTTAAATCGCCATACTCTGCCCCCCTCATGATCAACGGTTAACAATAAAGGTTTCTTGGCAGCGGCTCTGATATCCACTATTAAGGTTTTGAGTTGTGTGATGTCTTGATAATTACGGGTAAATAAAATAACCCCACCCACACGTGGATGTGCTAAAAGCGCATGCTCCGACGGTAAAAGGGTTTTTCCTTCTAAATCAATCATCACCGGACCATACTGCATTGCTCACTCCTACAAGGTTTGATAAGGTACACTAGAGTATTCTCTCAATAAAAGAGACAGTTAGTAAAATGTCATACAACTTAAAAACTTTCCAAGGCTTAATTGCCACTTTACAGGATTTTTGGGATCAACAGGGATGCGTATTGCTGCAACCCTACGATATGGAAATCGGTGCTGGCACCTTCCACCCAGAAACCTTTTTACGTGCTATAGGGCCTGAGCCCTGGAACGCCGCACATGTTCAATCCTCTCGCCGACCTGGCGATGGACGCTATGGCGAACATCCTAATCGAGGACAGCATTTTTTCCAATACCAAGTTGTATTAAAACCATCACCAAAAGACATTCAAGAGATTTATTTACAATCCCTTCGCACTATTGGTATTGATCCGCTCGTACACGATATTCGTTTTGTAGAAGACAATTGGGAATCGCCCACTCTGGGCGCTTGGGGGCTTGGCTGGGAAGTATGGCTTAATGGCATGGAAGTAACACAGTTTACCTATTTTCAACAAGTCGGTGGCTTAGAATGTAAGCCTGTGATGGGCGAAATCGCTTATGGTATAGAAAGGCTTGCGATGGTCGTGCAGGGAGTAAACCATATTCAAGATTTGGTTTGGACAACAGGTCCTCTTGGAACCATTACCTATGGCGACATTTTTAAACAATACGAAGCAGAAATGTCTGCTTATAATTTTGAAAGAGCCAATGTCGATAATTTATTTAAACAATTTGATGAGATCGAAGCAGAAGCAGCGCTGTTAAACACGGAACACCATTTACCACTACCCGCGTATGAAATGGTGCTAAAAATGTCGCATATTTTTAATTTATTAGATGCTCGTCGTGCTATTTCAGTCTCAGAACGTCAACGGTATATTTTGCGGGTTAGAACATTAGCCATGCTTGTGGCTACAACTTATTACCAAACTCGTGAAAAATTAGGATTTCCAATGCTCAATCAAAAACAAAATACACAGGAACAAAAGCATGGATAACGCTGCTTTATTAATCGAAATTGGCTGTGAAGAATTGCCACCCAAAAATTTAAAAAAACTACAAACCGCTTTTGTAGAACATTTTACTAAGGCTCTAGAAGCTGCCGATCTTGCTTTTACGCATGCTGAAGGTTTTATTACGCCCAGAAGACTCGCTATTCGAATTAATGCATTATCTCTACAACAACCCGCTCGAAATATTACCAAACGCGGGCCTGCAAAAAATGCGGCCTATGATGCATCTGGTAACCCCACTAAGGCAGCATTAGGATTTGCGGAGTCTTGTGGTGTTTCTATGGACGCGCTGTCTTTAGAAGAAACAGACAAAGGCGCTTGGCTTGTTTTAAAAAAAAATGAACCTGGAAAAACGGCAGAACAACTTATCCCAGATTTACTGATTGAAACCTTAACTGCGCTACCTATGGGCAGACGTATGCGATGGGGTGATAGAACAGACAGCTTTTTACGGCCTATTCAGTGGGTTGTGCTTTTATTGAATAACAAAATTATACCTACAGAAATATTTGGCGTTAAAAGTAGCAATATCACTTTTGGACATCGTTTTCACCACCCCGAAGCACTTTCAATTTCAAAACCAGATGAATATGAATCTACTTTGTTAAACAAAGGCTCTGTTATCGTTAATTTTGATAAACGGCGCGAAAAAATCTTTTCCGAAATCACTAAAATAACACAAGAAAAAAATTGTCATGCAATTATTGCGGATGATTTACTCGATGAAGTGACGGGGTTGGTTGAATGGCCGGTTGTATTGCTCGGGTCTTTTAATCAATCCTTTTTAGAAATTCCGAAAGAAGCATTAATTACATCCATGCAAACACACCAACGGTGCTTTCCCATTGAAGATCAACAACAAAAATTACTACCTCACTTTATACTGGTGAGTAATATCGACAGCAAAAAACCTTCTGAGGTGATCACAGGCAACGAATGTGTAATAGCCGCCAGATTAGCCGATGCTGTTTTTTATTATCGTGTTGATAAAGAAATTCCGTTAAAACAACGTCTAATCGATTTAAAACACGTGCGTTTTCAATGGGGGCTTGGCACTTTATGGGACAAATCCCAACGGATTGCAAAATTGGCAACACATATCTCGCCTACGGTGCATGCAGATCCCATTTACACTGAACGCGCAGGATTGTTGTGTAAAACAGATCTATTAACCCAAATGGTCGGCGAATTTCCGGAATTACAAGGTGTTATGGGTCGCTATTATGCTTTACATGATTCAGAACCGGAAGCGGTGATTGCATTAGCACTCGCAGATCGTATCGACTCTTTAGTCGGTATCTTTGGTTTAGGTAATAGGCCAACGGGAGATAAAGATCCTTTTGGGCTTCGTCGTCAAGCATTAGGCATTTTGCGAATTTTGATTGAAAAGCACGCTGATTGTGATCTCAAAGATTTACTTAACGTCGCCAAAGAACAATATGCACATCAGGCAATCGCTTTATCTGAAACTGAAATCATCTCTCAAGTATTGGATTTCTGCTTTGAACGTTTTAAAGCCTTATATCAAGACCAAGGCATTAATCCTCGTGTTTTTGAGGCTGTTTTTGCAAAACGTCCAACAAGGCCTTTTGATTTTGATAGACGCATGCAAGCTGTTAATCATTTTATAACGCTAAAAGAAGCAGAAAGCTTGGCAGCCGGTAATAAACGGGTCCACAATATTTTATCAAAATGCGATCCCAATGTGTTAAAAGATCCCATCGTTCAAGATAATCTACTGAAAGAACCTGCTGAAAAAGCTTTATGGCTTCAAGTCTCTGAAAAAGAAAAAGAATTAGCCCCCTTATTGCAAGCAGGGCATTACACAGAGGCCTTAAAAAGCTTAGCAAGTTTAAGGGAACCGATTGATCAATTTTTTACAGATGTAATGGTCATGACTGAAGATCTGGCTCTCCGTTATAATCGTTTAAGACTGCTCAATCGTTTGCGAACATTGTTTTTAGAAATCGCTGATATTTCCCTCTTATGAAGCATTTAGTGATTTTAGACAGAGATGGGGTGATTAATTTTGAATCCCCTGATTTTATTAAATCGCCAGAAGAATGGCATCCAATTCCCGGCAGTCTAGAGGCCATTGCTAAACTCAATCACGCCGGATATTTAGTTGCTATCGCGAGCAATCAATCCGGTGTAGGGCGCGGATTGTATGATCTTGATATGCTGGAACAGATCCATCACAACATGTGCGCACAATTAGCGAAATTAGGGGGGCATATTGATCTCATTGTCTTTTGCCCACATCACCCAGACGTACACTGTGAGTGCCGAAAACCTAAACCCGGCTTGATTAATGAAATCCTTGAGCATTTTAAAATTGATCCTACTCAAACCCTTGTCACCGCTATCGGCGACTCACTACGCGATTTACAGGCAGCTAAAACAGTAGGGTGCGAACCTGTCTTAGTTTTAACAGGCAATGGCGAAGAAACACGCGATATACTCCCTACTCATCTGCAACACACTGCCATCTATTCTGACCTGGCAGCCGCCGTAGATGCCCTATTGAGCAAGCAACAATGATGATCGTTAGAAATTTCTTGTTTTATTTAGGCCTTATTCCCGTCACTATTTTTTTCGCAATGCTTGGAAATCTATTTTTCTTTTTACCCTTTAATCTTCGATATTACTTAATCACCCGATGGTCGCATTTCTTTATTTTTTGGGCCAAGGTAACCTGTGGTATTCGTTATATTATCGAGGGAAAACAAAATATCCCCAAACAAAATGCCATTATTTTTTCAAACCATCAATCGATGTGGGAAACCATTTTTATGCAGGTATTGTTCCCTGAACAATGCTGGGTGCTTAAAAAAGAACTACTGTATATTCCCTTCTTTGGTTGGGGACTTGCATTGTTAGACCCCATCGCTATTAATCGTCAACATTTTAATTCTGTTAAAGCTTTGATTAGTCAAGGAAAGGAGCGTTTAAAAAAGGGACGCTGGGTGATTATTTTTCCGGAAGGCACTCGCGTCGCACCAAATGAAATTCACCGTTATTCTCGCAGTGGCGCAGCACTGGCAGAAGCAACGGGATACCCCATTCTGCCTATTGCACACAATGCTGGCCGCTATTGGCCGCGCGGGTTTTTTATCAAACAACCGGGGACTATCCGCATTATCATTGGGCCTGTAATTGAGACCAAAGCTAAGACAGCAACGGCGTTAAATGCTGAGGCTGAGGACTGGATTCAAGGAATGTTGAAACGCATTTAAACTCCTGGAGTTGTACGAAAAACTCGTATAACTCCATACTATTTCAACCTGCTTTGCTATGATGTTGTAAATACTCTTTCGATGTGGGGGATTAACGATAGAGTAATTACACGTTTTTTATCCTTCACCTTGGAAAGTATCAATATCGCCAATAATGAGTGGTTAATAATACCAATAATGTGAATAATTCTAGACGGCCGGCAAGCATGGCAAGGCTAATAACCACTTTAATGGGGTCACTAAAGGATTTAAAGCTGTCTGCAGGGGTGCTTAAGCCAATACCTGTATTCGAAATGCTGGCAGCTAGCGATGCAAAAGCTGTTAGAGGATCAAGTCCCATACCAATTAAGACAAGCAATAACACAACGAAGATGGCCACGAAAACACAAAAAAAACCGAGCACTGCATCTAATGTGCGATCTTGTAATCGACTGTTGCCTAATTTAATAACATAATGCCCATTTGGATGTATTAATCTTTGTATTTCACGAGCGCCTTGCTTTTTTAAGATTAATAACCGAATCATTTTGATGCCGCCAGCCGTTGATCCAGCGCAACCACCTAGCACCCCCAAAAAAACCAATAATATTGGCACAAAGGTTGGCCAATGATTAAAGTTGGTACTAAAAAAGCCTGTCGTTGTCATAAAGCTGGTGACTTGGAATAACGTTTTAGTCAGTGTCGTTTGAGTGCTTTGAAAAACATTAAAATAAAATAAAGTAATACCGACAAGTAGTACCATCCAGAACCAAAACTTTAGATAGATTTTAAGCTCTGGATCCTGCCAGTAATGTAGTAAATTTCCGCGACGAAGCGCTGAAAAATGTAAAGAGAAATTAATGGCTCCCAGAAGCATAAAAATAACACAAATAGATTCTAAAATAGGATTTTGAAAGTAACTAAAATTTGAGTCATGGGTGCCAAAGCCGCCAGTAGAAATTGTGCTAAAACTATAACAAATCGCATCAAAGACATTCATGCCTGCTGCCCCGTAACTGAGCGCACAAAGAAGGGTTAATCCTACATAAATAAACCAGAGCGTTTTGGCGGTTTGTGTAATGCGAGGCGTTAATTTATCTTCCTTAAAAGGACCAGCCATCTCAGCACGAAATAACTGCATTCCCCCGACACCCAGCATCGGTAAAATAGCAATACTTAACACGATAATGCCGCCACCACCAATAAATTGTAACTGTTGTCTATAATATAAAATTGATCGGGGTAACGAATCTAGGTCCGAAAGTATAGTCATACCGGTGGTTGTTAAGCCCGCAATAGTTTCGAATATCGCATCAATAAAATGCATATGGGGGCTCTCAGAAAACGCAAATGGAAAAGCGCCGGTTAATGCTAACCCTAACCAAAGCAATACAACAATAATAAAAGCCTCTCTGGCTTGCGTTTCGTGTTGATGGTGCCTAAACGGAAACCACAGCAAAAATCCTAAAGCTAATGTTGTAGTCGTCGCGGCATAGAAGGGCATAATCGTATTTTCTTGATACCAAAGTGCGATAACCAAGGGCGGCAACATCGTCGCGCTAAAGGGCATTAATAAAAACCCCAAAATACGAGATGTGTTCATAGCCATTTTAATATTCATAAAAACCTATTAAAGAACGCTGGCGTTCTCTTCTTGAAATAAACGCTCAACCTTTCGCACTTTGCGCTTGTCAAACAATAATACGATTACTCTATCGCCGGCTTCTATCATAGCATTATGATGCGCCATGATAACGCGGGTTCCGCGAATAAGCGCTAAAATACTCGCTTCTTCGGGCAAGGGGATATCCTTAATATAACGCCCAATTACTTTAGAGGTTTCTTTGTTGCCATCGACAATCATTTCGATAGCCTCTGTTGTGCCACGTCTTAAGGAATGCACGTTTACAATATGTCCGTGTCGAATATGGGTTAATAAAGTGCCGACGGTGACTTGTTGGGGAGAAATCACCACATCGATATCGCCGCCTTCCACCAAATCTAAATAAGAAGGACGTGTAATAAGCGCCATTGCTTTGTGTGCACCCAAACGTTTGGCTAATAGTGCAGACATGATGTTGGTTTCGTCTTTATTAGTAACCGCGCAAAAAACATCGGTGTTTTCAATGTTTTCGCTCAGTAATAATTCTTTGTCTGCCGCATCACCTTCTAAGACAATACCGGTTGTTAAATGCGTGGCAAGCGATTCAATACGTGTAGAATTGTGTTCTATAACTTTTACTTCAAATTCATGTTCAAGCGCGGTTGCAAGGCGTGTGCCAATGTTACCCCCACCAGCAATAATAATGCGCTGGTTAGGTGGTTTTAACGGAATAAGGGTGCTCATCACTGGCCGTATGTTTTGTCGTTCAGCTAGAAAAAAGATCTCATCATTTGGTTCAATAACAGTGTTTCCATTTGGAATGATAGGCATGCCTTGTCTAAAAATGGCAGCAATTTCCGTGTCTATGTCGTTTAAATAATTGGGTAAATTATTTAAAGGACTCAATACCATCGGTCCACTATTTGTTTTGGTTTTTACGGCAACCAATTGCAACTTTTGATCTGCAAAATCTAAAACTTGCAATGCGTCTGGGTATTCAATTAAGCGACGAATATAATTTGAGATGACTTGTTCGGGGCTAATTAAAACATCAACCGGAAAAGCGGACGCACCAAATAGCTCTTCATGCGCAAGATAATGTAAGGATCGAATACGTGCGATTTTGGTGGGGATTTGAAAAAGGGTTGCAGCTACTTGGCATGCAACTAAATTGGTTTCGTCATTACTGGTAACAGCGATTAACATATCCGCTTCTTCAGCACCCCCGCGCTTTAAAGTGCTAGGGTACGCAGCATTGCCGGTAATCGTTAAAATATCCATGCGTTCTTGTAACGATCGTAGGCGATCGCCATTAATATCAATAATGGTAATGTCATTATGTTCAGTGGCAAGGTGTTCTGCTAAGGTTGTACCCACTTGCCCTGCGCCTAAGATAATAATCTTCATATGATTTTTTTCCCGATACGTGCATAGTAAAAGCCATCCATGTCGTTTTGTCCAGGCAATATTTGTTGACCAATGATTTTAGCTAACCCACATCCCAGTGATACTGGTAGTAAATGAGCATCTTGTGTGGTATCTAAAAATTTTTGGATGCATTTGTCATTTTCATCCAAAAAAACAGAACAAGTAGCATATACCAGTATGCCACCGGGTTTTAATAACGGCCACAACGCGCTTAATAATTGCAGTTGTTGTTGAGAAAGCGTTATTAAGTCCTCAGCGGTTTTTAAATATTTAATGTCAGGATGTCTTCGAATAACGCCCATAGAAGAACAAGGTGCATCACATAAAATACGATCAAACAATTTGCCATTCCACCAAGTCGAAGGTGTGCTTGCATTTGCTGTAATAACGGTAGCATGTAATCCTAAGCGGGATAAATTTTCAGTGATTAATGACGTTCGCTCTGGTGTAATATCAAGGGCAATCAATTCTGCGATATCAGGTTCTGTTTCTAGAATATGGGTCGTTTTTCCACCGGGTGCTGCACAAGCATCTAATACACGAAGATTGGGCGCAAGTGCTAGTAATCCTGCTGATAATTGAGCAGCGCCATCTTGGACCGAAAACCATCCGGTGTTAAAACCAGGCAGTGTTGTTATATCTCTAGGCGTTTTTAAAATGATGCCTGTTAACGTGTAGGGAATAGGTTCTGCATCAAACCCAGCTTTTTCCAGTTGTACCAGATAATTTTCACGTGATATTTTTTGAATATTTACTCGTAAACTCAGGGGTGGTTGCGAGTTATTGGCTGTTAAAATAGCTTGCCAGTGATTAGGCCAATCATTTTTTAAGGTATCAATGAACCATTGTGGGTGTGCATAAAAAGCGACTTCATTTTCTTGGGAGGGTAAAATGGGGCGAGTATTTTCTATTTTGCGTTGATAAGATCGCAATACCGCGTTAACTAATCCTGTGGCCCAGGGCTTGTTTAAGACTCTGGCGGCTTCAACAGTTTCCGCAATGGCTGCGTGTTTTGCAACATGCATATCAGATAACTGATAAAGCCCAACTGCAATTAAGTACAATACATCATGATCTTTTTGTTTGATAGGTTTTTCTAACAATTGGTTGGCAATATATTCAAGACGTGGGTACCAGCGAATGACACCAAATACGAGCGCTTGCAAAAAAGCTGTATCATCCGCATTTTTGCATTTACGTTTATACAGCGGTAGACACTGGCTTAAAGAACGCCTATCGTTTAAAACTGCATGAATGGTCTGGGTGGCTAGGGCACGAGTGTTCATGTAGAATGCTTTTCTGGTAAGTTATGATTTAAATGAGACATATATGTTACATACCTTAACAACGTCTTCGTGGACAGGGCCATTTTCCACTGTAGAACAGGAAAGTGCAATAACCGCGCTCGAGGATGGAAAGATTCTTTACTTTCCAAACCTCTCTTTTGAGTTTAGTCCAGCAGAAAAGGTCCTGCTAACGTCAGAGATATTAGCCGAGGGTGTTAAAAATATCAGTTTTAATCCTTTGAATGGCTTTGTTAAGGGCACCGCTAAATCTAAAGAAAAATCATTATCATCTTTAACCTCCCTTTTAATGTTTCGTTTTTTTAATAACAGCCGTTTTTTATTAAATAATATTGTCTCGCATTACCAGGATTCTTTACAGATAGGAAGAACCAGTTATAGGCCCATTGAAGTTGCAGGCCGAAAAACATCGTTACTAAAAGATGATACCCGTTTGCATGTCGATGCATTTCCTGCAACTCCTAATCAAGGTAAAAGAATTTTGCGTGTTTTTACCAATGTTAATCCAGCAGATAAACCCCGGTTATGGCATCTTGGCGAGCCGTTTGAGCAAGTTGTGGCACAATTTTTGCCTAAACTCAAAAAACCTTTTTGGGGATATAGCAGATTATTATCTTTGTTAAAAATAACCAAATCCCATCGCAGCCTCTATGACCACTGGATGTTGACATTGCATGATGAAATGAAAAAGAGTGATGAATATCAAAATAAAGTTCAAAAATTCGCGATGCCTTTCCCGGCAGGCGCTACCTGGGTTGTCATGACAGATTGTGTTTCACACGCGGCTCTTTCCGGGCAATTCCTGCTGGAGCAAACGTATTACTTAGAGCCATCTAAAATGAAAAATCTCGAAAAATCGCCGTTACATATTCTGGAAACAGGGTTGTTAGGAAAATGAAAAAAAGCTTTTATTTCATCATTGTTGTCGCTGTTCTTTCGTTAGGGTTTTGGGCGTTATCACCCCAAATCAAACTATCGCTTTTCAGTTCTGTTGTAAAATATTGGGCTAGGATACGTATTTCTAAGCCTAGTAGTTTTGTGGACCAAACTATTTTACAGCAAAAAATAGCCGCAGGATTGCCTGCATGGGCCAAAGCACAAATTTCAGCCGATCTCTCAAAATTTTCGAACATTATACCGAAGGATCTCGATAAATATTTTATGTCTGAGAATAGCGATCGTAATAAACTTGTTCGGTTTAAAATTACCAATGGTAAACTCGATGCAATTGTGCAAGATCCATCAATATTAAAACTTAAGTCCTTTCAGGTTATGCAGAATGTGTTTGAATTTCTCGCGAAAAATCATTATGTTCCCGACACGGATTTTATTTTATGTTTACAAGATTATTTAGTTGTATCCGGGTCTGTTCCTTTGCCCATTTTCACTTTTGCTAAGGATGTTACAGTTCCTGTTGAAAAAGACTTAATATTAGTACCTGATTGGATGAATTTGCGTTCTGTTGCAGAATTGAAACCTCGTATACAATATGCGAATTATCTTTTTCCTTGGGACAAAAAAGAACCCTATGTGTTTTGGCGTGGTAGTTTAGCCGATAGTTCAGGTTTTAGGCATAAGCTTGTCTCTTTAACAAAGACGCATCCTGCTGTCATTAATGCGCAGTTTTCGCAAAACAATCCTGCCGAATACGTGTCGGAAGATCAACATGTTCAATATCGCTATCAGATCACTATCGATGGATCACGTGGAACATGGGAAAGATTAGTTTGGCAATTACGGTCAAATTGTTTAGTTTTTAAACATCACAGTAATCATGTTCAATGGTTTTACAAAGGTATTTCACCAAATGTCCATTATATTTCTGTCCAAGACGAAGTATCGTTGTTAAAATCCATTGCTTGGTCAGAACAACATCCAAAAGAAACACAGCAAATTATTACACAAGCAATGACATTTTCAGATAACAATTTAACTATCGAAGATATGTTTCATTATTGGATAGGCGTGTTATCAGCATATTCAGCACGGATATCCAATATTAACAACTAATTTAAATTTCTCTGCCACGCAATATTTCTTCCACAGGCAGCCGTTTTCCGCCGGGTAATTGAATTTCTAATAGTGTTAATATCCCATCGCCTGTTATAACATCTATACCCTCTTTGTGTTTTTTTATAATGGTGCCCGGTTTTATATTTTTTTCTAATAAGGTTGAGGAATTCAGTTTTGCAGACCAAATGCGAATCGTTTGTCCGTTTAATTCTGCAAAAGCAATAGGCCAGGGATTAAAGGCACGAATTTTGCGATCGATGGCAATAGCGCTTTCTTGCCAGTCGATTTTGGCATCTGCTTTAGAAATTTTTGTGGCATAAGTTGTTAGTATATTTGGATCTTGTTTTTGCGGAGATAACGTGCCTTGTTCTAATTGGTCTAAAGTTTCTATGAGAGCTGTTGAACCAAGCAGTGCTAATTTATCGTGCAGGGTTTGACTGGTTTCATCAGGCGTAATATCACAAGTTTTTTTCAATAAAATATCGCCAGTGTCGAGGCCTTCATTCATCTGCATAGTGCAAATCCCCGTCATTTTATCACCCGCTAATATTGCATGTTGAATAGGTGCTGCACCTCGCCAACGCGGTAGTAAGGATGCATGAATATTGATACACCCAAATTTTGGAATGTCTAGAACGGCTTTGGGTAAAATAAGTCCGTATGCAACAACCACCAGTAAATCGGGTTTAAGTGAACGAAGTACCTCTTGTTCCTCGGCGCTTTTTAATTTTACAGGTTGATAAACTGGAATATTATGTAATCCGGCTAATATTTTAACTGGGCTTTGATGTAAGGTTTGCCCGCGCCCAGCAGGCCTGTCGGGTTGTGTAAAAACGGCGATAACTGAATGTGCTGAGCTCAGTAACGCCTTGAATGGTGCTATCGCAAATTCAGGGGTGCCTGCAAATAGGATCCTCATAATGCACGCTTTCGATTTTTTTCTAATTTTTTTTGTAATAATTCTTGTTTAAGTTGAGATAGATGATCAAAAAAAGTAATGCCGTTTAAGTGATCGATTTCGTGTTGTATACAAGCGCTTAATAATCCACCATTAGCTTTAAGGTTTTGGGTTTTTCCGTGATGATCACGATATTTAATTTCAATCTCTTTATAACGTTTTACTTTTGCGTATACGCCTGGAAAAGATAGACACCCTTCATCCCATTCCAGCAAATCTTGTTTAGTAACAATTTCAGGATTAATAAGTGCCAGTGGTTGATTGCCGTCTGTAGAAACATCCATCACGATGACCTGTTTGTGGACATTCACTTGTGTGGCTGCCAGTCCCACCCCTTGGGCTTCGTACATGGTTTCGAACATATTTGCAATTAGCGTAAGGAGATTATCGTCGAAGATATCGATGGGCGTTGCGACTGTTTTGAGCCGAGGATCTGGGAATTGTAAGATATTTAATAATGACATATTCTCACCAAGATAAAGTTAACTTTAAAACTAATTTAATAACATCACAAAATGTCACTATACTCTAATACAGATTCTTGGAGGAAAGGAAGCATGGTGCTTAGAGCGGCTGTTGGGTTAATAGTAATGCTTGTACTAGGTGAGATAGCCTATGCAGAAACGACAAATAACCAAGGGAACACGGTTAAATTGAAACCGATTGTTCGACAGACGAATGTTGAGAAACCAGCGCTAACGATTTCCATGGAAACCCTAAAGCCTTTTATTCGCAATGGCATTATTTTAGACGATAAAAAACAATTTTTAAGTGCACCATACGTATTAGCGGAGTATGAAAATCGGATTGTCGGGGAACCAAGAAGCGTGATATACGTTCGAGGACTGAAAAGTTCAGAAGAAACGACTTATGGGATCTATAGAGAGGGGAAAAGTTATAAACACCCAGTAACTGGCGAAAAGCTTGGGTTTGAAGCCATTAGTGTTGGTACGGCAGAATTAAAAACGTTGGGAGATCCAGCGGAATTCATTGTTGCGACCGCCACAGAAAGTGTAGAGGTAGGCACAAGGCTCTTGCCAAATTTTGCATCCTCTTTGGTCAGTAATATGACGATTCGTCCAGCACAACCGATGACGGACGAGGGTTACATTCTTTCTGTTCGTGGCGCTATTAACGAAGCAGGGCGCAATCAGGTGGTTTTAATTAGTCTTGGGCAAAGAGATGGTTTGGTAGAGGGCAATACGCTTGACGTTATGCAAACCGGGCAAAAAGTCGTCGATAAAAATGCAAAAGGCTGGCGCAAAAAACTTGTGCAATTACCAGATGTGCGTATCGGTAGTGTATTGGTGTATCAAACTTATGAAAAAATGAGTTTAGGATTGGTTTTGGAATCAACAGAAATCATCAATTTGTTAGACAAGGTAAAAAGCCCTTAAAACAAATTTAAAAAAATAGTCAGGATATAAAAACAGAGGGTTTAATGATTGAAAAAGAACAATTACGTTTTCTATTAGCGTTGTTGCACCTGCCAGGTATGGGGCCAGTGAAACTCTCTGGTATTCTCGATAAATACACCGATTTCAGTAGCCTTTTTGATTCAGCAGGGCATTGCAACATTTTCAAAGGTGTCGCAGACTGGGCTCGAGTTGATCAAGATTTGGCTTGGATGGATGGAAAAAATCAGTATATTCTGACGCCACATCACAGCGCTTATCCACCGGTATTAAAAGAAACACATGGGGCTCCCCCTGTGTTATTTGTGCAGGGCAATGTTAAATTATTAGCAAGACCACAGATTGCGATTGTGGGAAGTCGTAATCCCACACCCATAGGTTGTGAAAATGCTATGAAATTTGCGCACCACTTTTCAAGCATTGGTTTTACTGTGACCAGTGGTCTTGCCATTGGGATCGATGGCGCTGCACATAAAGGCGCATTGTTGGGTGTCGGTAACACCATTGCCGTATTGGGTAATGGTCTTGATACGATTTACCCAGCCGTGCATCGCGCCTTAGCACATGAAATTATCGATAAGGGTGGGGCTGTGATTTCTGAATTTCCCATTGGTACGCCGCCTGCGCATTCACATTTTCCACGTCGAAATCGTATCATCAGCGGTTTAAGTGTGGGTATACTGGTGGTTGAGGCAACGTTAAACAGTGGTTCGCTGATTACAGCTAAAGTTGCTTTAGATCAAGGACGGGAGGTTTTTGCCATTCCAGGCTCTATCCATAATTCTTTGGCAAAAGGATGCCATGCTTTAATTCGACAGGGCGCTAAGTTGGTTGAAACAGCCGAAGATGTTGTAGAAGAGTTAGGCGAAATACTAAAATATGTGATTCGTTCTAAGGCAGAACTGGCTAAGAAACCAGCTTCAGAGAAAAATCTTCTTAGCACAGAAGAAGCGTTATTGTCTCAGGTAGGGTATGATTGCACCCCTATAGACATTGTTGTGATGCGTACTGGATTGACGGCCAAGGCCGTATCGATCATGCTACTAGAATTGGAATTGAAGGGGCTGGTTGCCTCTGTCCCCGGTGGTTATGCCCGCCTATTGGCTTAATCTGGAAAATATATTGGTGAATAGAGTTATTAAATTATGGCAAAAAATCTTGTAGTTGTAGAGTCTCCCACTAAGGCTAAAACCTTAAAAAAATACTTGGGGAAGGATTTTGAAATTCTTGCCTCTTATGGTCATGTGCGAGATTTAGTGCCAAAGACAGGTGCAGTAGATATTGCACATGATTTTGCAATGAAATATCAAATCATCGAAAAAAATTCTAAACATCTAGACGACATCTGTGCACTTCTGAAAAATGCCAGTGCTTTATATCTCGCGACTGATCCGGATCGCGAAGGGGAAGCCATTTCGTGGCATGTATATGAACTTCTTAAAGAAAGAAAAATCTTAAAAGATAAACCTGTTCATCGTGTCGAGTTTCATGAATTTACCAAAACAGCAGTATTAGCCGCTATT
Source organism: Gammaproteobacteria bacterium (assembly GCA_044225395.1). Lineage (GTDB taxonomy): Bacteria > Pseudomonadota > Gammaproteobacteria > UBA6186 > Azoamicaceae > CADEGZ01. Next base: position 71,130 of record JBGAIP010000007.1, read on the forward strand.
CAAAAACCCCGAGAGTTGTCGATGGATTTGGTAAATGCACAACAAGCGCGTCGCGCCTTAGATTATTTGGTTGGTTTTAATTTGTCACCTTTACTCTGGAAAAAGGTTCGTCGTGGATTATCTGCGGGCCGTGTTCAAAGTCCGGCGCTTCGCATGATTGTTGAGAGAGAAGAAGAAATAGAAAAGTTTATTAAACAAGAGTACTGGACAGTGGAAGCTGATTTAAAATCGAAAAAACATGAATTTACAGCACGCTTGGTTGAATATGTAGGTAAAAAGTTTGAGCAATTTTCTGTCACAAACGAAAAAGATGCAAGGGAAGTGGAGAGCACACTTCGTACATTGGCAAAGGGTAAGCTAAAGGTCGAAAAGATTACCAAAAGCCAAAGAAAACGCAACCCAACAGCACCATTTACAACGTCTACACTGCAACAGGAAGCTTCGCGTAAACTCGGGTTTACCACGCAAAGAACCATGCGTGTCGCGCAGCAATTGTATGAAGGTATTGATGTTGGTGAAGGCGCTGCTGGTTTGATTACCTATATGCGTACCGATTCTGTGACCTTAGCAAAAGAAGCAGTTGCCGAAATCCGAGATTTAATTTTAGAGCGTTATGGTGAAAGCGCTTTACCCAAAGAAGCGCGTGTTTATAAAACCAAATCTAAAAACGCTCAAGAAGCGCACGAAGCCATTCGTCCTACCATGCCGCGTATGATACCCGATCAAATTAAAAGTGCATTAACGCCTGATCAATACAAATTATATAATTTGATTTGGAAGCGTGCGATTGCCTGCCAAATGATACATGCGACGATTGATGCGGTCGCAGTCGATCTTTCTTGCGGAGAAGGTAATCGTTTCAGAGCGAATGGTTCTGTTGTGTCTTCCCCCGGTTTTATGCAAGTTTATTTAGAAGGCGTGGATGATGCCAAGAGTGCAGCGGAAGACGGTGAACGACTACTGCCAGCAATGAAAGAAGGGGAACTGGTAGATTTGATAGTGCTACATGCAGATCAACATTTTACAGAGCCGCCACCGCGTTTTACAGAAGCATCATTGGTTAAATCATTAGAAGAGCATGGTATTGGGCGTCCTTCTACGTATTCTGCCATTATTTCAACGCTGCAACATCGGGATTATGTAGCATTGGAAAGTCGCCAATTTAAACCAACCGATGTTGGTCGCATTGTGAGTAAGTTTTTAACCCAGTATTTTACGCAATATGTGGATTATGATTTTACCGCAAAATTGGAAGATGAATTAGATGCGGTTTCTCGTGGCGAAAAAGAATGGGTGCCTTTGTTGGCGGATTTTTGGAAGCCGTTTATTGATTTAATTCATGTGACAGAAGAATCTGTTAAAAGACAAGATGTCACACATGAAGCGTTGGACGAAAAATGTCCGAAATGTAGCAAACCGTTATCTATTCGTTTGGGTAAACGCGGACGCTTTATTGGATGCACGGGCTATCCAGAATGTGATTACACGCGAAATTTAGAAGAAGATAGAGCAACCTCACTACTTCCACCGGAAGTTGTGGAAGGTCGTAAATGTCCAACCTGCGATTCCGAATTGGTAATAAAACAAGGGAAATATGGTAAATTTATTGGATGCAGTCAATATCCAAAATGTAAATTTATTGAATCTCTAGACAAACCGGTAGACACAGAAGTCACTTGTCCACACTGTCACAAAGGGACCTTGGTTAAACGAAAATCGCGATATGGGACATTTTTTTATTCTTGTAATCAATATCCCGATTGTAAATATGCGGTTAATAGTCCACCGATTGCAGGTCCATGCCCGACGTGTCATTGGCCTATCCTAATGATCAAAACCACAAAACGTCGGGGTACCGAAAAAGCGTGCCCACAAAAAGAATGTAATTATGCAGAGCCTTATGAAGAATCTGATACAAACGGATAGTGTTAGGCAGTATCTGTTGAATTTGCAGCAAGATATTTGCCAACAATTGAGTTTAGAAGATGGACAAGGCCAGTTTAAACCAGATGCCTGGTCGCGACCAGAGGGTGGGGATGGCATTTCGTGTGTATTGACTGAAGGTGCTGTTATTGAGCGTGGAGGCGTTAATTTTTCTCATGTGTTTGGTGATACCTTACCGGCTGCTGCCTTACCTAATCATCCTAATTTAGTTGGATACAGTTTTGAGGCCATGGGAATTTCCGTGGTGATTCATCCACGTAATCCTTATGTACCGACCGCGCATGCGAACGTACGTTTTTTTCTTGCCGAAAAGCCAGGTGCTCCGTCTCTTTGGTGGTTTGGGGGTGGATTTGATTTAACGCCTTACTATGCATTTGAAGAGGATTGTGTGCATTGGCATCAAGTTGCTGCTGCAGCGTGCGAACCGTTTGGTAGCGATGTTTATCCGCAATACAAAGAATGGGCTGATAAATATTTTTATTTAAAGCACCGTGAAGAACCTCGTGGTATTGGTGGGCTTTTTTTTGATAGCTTAAATACATGGTCTTTTGATAAATGTTTTGCTTTTATGCGTTCTGTTGGTGATCACTTTATAAAAGCCTATAGGCCGATTATTGCAAAACGAAAAGCACTTGTGTATGGTGAAGAAGAGCGGGCTTTTCAATTATATCGTCGTGGTCGATACGTTGAATTTAATTTGATTTATGATAGAGGCACTTTGTTTGGCTTACAATTTGGCGGGCGTATAGAATCTATTTTAATGTCCTTGCCGCCAGAAGTGCGATGGCAATATCAGGGGTATGCTGATCTTGGGAATGCAGAAAACCCTCAAACAAATTTATTGAAAATGTTTAAACCACGAGATTGGTTAAAGGCCACGGTTGTTTTAAGCTGATTTTCTGATAGAATTAAATTGTAGTATCGTAGTAGTTTATTATCAAAAAGGAGTGGTTGTATGAATAAAAAAATTGGATTGCTTGTCTCTGTTGCTACAATTGTTCTATCAACAACTTCAGCTGCTTTTGCTATGACCAACGAGTGGTGGGATGGGAATAAACCCTATGTTGGTTTCGATGCACAGGTGCGTCGTATGGACTTTAAAGGCGGCTTTGGCGATAACATATTACAGCATCATTCCCCACAAGGTAATATTTATGCCGGTGTGAAGTTTAACGAGTATGTGGGTGTAGAAGCTGGGTATGAGACTACAAGCACTAGAACACGTACTTCAAGATTAACAACGGGGGATGTGGCAGCGGGTGCAACTGTTAGTTTGCTTGCATCACCTGCTGTTTTTAAAAGTAAAATAAAAATAAAAGGTCCTCACCTTGATGTAGTCGGTTTTTATTCTTTTGGTGAGAAGATCCCTGTTCAATTGTTGGGCTCGGTTGGTGTTAGTTTTTTTAAAGGGACGGTTGAACGTAAAACATTACAAATGGGTATTCCCCCTCTACCGGGTGCAACTCGGACTTTAAGTGCACATAGAGCAGTATTGCGTTTGATGGGTGGATTACAATACATGTGGAATTGTAATTTGGGGGCTCGAGCAACAATAGGGCTCGTTAAGACAGGTAAGCTTGTCATTTTTTCAAACGACGGCGTTGCAGGAATAGCACCTGAAATCAAACCTAAAGACAGCACCGTTTATGGGCTAGGGATGTTCTGGGTATTCTAAAAACCCAATCTCAGCCTTTCAGCTTCTTGTCGTTGCCGATGTTGTATAGCACATTGTTGCTGGTAAGCAATAGCTTGTGCGGCGGCCACCGCTGCTTGTTGCTGTAAAAGCATTTCAGCTTGTTGCTGTTGTTGTAGCAACATCGCTGCTTGTTGACGCTCAGCTTCAATACGTCTGTTTTCTTCTGCGATTCTTGCGGTTTCGGCACGAGTAGCTTCTTCTGCGACGATTCGAGCTGCTTCAGCAGCAGCATGTTCAGCTGCAAGACGTGCTTCCTCTGCAGCAACACGTGCGGCTTCAGCGCGAGCAACGTCCTCTGTCGTAATGCGCGTTGTTTCAGTAGTAGCTTCTTCCTTTTCTTCACGTACTAATACATTTCTCTGTTGCTGCAGATTAGCGATTCTCTGCTCTAATTCTCGCACTTTTTGTTCTAGGCTCTCTTTTTCCTTCTGTAAGCCTGGGCTTTCTTCTAGTGCTTGTGGTTGTACCTCGTTTTCTGTGTTTTCTATCGCTGTGACTATTGTCGATCCAGCAAGCAATTCTTGCGATTGAAGTGTTTTTTCTCGTTCTTGACCTTCATTGATAGCATTTTCAATCAGTTGGCTCAGGCTTATTTTTTCTTCAAGTGTCAATACTTTTTCACCTTCTGGCGTCAAGGTTGTTTCTGTGGGTTTTTGCGGATTTAGATAGTTCATCATCGGGGTAAAGAAGGGAATAAAATTAGCACCACTCCAACCTGTTGAGGGTGGTGTCGATGGTCTTGTCGATACAGTTGGAATTTCGTTGGCGTTTTTTTGCTCTTTTAAGCGTTTTTGGATGTCGTGTGCATTTTCCATGATGTTTAATCTCCTTAATGTTCCTTAGGTCACTTGCCACGTTTAGCTTAAGTTCAAAAACCTTACCGAATGCAGGAGTTTTTGTCAATAGGTGATAATTATTCAGTTTACTTTGTAACCCCTGCATTTTGATCTTGGTTAGGTTGCTGTAAATGTGTTTGACATTGTTAGGAGATAGGTATAGGATTGCCGTTCGCCCGAGATATGGGCAGTTCTTTAAAAAGTAAGATATGTAAGCCAAGCAATTTGTGTGGGCACTTGAAAGAAGTGCAAGAGTTAGGACAACTTAA
>JBGAIP010000008.1:0-78392 GCA_044225395.1 Gammaproteobacteria bacterium
ATCTATCTGGAAAGCTGTTCACCGGAATCGCGTGCTCAACTATTATTTACTACGCATGATGTTTTGTTGATGGACCAGAATTTGTTGCGTCGGGATGAAATGTGGGTTACTGAAAGAGATAAGGTGGGTATTTCTACATTACTGTCTTTTAGTGAATTTAAAGATGTGCGGTATGACAAGGATATCAGAAAGAGCTATTTACAGGGGCGTTTGGGTGGGATTCCGCGCATCTTGATTGGATCTACTTTTAAAAGTCGGGATTCTATCTCTAAAAGCGAGCGGGAATAATGGTTATTAAGAGAAGAAAATTTCAACGCTCGTTAGGTGAACGACGATATCGTAAGTTATTTGTTATATCAGTTGAGGGTACTAAAACCGAGCCACAGTATTTCGAGATATTTAATAAAATGAATCAAAATATTATCAAGATTAATTGTTTGAAAGGTAATCACCAGAGTTCCCCAATCAAAATTCTAAAAAGAATGGAAAATCACCTTAAAATAGAGGATTTAAAGGAAACAGATGAGGCATGGCTTGTAGTTGACATGGATCAATGGTCCCTTGAACAAATAGGGCAGCTTTTTAAGTGGTCGCAACTTAAAGATAATTATGGGTTTGCCTTGAGTAATCCTATGTTTGAATTTTGGTTAGTTCTTCATTTTGAGGATGGTAATAAAATAGCAAGTATTAACGAATGTTTGGATCGTTTAAAAAGACATTTACCGGGATACAAAAAGGACATCGATATTCGAAAATTTACAGCTGAAACGATTCATAACGCCATCAGCCGAGCTAAGCAGCGAGATAATCCTCCATGTGCAGATTGGCCAAGAGCAATAGGTGCGACGACGGTATATAGATTGGTTGAGAAACTTATTTCTAGGAAGATACCATAAAACACATTATTAGCAATTGCTAAGATTTATAAGTGATAAAATTGCTGAGATAGCTGCAGATTACCTCAACACATTAGAGAGTATATCTGCAATAATAAGAGATGTTGAATCAACTAAAACCACATCTCTTCCAACAACAAGGTATTCATAACCAGGATACACGGGTAAGCGTGACAACAAATCAACTGGTAAAAATACTTTAGCGATACCTGGTGGTAGTGGTTTACCACGGAGCAGATTTTTAGCAATGCCTGGTGGTAATGTCTGCACTGGGAATGGCGTTGCTGTAAAGTACTTGTTAATGATCACTCTATCGTTATTAACAAATTTTATCTTATTAGGTTTTACATTGGTTTTTCCAGGCTTGAAGCCATGTGCCTGCTTGTGTTGGTGACCCTGACTTTTCCCCTGACCTTTACCTTGCCCATGGCCTTTACCAGGATCTGCGTAAACAGTAGAATTAAAAAAAGCAAGCGTGGAAATTAGCAAAGAAATAATGCAAATATTTTTCAACTTAAATTTAAACATCTGAACCTCCATGCCAGGTAAGGACTCAAATAAAAACAGATCGAGCCGTTTTTTTGCCAAACTTCATTTACTAATCATAATAGCCTGAAATTTATAAAAAGCGAAACGTTAGTTAAGAACCTTCAATAGTTAAGTATCCTTGAGCTTTGAAGGTATGAATGATACGCTAGTGAAGAAACATAATAAGAGTGAGTTAAATTTCTAATTCTTATAAAAGAAGATGAACAATTTGAAGGAGAATATTGATGTTGAGAAAATTCACGCTCACAGATGAAAGGCAAGCAAAAAAAGCAGAACCTGCAAAAGTTTTGTTGCATGCTTTTAAAAATCTTCATGAACCGTTCAAAGAAGATAATGTGATTAGCGATCTGACCTGCTTCGAAGAGCTGCCCGGTGGAAATATAGCAAGTGGCGGATGGGATAATACTATTAAGGAGTGGGACCCAAAAACTGGCGCTTGCAAAACTCTGATAAACCTATCCGAACCTGTTTTCTGCTTTAAAGTGTTGCCCACTGGCCAGCTGGTGAGTGGCTCTTGGAGTTTCAAGGTTTGGGATCTAAAAAATGGGTTTTGTCTTCAAAACCTGGGAGGGCATGCCAGCAGTGTTTTGTGCCTCGAAGTGCTACCCAGTGGCGAGTTAGTGAGTGGTTCAATTGATAAGACCATCAAGATCTGGGACACGAAAACTTGGACATGTCTTAAAACACTGAAAGGGCATACCGATGGAGTTCAGTGTCTAACACGAATGGATAGTGGCCAACTAGTAAGTGGTTCGATGGATGGTATTATCAAGGTCTGGGACACGAAAAGATGGCGATGTCTTAAAACCTTGAATGCGCATATCGATGGTGTTGAGTGCCTCAAACAAGTGGCTAGTGGTGATTTGGTCAGTGCTTCGAGGGATCGTACTATCAAGGTCTGGGATTTGGAAACCGGGGAATGTCTTAAAACTCTGGCAGGACATACCGACATGGTTATGTGCCTTCTGCCACTTCCCAATGATAAGTTGATGAGTGGTTCAGTTGATGGGACTATCAGGGTTTGGGATTTAAAAACCTGGAAGTGTCTTAAAACGCTGTCAGTGGGCGACAGTATTCACTGCTTTCAACTGCTACCCACTTTCGAACTGCTGATTGGCGCAGGCAAAAATATCAAGGTTTGTGACCTATCCGAATTTGGTTTAGCACTAGAGGTAGAAGAAAAGAGGCGTATTGGGCTGAGGCAATAATTTATACTAGACAATTCATGTAAACTTAATACAGTGCAATATAGTATAACGCAAAATTTTGATACAATGTCTTCTTTAAAGCAGGAGTGTTAAAGAATGTCGATACTCATTATTTTATTATTGTTTATTTTGGCAATCGTTTTTGCTGTTTTTAAACAGATCAGAAAATGTGTCGTAGTTTTGGTTTTAACACTTGTCTGTTTTTATATGATTGCTAACGGCATAATACCAAGCTTATTGTTAACAAACTTAGAATCACCCTATCAAAAAGTTGTAGAGCCAACATTTGGACAAAATAGAAATGCCATTGTTGTATTAGGAGCAGGTATTGCCAAGGTACCAGGGACTGATATTGTAAGACCCAGTTTAATGGCATATTCGAGAATTTTTGAGGGATTGAGATTGTACTATGTTTGTAAAAGCTATGGACATCAATGCACGCTCATTTTAAGTGGTGGAGATGCACAATCCGTTGGCACATCAGAAGCATTGGTTTATAAAAAAGAATTGTTTAAATTTAATATACAAGAATCGGATATTCAAATAGAGCCACAAAGTTTAAATACTTATAAAAATGCTGAATTTACGAGTGCTTATTTAAAAAAACAAAATTTTGAAAATGTTTTTTTAGTTACTTCCGGAATACATATGAAACGTGCCTTGTTATATTTTTTACATTTTGGCATAAAGATGGTTCCAATGTCTTCTGACTATGTTGTTGCCTATCCTTCATTTTTTCCTTTGGGTTATAACTTTGCTATTACAGACTTTGCATTGCATGAATATATTGGTATTCTGAGATATCATATTTACAATTGGTTTGGATGGAATGCAAAGGCTTCTGTTGCTGGTTATCCATAGCCATTAAGATTGTGTAAAAATGTAGACTATTGGCATCAAGTTAAGGATAAACAAGTATGCAGAGTATTAATCCAGCCACAGAAAAACTAATCAAAACGTTTACCCCAGATACATTTTCTGATGTATCTCGAAAATTATCGGATTTGCAGCGTCATTTTTTACAGTGGAAAGCAACTACGCTTGCACAACGCATCAAACTTATTAAAAAGGTTGCTGATATATTAATTAGCAATAAACTCGCTTATGCAAAAATAATGACGGATGAAATGGGAAAATTAAAATCTCAAGCAATCCAAGAAATTGAAAAGTGTGCTGTAACCTGTCAATATTATGCAGAACATACTCAAGAGTATTTAGCTAAAAAAACCATTCAAACTGAAGCAAAACAAAGTTACGTTGTATACGAACCACTGGGCATTATTTTGGGGATTATGCCATGGAATTTTCCTTTTTGGCAGGTGATTAGGTTTGCAATACCGACATTGGCTGCGGGTAATGTCATTATGCTCAAGCATTCAAGTTCTGTTTCTGGGTGTGCTGTTGCGCTAGAGGAACTCTTTTATAGCGCTGCAGAAGAACTGCATTTAGAAATTTTTAAAACAATATTAATAGACAGTAAAGAAGTGAATCAGGTGATTGAGCACCCTCTGGTGCAAGCTGTTTCGCTGACGGGGAGTGTAACGGCTGGTAAAAGTGTTTCAGGTATAGCAGGCAATCAGATTAAAAAAACGGTATTGGAATTGGGGGGTAGCGATCCTTATATAGTACTAGCTGATGCTGATATTGATCTCGCTGTGACAGCATGCGCCAAAAGCCGATTAAATAACAGTGGCCAGAGCTGCATCGCTGCAAAACGCTTTATTGTCGTTGCTGCTGTGTATGATGAATTTTTAACAAAACTGACGGCTTATTTTGAAAAACTAAAAGTAGGTGATCCTAACGTAGAGGATACAGATGTGGGCCCACTCGCAAATAAACAAATTTTTGATACGGTGTTGGATCAAATTCAAAAAACAATAGCAGCAGGTGCTACCTGTCATTTTGGGGGCGGTCATTTAATGGACGTTGGGTATTATTTACAACCCACAATTTTAACCAATATTCCTCCAGAGTCCCCTGCATATAGTGACGAAATATTCGGTCCCGTTGCAAGTGTGTTTAAAGTTACCAATGAAGAAGAGGCTTTGCAATTGGCAAATAATACGACTTTTGGTTTGGGCGCTGCTATATTCACGCGCGATTTAAATCGTGCTGCAATCATTGCAGAAAAGCATCTGAGTGCGGGCATGGTTTTCGTGAATGCGCCTGTTGTATCTGATCCTAGATTACCCTTTGGTGGTGTAAAGCACAGTGGCTTTGGACGTGAATTATCCGAATTTGGTATTCATGAGTTTGTCAATATAAAAACAATCTCAATTAAGACATAAGCAGAAAATTAAAGCGCTTCCATCCAAAAGCTACATTTATTTCAAAATGAGGTAAATTTTTATTATTTTATGTATAAAATAATCTACTTATTGAAATTTTTAATCTCGCTTTGCTGTTATTATTACCAAATTGATTTATGATAGATTTCAATGTGGAGGACCTATGCGAAATATGATGCTTAGTCAAAAATTTGGGTTATTGGTTATCCTGTTGGGGGTTATGACGTTTAGTCTTAGTGGTTGCACAAGAAAGGGCAATTTCGATTCAGAATCTTATTATGGTATTTATGTTTCACCCACTCAAGAGAAAAAGCTATTAGCTCAAAAAGTTTATCATTTTGGGTTTGATAGATACGATGTATTAAATGAAGATATATTGTCTATATATGCTCACGCAAGAAAAATAAATCGTTCAGATAAAATCCATGTGCGCGTAGAAGGCCATACCGATGAACGAGGTAGTCGAAATTATAATATTGCTTTAGGAGAAAAACGCGCAAAATCGATTTATAATATATTAATTTTAAAGGGCGTTGATCCCAGTAAATTAACGGTTATAAGCTACGGAAAAGAAAAACCCGTCAAATTGGGTCATGATGAAACCGCTTGGGCAATAAATAGACGAGCTGTTATTGTGTACGAAAAATAAGTGGGGTACTAATATGGCGATAGACGACTTAAACAAACATAAAACAGTTAAATTAGATCGTATCGACTGTAAAATATTAAATCTTTTGCAGGAAAACAATCTATTAACCAACGTTGAAATTGCCGATAAGGTTGGTTTATCACCTCCGCCGTGTTTGCGACGGATAAAACGGTTGCGACAACTGGGTGTCATCACACAAGATGTTTCGTTGGTTGATCCGTTTAAAGTTGGGCAGCGATTGGTTGTTTTTGTTAATATTACACTAGAAAAACAACGAGATGATTTGTTACATGATTTTGAAAAGAAAATGTTAAAATATCCAGAAGTTATGCAATGTTATTTTGTTTCTGGAGATGTTGATTATTTTCTAGTGTTACATTTTACAGATACGCAACATTATCATGAGTTTTCACGTAGGGTTTTTGCTAACGAACCCAATATAAAAAGTTATAGAACAGGGTTATGCCTTAATCGTGTAAAATATAACACGAAAATTACAATACCCGGTAGTGTTAACTAAGTTGTATCAGCTTTTTTTAACAACCAGTGCCAAACCGGCATAATGATAATTTTATATTGAATATCATTATGAGTTACAATTTCTTCGCCAGTTTCGTTGTATGTTAAAATAAACCCCATGTTTAGTCTGTAGCATTGCATTGTTTCTAATAAGCCATTAAATTCGCGTGTTTTTTGCTGCCTGGGTAGGCACGCAATTGCAAAGAAATCTATTTCTTCGCTACGATGCGTTGATGTGTTCCTAAGTTAAGTTCCGCGAACAGTTGGTCACGCTGCTGTGTGCGGGTTGCTAAGAGAGTGTGACATGCTTTGTGGTCGCTGGCATGACCGCCGCACACTCCCTCCGCCATGCGCCTGGGACCGGATGCGCCGATATACATACCAAACTTTTCACCTAATTTACCGCCGTTATACGTGGCAGTGAACCACTCACCTTCGTCTATTTTACGGGTACGGGGTAGGGGGTCTGCTTTGGTGAAGTCGGGACAGGGATAGAATGGGTGATCGGGGTGACAATATTCATTGACAACGTGTACAGGCAATAGGCGTTGGGCTCCGCCTACTTCTCGTTGCCAACAAGTGTCAGCAGCAACCCATTGGTTTTTTTCACATAAACCAATAAACTTTTGTTGTGCATTCAGTAGGTTTTGCCAAGATACGGATTGTCCGTGCTGCTTAACCCAAGGGGCTGATGCTATGGCTTGAAGTTGAGCACGGGCATCACCATTAGGTAAATATTTTCTAATCATTGTCCACATGTGCCAGTCTAGTGCCCAAACTGCGTATTGAAAGCCGGTGATGCCTTTGAAAGTGCGCTCTGATAAATCAGTGACATCGCTAGCCAGTAAGGCTAGGGTGCGGTCTTTTTGAAGCAGGGCTTCCACTTCATCTTGTTCGCCTTCGGCTATTAGTCTTACGAAAGTAGCAACCGCTTGAGGTGATGCTTGTTTTATTGGGGGTGCAGGTAGTGGTTTTGCTGGAGGCGAAAATACTAAGGGTTTAAAGGGTTTAAAGGGTTTAGGCGCATCTTCGGAAACGAGGTTACTGAAATATTGTGGGCCTGAAGGGGCAAAAGATGGGGATGGATTGGGGCTGGGTGCCTTGCTTGTTTTTTGAGCAGACAATGCTTCTACGGATTTTTTTAATTGGGTGATGATGGCATTGGTGTCGGGACGTGCACTGGGTTCACCTGACCAGCATTGTTGAATGAGTACACCAAAGTCTGGTGGACAGTCAGCGGGAATATCTTCTCTTTCGCCTTGTAATACCCACATTGGAATGACTTCTGGGCTGGGTGCGCTTGCAAAGGGGATTTGTTTAGAAGCGAGTTCCCAGAATGTAACACCTAAGCTATAAATATCGGATTTTTGAGTAAAAATACCTCTACGACTAAAAAGCTCTGGGGCCATCCATTGTGTTGTTCCTACTGAATTATTAGACGTTTTTGAAGCCGTGCTAAAAGATTTAGTTTCTGCTTTTAATTTAGATAATCCAAAGTCTGTTAATTTGGCGTCAAAGTGTTCGGTTAACAATATATTTAGACTTTTAATATCTCTATGTAGAATTCTTTCTTCGTGTAAAAAAGCTAGGCCTTTAGCGGTACCTAAGGCAATCTTAACACGTATAGACCATTCCAAGGGTTGATGGCTATGCAATACGCTAAAAAGAGACCCATTGGGGCAATATTCCATCACGATACAGCGTTCGGGTGTTATAGCATATCCGTAGAATTGAACAATGTTCGGGGAACGTAAACGAGCCATTATTTGAGATTCAGTTTCGAATTCTGCCGCTGATTCAGGGGTAATATTTTTCAGAAGGAGTTTTTTGACGGCGACATCATTATGACGCCAAGTGCCGTGATAAACCTCACCAAAGCCGCCACTGCCGAGTAGTTTTCCAAAGGTAATATCCGGGTAATTAACAAGCGCTTTATTTTTATCGGATTCACGTCGCAACATAATCTTTTGCCCCTTTATTTCCTTTGTTCGATTAAGTCTTGCTCCTGGCTGCCGGACTAGGACAGCATTGCATCAGGATGCTACACTTCCGGTTTTTGCCTGTCAATCACTTAGAAATCTTAAAAATCTTGATTGGGAAACTGACGATATCCCCAGAAGGACTACCACATTGTTTGGATGTTAGACGGAGAGATCTCAAAGTCTAGACTTGTATATGGACCTATCTCGTTTTATAAAGGATAATTTTTTATCCAAAAATTTTCTCTCTATATTGTGGAGTCAAAGAATATTTTGCAAATTTTTTGCAGACCAATGGTCATTTTTATCTAGTGTCGAAAGAAAATCAGCTAATGCTTTAAAATTTAATGTATCTATCTCCACATCTTTTACAAGAGATTCATCGTAGTAATATTCTTGTGTATTTATTAAGAGATCTTTAATTTCTTGTGTAGACATAGCAATTGTGGAGGAACCTGATCGCTTAAAGTTTGTATACGCAAGTATTATATGATGTCGGGATTAGTCAACTTGAGCCGATAGCAATCTCAATTAAGACATAAGGCTCGATGAACCAATGGTATCAAACTTACTTATAAATTTGATACAGTGCAATGTAGCATAATTCTAAATTTTGATACAATGCATTATATCAAAACTTAAAAACCACCTTTAATAAAAATGAGGTATCTGTATTGTTAACATCACCTAAAATTTATACAGCAAATGAACAAGGGGAATTTCCTTTTCTAGGGACACTTGGAGGCGTCCAAGGTTATACCTTAAGCACTGCTAAAAAAGAACAAACATATTCTAGAACTTATAGAACGCATAATGGCTATGGGATGTGTGATGAATTGAGAAAATCTCTGGCTGGTTTGAATGGAACTGAAATGCAAAAAGTCGGGAACGAATATAGTTATACCCCATTACGGTTTCGAACAGTAGGTTCGCCTTTATTTTCCTTTTGGCCGGGTTATATGCAGGGTGGTGGGTATTTTCTTAGCAAACGATGTTTTGAAAAGGATGATTCGTGGTTATCTCCAGCCAGTTATGCAATAAGTCAGTATGGCCAAGAGATTGAGAGAATTTCTGGCTATGATTTGGCATCCTTGCAAGCACAAACAGATGCCTATTCAATCAATTATATTATTCATCAATATTTTGACTCGGTTACTTCACCACAAGAAGATGATCTTGTGGTTTACTCAGAACCTAAAAAAGAAGCACCATGTATGCCAGTCGGTATCTTTAAAAATACAGAACCCAACTGGAATTCTCCTTCAGGCGGGACAGTGGTTTCAAAATATAATTATAATAGTCAATATGTTTTTCAACATGATGTATTTTTTACTCCAGACTGGTATGGGAATGTGGCCAAATTTTATCGTTTGAAAAAAAATCCTGTCAAGCCGAAGCAATTTAAAAAAGCGGAATTGAAAGAGGGTGAATTCATAGAATATTCAGTTTCAATGGATGGATTTATTTGTAATAAAACTCCAGAAAAAACAGCACTTAGGCAAAATATTGATACGGTTAAGGCTAACAACCTGAGCCATACTTTTCCCCAGATACAAATCCTGGATCAAATTGATTTTCATGGGGTCTGTTACAGTTATGCCTTCGGAAAATTTTTGAACACATATGAAGTGCCAGAAGGGATTCCTTCCTTGGAATCACCAACTGAAATAGGAAAAATTTTAACCAAGTATTTTGATACAACTACTCAACCTGAAAAAGGAGATATCGCTGTATACTATTCTGGCAGTACACCAGTGCATTATGGAATATATCTTGCAAAAGATCTCATTGAGTCAAAATGGGGGCCGGACCCTGTTTTTAGACATCCTTATTTTGATGTGCCCAGTTGCTATGGAAATCAAATAAAGTTTTTCAAATTGAAAGCGGGAGTGAGCAAGGAAATGTTGCTAAAAAATTTAAAGATGGATGCTAATGGGTGTTCTAAAGATGCTCCAATTGTAGTAAAACAAGACGATACTGGTAAAAGTAGTCTTTTACTTTACTCTTATAGAAAACCCAAAATGGTATACAAAAAGTGTACTAGCTCAGATTTAACACCTTTATCTTATGCAACTATTCCTTCATCTCTTTAGAAATGTTATTCACTGTTTGTATGGCTTCTATAAAATGTTTTTCTACTTGGGAAGTAGCATCTAAATTTAAAGCATGAAATTTGTCATATTCAGCATTCGCTTTATCAAGCGCTTGTTGATGGCTTGTTTTACCGGCATGAGTAAGAATTTCGCGTTCGCTGAGTCGTAAAAAATCATCTAGTTTTACGAACCAGTCTTTCATATACATTGTCCGACGATTTATTGCTTGCAATTCAGCAAAATCAAGATACATCGTAACAAGTCGATTTAAGATATCAAGCTCATCTTGGCTTAAATAATTTTTTGCAACAATTACATCTGAGCGTGTAGGTTTATTTTTCGCCCATGACGTTAATCCCATATAAGGTTTAGTAGCGTCTGCTCGAGTAGCAATTACTTCTGCAGCAGTTTTACCGTGGGCAGCCCAATGCATTTTATTTTGTATAACTTTAAAAAACTGTTGCGAGTCTTCAGCATTTGGGGTATAGTCAATACTCGTAGCATATATATCTAATACTTTTCGCCAAAATACTTTTTCAGCCGAACGAATATCTCGAATGCGCGCCAGTAGTTCATCAAAATAATTTCCGCCACCAGCCTGTTTTAGGCGCTGGTCATCTAAAGCAAAACCTTTAATTAGATATTCCTTCAGACGCTGGGTTGCCCACATACGAAATTGTGTGCCACGAATAGACTTAACGCGATACCCCACAGATATGACTACATCAAGATTATAAAGCGTAATATCACGGCTGATTTGTCGATTGCCCTCTTTTTGAACTGTTGGGAATTTCCCAACAGTTGCTTCTTTAGTTAGCTCAGATTCTTCGTAAATGTTAGAAATATGCTCAGAGATAGTGCTTTTATCTTTCTGAAATAGCTCAGCTATCTGCATTTGCGACAACCAGAGGGTCTCATCTTGCAATCGTACTTCTATACGAGTACTCCCATCTTCAGTTTGATAGATTAATATCTCGCCATTATCTACTCTGTTATTCATAATAATTCCCAACATCAACCAACTTCGGTTGGTTACAAATTGTTACCGGCTGACCTATGTTATCCATTTTGACGGCCCAGCAACTAAACCGTGCAGCATAATAACATGCAACTATATTTGAACGATAATTCTAAATCGTATAAATGCTGAGAAGTTAGCTTTTTGCAACCTCGAGAATACCTTCAATAGCTGGCTTATAAAACTGTGGGTTTGTTACTCCATGACCCATGCCAGGGATAACAATCAGTTTTGATTGTGGAATGGCTTTATGTAAAGCTAGGGCATGATCCATACCAAAAACAGGATCTTGATCTCCATGTAGGATGACTGTGGGGGCTTTCACTTTGGGGATTGCATCTTGATGCAATTGATACGATGCAATGACCGCTGCAAAGTGGTTAGCAGCGCCATTTGGGTTTAACATCCGAACAAAGGATTGTAGTCCAAGTTGACGCATAAGTGCTTTATCGACGGGTACCTTCGAGCCTGCATTAAGCGCTACCCCTTTCATAAAGTTGTTTAGTTTTTCTTCAAGTGTTTTTGGAGGTTTTACCATTTTCTTTACGCCTTCTAAAATAGCTGGTTTAGGCGGAGAAAGGGTATTGTCTGTTATTGGAAGACCTAGAAAAGCTTCCATAGCGGGTTTCATATCCGTTGTGGTTGAGAAAAGTGTTAAACTGGCAACACGATTAGGATAGTTTGCAGCCAGAATCATTCCAACTTCTCCACCCATGGAACCACCCACAATGTTTGCTTTTTGAATATCATAACTATCGAGAATTGTAATAACATCTTTGGCCAGATTCAAAATAGTGTAAGGTGAGTGTTTAAAATCGATGCTAGAGGATAGTCCGGTATCGCGATTATCATAACGGATAACATAAAAACCTTTATCAGCAAGCGCCTCACAAAATGCCTGTGGCCATAAAAGTCCTTGGCCACCCGTTCCCATGATGAGAAGTATGGCAGGATTTTTTTTATTACCAAAAGACTCTGTCCAAAATTCAAGCCCGTTAGCAAGGATAACTTTTGGTTCGAGCGCGTGAAGAGATTGTGATGCTAAAACGAATAAACTGACGACTAAAATGACTATTTTTTTAAACGTCTTGTTTTCTACTAACATAAAATGCGCTCTCTGCAAAAAACGATTGAATTAGCGTAAAATGGTATAACAAAGCCTACGAAATAGGCAAGATATTCTAAGAATAAACTTTCAAATCGAACGTTTTTAGAGTAGATTAGTTTAATATTGAAATAGATAGGAAACTGGTCGGACAGTTATTTAGTTATCTTAAATGAACGGTATGAGCAATAAAATTTTTCCACAAAGACAAGCGCTCTCTTTTTATTATTTTGGAGAATCAATCATGACAAAAAGCACGCAACCTGCTTTGTTTCTTGGCTCAACGTTTGGATGGTTTAATAAAATTATTATCTTTGTCTTAGTCGCATTTAGTTTCTTAAGCACTGCTGTTTATGCAGAGACAGCGATACCTATAGAAGCACAATCCTTCTAAAGGTTTTTATGTTATCCGTTATGATAATCGCGATACCGGACTATCCTCTAGCATCGATTTTAAACACTCACCTTACACTATTTTGAATCTGGCCAAAGATGTTATTACAATTCTCGATAGTTATGATATTCAAAAAGGGTTACCCAATGCCAGCGTTGGGGTTATTGTGCTTGACGCCGATACAGGACAGACGTTATTTGAAAGCCGTTCAAAAGAACCATTTCCGCCCGCGAGCACTACAAAATTGTTTACAACGGCAGCGTCTTTATTGTCATTGGGGGCTAATTATCAATTTCAAACAGCGGTTAAGATAGATAAAAAAACTTTACAGAAAGACAAGCTTAAAGGCAATTTGTATGTACAGTTTAGTGGGGATCCTTCTTTAACCATTAGCGATCTCAAACAGTTGATGGCTGATATAAAAACGGCTGGCATTAGCCAAATTAGCGGTAATATTGTGATCGATGATAGCCGTTTTCAAGCGCCTGAGGCGCCTATTACAACGGTTATTTTAAATGAAAACAAAGTACCCATTACATTAACTTCTAATAAAACATTAGGCGAGAAAACAACTGTTGTGCTTGCTTCCAACGAAGATGCGCATATTAAATTACAGTCAAATTTAACCACGGTAACGCAAGCGGAATCAGAAACACATTGCCAGATCGAAGTTCATATGGACGAGTTGAATCAATTAAATGTGCAAGGATGTTGGCCGCAACTGCCAGAACCAATTACGCTTAAAGTCGCTCTAAAAAACCCACGACGTTTGGTAGAAAAAATTATTTTGGATACTTTGAAATCAGAAAAAATAGTGTTTACTGGCAGCATTGTTACTGGTAAAGCCAGTCAAGCGTTAACGACTATTGCATCGCGGAATTCAGCACCGTTAAAAATCTTATTAAAGAAAGTATTAGAAGATTCCAATAATCTTTATTCGGAAAGTTTAATTAAAACCATGGGCGCAGAGCGTTTGCAACGCGGTACTTTTCAATTAGGAATGTTGGCTTTAAAAGAGGTATTGTCTCAACCAACAGGAATAGATTTTACACAAATGCGTTTAATGGGCGGTTCGGGTGCTTCTATGTATGATTTGGTGCAACCGGCACAATTAGCACGCTTACTATATGCCATGGAACATGATAAAACAGCGGGGCAAGCTTTTAAGGAGACCTTTTTTGTTTCTGGTAGCGAGAATAAAGAGAGTACTTTATATAAGCGCTTTAAATTTAATGACTCTGCAGGTCGTATTCGAGCAAAAACAGGCACATTGACGGGACTATCTGCATTGGCAGGCTATTTAACAACAGCCCAAAATAAGAATCTTATTTTTGTTATCATGATCGATCATTTTCTTGATCAGAATGAAAAAATGAAAGACTTTGAAGATGAATTTTGTCGTTTGTTAATAGGTTCTAACCCATAGATGTGGAGTAGATTTTTATGAATTTATCAGATCACAAATGTATTCCTTGTCAGGGTGGTGTTCCACCCATGTCTGAAAATGAAGCGCAATCACTTTTGTTACAATTAAATAATCAGTGGGAAATAAAGTCCCCTGGACATTTGTTTCGAAAATTTAGTTTTCCCGATTTTAAAATGGCGCTAGATTTTACCAACAAAGTTGCTGAAATCGCTGAGAGAGAGAATCATCATCCTGACATCTACTTGGCTTGGGGAAAATGTGAAATAGAAATTTGGACGCATAAAATCCAAGGCCTCACTGAAAGTGATTTCTACCTTGCTGCTAAAATAGATCAAATGTTAAAATAAAGCTTAATTTTTTAAATGAGGGGTTTTTATGCTAACAGCAGATATTGATTTTATACAAGATCCTTTTCATCAAATTGTTGTACCTATTAATAAGCGTTATGTAGAAGTGGCTTGGTTTGCAGATGAAAATGTTGCTGTTACAAATGAAACGGCTAGTGTTACACCAAGCCTGGGTTGGACAGATGGCTTGATTTATGCTGAGAACGATAATGGAAAGCCTTTTATTCAACCGCATAAGAAAGGTGGTAAATATATTGAGCTAGAAAGGATGTTATCTTCGATAGTGTTTTTATATGTTTTTAAAGACGGTTCAAGAGCAGCTTATGAGGAATTTACTTCTTTACAAAAACCAGAAGAAAAATTGACATGGGAAAGTTTTGTTGAAATTCACAGATTCGTGAAAAATGTTGCTGCCACAAATGAATTATTTCAAGCATTAGAAGCGATGCTGGTTTTTAGTGATGCAGGAAAGACGCCGACCGCGGTTCGAGAAGCAGAGAGTTATGGATTACGAAGAGCTGATCATGATGACTTTATAGAAGCTTTATTTCATCAGAAAAAAGAAATTATTGGTCAGGTGCTGCCGAGTTTTAAATCGCTTAACGAAGACATGCAGAATTTATTAATCCAAGTTTCGAGTGCTATGCCAATCCATTTGGGGCATGTTTTGCATATTGAAGGTGGAGAGCAAATGTTTTCAAAATTTGAGAAAATTGCTCAAGAAAACAAGATAAATAAAACGTTATTAGACTTCGCTTTTCTGATTCAATTGTGTGATGTAGCCGCTTCTGCAGCGCATGTTAATAAGCAAGGTTCTCTTGCGTTAACAGAAAATACTTATAGAGGCTATTTGTTAGTAAAAGAAGTGTTGGAATCTATGCTAGAAACAGAAAATAAAAAAGGAAAAAATAAAACAGAAGCACTTTTTGATTATGTTCGTTTACGTGGTGAACTAATGGGTGCAGACACAAGAGATGATGTCCAGGCACAATTCTTGGTGCGTATGGCTTGTTGGATGCGGCTCTATACCGCGGAAGATTATGGTCGACTTCAAAACAAAATCATAAAGAAGATAGACAGTTAAAAATAAATAGGGCATTAGAAGGGGCTGCTTGTTTAGCAATTTGGACTAAAGCGTACGAGTCTAGCATGATGCCTTTAACGACGCCTGTTAATTTCAACGCGATGGCCGGGTTAGCCACTAAAGAGCCAGAGCAATTTAGGATCAATAATTTTAACCCTTTAGATTTTGAGCCTAATGAAAAAAATGAGGTTATTAAAAAAAAAAGGAACAGCCGCTAACGTGGGCTAAAGATGCTAAAGATAAGGAAACCAACGAAAAAAAGGAAGATAAAAAAGTAAAGAATAGATTATTATCTTCATGAACTGGGGATAGATGCTGCTTATTCCCTAGAATTATTTGTTAAATAGATTATGCTTAAGAAAGGACAACACCTGTTCTTAGGGAGGCTTTATGAATTCTATTTACAAAATAGCTGGGATATTATCTGTAGCACTGGTTATGTCGCCAGCCTTAGCATTAGCGGCTCATCAACAAAATGAGGTAATAAATAAGGTTGAGTCCGCTCAAAAACAAATTTTTACTTATGCTGAAGATGCGGGTCTTACTGCCCAGATTAAAGCATCGTTTGCACTAGAGCCTGATATTGAATCTTTTGATATTCAAGTTAATACAACCAATCATATTGTATATTTGTCAGGCACTGTAGACACGCAATTGCAAGCCAATAGAGCCGTAGAACTTGCACAAAGTATTACTGGGGTAGAAGATGTTGACGATACAAAATTAAAGATAACAAACAGCGATAGCTTCTTGAGAGATGCTTTTACGACGGCAAAAATTAAAGGCAAAATTATGCAACTGAGTAATGTTGAGACAATTTCGAAAAATAATGATCTACATGTAGAAACAACAAATGGGGTAGTGCATATTTTTGGTAAAGTTGGTAATCAAAAGGATATTAGCAGCTTAGAGCAAGCAGTAAGAAAAATGAGCGGTGTTAAGGATGTAAAGACTAATATTGAGGTCATGAAACAATAGTACTCGCAAACTTAATACAGGGAGTGTTATGTATGAATAAATTGATAACGATTATTGGTATGGCTTTGATTGTCGTTGGGGTGATGTTTCTTAGTTACACAGGATTTACATATTCTACTGAAGAAAAAGTCGCCGAGATAGGACCTTTAAAAATAACTTCTGAAACAAATAAAAAGATTCCTTTTTCGCCAATTGCAGGTGGTTTATGTCTTGCCGTTGGCGTTGGCTTGATTGTTTTTAACAAAATGAAACATTGATAATCAAGCCCGACAAGGCGATAGACAATTTATTGTTAGTTGGGTTAATATGTCGTGGTATTAGAATTATCAATTATGAAGGCAGAGAGATTATTATAATGAACTTTAAAATAACTTATTTAGATGACTTAAATTTATTGCTAACCAAATCAAATGAAGAGAAAGCAGCTATAACCAAAGTTACCTTGGTTGCAGGAGAATGGTTTTCTACTTTAGATCCTATGGATATTCAATCATTAGGATATGCTTTTAGCACATGTCAGTCATTGCATGCATTAGATTTAAATTCTATCAACCTTACTACATTAGCGCCTGAATGTTTTGATTTATTTTGTCGTATTTTTGCTCAATGTCCAGAATTGGATGAGATTAATTTGTCATGTAATAGCTTGGGTAATTTAAATACCCAGCATCTTGAAATACTTTTTAACGAGATTGGTCAATGTAAGACATTGCAAAAAATTAACTTATCAAATAATGAACTTTGGAAATTAGATTACCGTAAAATTGACGTATTGGGCGAAGTATTAATTAGTTTAGAAAAAATGGAGGAGCTTGATTTAAGTGATAATAGGCTGGGCGAATTAGGTTCGGTTGAGTTTGAAGCTTTATCTACCTTTATTTCCGAATGCAAAAATTTAGTGTCTCTTGATTTAGGTTCAAATCAGCTTGAAAATTTAGATGACGAGGATGGATTTAGAGCGTTATGTAAAAGTTTAAAGAATCTCAGTAATCTATTTAATCTAAAGGGTATGGGATCAAATGGATTTAATCCAGAACGAGAGATAATATTGGATAATATATTAGATGAGCATGTTAGAAATGTTTTTAGCCCCTTATGGAAAGAATCTTTTACCCCTTCGAATTCTGAAGAAGAAGAAGCATTAATACCCGCAGATTCTGTAGAAAACGATTCCTCAAAGCGCCAGAGTTTAACGCTAACTTCCAGTTAAAGCGTCATTATGTTTTATCCTCATCGTGCTCGTGCGATTTGGCAACTTCTTTGGCTACCAGATCGACGCGTGCCATTTCGCGTGCTACATACCCAGGGACTTTATGTCGATGGGCATTTAGTTTTTCCTTCATCTCGTGTTTAGAGTGCACGTGATGCTTGTGTTTGTCGTGGTCCATGTGTCTTCCAGTAGGCATATACACCTCCAATTTTCTAGGTCTCATTCATGTAGACCGTGTTTTTTTGAAAAATATCCCTAAAAAGCGTGTAGTTGCATTAAGACAGTTTGGCTATCTGTTTGTCCTCTGTTATTTGTCATAGGTTTTCAACACGTTAAAACGATTGAAATTGTTTAATACAATATCTTACTAATCAGGCAGAATAGTACTTGCTATTTATGTTATATATGGTATATTTATTATAGGAGTTAAGAAAAAGTCGTGGAAATATTAATTACAGAGTGGGCATTAGATGCTTATTTGCGGCTTAAGGGTGAGAATATGTTTAGTTTGGAAGAGTACAAAACTATTATTAGGCCTGATATAGAACGTTTATCTGGATTTCCCCATGGTCCTAAATTTAAACAAAGTAAATTTTGGTCAGTGGCTCAAGAACAAAGCGGTGAAGTTATTCAGCAAGGATATAAGATGAAATGGCATCAAATAGGTGAAGGGCGTGTTCAGCTAAGATTGACAGTGGGTATTTTTGATAGCGAATCATTTTTATGTGAAGCTTATGTTAAACACAATGCAAAGCAGGAAAGTAGACAGTTGGCACGATTTAAAACGTTTTTGGAACTGATCAGGCGTGATCTTTATAGAATTTGTGGGAGATTAAAATGACAATGCAGGCACGGCCTCCTAAACATTCAAAGCATGTCTCAGGTTTTATTCAATATCCAGTTTCAATGGATGAAAAAAAGATCAAAGTAAGCTATTTAAAATTGCAATTGATATGAAAATTGCAGGGTTACAAGAAATATTTATTGTAAATGCCGTTCGGGTAGCTTTAGATTTTGACGGTGTTGCGGATTTAATGAAATTATGGGCAAAGGAATCTGAAAAACAGGAGAGAGAAGAAATTATTGCAGACATTCAAGATATGATTGATGCCTGTACTCAAAAGTCAAAAATGAACCACTGTATATAAAATTTAATGATTTGGAAGCTATTGCGCATGATATTCGAGCGTTTAAAGATAGTCTTTTACAAATTGTTTTTGAGAACGGGGGAGTAGGGCATCTAGCAGAGTTAACAGGAATACCTCAACCTTCATTGTCACGTTTTTTTAATTCTAATGCGATGCCGCAACGGGCAACGCTTATTAAAATAGCAAACGCATTAAAATTAGATAAAGTAAAAATAGCGTTCAAATGGATGCAAGAGAAAAAAAGGTAGCGCTTCGCGCGCTTATAGCTTGTTATTCTCTCAAAGTTACGTTTAGCTAAGCCCGGCTGTCTTCCTCGCGAATGCGGGGATCCAGTCAAAAATAAATCAAATACAACAAAAAAAGCAGTTAGAATAATCAATATTTACTTAAGGTGTTATCTGCAACATGAAAGAAGGGTATGTTTATATTCTAGCGAATCAGCGAAACGGTACGCTGTATATTGGCGTAACTGCGGATTTACGAAAACGAATACATGAACATAAAATTGGGACTGTGCCAGGATTTACATCAAAATATGGTGTAAAAGAACTCGTTTATTATGAATGTTCGGCCAGTATTTCTGGTGCTATTCAACGGGAAAAACAATTAAAAAAATGGAAACGAGAATGGAAATTAGCATTAATAGAAGCTACCAATCCTCATTGGGAAGATCTCTATCATGAGATCTTGTTATAAGGAGTGTGAATTATTTTTGACTGGATCCCCGCATTCGCGAGGAAGACAGCCGGGCTTAGCTAAACGTAACTTTGAGAGAATAACAAGCTATAAGCGCGCGAAGCGCTACCTTGTGGGTTAGCTCGATTGCTCTGGTTGATCCCATATTCATACTAGATATATTTTTCGCATCTCGATAGTATATTCAGGAGATCTATTTTTTAATTTGATTAAGGAGTGACTTTTATGGGTAAACTGGGAAATGAAAAGCAAAAGAAAGAAAGTAAAAAAGCACCTAAAATGAGCCTAATGGAAAAGCGTAAAGCCAAAGAAGCCAAAAAGGCAGAAAAGGGTAGATAGTTAAATAAGGCTAGGGAAACCTAGCCTTCGTATTTTGGCTTAGAACCACGCAAGGCTTTGGTTTTCCCATGAGACTTTTTTTCTGCTAACCGACGTTCTTTTGAGGCCAAAGTGGGTTTTGTTTTTTTGCGTTTTTTAGGAACTTTGGTTGCCCGTAGAATAAGGGCTTCGAGTCTTTCAATGGCATCTTGTTTATTTCGTTCCTGAGTTCTGTATCGAGTCGCTTTAATAATTAAATCCCCTTGGGTTGTTAATTTTGAGCCTAAAAGGCTAATAAGTCGTAAACGAACAGGTTCGGGTAAGGAAGGGGAGTGAAGTACATTAAAGCGTAATAGTACAGCAGTAGCGACTTTATTAACGTTTTGACCGCCTGGACCAGGCGATCGAATAAAAGAAAACCGCAGTTCAGAATGCTTCATTAATCCATCGGTTCAGACAATCTATCCAGTTCATCTGCATCATCCATTTCTTGATCGGCCACTTCTTCTGGATTGTCAGCTTCTTCTTCGGTTTCGCCATCTAAAATGCGATAAGCTTTTTTGATATCGATAGCACGTTCCCATTTAGAAATCACAACAGTCGCAACGCCATTGCCTATCAGGTTGGTAACAGAACGGATGGCAGACATAAACAAATCAACGCCAATCAGCAGTCCTAACCCGGCAATAGGCAAGGTATCAATAGTCGATAAGGTTGTTGCCAGCGTTACAAATCCACCACCGGGTA
Organism: Gammaproteobacteria bacterium; assembly: GCA_044225395.1. Taxonomy (GTDB): domain Bacteria; phylum Pseudomonadota; class Gammaproteobacteria; order UBA6186; family Azoamicaceae; genus CADEGZ01. The sequence goes on from JBGAIP010000008.1 coordinate 20,653, forward strand.
CTGCGGCTGCACCTTTAGAGGTTAACATCAGTACACCCAGCAAGGACAACTGTTGATAAAGCGACAGATCGGTATTTGTTGCTTGAGCGATAAATACAGCGGCCATCGTTAAATAAATGGAAGTCCCATCTAAATTGAAAGAATATCCCGTTGGAATAACAAGTCCAACGACGGGTTTTGCACATCCCATATTTTCTAATTTGGTAATCATGCGCGGTAGAGCCGCTTCAGAAGAGGAAGTGCCCAATACAATAAAAATTTCTTCTTTAATATAGCGTAGAAATTTCCATATACTAAATCCACTGGCTTTAAGAACGCTGCCCAGTACAAAAGTAATAAAAATAAGACAGGTTGCAAAAACACCTATCATTAATTTACCCAGTGGCAATAGTGTGCCAAAACCATATTGTCCAATGCTATAAGCCATTGCGCCAAATGCGCCGAAAGGGGCTAGTTTCATGACAAGACCAATCACACCGAATAAGGCATGTGAACTTTGATCGAGTATGCGAATTAAGAGTTTTCCTTTATCACCAAATTGAGATAAAGCAATGCCAAACAGTACAGAAAAAAGTAACACTTGTAGAATGTCGCCTTCAGCAAATGCACCAAATACTGTGCGCGGAATAATATTAAGTAAAAAATCAACCGTACTTAATGTTCTGCTCTTAGCGGTATAACTCGAAACACTGCCCGTATCTAAAGTGCTGGGATCTGCATTAACGCCAACACCGGGTTCGTAAACATTAACAATGATTAATCCAATAATTAAAGCAAGCGTAGAAACAACTTCAAAATAAATAATTGATTTAAGACCGACGCGTCCCACTTCTTTAAGATCGCCCATCTTTGCAATGCCGACCACAATGGTGCAAAAAATAATGGGCGCAACCATCATTTTAATCAAATTAATAAAGGCCGTGCCTATGGGTCTTAATTGGATCCCCAATTCTGGAAAGAAATGTCCTAGGAATACCCCAACGATAATTCCCATCAGAACTTGAAAATATAAACGCTGATAGATTGGACGTTTCATGTCAGTTAATTACCCTGTTTCAAAGCAATAATGGAAATACAGTGTAGACTAGTTTGGGTAGTAAACACCATCCGTTAAGAGGTAATTTCTTATAATACGGATAGATAACTAGCTTATGTTTTTAGGTTATCGGGTCTTTTTAAAGAGGCGTTGTTTTTCGCGTTGCCAATCACGATCTTTTTCAGCATCTCTTTTATCGTGTTCTTTTTTACCCTTAACGAGCGCAATTTCAAGCTTGACGCGACCCCTACTAAAATAAACTGAGAGTGGCACCACCGTATAACCTTTGCGTTCTATAAGACCAATTAGTTTATCGATTTCTTTACGGTGTAATAATAACTTGCGTGTGCGAGTTGGATCTGGGTGCACATGGGTAGAAGCTGATAAAAGCGGGCTAATATGAGAACCAACGAGCCAAGCTTCCCCCCTTTTAAGGAGCACGTAGCTTTCGGCGATTTGGACTTTGCCGGCACGTAGACTTTTAACTTCCCAACCCTGAAGAGCTACCCCTGCCTCGTAGCGTTCCTCCAGTGTATAATCGTGAAGCGCTTTACGATTGAAGGCGATGCTCTTTCGGCCAGGTTCTTGTGTTTTTGAGGATTTATTCATAATGCGTTTATTGTAGCGTATGCAGAGACTGATAGGTAGAGGACTAAAATGACAGTGATTAAAAAAAGTGCTTTAGTGCCGTATACGCCGGCGCAAATGTTCAAATTGGTTGATGGCATCGAACAGTATCCTGATTTCTTACCTTGGTGTAAGTCAACCATCGTGCATAGCCGTGCTGTGGATATCGTCGAAGCCAGTATTTATTTTATGAAAGGGGGTATTCGACAATCGTTTACAACCCTGAATCGTCTTTCGCCCGATAAACAAATAGAAGTACGTTTAATGCGAGGTCCTTTTAGACATTTAGAGGGCGCGTGGCGATTTGAAGCGGTAGGTGAAATAGGCTGTCGTGTGAGTTTTGATTTGGAATTTGAGTTTTCAAGTAAATTAATCGCGATAACTGTAGGGCCTGTCATACAAAGATCTATCGAATCGTACGTAGAGGCTTTTTGCCAACAAGCAAAGGTACTGTATGGCGAATAAAGTTTTTTCTGTTGAAGTTGCGTATGCAGAAAAAGATAAACAAGTGTTAATTCGCTTAGATGTGTCAGAAGGCGCAACCGTTTTAGACGCGATACAAGCATCTACAGTGCTCATTCAATTTCCCCATCTTGCCGCAGAAGGCATATTATCGGATAGAGTGGGTATTTTTGGTAAAATCTGTACATTAGATACTCTGCTTAAAGCAGGCGATCGCGTTGAAATTTATCAGTATTTGATCATAGATCCTAAAGAGAGCAGACGTTTAAAAGCCTTAGCTGGAAAGCGTCAAAAAGCACAAGCTTTTGATGAAAAAAAACGACAACAAAAAGTAGCAAGAAAAGCAAAAGCGTTATTGTATAAGCAAAAGAAAAATGTTTAGAATTCAGGCTCTTTAGATTCTAAGTCCTTCACAATACGCACAACCTGGTTGCCTTTAAAATAAAGCACAATGGATTTTTTCTGAATAGGTTTGCCGTTACCGGGTTTTAAGCTGTAATAATAATCCCAACGTTCTTGTTCAAAAAAGCGCGTTAAAGCAGGTGTACCCATGAGTTCTGTAACAGCGGCTTTGGACATACCGACTTTTAACTTGTTGGTCATTTCAGTGGTGATATAATTGCCCTGGCGTACATCCATCCTATAAATACGAGGTGGGAATGGACAAGCTGTTAAGCCTAGGCAAGCCAGGGTAAAAAACGATAACATAAGTCCACGTATCAGGGAGTTCATCTAAGTTAAGCCTCTAAGTCTAAAAATGTCGTCTGGCCAAATTCTGTCTGTCATCATAGCACAGACAAACCTATCATTAGGAGTATATTTTGGACAATCAGGAATTAAAAAAAGCAGGTCTTAAAGTAACAGCACCTCGGGTTAAGATTCTACACATCTTAGAAACCAGTTTAGAAAAAACAGGTGTTCGGCATTTGAGTGCTGAAGATGTTTATAAAAAACTGGTAGAAATGGGGGACGATGTTGGCTTAGCAACCGTCTATCGTGTGTTAACACAATTTGAAAGTGCAGGACTGGTGATTAGGCATCATTTTGAAGGCGACTATTCTGTCTTTGAATTGGATGATGGCCAACATCATGATCATTTAGTTTGCATTAAATGTGGAGAGGTGGTTGAATTTATTGATCCCATTATTGAACAACGACAGCAGGCTATTGCAAAAGAAAAACAATTTCAGATGACCGACCATGCGTTGTATATTTATGGGGTTTGCAGTCGGTGTCAGGTTAGAGAAATTTGAGTCTGCATTTAAGATTTTACTGATTTTCAGCATGACAGCTTTGCATATATTTAATGAAATGTTGATATTCCCATATTTAAAATAAAGTTAACGAAAAGCCCCAATAATTCTTTAATAATCAAAATATTAGAGCTTTGAGATAAAATTTTAAGTGATTTTAGTGTTAAAATATGTTACATTTCAAATACAAGTATTTAACCATATTAAGGGTATTAATATATGGAAAAAGGTGATGTAATAAAACGTGTAATGTTGACTGAAAATGTAACAAAACGTGTAAAGTTCTCGGAAGACACGAAGGATCCTGTTATCTTTACCGCATTGGCAAAACCTCATTTTTCTGCTGTTAGAAACACATGGATTGCACGTTGTCGTAAGGGTGAATACCAGCAATTATCTAGAGACTTGAATTCTTGGCTACAAAGGGGATTGGATTTGGTAGCATTCTTTCAGAAAGAAGGGCAAGTACTTTTAGACTGGGCGCTTGTTAGTTCTTCAAATGCTGAAGCATTTTGTTTCATTTATGATAACATACCACAAAAATTATTAAAAGAATTAGTCATTAAGGATGATTTTTATATATTAAGCATATTTTTATCAACGGAAATAGGAAAACAAAACCGAGACTCAATGAATGAAAAAGACTTAACAAATCGACTTGAAAAGAGTAATTTATTATTGAAGTTAGGTCCTGAAATAAAAGAATATATAGATAATATAAAAACTTCTAGCATTATTAATGATAAGATTAAGAAGGCAACGGAAGTTATTGTTAAGCAGGTGTTAGAATCATTTAATTCGAAACAGGCGACCTCAAAACTTTTACAATAGGAGACTGATATGCCTGAAAAAGAAAAAAATATTTCACGTGGGAGAGAAGATCTAACGACTGAACGTACACCATCTCAAAGAAGACTTGATAGTTTTGCGAAGTTGCTTGCTGTCAATAGTGAATGTGTAGCAGTTTCAATAGTAAACGGTGAAATCTGGATAGCTGCAAATGATCTTAATGAAAAATCTAAATCAAGTAATACCACTATTACTTCTATTCAAGAAATATTTTCTTATTTTCAAGGAGTTGCAAATACTGGGAATATAGGATCACTGGGAGAGCGAGCGAAATTATTTAAAATGATCTGCTCGAAATCGAGACTTCAAAAAAAACTTAAGGCTGGCTATAGTGCTTTTAATCTCAAAGATCAAGAATTGGAAGAAATAGCAGTATTAGTGTTCAAGTCGCAAGGACAGTCTAAAATTAGTGATATTGCAAAAATAACAGGAGGCAAAGTAGGTGAAACCTCCTTAGTATATGCCGAATTTGCAAAACTTTATAAACACTTTATAAAGTTAGAAGAGGCATTAACCCAGAAAAAAGCTGTTTTATCAGAACAAGAATTTTCAGTTTTTAAAAGTGCAAGCATTAGAATTCTACAAGAAGAGGCAAGCGTAAAAAATGGAGTACATGCAGAGGTACAAATATTAGGCAGTTTTGTTAAGTCATTATTAGAATCAAAACTTGACTTAACTGAAGATAAGAAAATTTATATTGGAATTTCAAAATTATGTTGTCTAAATTGCCGTTGTGTGATAGAAGAGGCGAATAGAATTTTTAATGAAAAAGGTATAAAAACCGAATTCTTGTCTCGAGGAAAACACGATATAGATTTTGAGTGGAATGTGCCGGGGGTCTTTAAAGAAGGTTATGAAATGGTTCCAAATGCAGATATGTCAAAGTTTGAACGATTTGAGGATTTAGCGATTTTAATTGGTCATGCTAGCAGTGTTTCGATTAAAAAATTTTTAGAAGTAGTACCACCAAAACATATTCCTATGGAACATAGCGATTCTCAAAGTGAGACAGAAGAAGATCGAGAACAAAAAATTATTGCAGAAAAAATCAAACTTGAGAATATTTTTGACTTTATTAAAAGTCAAGAAAATAATGGTGAAATAATCGCGAAAAAAATGTCGATAGCGCTTGAGATATATAAAAATAGTGTTTTAATAAAAAAAATGCTTTTGATACGCAAAACAATGTCTTTAAATGAAATCGGAGATAATTTGTTGAGTGAAATAAGAAATAATTTTGAAATTTTTCTTGGGGAATTAAATAAAAATAAAGTACAAGAAACAGAGGTTTCACAAAAGGAACTGTTAGAGGTGTTGCAAAATCCTTTCTTGATTGGTGAGGAAGTGGCAAAATATTTTAGAGATTTTGATTTAAAAAAAGAAGCATCTAAAATGGAAATGGAACATGAAGAAAAAAGTTCTGATGAGGCTATTTTATATTCACGAGAAGAAGCAGAGAAATTAAGAAGAGATCCACCTGTGGCTATATTAACAGGGTTTAATGACGATAAAAAGAGAAAAGAAGTAGAAGAAATCGCAGATAAGGATTCAAGGCAAACAGAGAAAAGACTCAAATTTATGTTAAGTGATGAATCTGAATTCAAAAATAAAAAATAACTTACGTAAGTTGTTCTAAATAGCTGGAAGCAATTTGGATTATATATATTTTAGAATCTAGCATTAATACGATAGGCATTTGGCATCTGAGCGTTTAAATTAAAGTATCATTCAAGAATTTTCCATCTTGACCGATAAAATTCCCAAAGGTCGACAATGACGATTGACCCATCAGGAGTTTTGGTCGCTATGCAGAACGAAAAAGAGGCATTTGAATCCAGTATCAATGGCTTAGCAGCTTTTCTTGAAGACCACCACCAAAATTGTCGGTGTTTTGAAGAGACAGAAATAGAAAAAAAGATCCACGAAATCGAAACCTTAAATGCCCATCTTGACGCCAAATTTTTGACGCTACAAAATATCAGTGAAAATAATAACGTGAAGCCACACGAAATCTTCGATTTTTATAGCAAACTGGGACACACCCGTAACAATATTAGAACTGCGCTTGCAGAACTCAAAGACGGCAATGATTTAATTAAATTTTTAAAGATTGATATTCAGCATCATTGGCTTAAAAAAATACAATCTGCATTATTAATAAATAATTTATTAACAACACAAGAGAAAATCATGGTTTGGTGTGGTGCATTAGAACGTTCTGAAAAAGAGAACAGCGAAAATTTAGAATTAAAAGAAGTTTTATATAAAGAAATTATTTTGCTTAAAAAGCGGTTTATGAAGGCGTCAGATAGATCGATTGCTTATGAAGAACACGCAAGCTTATTCTTGCAAGATAATCAACACAATAAAGATTTAGACACGCTCCAACATCTCTTCAGCATGCGCTAATGTTCGCTCTGTAATCGTTGCCCCACCCAGCATTCTGGCTAATTCTTTAACCCTTTCTGTTTCGCTAAGCGGTACAATTTGTGTGGTTGTACTGTCTTTGGTTTGTGTTTTAACAACATGACAGTGATGATGTCCTTGAACCGCAATTTGTGGCAAATGGGTTACGCACAGTACTTGGGCATCTATGCTTAATTGCCTTAACAATTTGCCGACAGTTTCGGCAGTTTTTCCGCTAATACCCGCGTCGACTTCATCAAAAATCAGCGTGGGTGTGCTTTGTTTTTGGGTGGTAATAACCTGAATAGCCAAACTAATGCGCGATAATTCACCGCCTGAGGCAATTTTACGGAGGGGTTGCAGGGCAAGTCCCGGGTTGGTTGAGACTAAAAATTCAATATCATCAATACCATTTGGACTAAATGTAATACTATCAGATGGCTCGTGTGCCAAAAATGCAATCTTAAAATGCCCATTTGGCATTTCAAGAGTTTGTATACAGTGCGTTACCTTTTTTTCTAAGCTTAAAGCTGCCTTTTGTCGACTTTTACTCAGTTTTGTTGCCGCATCAAGGTACGCATTTTCAGCCTCAACCAGTTTTGTGCTAACTTCTTCAAGATGGGTTTGAATATGTCGTAATTGATTGGCTTCTTTTTCGAGTATACGTTGATGTTCTAAAATAGCTTCTGGCTGAATACGGTGTTTTCTAGCCAGCGCATGAATTTGACCTAATCTTTTGTCGATTTCTGCCAGCCGGTTTGGATCGTTACTTAATGTTTCTTTAAAATTTTCGATATCTACAATAGCTTCGTTTAATTGAATATAAGCGGTATTTAATAATTCCTGTGTTGTGCTTAAACTGGTTGCTTGCGCTTTTAAGGTTGTTATCAGATTAAGGCCTTGATATAAGAGCGAAACTGCATCTTGGCCAGAATCATTTTTAAGGGCAGCAAGCGCTGTTTCACAGGTGGTTAGCCATTGATCTGCATGGGCCAGTTGTTTATATTCTGCGTTTAAAGAAGATAGTTCATCAGCCGCTAAATTTAATTCATCTATTTCTTGAATTTGATAATCCAGCAACGTTAATTTATCGTTTTGACCTTGTAAAGCTTGTAGGGATTTATATTCTTTTTGCAGTTGTTGGTGCAATGTATAGTTTTTCTTAACCGTGTTGCATAGTGCTTCGTGATTTTTTGATTCTGCAATCGTGTAAGCATCTAATAAGACGCGTTGGTGCTCAGGTTTTAATAAAGCTTGATGTTGATGTTGCCCGTGAATATTAACCAGTTGATCACCCAGTTCTCGTAATTGGTTAAGTGGCACCACTCGGCCATTAATATAGGCACGAGATTTGCCATCTTCGGTTAGCGTGCGTCTAATAATACATTCATCTTCGTCGTCACTTGCTTCTAGTGCATTTTCTTTTAACCATTCAGACACGAGAGGAAGTTTTTTTAATTCAAAAATAGCGGAAATTTCTGCTTGAGGACAATTATGTCGCACAACACCGCTTTCTGCACGTCTGCCTAAGGCTAATTGCAAAGCATCGATTAAAATAGATTTTCCCGCACCTGTTTCGCCAGTTAAAACCGTCATGCCTGCGTTAATATTTAAAGCCAGTTGTTGAACGACAGCTAAATGTTGCACAAAAAGATGGTTTAGCATTTTTTTATTCCCTTTTTATTCCTGGGTTTTGTGCGTACCCCATCCCAATTTTTCTCGTAATACAGAGAAATACTCATGGGGTTTGGGATGAATAAGCGTTAATTCAACAGGGTGTTTTTGAATAGAAATCTGATCGGTTGCTTCTAAATCAAAATGAGATTGACCATCGCAACTTAATTTGGGTTTAATATCTTTAGAGTCGGTTAAAACCAGGCGAATATCACAATGACTATCAACAACAATAGGACGACTGCTTAAGGTATGGGGGCAGAGTGGTGTAATGGTTAAAGCTTGCAGTGTTGGGTAAAGAATAGGACCACCTGCGGATAATGCATAGGCAGTGGAACCCGTTGGTGTTGCTGTAATGATGCCATCGGCTTGCTGGCGTAACACAAAATGATCATTAATATAAACTTCAAAATCGATCATGCGCGCGATACTGCCTGTGTATAATACAATATCATTGAGTGCTGTACTTTGGGCAAAGGTTTTTCCTTGTCGAATAATGCGGGCGTTTAATAAAAATCTTTTTTCTTCGATATAATTACCATCTAAAATATCGGTTAATGCTTGTTCCATGTGTTCGGGTAGTATGTCTGCTAAAAAACCAAGTCTGCCGCGATTAATACCTACAATAGGTACTTGATTGGTAACGATGGCGCGAGCAGCGTTTAATAAGCTACCGTCGCCGCCGATGACTATCACTAAATCAACTTGTTCGCCGAGTTGTTCTCGGGGTATGGTTTTAATATTTTGTCGCTGTTTTGCAGATAAAATACCTGCACTTTCTGTTTCAATGGTTAAGATATGATTCTTCTTTTGTAAGAAATGGATGAGTTTTTCGAGGGTATCGAGAACACTTTTATTATTGTGTTTTGCGAATAACCCAATTCTTTTAAATCGCCCTGTTTGATTGTTCATGGAAGCTGCCTTAACGCACCTTAATAAATTGAAAGACTAAGTGTATAGTGTAGCCTTCGGAAGGTGTGAGTTGCAATAATTTAACTGGGTAATAGCCGGGTAAATAACTTTACCAAGGTAGCACTAGGAGGATCCTGAATTATGATGAGCGTGATTAAGGGTGAGCTAGAAGCAGTTGCTAATAAAGTAGTGAAGTATATCGAAGTCAGTCATTATGAAGGGGTTCTTATGTTGGCAGCGAAACATGGGACCCTTGAAAATATAGAGTTGAGCTTAAGTAAAGGTGTCGATGTCAATGTAACAGAAAAGGCTCTATTAGATTCGCAGGGCTACACAGCTTTGCATTTTGCAGCTATCAAGGGCCACACAGATGCTGTGGCGCTTTTATTAAAAAAAGGCGCTGATATCAATGCAGCAGACATGATGGATTGGACGCCTTTGCATTTTGCAGCTTTTCATAACCACGCTGGCGTTGTGGCGGTTTTATTAGAAAATGGCGCTGATATTACAGCAAGGGAGAATAATCGAGGTCGGACGCCTTTAGGGATGGCCATTGATCATAATTTTAAAAATATTGTGGAAATTTTTTTACAATATAACGTTGGATTGATGGAACGGGATAATGATTGGGTAGCCAGTATATTACCCTGTCTTGACTCCTAACAGTTAAATGCCATGAATCCAAATGCAATCGAAATTTTGTGTCCACATCCGAGTCAAGCAGACTATTGGATAACAACTGTGGCGGAACTTAAAGCATTATCACCAGCAGACAAATTGGCGATTGCATACAGATGGCCTCATGGTGCTTCTAGATCTGATTTAATATCAGAAGACATTAAAACGTTTACAAAAAATGCATTGAAAGGACCATTTGAAATAAGGTTGACACGACTTGCTGCTGAATATGTTGCTATTTTTAGAATGTTAGGACAGTTGTTTCAAGATAAATCCGATCTGAAAGCAGAAACTTTGGAGAAAGAATCAGCATATTATAACAACATACTTTTTGCTTTTGATCCTTATAAAAACACCCCATCCCCTATTCAATTAAAAATATGTACGAAAATAACGGGTGCAAATGAGGAACCTACAGAAGATGAGGTCAGTGAGGCAATGGGTAGGTTAAGAACCATCTAAAGAATATGTATTACCGCAACATAAAATGCTCTTCTGTTAAGGGATTTTCCCTATCGGTTTCCCATTTTAGAGGATTATCCATAATGTATTGACGGATATTAAATAGGCTTTCATCGTTCCGAATGACGTGCTCATAATACCCCCTTTGCCATAACCGTTTATGAAATGAAGGCCATTTTTTGGTGTGTACCCCATGACTATATTGTTTTGTTGTAAACGTTTTAATATTTTTAATGATGTTAGGTAACGAAAAATCCGTAGGGGCGGACCGCCTGTGTCCGCCCTGTTCAATCACAACGATCGCATGAACATGGTTTGGCATAACAATGAAGGCGTCGAGTTGGAGATTAAAATGTCGATGTTGTATGGTGTTTATTTCATGGTGAACCATATGTCCTGCATCATTTAAGATATTTTTACCCTGAATGATTTCTCCCAGTAAACATAAACGGTCTTGTACACAAAATGTCACAAAATAGTAACCGGCGGATTGATAATTAAATCCACGTAATCTAAGAGATTTTCTGGGGCATTGTGTAAAACTAATATTCATAATTTGTACCTTTTTTGAATAGGGCGGACACAGGCGGTCCGCCCCTACGTAATTGGTATTCTTGAATGTTACATTTTAAAAATATTCTGCAATAAATCTATCCGCTATTTATACGAGACACTAAAAACGCTATCGAATCGTTAACATTTTGCATGTAAGGTTCGCATCTTGAAGTCAAACGGATATACACGGGTTGATATTTATTTAACTACATGATATTTTGTTTTTTTATTAAGAATAACCTTTTGATATCGCCTGGAGAAAAATGATGTTTAGCGCCAACCTCAATGCGGAATTAAGAAGAGCTGTCGTAAGAGGCGACCTTAACAGAATAAAGCTGTATTTAATAAAAGGCGCTGATATCAACGCTAGAGGCGTTGGAGGCCTGGCCGCTTTGCATTGGGCTGTTATGATAGGCCACACAGACATTGTGGAATGTTTATTAATAAATGGCGCTGATATCACAGCTATAACTACTATAATTACCACGGGCCATACCGCTTTGCATTTGGCTGCTCGCAATGACTGGACAGACACTGCAAAGCTTTTATTACAACATAATGCTGGGTTGCTGGGCATAAGAGGACAGATAGTAAGATTATTAAAGCTCCTTAATTCTCCACAATTAAATGCAATGCAGCCAAACGCCATCGAGATATTATATCCACATCCCAATAAAGCCGAGCATTGGATAACAACCCCGATGGAGCTTGAAGAATTACCACCAGAGAATAAAGTAGCGCTTGCATACAAATGGCCTGATGGTGCTGCTCGCAGTGCTACAATACCGTGTAGTATTAGAGTATTAACAAAGGAGGTGTTGTCAGAGAGAAGAGCGATACGACTTGCTACTGAATATTGCGCTGTTTTTAGAAAACTAAAACAATTGTTCGAAGAAAAACCCACGTTGAGAAAGGAAACTTTGGGTGCTCTAAGTAATGAAAAAGAAAAAACAGAATATAACAGCATATTTTTTGCTTTCGATGTTTTTAAAAATACACCGCCTCATCTTCAATTACAAATATGCATGAAAGCGACTGGAGCAAATCAGGAACCTACAGGAAATGAAGTCAATGCGGCAATGGGTCGGTTAAAAGCCATCTGAGAAACACGTGTTAATGTCATCCATAGGATGACAGTTTACTTTAGTTATGGCTGTTTACACACTTAAATGGGCAGACTCCCATTAATATCTCCTTTCCAAGGTTCTCCTGGTAATTGTTGTACTATATCTTTCATTACCAAATTAAAATCTGTAATAAATGCCTCATCATTAAAAGTAGGATTAGACAGCAATGGTTGAATATCTTCCCTAAAAGAAAGTGTTTTAAACTTATTGTGCATGTTCTCTTCAAATTCTGCTCGTGAAATTTTAAGATTTTGCTTTGTCAAATAGTAATCAAAACATTGAATAGATTTCTTTACATCAAAATCAAATTCCCTTAATGCGCATGCTAAATCATATAAATCCCGCCCCTTTTTTCTTTGATATAATGCTCTTAATTTTGTGCCCAATAATTCTTCTAGATGATACGTGGTAACAGGTGCACTTCCAGTATACCAAGGTGTGTTTACTTCATGTTTCTTTTGAGTTAAACCCAATATGGTATAATGTTCACGAGTATTAATTTCAATTTTAACTCGCATTTTACCGATTTGAGGCTCTAGAGATGGTTCAAAGCCATATAGTAAAAGTAGCTCTGCCTTCACCAAATTTCTTTTTGGTTTTTCCTAGCCACGGTTCTAATACTTCCTCTAAAACCATCTAAGATACCACCTATTCCACCCGCTTGGATTTGTACGAAGTCCAGATCCTCACTGTATCTAGTCGCCTTATCATAAAATAGTTTTTGTAATGCCGTTCCCCCTCTGAAAGCCAAAGCCGTATTCAAATAGGTGTGATTATAAATATCTACCAAAGCTCTGGAGAGGATCAAGTCTTGCTCTATTTGAGCACTATTTCCCCAAGGTGCTATGTTTTGCCATAAAGTTAAGGAAGCTCTATCTATCATAAATCTAATTCTACTTCTTCATTGATATAAATACGCCAATTTAAATCCTTTTTAGTATTTTCATCGCTACCCTGGTTTACTAATGGTACAAAACGCGGTGAATGTTCTGAAATAAGGGCTTGAATAGGAGCTGCAAACTCTTTACCTCCAACTCCCTCTAAAGATAACAAATACCCCAAACGTTGTAATATAGGCCACTCATACAAGCTGGGAGTTGCCACCTTAACAAATTCGTTAATATTCAAATTTTCTTTTAATTCGGCTAAAACCGTAGCAACGTTGCCTAAGTGCCCCGCCTTTCTATAAAATTTAACCAGATCTAATGCCGTTACTTCGGGTGTTGAAACATTCATATATCCTGTTTCAGATTGGAGTTTTTTTATAGGTGCTTTTGAAACTAAAGAATTTTTAAAAAATTTAATGCTTACTCTGTCCCTTACTATTGGTCGCATTGGTTCTGTAACCATTACTTGAAATTGTTGAGGTTGTTGATGCGCTGCACCATATAATGCCGCTGCGGAAAGTAGCCCCACATAATAGAGAGAGCCTAAATAATCCATCAGTTTATCTATAAACCAGCTGGCTGGTAACACTCCCCATGAGGTATATTCATAGGGCACAATAACCCAAAATCCAGCGCGAATATTGCAAAGTCTATGCTTTGCCTTTAGCCTAATGGCCGCGAGCTTAAAGGCCTCTTTACTGCACGTTAAGGCACTCATAGCCTCTTCCCTTAAAAGGAAATATTGTCCTTTACTCTGTAGCTCAGCTATATATTCTTCTAAGTTCATACCCAACTCCTGCAATTCGTTTTCAAATAGTATTATAAATTGATACTATTTGCAAACAAATTGCATAAAAATGTACTATATATTTATATAGTTAAATTGTTTTTAGTTTGGAGATATCCACTTTTTACCACAATATAAAATGATATTCTTAATATTTTTAATGATGTTAGGTAACGAAAAATCCGTAGGGGCGGACCGCCTGTGTCCGCCCTTTTCAATCACAACGATCGCATGAACATGGTTTGGCATAACAATGAAGGTGTCGAGTTGGAGATTAAAATGTCGATGTTGTATGGTGTTTATTTCATGGTAAATCATATGTCCTGCATCAAATAGTAACCGGCGGATTGATAATTAAATCCACGTAATCTAAGAGATTTTCTGGGACATTGTGTAAAACTGACATTCATAATTTGTACCTTTTTTGGAGAGGGCGGACACAGGCGGTCCGCCCCTACGTAATTGGTATTCCTGAATGTTACATTTTAAAAATATTCTGCAATAAATCTATCCGCTATTTATACGGGACACTAAAAATACGGTTGAGTCGTTAACATTTTGCACTTAAGGTTCGTACCTTGAAGTCAAACGGGTATATATGAGGCTCTACAAAAACATATACACGAGTTGATATTTATTTAACTACATGATATTTTGTTTTTTATTAACAATAACCTTTTGATATCGCCTGGAGAAAAATGATGTTTAGTACCAAACTCAATGATGAATTACTAAATGCTGCTGAAGATGGCGACCTTGAGACAATAAATCTGTGTTTAATAAATGGCGCTGATATCGCAGCAAAAACCAATTTTGGCGAAATGGCTTTGCATTTGGCTGCTTATGAGGGCCAGACGGGTGCTGTGAAGTTTTTATTAGAAAAAGACGCTGATATAACAGCAAAAACCAATGATGGCTATACGGCTTTGCATTTGGCTGCTGCAGGAGGTCACAGAGGTACTGTAGAGCTTTTATTACAACAAGGCGCTAATATCGCAGCAGAAAGCAATAAGAACGCAACGGTTTTGCATTCTGCTGCTCTTCATGGTCACACAGATGCTGTGAAGTTTTTGCTAGAAAAAGGTGCTGATATCGCAGCAAAAACCAATTTTGGCGAAACGGCTTTGCATTGGGCTGCTGGACAAGGTCACACAGACACTGTGAAGTTTTTATTAGCAGCAGGAGCTGATATCACAGTTAGAGACCCTTGGGGCAGGACCGCTGCATTTGGCTGCTGCTTTGCAGTTTGATGCTGCACAAGGTCACACAGACACTGCAAAGCTCTTATTACGACATAATGCTGGGTTATTCGATATACACTACGAACCAATAACAAGATTCTTAATAGCAAGATTATTAGAGCTCCTTAATTCTCCGCAATTAAATTCAATGCAGCTAAATGCCATCGAGATATTATATCCAGATCCAAGTATAGCTGAGCGTTGGATAACAATCCCGATGAAAGTTGAAGCATTATCACCAGCGGATAAATTAGCGCTCGCATACAAATGGCCTTATGGTGCTGCTCGTAATGATACAATACCGCCTAGTATTAAAATATTAACAAAGGACATACTGTTGGAGAGAAGAGCGGCACGACCTGCTGCTGAATATTGCGCTGTTTTTAGAAAACTAGAACAATTGTTCGAAGAAAAACCCACATTGAGACAGGAAGCTTTGGATGCTCTGAGTGATGAAAAAGAAAAAACAGAATATAACAGCATGTTTTTTGCTTTCGATGTTTTTAAAAATATAGTGCCTAATGTTCAATTACAAATATGTATGGAAGCGACTGGCGCAAATCAGGAACCTACAGAAGCTGAAGTTAATGCAGCAATGGGTAGGTTAACAGTCATCCAAGAAACACGTATTATCTCAAGATAAAATGATATGTCTGTTGAGGGTGTAGTATCTCTTTTTGGGTGCTACAAAAGCCTATACACGGGTTGATATTTATTTAACTACATGATATTTTGTTTTTTATTAACAATAACCTTTTGATATCGCCTGGAGAAAAATGATGTTTAGTACCAACCCCGATGAGGAATTAATAAATGCTGCCGCAAATGGTGACATTGAAACAATAGAGCTGTGTTTAATAAATGGCGCTAATATTAGAGCTGAAAACGCTCGGGGTGCGACCGCTTTGCATTTGGCTGCTATGGGAGGCCACACAGACAGTGTGAAATATTTATTATTAAAAAAAGGCATTGATATGACAGCTAAAGACGAAGGGAGAAGGACCGCTTTGCATTGGGCTGCTGCACGAGGCCACACAGATATTGTGAAATGTTTATTAGAAAAAGGCGCTGACATCACAGCTAAAGACAAAGGGAAAATGACCGCTTTACATGTGGCCGTTGTAGGAAACTACATAGACATTGTGAAATGTTTATTAGACAAAGGCGCTGATATCACAGCTAAAAGTGGTTTTCGCCTCACAGCTAGAAGTGGGCGCCGAACGACTTTACATTTGGCTGTTCTAGGAGGCCACGCAGACATTGCAAAGCTTTTATTACAACATAATGCTGGGTTGTTGAATATAGACGAACATATAGTAAAATTATTAAAACTCCTTAATTCTCCACAATTAAATTCGATGCAGACAAACGATATCAAGCTGTTATGTCCACATCCAAATAACGCTGAGTATTGGATAACAACCCCGATGGAGCTTGAAGCATTATCACCAGCAGATAAATTAGCACTCGCATACAAATGGCCTCATGGTTCTGCTCGCAGTGATAAAATACCGCCTAGTATTAAAATATTAACAAAGGGTATAATGTTGAACAGAAAAGCGACACGACCTGCTGCTGAATGTTGCGCTCTTTTTAGAAAACTAGAACAATTGTTCGAAGAAAAACCCACGTTGAGACAAAAAGCTTTGGATGCTCTAAGTAATGAAAAAGAAAAAACAGAATATGAAACCGTGTTGTTTGCTTTTGATGTTTTTAAAAATATATTGCCTACTCTTCAATTACAAATATGCATGAAAGCGACTGGCACAAGTCAGGCACCTACAGACAATGAGATTAACAGGGCAATAGCTAGGCTAAGTTTGAATCAGTAACAACGGCTTTTTTCTTTATAGAGCCCTTGAATTTTTATCAGGAGGCTCCATTTAAGGGATGTTGATGTTATTTAGCCTAAGATGAGGAGAAGATACCAGTGAGCAATCACGACGAATCAGCCGTTAACGAAAATCCTGAATCAGCAGAGGTGGGTGCAGACGCGCCACCGGAGAATTTGCCTGAATTACTAGAAGAAGCCAGGCGAAAAGCAGCCGAAAATTGGGACTTATTTTTACGTACCCGCGCAGATGCAGACAATATCCGTCGCCGAGCCAGCATTGATGTGGAAAATGCGCATAAATATGCCGTGGAAAAACTGGCACGTGAATTGTTGGCTGTGGTGGATAGCTTAGATCATGGATTGGCTTCTGTTGGGGCAGATAGCAATGCCTTAAAAGAGGGTATGGAACTAACTTATAAATTATTGTTAGATATTTTAACCAAGTTTGGCATACTGCCTATTAATCCAGTGAACGAGCCTTTTGACCCTATGAAGCACGAAGCGCTGACGGCACAAGTTAAAAATGATGTTGAACCTAACACCGTTCTCACGGTGGTTCAAAAGGGTTTTACCTTGCAAGATCGCGTATTGCGCCCAGCTCGGGTGATTGTTTCAAAAATTGAAACATCAGAGGCTTGAAAATCGTTTACTTGACCCAATATAGATTGCAGAGACATGTAGGAGATTATATTTATGAGTGAAGTTGTTATTGGAATCGATTTAGGTACAACCAATTCTTGCGTTGCGATTATGGAGAATGGAGTTGCCAAGGTTATTGAAAACAGCGAAGGCGCTAGAACAACACCTTCGATTGTGGCTTATACCAAAGATAAAGAGAAATTGGTGGGTGGTCCTGCTAAAAATCAGCGCATCACAAATCCAAAACAAACCTTTTATGCGGTTAAACGATTAATTGGTCGTCGATTTGATGATCCGGTTGTCGCAAAAGATAAAGATATCGTGCCGTATTCGATTGTACGTGCTGATAATGGCGATGCCTGGCTAGAAGCCGAAGGCCAAAAATTAGCGCCGCCACAAATTTCTGCTGAAGTCTTAGCCAAAATGAAAAAAACAGCAGAAGATTATTTAGGCAAAGAAGTACATTCTGCTGTGATTACAGTGCCTGCGTATTTTAATGATTCCCAACGTCAAGCGACTAAAGATGCAGGACGTATTGCCGGTTTAGATGTTAAACGTATTATTAACGAACCAACCGCAGCGGCACTTGCTTTTGGTATGGATAAACAAAAAGGCAACATGATTATTGCGGTATTCGACTTAGGGGGCGGTACTTTTGATATTTCTATTATCGAAATTGCAGAAGTGGATGGCGAACATCAATTTGAAGTGTTAGCAACAAATGGTGATACCTTCTTAGGGGGTGAAGACTTTGATGCGCGCGTGATGGATTATCTGGTGGCTGAATTTAAGAAAGAATCCAGCGTCGATTTGAAGAATGATCCCATCGCTTTGCAGCGTTTAAAAGAAGCGGCTGAAAAAGCAAAAATTGAACTTTCTTCACGCGAACAAGTGGATGTGAATTTGCCTTATATTACGGCAGATGCGAGTGGCCCTAAACACTTAAACTTAAAAATTACCCGTGCAAAACTAGAAGCATTGGTAGAAGATTTAGTGAATAAGACCATTGAGCCTTGCAAAATGGCGCTGAAAGATGCCGGTAAGAAAATTACGGATATCCAAGGTGTTATTTTGGTGGGTGGCCAGACTCGTATGCCAAAAGTTCAAGAAGTCGTTAAGAATTTCTTTGATCAAGAACCCAGAAAAGATGTTAACCCAGACGAAGCAGTGGCTATTGGTGCTGCCATTCAGGGCGGTGTGTTGTCTGGTGATGTCAAAGATATTTTATTGCTGGACGTAACGCCTTTATCCTTGGGCTTAGAAACCATGGGTGGGGTAATGACAAAATTAATCGAGAAAAACACCACCATTCCGACGAAAAAGACACAAGTCTTTTCAACGGCTGCGGATAGCCAAACCGCGGTTACCATTCGGGTATTCCAAGGGGAACGCGAACAGGCAGCGGCTAACAAGTTCTTAGGGCAGTTTGATTTGACAGATATTCCACCTGCACCGCGTGGTGTACCACAAATTGAAGTGGCTTTTGATATCGATGCGAATGGTATCTTAAGTGTTTCTGCTAAAGATATGGCTACTAGCAAACAGCAGAAAATTGTGATTAAAGCGTCGAGTGGTTTAAATGAAGAAGAAGTGATGCGCATGGTAAAAGATGCGGAAGCACACGCGGAAGAAGATAAGAAATTCCACGAGTTGGTTTCTGCTCGTAATCATGCTGATAGCATGCTGCATGCAACTGAAAAATCACTTAAAGAAATGGGCGATAAAGTGAGTGCGGAAGAAAAAGAGAGCATCACTAAAGCTTCAGATGCTTTGAAAGAAGCGCTAAAAGGTAACGATAAAGCGGAAATCGAACGTTGTACAGAAGCCTTAGCAGAGGTTTCAGGTAAAATGGCCGAAAGATTGTATGCCGCAAATCCACAACAAGGTGCAGAAGCGGGTCATGATGCTGCTGCGGGTGCTGGATCATCTGAAGCTGCCGATAAGCCTAAAGACGACGTTGTTGATGCGGAATTCGAGGAAGTTAAAGAGAACAAAAATTAATGGCAGAGAATAAAAAAGACTATTACGAAACGCTGGGTGTCGCGCGAAATGCCAGCGAAGCAGATATTAAAACTGCTTATCGTAAACTTGCGATGAAACATCACCCGGATCGTAATCCGGGTGATAAGTCTGCGGAAGGAAAATTTAAAACCGTCAGCGAAGCTTACGAAGTGCTATCGAATAGCCAAAAGCGTAGTGCTTATGATCAATTTGGTCATGCAGGTGTTGATCCGTCTGCGGCGGGTGGTGCTTACGCAGGTGCGGGTGGCAATTTTAGCGATATTTTTGGCGATATCTTCGGTGATATTTTTGACGGCGGTGGTGGTCGTGGTGGCGCTGGGCGCAGTTATGCCGAACAGGGTGCCGATCTTCGTTATAACTTAACCTTAACGCTAGAAGAAGCTGTTCATGGCAAGACAGTCGAAATTCGAGTACCAACCTGGATAGGTTGTACACAATGTAAAGGCAGCGGTTCTAAAGACGGTGCTAAACCAAAAGCGTGTCATACCTGTGGCGGCATGGGTCAAGTACGCATGCAGCAAGGCTTTTTTGCCATTCAGCAAACCTGTCCGACTTGTAGAGGGCGTGGTTCTGTTATCAGCGATCCTTGCAATAAGTGTCATGGGCAAGGTCGTGTTCAAGATCAAAAAACCTTGTCTGTTCATATTCCACCGGGTGTAGACAATGGTGATCGCATTCGCCTAGGTGGTGAAGGCGAAGCAGGAACCAATGGAGGACCTGCCGGTGATTTGTATGTTCAAGTACAAGTACGCGAACACGAAATCTTTACGCGTGAAGGCACGCATTTACATTGTGAAGTGCCGGTGAGTTTTACCTTGGCGGCTTTAGGGGGCGAGTTAGACGTACCCACCTTAAATGGTCGTGTGAAGCTTAAAATTCCACCCGAAACGCAAACTGCGCGCGTATTACGTGTTAAAGGTAAGGGCGTTAAAACAGTGCGTGGTGGTGGACCCGGCGATTTATTATGTCGTGTTATCGTCGAAACACCCGTTAATCTCAGTAAAAAGCAAAAAGATTTGTTGCAAGAACTAGATGCTTCAATGAAAGCAGAAGGGAATCAGCATAACCCACGTTCTACCACGTGGTTTAAACGTGTTAAACATTTTTTTGAAGAGATGAAATTTTAATGATATCCGTTGCGGTGACTGGTGCTCGTGGGCGTGTGGGTCAATTGATTGTTCAGGCCATAGAAGCGGACAAAAAGTTTTTATTAGCTGCATTGGATGAAAAACCCGTTGATGTTTTGATTGATTTTAGCGCGCCTGAAGCTACGTTAAAGTATCTTGCACTTTGCCAAGAAAAAAAATGTCCGATGGTTATTGGTACCACAGGATTTTCTGAATTAGAAAAAATGAAAATTGCACAGGCCTCGCAAATCATTCCCATTGTCTTTTCGCCTAATATGAGCGTTGGCATTAACATTAGTTATAAACTCTTAGCATTAGCAGCGCATTTGCTAAAAGATCGTGCGAATATGGATCTTGATATTTCAATAACCGATATTCATCGTCAAGATAAAAAAGATGCCCCTTCCGGTACTGCTTTAAGAATGGCAGAAGTTATTCGAGAGGGCTGTATTAATAACGATACACAGATTAACATTTCTTCTGTTCGATTGGGTGATACCGTTGGTGAGCATTCAACGGTATTTGCATTGCCGGGCGAACAAATTACGATTTCACATAAAGCGACCGATCGCTCCTTGTATGCAATGGGTGCATTAGAAGCTGCAAAATGGGTCGTTAAGCAAGCACCGGGTTTATACGATATGCAGGATGTATTGCAGTTACCTATCGTCAGTTAATGATTTTGCGTTTTAGTCAATATTCTCGTAATATTAATATACGCCGATAATAATCGCTGGAGATTGGGGTTATGTTGATATTGCGAGGTCCTCTCGCCCTTTCTCATTTTAGACTGGAACGTTTGCTAACAAAAATAAATGACATAGTACCTCAGGTCAATAGTATATCTGCTGAATATATTCACTTTGTAGATTTAGAGGAAGGGTTAACCAAACCCGAGAATGCTGTTTTGTCGGATTTGCTCAATTATGGGTCTCGGACCGGGTCTGCTACGAGTATCCCTGATAAATCAGAGAAACCCTTAATTTTAGTTGTGCCTAAGTCTGGTACGATCTCGCCTTGGTCTAGAAAAGCAACAGACATCATACATCATTGCAACTTAACTAAAATTAGACGGATTGAACGTGGCATTGCCTATTCACTCGAAACCAGCGAAAGATTAACGTGGGGAGATGAGCAGGCGATAGCTAGTCTTTTATATAACGCAAAAACAGAATCTGTTTTTTATCGATTTCAAGACGCAGAGTTTTTGTTTAAAAAAGGCGAACCTAAACCGGAGCAATGGATTGATATTTTAGGAGAAGGCCGCAGTGCTTTAGTAAAAGCAAATCGTCAATTAGGCTTCAATGTATCGAGTGCTACATTGGATTATTTTTTAGATAAATGGAAAACATTTAATCGAAATCCTAGCAATATTGAATGTGCCTCTTTTTTAAATTTGAATTTTATTCAGGATGCTTCAAGTTTATTTCATAAAAAGTGGTTAATAGATGGCTCATTAAAGACACAATCTTTATTCTCGATGATTGCCAATACAGTGCATTTAAATCCACGTGGCATATTATCGGCTTATCAAGAAAAAACAGCGGTGATTGAAGAAGGCAGAAATATAGCCATGGTCATGTCATCGAATGTGAGTCATGAACCGCTAGAACCAGGACATGATGTGGAACTTGGCATGCTTGTTTCAACCGGACGGGGGGCTCAACCAAAAGCGGGGTTTATTGGATGGCATGTTTCGCATTTACGTGTGCCAGGGTTTTATCAGCCTTGGGAAATTGCCTATGGAAAACCAAAAGAGATGATTTCAGCACTCGATATGGTGTTAGAAGCCCCTATTCGAATAGGAAAATTAAATAATGAATTTGGTCGACCTAATATTTGTGGATATTTTAGGACGTATGAACAATCGATCCCTAATAAAGAGGGTAAACAAGCAGTTTGGGGATACCATCAGCCTATGATTAAAACAGGTGGCATTGGCAGTATTCAGCAAACCATGTCACATAAAGCGCCTTGTGTAGCAGATAAATGGGTGATTGTGATGGGTGGTGGTCAACATGACAATGCTGAGATGCAACGTCGTTGTTTAGAGACTATTCAAACCTGTACGGCTCTGGGTAAAGAAAATCCCATTGAGCGTATTGATTTAGTAGAAAGAGGTTTAGGCAATACATTGTTAAACTTAATTCATAATAGCAAGTTAGGCGGTTTTTTTGAGTTACGCGATATACCCATTGATGATGATAGTCTCTCTCCTGTCGAAATATGGACTCGTAAATCTATAGAACAATATGTTGTCATTGTGGATCAACAGCATTTAGAGATATTTAAATCTATTGCCTTGCGTGAATGTTGTCCTATCTCTGTGATAGGACAAATTACTTCAGAATCTAAAATAAAATTACAGGATAAATTGTTTAATAATAATCCGATGGATTGTCCTACCGATTTTCTATTTGAAAAAATAACACCCAAACGGAATGAAATTTTTCACGAACATAGCACGTTTACAGCGGTTGACATAAGTCACATACCTTTAGAGGAAGCTATATTCCGTTTACTACGTTTACCTTGTATTGCGGATAAATCATTTTTAATAACCATCACCGACAGAACGGTATCAGGTCTGGTGGTGCGAGATCAAATGGTCGGCCCTTGGCAAGTGCCCGTTTCAGATTGCGCCGTTACCGCCAGTAGCTTTGAGACTTATCAGGGAGAAGCGATTGCAATGGGGGAACGATCACCATTAGTGATTATAAACCCTGCTGCAAGCGCTAGAATGGCTGTGGGTGAAGCGATTACCAACCTAGTTGCCGCACAAATAGGTGCATTGTCTGATATTCGATTATCGGCTGATTGGGGTGGTGCTTTTGAAATAGCTTCTGAAAAAGCTAAATTATTTGATGCTGTACAAGCTGTTGGATTAGAATTTTGTCCAGCACTTGGCGTTGCCATCTCTGTTAATCAAGCCTTATCCGGTACAGAAACAACCTGGTTTGGCGATGGCGAAGAAAAACGTGTCACCCCACCCATCTCTGTTATAATGACTGCCTTTGCGCCTGTGATGGATGTTAGAACAACGTTAACACCTCAATTATCCGTAAACGCTATTGAAACTTTGTTGGTTTTTATAGATTTAAGCGGTGGAAAACAACGCTTAGGCGGAAGTGCATTAGCACAAGTTTTTAAGCAGATTGGTGATGAATCACCAGATGTTGATAATCCGCAATTATTGAAATCTTTCTTTACAGTCATACAACAATTGCATCTGGAAGGTAAAATATTAGCCTATCATGATCGTTCTGATGGTGGATTATTTGTCACTTTATGCGAAATGGCTTTTGCCTCACATGTGGGTTTGCAAGTTGATATTTCTAATGTGGGACCAGAACCAAAGTCTGTTTTATTTAACGAAGAATTAGGGGCTGTTATTCAAATTCGTGCTGAGGATGTAGAATCTGTATTAGCTGCGTTGGGTGATGAAGCAGTCAGCGGATATGTTATTGGAACACTGGATGAAACAGATCACATATCAATCGTACACAATGAAGTGATGATTTGTTCGTACGCACGTATTGTCCTGCAACAAGCATGGTCAGAAACCAGTTTTCATCTACAAAGTTTAAGAGATAATCCTCGGTGTGCCAAAAAACAATTTGAATCGGCCACGTATTCAGAAGATCCGGGTTTAAATGTTGAATTAACTTTTGATCCTGAAGAAGATATTACATTACCTTATCTTAATCTGGGTGCTCGACCGCGTATTGCGATTTTGCGAGAGCAGGGTACACAGGGTCATGTTGAAATGGCAGCTGCTTTTAATAAAGCTAATTTTGAATGTGTAGATGTGCATATGAGTGATTTGCAAAATAAAACACATTCATTAGCAGCATTTAAAGGCCTTGCAGTTTGCGCTGGATTTTCGTTTGGTGATGTACTGGGTGCAGGCTTAGGATGGGCTAAACGAATTTTATATCATGAATTCTTAAAGGAACAATTTGCGATTTTTTTTAATAATCCAGATACATTTACACTGGGACTTTCTAACGGTTGCCAAATGTTGGCTGCTTTAAAATCGATTATTCCTGGGACACAACTGTGGCCAAGCTTTACACAAAATTATTCTGAACAGTTTGAAGCACGTTTATGCTTGGTTGAAATTCAACCCACAAATGCGGTTTTATTAGAAGGCATGGTAGGATCGCGTTTATTGGTGCCTGTAGCGCACAAAGAGGGTAGAGTTGTATTTACGCCTGAAACAAACGAAGATGGAATCATTAAACAAGGTTTAGTGGCTGTTCGGTATGTCGATAATTGGGGTCGCAAAACCAAAACATATCCTGCTAATCCTAATGGCTCGCCTTTGGGTATAACAGGATTGACCACGCCCGATGGTAGAGTACTCTGCATGATGCCAAACCCAGATCGCGTGTTTAGAACGGTACAACATTCTTGGCATCCCGATACCTGGGGAGAAAATGGACCTTGGTTACGTTTGTTTAGAAATGCGCGAAAATGGGTTGGGTAGCCTAAAAAAAGGGAGTATGTTGTGTTATTGTATGAATTGCATCAAGATCCCAAATCGGGAAAAGAATGGATAGAGACAGAATTAAGAGGTAAAGCTTTACTGGTAACGCCTTTATTAAATAAAGGAACAGGATTTACACTGGAAGAGCGTTGTGCATTAGGCTTATTAGGTAAATTACCGGCTAAAGTTGAAACATTGGATGAACAAATTGTTCGCGCTTATCATCAATACAAAAAATACAGAAGTGATTTACAAAAACATATTTATTTAAATAATATGCACGATAAAAACGAGGTTTTATTCTATAAATTAGTCACGAATTATATGGTAGAAATGATGCCTGTTTTATATACACCCAGTGTTGGTAAAGCAGTGCAGGCTTTTAGTCATGAGTTTAGACAACCCCGAGGCCTTTTTATTTCTTATCCAGATGTAGATAACGTTGATTTAATGCTAGAGAACAGAACACACCCAGAACTCGCTGTCATCGTTGTTACAGACGGTGAGCGGGTATTAGGTATTGGTGATCAAGGCGTTGGCGCCATTGATATTCCGATTGCAAAACTGATGTTATATACTATATGCGGTGGTATAAATCCCTATCATACTTTACCTATTGTATTAGATGTTGGTACCAATAATCCAAAGCTCTTGAAAGATCCCTTATATTTAGGCTGGCGTCATCCGCGCATACAGGGTGAAGAATATGATCGATTTATAGAAAAATTTGTGCGCGCTGTTCAAAAACATTTTCCTAATACCTTTCTACATTGGGAAGATTTTGGACGTGATAATGCGCGTCGCATTTTAGAGCGTTATCGTAACCAACTCTGTACGTTTAATGATGATATGCAGGGAACCTCAATCGTTGCGGTTTCTGCTTTATTAACCGCGATGGATCGCGTTCAACAAAAACTGACCGATCAACGGGTTGTCATTTTTGGGGCTGGTACAGCCGGTGTAGGTATAGCCGACAGAATTGTGGATAGCATGGTTCGCCAAGGAATATCGGAATCTCTAGCCAGATCCCACATATGGTTGATCGATCGCGATGGATTATTAGTAAAAGAGTCGCCAGGATTAATGCCATTTCAACTGCCTTACGTTCGTGCTGAAAAACGTGGATTATCATTGGCAGAAGTGGTACAAAAAGTTAAACCCACTATTTTAATTGGTTGCTCTGCCGTTGGTGGTGCTTTTACAGAAAAAATTGTGCGAGAGATGGCTTTACACACAAAAAGGCCCATTATATTTCCCTTATCTAATCCAACCGAACAATCGGAAGCAACCCCACAGGATTTATTAAAATGGACCAATGGTCGAGCGCTTATTGCAACCGGTAGTCCGTTTGGCGATATTTGTGCCCAATGCAACAATGCTTTTTCTTTTCCAGGTGTTGGTTTAGGTTTAATTGCTTCTCGTGCTAAATCTTTAACCGATGGCATGTTATGGGCCGCTTGCGAGGCTTTAAGTCGTGCTGCACCCAATGGACCAGAGGCACTGCTATTGCCGCCTTTAAGCGAGGCTAGAGTAGTCGCTGTTAACATTGCGATTGCTGTTATAGACAAAGCACGCGAAGAGGGGCAAGCCAGAATAGAGAATAACCTTTCTGCTGAAGAGGCCGTTAAAAGGACTTTGTGGGAGCCTTATTATCGGGAGATTAAACAAAAAAGTTTGTTGACTTAGTTATATTTTATATATTATGTTTGACCCGAGCATTTTAACGCTGATAAAATAACGCACAAAATATTCAATTTTTTAAAATAAATCAGAGGGTGAAAATGGCATTTTTTAAATTCCCGGCTCCTGTCTCTCCAATTGTAAAAGCAATTGCTAAAAATGATCTTGCGGCTGTACAAAAATACTGTGAAGAAAAAAAATGTCGATACCTTCCGTTAAATGTACAAATCTAGGTGGGGAGCCTCCCAGTGTGTGCGATGCCTCGCTTTTAGATTTAGCTGCGGGTTTTAATAAACCTGAGATTGTAGAATATTTGCTGGGAAAATCTAAAAAATTCAATATAGATAATGCGCTTTATTTTGCGGCACAAAATGGTCACCCCGCTATTGTTGTACAGTTGTCGAAATATACAGAAAATAGAGATAAGGCTTTTTATATTGCTTGTAAAAAAGGTCACCTTGAAGTCGTAGGAATTTTTCTAGACGAGAAAAAGGTAGATCCTTCGAAGAATCAATATCATGCACTTAAAGCAGCCTATGAAGCAAATCACATTGAAGTTGTTAAACTATTATTTGAAAATGATCACGTTGATCTTAAACGCTGCTATTATGTACTCGATATAAAAGATGACGAGGCTTTTTTAAATATTTTTTTAAAGACTGTTCGTCTTACTGTTGAAGATAAAGAAAAACTATTTTATGACGCATGTGAGGGCTTAGATGAACCTACTATTAAACGCTTGTTCTTCACTGTAAGCGAAGCGTATGCATTGTTCAATGCTATACAGAAAAGCAATACGACATAGTGCATATCGAAGTAAAATTTTAGAAATGGTATTAGCAGATCATCGGATGATTCCACCTATGTGGTTTATAGCGTGTCAGAACAACAATAAAGAATTTATTCAAAGATTATCACCAAACCTGAATGATGTTCAGGCTAAGTCTAACGGTTTCTATGCCGCGTGCATACAAGGTGATGAGGAAATTATTAAAGCATTACTAAAAGATGAGAATATTAAACCCGAGACAGATGATAGTTATGCCTTATTTTTGGTATGCGCAAGTGAGTACGATGAAAAAAAGAAGATAGCGATAGCTCGGTTGTTATTAAACAAAGGTGTCAATCCTGTCGATGGAAATTATAGAGCCATTCGTGCCGCACTGGGGAAAAGCAATTATGCTCTCGCTAGCGAATTAGCATCAGACGTACGTATAGATCCGACTAAAGCCGATTACGAACTCATTTTTGATGCGTATTCTCCAGCCTTTTTTAATGAACGAATTTCTGTTAAAATAATAAATAATCAGATTGTTACAACAACGTCTACCAACGTCAGCATCATTCTCACTGGCAATTTTCGTCTAAAATTATTACAGGACTCACGCGTTAATGCTAAAACGCTTTTTGATTTAGCCTGTCATAAAAAATGCAAGGAAGTTGTTCGAGCATTGTTGGAAAATATTGATAGGGATTCTAAGATTGGTTCGTCCCTAGAAGCTTTTGAAATGGCATGTAGAAATTTTGACCCAAAGGATCATCCTGCTATTTTTTCAATTTTTAAAGAACACATTGAAAAAAATGTTCAAAAATATTTTAACTTTGTGTGCCAAAAAGGTTATGTTACATTTATTAAAATGTTTATAGAAACCTACTATAGGTGTAATTTCAACGAGGCATTTCTTTTGGGCTGTGCATATGGTCATGTTGATGTTGTGAGAGAATTGCTGAAAAATGGAAACATTGATCTAAGCGCAAACAACAACCAAGCAGCTCGTTATGCTACGCAGCACGGCCATGTTCATGTTGTTCAATGCTTATTACAAGATCCTAAAGCTAACACTGAAACCTTACGTGTAGTGCTATTTACGGCGTATGAAACAGGACGATTCGATCTGGTGGCACAATTAAGAGCAAGCAAAGCTATCGATCCTACCTTTGAGGATCATCTACTAATTCGCAAAGCTTCTCAGTGGGGTGATAAAGACCTTGTTAAAGAATTATTGGACAATCCTTATGTTGATCCGACCGCTAACCAAGATGAAGCCATTCGTATGGCATGTCAGAGCGGTCATTTAAGTATCGTTCGAATGTTGTTGAGTAATCCCCACGTTGATCCTACAATGCAAGATAATGTGTGTGTGTATTATGCCTGCGAACGTGGCAATCTGCCAATGGTTCGGTTATTATTGGCAGACCGCAGTTTTCTTATTACCACGCCTCATAATAAAGGCGGAAAGGGTACCGAGAGTTATCTTGCAAGCCCTATTAAAACTTTATTAGAAAGACGCCGTGTTAATCCCAGTGCTTGTGAAGATCGTGCTTTTCGCATTGCTTGTGAGAAAGGTTACGTTGATATTGCTCTTGAATTATTAAAAGATGACCGTCTTAATCCTGGCGCTAAAGATGATGAGGGGCTTTTTAAAGCTTGTCAGAATAATCACACAGTCATCGTAACCTTGTTGTTAAACAATTCTAAAGTTGATCCAATCGCAAATAATTATGCTGCCATTCGCATAGCGTATGAAAAAGGTCATTTTGGGATCGTTGAAATCTTTTTGAACAGTGGTTGCATTCTTGATTTAACCTTTGATAACGATTGGTTATTGCTTACTGCATGTTTAAAAGGTCATCTTCAGGTTGTTGAGCTTTTATTGAAAAAATTTCAAACGTTGAGTTTTCACGCTTTAAATCTAGCGCTTCATAACGCTTATGCAGGAAACCATGTTCAAGTTTTTGAAACATTATTAAACGATAAACGTTTTGATCCAACGGTTCAAGGAAATTTCCTTATTCAGGATGCGAGTGAAAAGGGTAATATTGAAATCGTTAAACTTTTATTGCAAGATGGTCGAGCTGCTAAGGATATTCCTGAAGCAGCAGTCTGT
Organism: Gammaproteobacteria bacterium; assembly: GCA_044225395.1. GTDB lineage: Bacteria > Pseudomonadota > Gammaproteobacteria > UBA6186 > Azoamicaceae > CADEGZ01. The sequence goes on from JBGAIP010000008.1 coordinate 50,288, forward strand.
AAAGCATACGAAAATAATCATATGCCGGTTTTTAAAATATTGTTGGAAAGTAAAAACGTTGATCCTGCCTTACAGGATAATTTGCTTATTTTTGAGGCATCTAAGAAAAATGATATAGCAACAGTGAGGCAATTGCTAGAAGATCCCAGAGTTCATCCTACAGATGAGAATTGTGCGCTTAAAGTAGCCTATTCAAATAATCACGTTGAGATTTTTGATCTATTATTAGCAGATAAACGCACTGACCCCACCTTTGAAAATAATTGGCTTCTCGCTGAAGCTGCCGAAAGAAATAACATTAAATTAGTCAATAGATTACTAGAAGATCCTCACGTTATTGAAAAAGGAGGTATACTTGAGGCCTTGCATCGTGCCTATAATGCAGGAAATTTTGAGATTGTTAAGATCTTATTAGGAAAACTCTCTGTTGAGGAACTACAAGCATTAGCGTGTAAAAATAAGTATATTAAACTTGTACAATTATTATTAGAGGAACCAAACTTTGATCCTGCCTACGGTAGTAACACACCTATTCGTGAAGCTTGTAAACAGGGCCTTGTTGAGATTGTTAGATTATTACTTCAGTCTGAAAAAGTTGATCCAACAGCAGAAAACAACGAACCTATTCGTATGGCAAGTCAATTTGGCCACGTGAGCATTGTTGAAGAATTGTTGAACATTGATGGTGTAGATGCTACTGCTAACAACAATGAAGCCATTTCTGGAGCGTGTAAAAATAATCATGCAAAAGTTGTGTCTAGGTTATTATTAGAACGCAGCGTTGATTTATTTAACAGTCACAATCTAATCGATTTAGCGACTCTTCAGTCTTCCGCCTCTGTGAAAGTGGCAGTTTTAAGAAGTATTGGTTTGCATTTTGCACTACTCTCCCCAGAGATGAAAACCAAGATTAAGGATAAATCTGTGGGTGGATTAAATGAATATTTTGAAGTTATGTTGCCAATACAAGAACATGAGTTTTTGCCTGCAGCTTATATTACTAGCGTTCAAGAATTAAAAAATCATTGGTTTAAATTTGATGTCCCTATTTATTAACTTGTACAGCTATGCAAAAGCCGTTTATCAATGCTTCGTTGGATGCGCGATGTTCAACGGTATATGCAAAATTAAATTTACAAATAAAAGATAAATTATCAGCTGCATTAAATGAACGTTTTAATACTATAAAAGAATCACCCGTATAGTGATCTTGCCTCTGTTTACAGAAAATGCTTGAACTTACCTATAGCATTCAATCTGTTAACCCTACCTTTTATCAACATTGGCTTTGTTGTTTGGGGAACGACTATTTGGCTGATAGCACGCAAACACTTGAAAATGATGCAATAGAAACATTTAAGATTGTATGGCAGAGCACAATGGCGTACATACCAACATTAGAAGCTAGATTAATACAAATTAACGAAGGTGTGGAGCAACGTAGTACAGAATTACTAGAAAAAATATTGAATACGGGGGAATGTCTTAAATCTGTGCTTGATGACACATTAACCAATATGGAAGTTGCTGTTATGGGTATTATAAGTGCTCTTCAGAAAAAAATAGGTATTTCTAGCACTTTTGACCCTATCAAAACAGTAGCATTCTTGGATGAACTTATCGAAACATTTGATGGGTTTGCAAATATTGATTCATTGAGTCCTGTTACTTTGTCTTGTCTTGGACGTATTTTAAATCCATTTTTTTATGATTATTTGAAGAGAACGCCAGAATATTTAAACAGAGGCTCTAAAGCAGATGATCTTGAATTTAAAACACTCTTAAAAGAATTTTTTGACCATAAGCCAAAAAAGGAAATAGATTATTCTGTGCTTTCTCAGTACCCATCAGACGAAACCAAAGTGCTATCTCTAGAACAGCCCGCACAAAATTTTGTACCTTCTTATAACAGTGCGATTCATCAACCATCTTCTAGTGATGATGTGAAAGTCGATAAAGAGGTGGATACGGTATTAAGTCTCGATTCTCTTTAGAGGATTGTGATTTGTTTTTGAAAGGGAGATCAATTCATTACCCACAAATTGGCCAATAGGCAAGGGCGGACACGGCGGTCCGCCCCTACAGATTTTCGAATTCATGAACATGTTTTTATAATTGATGCCTTTATTATAATGATTTTTAATCGAAAAGTGATTTAATATTTGATTACGTTAGGTAATGCAATATCTGTAGGGGCGGACCGCCGTGTCCGCCCTTTTAACCTTTCTTTTGTTCTTCTATTTCTTTTTGTATGAGTATCGTTGGTTGCATTGTAACATCCTTTTTAATATATTATCTCTATTAATAAAATGATGTTTTAAAGCGGCAGCAACATGCACAATAACCAGGGCAACGATTAAATACGCAGTGATTTGATGGACCTCAAAAAAGAAATGTGCCATCACCTCATTTTTGGCAAGTAACTGTGGAAATTGATATAATCCAAAAAAATTAGGTGGAAAACCCGCCGCAGTCGACATAATGAAGCCCGATAGGGGCATAGCAAACAAAGTTAAATATAAAACGCTTTGAACAAGAATGGCGCTTTGTTTTTCCCAAAGGGGCATAGTGGCTGGGTAGCCAGGTTTTGGGTTATTAACTTTCCAGGTAACTGCAAATATGGCCAGCAGCAAGACGACAACGCCTATGGGTTTATGTAAGCCATTAATATAAAAATTAGCGAGGGGTGATTTTTCGGGCAGTACCCAACGTTTCCAGTAAACCAAATAAAATTGTACCAACATCAGAATGGCGATTAACCAGTGCATAAATTTACTGATAATATCGTAGTGTGATTCTGAATTTCTAAACGTCATGTTGCACTCCTAGCTTAGTCCTTTAAAAACGGTTGATATAATGGTATACTGATACACTTTCAATTTCTAGAAGAATTTTTATGATATCTATTAGCCATGTCTCCATGCATTATGGGTCAAAATTACTTTTTGATGAGGTAAACTTAAATCTGCTGCCTGGCAACCGCTATAGCCTAGTTGGGGCAAACGGGACCGGTAAATCGACTTTTTTGAGATTGCTAGCAGGTGATGATACACCCAGTTTGGGTGAGATTATTGTTGCCAAACAATCCAGCATTGGCTTTTTAAAGCAAGATCAATTTCGGTATGAAAAAATAATACGGTACTAGAAGTCGTTTTACAGGGCAAGCCTGTCTTATGGGAGGCATTACGCGAAAAAGAAAAAATATTAAGCCAGGATACCCTCAATGAAAAAGCAGGGCATAGGCTTGCAGTACTGGAAGATATTATTTTCCACCACGATGGGTACACGGCAGAAACCTTTATTCAAACTTTGTTGATTGGCTTAGGGGTAGAGCAGGGGTACCACTTGAGACCTCTCAATGCATTATCCGGTGGTTTTAAATTACGCGCATTATTGGCACAAGCGCTTTTTGGGCAGCCTGATATTTTATTATTAGATGAACCAACCAATCACTTAGATATTATGAGTATTGCATGGTTAGAAAATTATTTAAAAAATCAATTTAAAGGTGTTTTATTGTTTATTTCGCATGATTATGGTTTTTTAAATAATCTTTCGACGCATGTTTTAGATGTGGATTTTGGTGAAATTCGCGAATATGTGGGCAATTACGACCATTTTATGGAAGAAAAGAAACTGAAAGTCGAGCAAAAATTAAATGAATTACAGTATTTAGAAAATAAAATTGCACATATGCGGGTTTTTGTGGAAAAATTTAGAGCCAGTGCCAGTCGTTCTAAGCAAGCCCTTTCTAAAGAAAAAATGATCGACAAATTGGAATTGCCCGATATTAAAAAATCATCTCGTGTTAGTCCAAATTTTCAGTTTAAACAAAAAAGGCCTTCCGGGAAAATTGTTTTAAAGGCAGAAAAGATCTCCAAAAATTTTGGTGATAAGGTTGTCCTTAAAAACGTTTCTTTTTCGGTTAATCGCGGCGATAAAGTTGCGATTATTGGACATAATGGTATTGGTAAATCGACATTATTGAAAATTTTATTAGCACAACATATTGCCGATGTGGGCACTTATGAATGGGGATACGAAACCCATATCGCTTATTTTGCCCAAGATCATCACGAGACATTAAAACAAAATATACCGGTATTGGATTGGTTAAAACAAGAAAGGGAAAGCGATAATACACAAGAGGTTATCCGTCGCGCTTTGGGCCAAATGTTATTTACCCAAGATGATGTACATAAACATATTCCAACCTTAAGTGGTGGTGAAGCTGCGCGTTTATTATTTGCCAATATGATGTTGCTACAAGCCAATATTATTATTCTAGACGAACCTACCAATCACCTAGATTTAGAGATCGAGAAGCATTGGCAGCGGCGCTCTCAAAATTTGAAGGAACCGTTATTTTTGTAAGCCATGATAGACATTTTGTATCGAGTATTGCGACGCGTGTTTTAGCCTTAACAGAAAAAGGATTACCGATTTTGATGGGAATTATACAGAATATCTCGCAAAATATGGTGAAGATTATTTAAATAAGGTTTGGTTGATGGAAAGCGCTGGATTAACAGCATAAACCGGCGGCGACTTCTCGTCCTTCAGCCATTAAAATCGTATAAGTTCTACAAGCAGCTTTGGTATCCATTATTTCGATGCCAATGTTATGGTTAATGAGCAGCGCATAAAGAGATGCAGGTGGAAATCGATGTTGTTCACCGGTGCCGAGTATAAAAATCTTCGGTTTGTAGGGTAGAATCATTTCAAAAATCACCAACCGAAAGTGCTTCAAAACTGCTGGGTCCCCACGGTGCAATTAAATGGGAATTAGGCATAATCCCAAAATAGGATAATGGCCAATCAGTCTGTTCGTTAACTTTGATCAGGCCTTTATCGTAAGATTTAATTTGGAATGTGGCATTGCCATTGTCTAGGTTAAAATTGCATATATTTATTATACAGAGAATTATTTAAAAATGTTCTTTTTAAGTCCCCCTCTCCCCATGGGGAGAGGGGTTAGGGTGAGGGGTTATGCAAAGTAGAATTGCAGGCCCATCATAAAAACTAAACCCTTTAATCGGGATTTGGAAGAACAAGGTTTAGCAGCTGGGCTACACCCCATTGCAGCGCGCGTAGTTGCCTCACGTTCGCTGGCGACAGATGTGCCTATTGCACAAGCGTTATTTCCCAAATTAAAAAATTTATTTTCGCCTTTGAATATGGCCGATATGAAAAAAGCGGCTAATCGGTTAGCGACCGCCATTATAGCAGGGGAGTGCATAGGGTTAGAGACTGATCACGATTGCGATGGTCAAACCAGTCATGCGGTTTTATATTATAATTTAGTACATCATTTTAAACATCCTAAAGAAAAAATTCGTTCTTATATTGGTAATCGATTAACCGAAGGTTATGGGTTGTCTCTATCGGTCGCTTTAAGAATCTTAGCAGATTGCCCGAAAGTTCAGTTGGTGATTACAGCAGATAACGGTTCTTCTGATGAACCACGCGTTCGTTTACTGGCTGAAGCGGGTATTGATGTGATTGTGACAGATCATCACGAAATTCCCGTGGAAGGATTGCCAGTAAGTGCTTACGCCTGCTTAAACCCTACACGTTCGGATTGTGATTATGGGGATCCGTATATTGCAGGATGTATGGTTGCTTGGTTATTAATGACAGCTACACGTCAAAAATTAATAGCAGCTGGACATATACCTGCAAGCACACCCAGTCTTTTGGATACGCTTGATTTTGTTGCGGTGGGTACCATTGCAGATTGCGTTAGCATTGCGCGTAGTATGAATAACAGAGCCGTTGTGGCATACGGTATTAAAATGATAGAAGCGGGCACGCGTCCTTGTTGGCGTGCGATTAAAACAACCTTGAAAGATCCCTTAAATTCCGAGGATCTCGGCTTTAAGATTGGGCCATTATTAAATAGCGATGGGCGATTGGCGACGGCTTTTGGTTCAGTGAGTTTCTTATTATCGGAAACAGATGAAGAAGCGATGGCATGGTTATTTTCGTTGCAAGACTATAATCAAGAACGCAAAGCTATTCAACAAGATATTGTATTAAGAGGTTTAAAAGAAGCCAACATTCAAATAGCGGAAGGGCGTAGTAGTTTATGTATTTATCTAGCGGATAGTCATTCGGGTGTACATGGCATTGCGGCCAGTCGATTAAAAGATATTTATGGACGTCCAACCGTATTTATGGCACCTAAAGTGTCTGCAGAAGGATTAATAACCGGCTCTGTACGGGGTATTGAAGGTTTTCATGTACGTGAGGCTTTGCAGCAAGTGGCAAACAGTTATCCTGCTTTACTGCTTGCATTTGGTGGCCACAAAGGCGCTGGTGGATTAACGTTAAGGCAAGAAGATTTTGATATCTTTTCTAAAGCCTTTGAAGGGGCTGTTTGTACGCAACTTCAACATTTAACATTAGAGCCGGTGATATGGACAGAAGGTGTGCTACCAGTGCAGCATTTTAATTTAGAATTGGTTGATATTTTAAGTCAATTAGAACCTTTTGGCCGAGAATTTGAATCGCCTATTTTTGAGTGTCAGGCCATTTTAAGAGAGCTTCGTTTTATTGGGGATGGCACCCACGCGCGCGTGATATTAGAAACGGAAGGGATTAAATTAAAGGGGGTTTGGTTTAAATTAAGACAAACGAATCAATCGACAATTGCTGTCAAAATTGGGGATAACGTTAAAGTTGCATTTTCTGTTAAGGCAAATACCTTTAGGAACGAGCGCAGTCTAGATATTCAGGTTGTTCATATGCATGTTATTGAATAATTAATTGGCTCGATGACGCGTTGCTTTGGGTTTTTCTTGTGGAATAGGCTTGTTTTCTGGTTTTTCTTGTCGCATCGCGAGAACGCTTTGTAGTCCTTGGAAGTACGGAATAATTTCTTTACCAAAGGGTTTTTCTGAGAGTCTTGCTGAAAGTGCTGTATGGCTAACCTTTTGATGATCTACTAAGACTTCTAAAACTTCAGCTTCTTGCTTAATTTCACTTTGACCGGTTTCTTTTTGCAGGATCTCTTTCATTTTTAACGTTTCCAACGTTTCCAATGTCATTTCAACAGACGAATTTTTGTCTACAATAGAGCCGCGTGCTCTTAAATGCATGACTTCATTTTTAAGCTCGTGTATAACCTGTTCGTATTTATTCTTATTTTCTCTCATTTCTTGTTCATAGAGCGAACTTTCTAGTTCACGCGCATTTTCGAATTGCCAATGCGTTTTAGAGATTTTTCTGAGTAGTTTTCTGGCTTCTTTAAACTTAAGATTATCTCTACAAAATTGAGCTGCCACATAGAATGGCGATGCAGTATCTCTTAATGCAGTGGGTCTTATCAGTTTTAAATATTCTTCATATTCGTATTCTGAGAAACCACTTTGGATCATCCGTTGTTTAAAGCGATCGATTGTATTTAACGCAATCACATTTTTTAAGTCTAGAACAATTTCTTTTGGAATGGCTTCAACATGGCGAATACGCGAAAAAAGATCATCTATATAATCTGGGTTATTTTCAATAGCCGTTTCTCTAAAATTAACAGCCAAAATAGGTGCATTGGTGACTGCAACAATGGGTTCCATCCAGCCTATTTCTCTAAAACTGGTATCATCGATAATTCGTGCAAGTAAAGCCTGTTTTTGTAGACCTTTAACGTGAAATATAATGCGACCCCCTTCTGTGGGGCGACGTTCTTCCACATAACGTCTCCAGCCTTCAAATTCAATTTTAGTAATGACTCTGCTGGGATCTTTAACATCTTTAGGTGAATGATAAGAGACTTGTTCTATGGATTTTTCTTCGTGTGCATGCCAGCTTGTTTGCGTTGATGTGCTTGTGCCCGTAGCCACTTGAAATGAATGTTCATCAATGTTGCGATTGATGCGATGTGGAAATGCCATAAAATCTTTTTCAAATAGAGTGGTGTAACCAACCTGATCTTTGCTGAAAACATTTTTAGTAACCAACATACTTGAAAGCTCTGCCACTGACAAATCTCCATAATATTCAATTCTGGAATCCATAGCGAAACACATCATAAAGCAAAATATTGTGTATGTACAAGGCAATTTTAAGAATTTTTTTCCTGGTGTATATGCGCCATTTTAATAAGTTAGTTAATATTGAACTAAAATTAAAAGAAGGTTGGAGAACTCATTATGAGTGGAAATGAAAAAAAAGTAAGAAGACAATTTGGTCAGGGGCCATTTTTGCGCCTAGAAGATATCCCGGAAACCTCAGACATACGTGCCATAAAATACTTGAGCTGTCAGGGTGGTGGTATGAAAGGGATTGGGTATGTTGGTGCTATTAGAGAGCTGGACGATTTAGGTGTTCTATCACAATTAAAAGAGGTAGCTGGTAGTTCTGCGGGTGGGATGATTGCAGTGATGGTTGCTATTGGTTGTACAGCGGACGAATTAGGTGAAGAAATGTTGAATATGGATTTTAGGTCCTTTCAAGACAAGCGCGAATTAGGTTGGGTAGAAGCCAGTAAACTAGGATCTTTGTTAAAGGGGCTAGGAGGGTTAGTAGGGACAACCCGTGTTAAAGTCTTAAGGCAAGTTGTAAGACAAGGATTAGTTGTTGCCGGAAAAGTTGTGGGTGTGGCAGAAAAGGCAGAAGATCTTGCTGGGTTAGCATTGGGAGCTGAATTAGGTTTATGGGAGGGAGACGCGCTTACGCATTATCTTGCAAATCTTGTCGCACGAAAAACGGGTAATCCAAATATTACGTTTAGAGAGCTTGCCGCTTTAGGGCCTCCGTTTAAAAAATTGACTTTAACAGGTTCTAATCTGACGACTGGAAAGCTTGAATATTACAATGCACAAAATACGCCTGATATACCAATAATTCAAGCAGCACGAATTTCAGCCAGTTTTCCCGGAGCATACAAACCCGTTATTCTTGAGGATGGACAAGTAAGAGTGGATGGTGGTTTGCTTGAAAATTTGCCAGATGTGTTTAACAATCCGCCTTACTGCCCACCTGATTCTGATAATGGTCAGGGTGGTAATAAGTACGCATTTGCATTGTCTTTTACCTCTGAAGAAGAAAAACAGCCTAAAAAAATTAAAGGTATAGGACAAATGCTTGGAGCAATGTACGAAGCTAAAACCAGCGAGGCTGCTTGGAAAGAAAAATATGGTAATAATATGGCCGATATTGATACCGTAGAGATGGGAACATTAGAATTTGACGCAACAGAAGAAAAAAAAGAGGCGCTGATCGAATCCGGAAAAAATTCGATTCGCACTGCATTTCTGAAAATCTTGACTCAAGAGAAAGAACAAGGAAAGTCTCTTAGTTTGCTCGAAGATAAAGAATTAATGAGAATAAAAGTTGCCTTAGATGATGATTCTAGTGAAGAAGGTCGAGAACTAGGCGCAGATGTGCTTGAAGAATTAGTTCGTAGAGCAGAAGAAAATATCTTAAGTTTAGAAAAGCAGGAAGATTTAGAAAGAAAAGCGAAAAACGCACGTAATAGAAGAGAAAAATTTGGTAAAAAGAAGTTAACAGACGAAGAGTTGTCGGAGGCATGCTCTGAAAAAATAAAAAAACTGGATAATATCGTACAGCAACTAGAAGAAAATTTAAAAATCTTAGTGTTATCGAAAGAAGCACTTGAGATTAACAGAGATTTGATCGTTGAAAAACTTAATAAAGACCCCTATTTATGGAGAGCACTAGAAATTCTTCGGAAGTTTAATGATGATATTCGGCAGAGTTCATTAAATAAGGATATTGATCAGTATAAAGCGCTTAAAAGTAAACGAAAAACATATTATGAAAATTTGATTGCGAAATATGAAGAAAAGGATATGTTGCTGGCTGACTTTGTTAGGGATTTACAGGCAGATAGTAGGAAAAGTAGTTTTGTCGTTCCCGTTTTCGAAGACGAGGTGTCAAATTATTGTGGTAAAGACATTGAGTCTTGTGAAGAATATATCGCAGAGATTGAGCAGGAACTTGCAAAGAAAACATCCAAGATAAATGATGTTCTTAAATTACAAAAAATAGCACAAGAAAGAGAGGGTAAAGCAACACATTACCAGGCACTGATTGACTTAAATAATGAATTAGATAAAACAATACAACGAAGAACAACCATTTTAACAAAAGCAAATCATTTCTTGATGCAAAAAGCGCCGAGATTTGAAAGGGCTATTTTGTCGTTTTCAAAAGTGGTTGCTTTTGTCTCGTTTATCTGTTGGGTACCTGTGGCAGTTGGTCCCGTATTAACCGCTAAAGCCATTCGTCGTTTATCCTCTAATCCGGAAGTTAAAGCAACCGCAGATAACGTTATCGATTTTTTTCGTTTAACCAATGTAGAATCTGAACATCAAATACGCGTTTTAAGGGATAGAACAGCAAAAACCATAGAAACCATGAGCGATATTTATGCAGAGGCAGAAAAAGAGGAAACAACCTCTCTTTATAATGCGTACCAAGCTTATTTAGGTAATTCTGGTGTAAAAATGCAAGATATTTTTATGAAAACGCCTGGAGAGTCAAAAGCAGGTTATCAGAAAAGAATGGCTGGTGTTAAAGCTAAATTTACGGTAAGTATTCCACCGGGTGAATTAAGCAAAGTAGAAAAAGCGGCTGAAAATTTAGAAAAATTCCAAAAAGAAGTTATTCAAAAAATAAGCGAACGTAAATTAAAACCCCAGGAGACCAAAGAGGCGGAAGCATTGCCAGCAGAGTCGAATGTTGAGAGAACACCTGAACAACATCGTATTGCACTAACGGCATTCCATGATGCTCGAAAAAAACACGGGCAAGAGCATGGCAAAGTGCAACCTACCAAACCAAACCCCAAGAAAAAATAACGGGTTAAATACACAGTATATTGCTAGCCATTGAATCCGTAAAATATGCCCCATGTTATTAAATAACTTAGTTGATTTACGTTTAAATTACGGTTCCCTTTTAGGCTGCAGTATGAGCTTGGGTTTGGCAAATATCGCTATTGCACACCCTGGGGTTTTGGTCGTCTTGGTATCCGACACCCAATTTGCTTCCAGATTAGAAGATGAACTGAAGTTTTTTCTGAACGATAGACAATTCGATATCCCTGTTTTAACCTTTCCCGACTGGGAAACCTTGCCCTACGATATTTTTTCGCCCCATCACGATATTATTTCAGAACGACTAACGACATTGTGCACTTTGCCTAACCTGACCAAAGGTATATTGCTGGCACCTATTGCAACCCTGATGCATCGTTTATGTCCACCAGAATATTTATTGCAAAATACGGTTTGGTTGAAAAAGGGGCAAAGTTTTCAATTAACCTCTACCCGAAAACGTCTAATAGATGCTGGGTATCATTGTGTGCCAGCTGTGATGGCTCACGGAGAATTTGCGGTTAGGGGATCAATTTTAGATTTATTTCCGATGGGTAGTGAGCATCCGTTTAGGATTGATCTTTTTGGAGACGAAATTGATTCTATACGTCAATTTGACGTGGAAACACAACGATCGTCGGAAAAACTAGATGAAGTTAAATTATTGCCTGCGCGTGAATTTCCTTTAACGGAAGAAGCGATTAGTACTTTTAGAACGCATTTTAGATCCGAATTTGAAGGCGACCCTACCCAATGTTCGCTTTATTTTTTTTTGAAAAAACCAGTCATTTGTTTGAATACTTGCCTCAAAATAGCTTAATGGTGCAAGTTGAAGATTTACAGACTCCAGCGCTTTCTTTTTGGGAACATGTGAAATCACGTTATGATCAATACGCGCACGATCGCCTAAGACCCATTTTAGAACCCAAAAAACTTTTTTTACAACCTACAGAAGTCTTTGAGAAAGTCAATCTTTTTTCTAAAATAAAATTATCCAAAGAAACCATTAATCAAAAAACGGGCACACAAAATCTTTCCGTGCAATCGTTACCATTGCTCTCTATTGAAGCGCGTGCAGAAAACCCCTTAGCAAACTTAGCGGCATTTTTAAAAACTTTTAAGGGCACTGTTTTATTTTGTGTAGAAAGTGCAGGTAGACGCGAAGTCTTAAAAGAGTTATTAGCCAATATTGGCTGTCGCCCTGTAGAGTGCAGAGATTGGGCGGATTTTAGAGTTAGTACAGGGACCGGCCCCCATTTGTTGATAGCGCCTTTAGAAGAAGGGGTTATTTTAGAAGAAAAAATAGCCATCATTACCGAAACAGCGCTTTTAGGCCAACGCGTGATGCAGCGGCGTTTGCGAAAAGCCCCTCAGCAAATTTTAGACAGAGAAGTACAAAGTCTTGCAGAATTAACCATCGGTGCACCTGTAGTACATGTGGATTATGGCATAGGCCGATATTTGGGGTTAACGAAATTAAACCATTCGGGGACACAAGAAGGCGAATTTGTAACTTTAGAATATGCGGGTGGCGACAAACTGTATGTGCCCGTCGCAGCACTTCAGGTGATTAGTCGCTACAGTGGTGCCGATTTGGACCATGTGCCACTGCATAGACTAGGTACGGATCAATGGCAGAAAGCCAAACGCAAGGCAATTTTGCAAGCACGCGATGTCGCTGCAGAATTATTAGAAATCTATGCCAAAAGATCGCAAAAAAAAGGCTTTGCTTTTCCAAAGCCCGATGCGCACTATGAAGCCTTTAGTGCAGAATTTCCTTTTGAAGAAACGCCCGATCAACAAAAAGCGATTGTGGATGTCATGAATGATTTAGTCTCCGATAAACCCATGGACAGAGTCGTGTGTGGCGATGTGGGTTTTGGAAAGACAGAAGTTGCCCTAAGAGCTGCTTTTATAGCAGCTTATGCCGGAAAACAAGTCGCTGTTTTGGTGCCAACGACTTTATTGGCAGAACAACATTATCAAACCTTTACCGATCGCTTTTCGGAGTTTCCGTTTAAAGTCGAAGTATTATCCCGCTTTCGAACAGGAAAAGAGCAAGAGAGTATCTATAAACGTGTTGAAGAAGGTAAAGTGGATATTTTAATTGGTACACATAAAATTTTACAAGACAAATTAAAATTTAAGTCTTTAGGGCTATTAATTATTGATGAAGAACATCGGTTTGGGGTGAATCAAAAAGAAGCTTTTAAAGCAATGCGCGCTGAAATTGATATTTTAACGCTGACTGCAACACCTATTCCAAGAACCCTTAATATGGCCATGTCTGGTATGCGCGATCTGTCGATTATTGCGACCCCACCCGCAAGGCGTTTATCTGTTAAAACCTTTGTGAGAGAACGGCATTCTGCTTTAATAACAGAAGCGATTACACGTGAACTATATCGCGGTGGGCAAGTCTATTTTTTACATAATGCAGTCGATAGCATTGCACGAGAAGCGCGTACACTCGAAGCCTTAATTCCTACGGCTAGAATTGCGGTTGCACACGGACAAATGCACGAACGCGATCTTGAAAAAATTATGTCCGATTTTTACCATCGTCGTTTTAATGTGTTGGTTTGTACGACAATTATTGAAACAGGCATTGATATTCCAACGGCGAATACCATTATTATTGATAGGGCAGATAAATTCGGGTTAGCACAATTGCATCAATTACGTGGGCGTGTAGGCCGTTCGCATCATCAAGCGTATGCCTTTTGTTTAATTCCGCCTAAAGCCAAACTGAGTTCAGATGCCACTAAACGATTAGATGCACTGGTTTCTATGGAAGAGCTAGGGTCTGGGTTTACATTGGCAACACAAGATCTCGAAATCCGCGGGGCAGGGGAGCTATTAGGCGATGCCCAAAGTGGTAATATTCAATCCATTGGTTTTCAATTGTATATGGAATTACTGGAGGAAGCTGTTGCCTCTCTAAAAAGAGGTGGCGAAATAGAAACAGATTTTTCTTTTAAAAAGGGTATTGATATTGATCTGCAGATTTCTGCTTTAATTACAGAAGCGTATATTCCTGATGTGCATACGCGTTTAGTGTTATATAAACGCATTGCCAGTGCGAAAAATGTTGATACCCTACAAGATCTCTCGGTTGAATTAATAGATAGATTTGGATTGTTGCCAGAGCAAACACAACATTTATTTAAAATAGCCGAACTTAAATTACAAGCAGAAACTCTGGGTATTTGTAAAATAGATGCAGGTCCCAAAGGGGGGCGTTTTGAGTTTGTGAAAAATCCTAACGTTAATCCTGGGAAAATCATCCATTTTATTCAAAAAATGCCGTCTGTTTATAGTCTAGAAGGGCCACAGAAATTTCGTTTTAAAGGTGATTTTAGTAATCCTACAACACGTGTGCAAGAAGTGCGCAAAGTCATGGATGCTTTAGTCTGATTCAATAGGGTCGTCTTTTTTCTTTTTTTTCTTAGGAGCTGCTTCTTCTCCAAGGGTAGGGCCAAGCGATCGTACACCCACACTATCGTGACTCATTAATCCTTCACGGTTCCAAGGTAATTTACGATACATGGCGTAATCTGCAAATTCCACAAAAGGATATTTAATAATATCGAAATAGGGAGAATAATCAAAATCTCTAGGCGTATATAATTTAGGGTTACGGGCAATTAGCTCTATGCCTTGCTCTGCATGTTGTTTAACAAGTGGTAGAATGGGAAACTCAACATTGGCAAAGGCTTCGGCTAACATCGAAGAGCAAACTGTTTTGGTACTTTCGCCCGCATTTAACTCAAATAATTTTGATCGTAGACGACGCGGCAAAATGGTCCATGGGAGTAAGAAACGCGCTAAATCGAGGACTTGTCTCACATCATAACCTACGCCTAATTTCTGAATAGCAAAAGAAATAACATTTTGTGCGTCGCGTCTAGAAAGTCCTCTGGGTCTGCAAATACGGATGTGATCATGTTCATAAGCCGATAATTTACTGACAATGGTACCTTCGCCCATAATGCCTTCTATCAAGAGTTGAGTATCTGCTGATCCTTTAAAGTGGGTAGACAGTATATTTCGAATTCTGGGATCTTCTATATCGTGCAGTCGACCTATATACAGAGCAGCGTGTGACCACGAACTTTGGGTGATGCCGCGAATGATGTCGCTGACACGACTGCGACCCTCGATTAATAAGACGTCACAGGGTCTAAGTTCGTAGCGGATACGTTCAAAATCGCAGAGTGGTATGCCTTCATAGGGGCGATCAGTGGTTAACCACCGAACAAAAGCATTAAAGACCCAATTATAAAACTTAGAAAACATTGGTTTCCCCCTAAACCCTTATTTAAATTTAGCGCAATTAGGGTTAAATCGCCAACTTATTCTATGGTGAGCGGCAAATCCCCCTTTTCGATTTGCACAAATCGAGAGGTTATTTTCTTGGCAGAAGTGTGCACTTGTTGGACATCTTTTTGGGCTTGGTCTATATGTTTGGCCAGATTGTCCATACGCATTTCAAAACGACCAAAATCTTCCGATAGATGGCGCAAATGTTCTTGGATAATATGAATATGTTGTTTGGTTGCAAAATCTTTAAGAACCGCTCTTGCCGTCGTTAAAATGGCCATCAGTGTCGTAGGCGAAGCTAGCCAGACATTCGATCGGTGTGCAAATTCTACCAAATCTGGAAAATGCGCGTGAATTTCTGCAAAGACAGCTTCTGCGGGTATAAACAAAACAGCACCATTGGTGGTCTCACCTGGAATAATATATTTACTCGCGATATCATTAATGTGTTTTTTAATATCCACTTTAAAATCTTGTTGCGCTTTTTTGCGCTCTGGGGTAGTAGAATCGAAGTCTGTCATCAGTTGGAAATTTTCCAGCGGAAATTTAGAGTCGATGACAATATGACCCGTAGGTTCTGGTAAGAACAAAATACAATCTGCGCGCATGCCGTTACTGAGTGTATGCTGAAAGGCGCATCTGTCTTTAGGTAACATATTTTCGACTAAGTTTTTTAGCTGCATTTCGCCAAAAGCACCGCGCGATCGTTTATCCACTAAAATTTCTTGTAGGCTAACTACGCTAGAAGAAAGTTCAGAGAGTTTCTTTTGTGCGTCGTCAATGAGCGCCAGTCTTTTTACAATATCAGTAAAAGTAGCAGTCGTTTTTTCAAATCCATCACTTAAACGTTTTTCGACATGTTGGCTGATTTCTTTTAATTGCGTTTGCACCATGTTTTGAATGTCAGCGGATTCTTTGGCTTGTTTTAAGAGATTTTCGTTTAAGCGTTGTTCCAGTGTTTGGGTAAGGGTTGCAAGGCGATCGATAATATTTTCTTTGAGATCGTGCTGTTGGCGAGTATTTAGTTGGCTATACCACACTAAAAAGCCACATTGTAAGCACATAAAAATAACGGCAGCAATAATTAAGACTAATGTTTCAAGAGCCATTTTTGGGGTTCCTAGGTTTTTTTCTAGTATACCCGAAAATTTAGATTAAGAGAGATTCTAAATCATTTCCTTGTTTTTCGATTTGTATGCGCAGTAATTTAAGTGCTTCGCCTTGAAGTTGTCGCACGCGTTCGCGAGTCAGGCCTATTTCTATACCGGTCTCATCTAGGGTCATCGGATCAAATCCATTTAATCCAAATCGACGTTCGACCACAGCCCTTTGTTTCATATTGAGTCTAGAGAGCCATTTATCGAGATTTTGTTGCAATTTAATGCGATTGAGATTATCCAGGGGATCATTTTGTTCGTTACTAATAGTATCAAGCAATGGTTTGCCCATCTCATCTGAGATAGGCGTATCAATAGAGATAACGCGTTCATTTAAGTGAAGCATGCGTTCAACTTCTTCAGTGGTTTTACCCCAAGCCTCGGCGATTTCTTCAACAGTGGGCTCGTGGTCTTGATTTTTCGACAGGGTTTGGCTAGTTCGTAAGCATTTATTCAGCCTTTTAACCATATGAACAGGTAGGCGAATGGTACGCGTTTGGCTCATCACTGCGCGTTCTATGGTTTGCTGGATCCACCAAGCGCTATAGGTAGAAAAACGAAATCCACGGTCTGGGTCGAATTTTTCAACAGCTCGCATGAGTCCAATATTGCCTTCTTCAATCAGATCCAAAATGGCCATGCCACTTCTAAGGTAGCGTCTTGCGATTCTAACGACCAGTCGGAGGTTGCTTTCGATCATTCGCTTACGCGCACTGGCATCCCCTTGTTTGACTAAGCGACCATAAAAAACCTCTTCTTCTTTGGTTAGAAGAGGGGCTACACCAATCTCTTTAAGGTAGAGATCGGTTGGGTCTTTGGAAATACCCTCTTCATCTTGGTCTTTGGCTCCTGACACATGCATAGGTTGCACCCGGATTAGCTATCTCTGTATAAGAGTGTCGGCGGGAAGGAGGGTAAGCTTTAAAAATCTACCTACTTTGTGATTAATAGGGGACCTACACATAAATTTTTAATATTTAGTTGTTGACCTTATTTTTGATTTGTGGTCTAATAAGTACTAGTCAAAACAAACAGTTGACCTATAGGCAATTTGTTTAAAAGATTAAGGAGAGCGAAAAATGGCGATGCCAACCGTAGAATCAGAAATTAAACTGGTGCAAGAACAACTTAAAGCACAAGCCAGAAAAGAAATCGAAGGTGCATGGCGTGTGGCCGCTCGTACTCGACTTGGTAGAGAGCTTTCTGCAAAAGAAAATAAAGCATTGACTGAAGAAATTAACAAATTATTTTTTGGCAGAGAAGAATGGCTAAAGCAAATGCGTGAAGCGCTTAGGCGCGAACAAGTATTACATAGTGCACCCTATCGGCCTGAAGATGAAGAACATCTTAATAGAACAGTTAACAATTTATTGCAAACAAATCCTGAATTTATTGCTAAATTTAAATATGAAGCAGATGCTATTGCTATGTCGGAATCACAAGCATTTGCAAGTGATCCTGCATTTGGTGCTATCCAAGGATTTTTCTCGAAAATAAGCGATTTTTTGGAAAACACACCGTTTGCATTTCTTGGGAAATTAATTGCGTTTGTTTTAGACATGTTTTCAAAACTGATGCCAGCTGTTAAAGAATTGGGTGAAAAATTAAATCCACAAAAAACACCGGCTAATTGGTTTAATGAAGGTGCTTTTGATGATGCTGATGTGGAGTTAAGGAAGCAAGAAGCGCAATTGCTAACAAAAATGGAAAATGCATTATTAGAGATGCAGGCTACTGCACCACAAGAAGATGTTAAAGCAGCTCAAGATTTATTAAATGAATTTCGTCAGGGTCTGTCAGCGTATGAAAATGAGGAGTTTTTAGCGAAAGCACGCGATCAACAGTATTGGCAAGATAATTTAAAGTTCAGAATGGCTTTATTTGAGCGGTATTCATCGAAATCAAAAGAACTATTAGAGATACATGCTCAAAAACAGGTTTTAGACAAAAAAATAGCGGCTGGTGATCAAGAAGTTCAGGTTTTAGAGGCAAAGTCTCGAACGATTCCTGCTGATACCCCTGAACAGTTGACATTAGGCACTCGTTTAGCTGGACTACAAGCTGCTATAGCACAACTCAGACCAAAACAGGAAGTATTGAGAGATAACGAAAATACATTGTTACATAACTTTCCTCAGCAGATTAAGGATGTTGCTACACCCCTTATAAATGCACATAAGCTACCATTTGAGGCTGAACAGCATAGACAGCATGCACCACGGAGAGCAAGGGCAAAATAAAGGGAATATTTGATTTCTCTGAAAAGGCCTGGGTTAGCAATAACCCAGGCTTTTTTTTTGCGACAGCGTTATACTGTTAGGGGTCGGTTCCCGTGCCGGCCCTGTTCTGTAACCCAACTTAGGTTCGTAACTATATGTTTAGACCATTTTATGCGTTTATTGGCTTACGTTATACGTATATAAAGCGTAAAAACCACTTTATCTCATTCATTTCACTTATGTCTGTATTAGGTATTGCACTGGGAGTCGGAGTCTTAATTGCCGTTTTATCTGTGATGAACGGCTTTAACCGCGAGATCCGAGCACAGATGTTAAGTGGCACACCGCATATTACGGTCGGTAAGATAGGTGCGCCGTTGCTAGAGTGGGAATCGTTACAAAAACGCCTTCGCGAATACCCCAAAATTATAGGGGCTGCACCTTATGTTTATAACCAAGGTATGTTATCGAGTTCCAGTACGGGCCGGGTACAGGGCGTTTTGATTAGAGGAATCGATGCAAAACAAATTAAAGATGTTTATCCTTTAAGCGAACATTTAACCAAAGGCAAACTTAAAGATCTAAAACCTGGCGGGTTTAACATTATTTTAGGTCAAGCGCTGGCCAACAACTTTGGTGTGACAGTTGGTGACAAAGTGAGTTTAATTACGCCTGAAGCTTCTGTTACCCCAGCAGGCATTTTACCACGCATTAAACGCTTTACGGTGGTAGGTATTTTCAAAATCGGTGATTTATACGATGACAAACAGGCTTTTGTGGATATACAAGATGCTGATAAGTTGTTTCGTATGCATGGTGCGGTCAATGGCATTCAACTGAAAGTACAAGATGAGCTAGAAGCGCCGAGTATTGCCAGAAACATTTACAGAGATTTAAAGCAAGATTATTGGGTGGTCGATTGGACACAAGATTTTGGCAGTTTTTTTAAGGCATTACAGATCCAAAAAATTGTGATGACATTTATTTTATTACTGATTATCGCAGTGGCTGCATTTAATCTGGTGTCTAGTTTGGTGATGATGGTCGCTGATAAGCGATCGGATATTGCGATTTTAAGAACACTCGGGGCCAGTCGACGAAATATCATGTGTATTTTTATTGCGCAGGGTGGCATTATTGGTCTTATCGGTACAGGGCTTGGGGTATTATTAGGCCTATTTTTAGCGCTGAATGTAACGGGCTGGGTAGATAAAATTCAAGAAACATTTAATGTTAAATTAGTTGATCAAGATGTCTATTTGGTTGGGTTTTTGCCTTCCGAAATTCATAGGATAGATATTGTGTATATTGTGATTGTCGCACTTCTTATGTGTTTTATCGCCACTTTATATCCCGCTTGGCGTGCAGCCAGTATTCAACCCGCAGAGGCACTTCGTTATGAATAAAAATACGCCGGTTATTGAATGTAAAGAGGTTTTTAAAGAGTATCAAGATGCGAACACTCGCATTAAAGTACTGATGGGTATTTCTATTGCCGTTCAACCGGGCGAACAAATTGCCATTATGGGCCGATCGGGTTCGGGTAAAACAACGTTATTACAAATGTTAGGGGGGCTAGATTCCCCGACAGCTGGCGAGATTTGGATGAATGGGCATAATCTGCATACTTTACCCGAACATCGCTTAGAAAAAATCCGTAACCAAACCATGGGTTTTATCTATCAGATGCACCATTTGTTGCCCGAATTTACAGCGCTCGAAAATGTTGCTATGCCGCTCTTAATTGGCAATGTAGAGCCTTATATTGCAGAAGGGAGAGCAAAAGAATTATTAAAACAAGTGGGATTAAAAAACAGACTATTGCATAGACCCAGTGAACTTTCAGGCGGGGAACGTCAACGTGTCGCCATTGCCCGCGCATTGGTGAATAATCCCGATTGTGTATTGGCCGATGAGCCGACCGGTAATTTAGATGATGAAAATGCCTTGCAGGTGTTAGAAGTCATGCAATCTCTTAATCGTACGCGTAAAACCAGTTTAATTATTGTGACACACGATCCCGAATTGGCTGCCAAAATGGATAGATCGTATATTTTGCATGGTGGCCATTTGTCTTAAAAAATGATTCCAGTCGTTATCAGTTTCTTTTTAGGTATTATTAGTCTTCACTTTTTTAGTGAATTGCCTAATATTAGTATTGTTTTAATGATTGTGATTACACTGGGAATACTTTCTTTAAAATTTAAATCCAAATTAGTATTTGCATTTTTTGTGGGATTTTTATGGGTTTTACTGAATGCCAAATGGATAATAGACCATAGTATTCCGTCTGATATCGAAACAAAACCAATCACGGTCGTTGGGATAGTCGATAGCATTCCGGAATCGCGCGATAATACCATGCGGTTTGATTTTAATATTCAACAGACTATTCCAAAATCACTCTGGCCAAATCCGGGACGTGTCAAGCTTCGATTAAGGGATAATGCAATCCCCTTGCATGTGGGTGAGCAATTACAATTAACCGTTAAATTAAAAAGACCACATGGTTATGCAAATCCAGGTAGTTTTGATACAGAGCGGCATTTGTTTTTGCACCGCATTGTTGCTGAGGGAACGGTTGTTAATAAACGTACGTATGAGCGTCTCAACGATTCTCTTTTGAGCCATCCTATCGACCGCTTAAGAATGTGGTTTAGAGATAATATTAATAGGGTACTTAAAAATAACGCCTATGCCGGTATTATTAATGCATTAGTCATCGGTGTTCAATCGGGCATTTCAGCCGATCAATGGAAAGTCCTAAAAGAAACAGGCACTGTACATTTAGTGGCCATTGCAGGGCTACATATCGCTTTTGTGACGGGTTTTGTCATGTTGATTATACTCAAAATTTGGCAACGATTACCCCTACCATTTTTAAAAATACCAGTAGCCTTGTTAACAGCTTTGGGCGGATTAAGCGCCGCATTTTTTTATGCTTTATTAGCAGGATTTTCTATACCCACCCAAAGAGCGGTTGTGATGATTACGGCTTTTATGCTGAGTATTTTAGGTAAACGTCAAGGATCTCTTTGGCAAAACTATTTTTTAGCACTGGGTGTTGTGTTGTTATTAGATCCTTTATCGACATTGGCACCTGGCTTCTGGCTTTCATTTGGCGCTGTAGGATTCATTATATTTGGCATGAAAGGGCGCTTAGATCCGAGTGGATTCTGGTGGAAATGGGGTCGTATGCAATGGGTGCTTTTTTTAGGCTTAACGCCGCTATTGTTGTCAATTTTTGGAACCACATCCTTAACCTCACCATTGGCGAACTTTATTGCTATTCCTTGGGTAGGATTTTTGGTATTGCCCTTTTGTTTGTTAGGTGCTTTATGCTTGATATTTAACTTGGCTTTAGGGACGGTTTTATTAAAAATAGCAGCCGGATCACTCGCTTTGTTATGGACAATTTTACGATGGATAGGCGAACTGCCAATGAGCACATGGACACATGCCAGTGTAGAACCATGGACTTTATGGTTAGCATTCGTTGGCATTATATTATTGCTATTACCACGGGGATTTCCAGCTAAAAAAATAGGATTTGTTTTTTTATTGCCGCTATTTCTCATAAAACCTGCAGAGATAAAACCCAATACAGCGCATATTACCGTATTAGATGTAGGGCAGGGGCTCGCAACCGTTGTAGAAACACAACATCATGTTTTGGTTTTTGATACAGGCCCTAAATTAAATGCGGGTTTTGATACAGGGGATAGAGTGGTAGTGCCTTTTTTAGCCGTGCGTAACCGGCAGCATATCGATGCATTAGTGATTAGCCATGGTGATAATGATCATGCTGGTGGAGCACGTTCTATTTTACAGGCTTTAAAAGTAAAAACCATTATAACGAGCGAGCCTAAATTATTTCCTGAATTTAACACCCTATCTTGTAGGGCAGGGCAACATTGGAACTGGGAAGGTGTGACGTTTGAGATGTTACATCCAACGCAGTTATTTACCAAAAAACGCAATGATCATTCTTGTGTTTTAAAAATTACTACGGGTACACAAAGTGTCTTATTAACGGCAGATATTGAAGCAAAAAGTGAACATCAATTACTTCAGGATTTATCTCAAAAGTTACCCTCTACCATTATGCTGGTGCCACATCATGGCAGTCGTACTTCTTCGACCCTTGAATTTATTCGAGCCGTTAATCCAGAAATCGCGATTATTCCTGTGGGCTATTTAAATCAATATGGTCATCCTAAACCTGATATCGTCGAACGTTATAAAAATGAAAATATTCGATTATTTGATACTGTCAAAGACGGGGCCATTACGGTGATCTTAAATCCTGAAAAATCAGTGGATATTCAGGGGTATAGAGCAGAAAATAGGCGTTATTGGCATAGCTTGCAATAAGGTAAATGCGGTACACTAGAACTCTTTTTATAAGCTAAAAGGCTACAAAATGTCTGTTGGTTATCTAACATCTACACAGGTTTACAAGCGCTTGCTGAAGGCTGCTTTGCCCTATTGGTGGGCTTTTGCCTTAGGTGTACTCGGAAATGCACTGCTCGCAACATCAGATGGTTGGATAACTTATGGATTAAAGCCCCTGATTGAAAAAGGCTTTATTGCCAGAGATGCCGTTTTTATTAGTTGGATGCCGGCGATTATTTTTGGATTTTTTATTGCACGTGGTGCTTCTTACTATCTTGCTTGTTATTTTATGACCTGGGTAGGACGTAGTGTCGTTCGAGATTTTCGCCGAAAAATGGTTGCGCATTTAATGTGTTTGCCTGCGGCTTTTCACGATCAAAAAACCAGTGGAGAATTACTGTCAAAAATTAATTATGATGCTGATCAGGTCGCAGAAGCCATTAGTGAAGCCATTACCAGTGCTATTCGCGGTGTTTTTACAACTTTTTCTTTGATTTTTGTGATGTTTCAACTGAATGCCCGTGTCACATTGCTTTTATTGATTACGATTCCGATATTAACACTTTATATTAATAAAGTGAGCAGACGCATGCGTAAACACAGTGGTCAAATTCAAATTACCATGGGACGTGTGACACATGTAGCAGGCGAAGTGATTAGCGGATATAAAGTGATACGCACTTTTGGTGGTAAAGAATACGAAAATTATCGATTCGAAGATGCGACTGCTGCAAATTGGACGCAGGAAATGAAAATGACTTCTACTGCTGCTTCAAGCGTTTCTGGTATGCAGTTAATTGGCGTTTTTGCCTTAGTCGGTTTCTTATATCTTGCAACCCTTGAACCGGGTAACATTTTAGGTACTGCAATGTCTGCAGGTACTTTTGTTGCAATGGCAACGGCTATTTTGGGTATGTTAAGACCCATTAAACAAGTTGCGGTTGTCAACAGTACATTACAAAGAGGCATAGCGGGTGCGCGGAGCATTTTTGCATTATTAGATGAGCCTGCTGAACCCGATACTGGAAAAGTAACTCTTGATCGTGCGAAGGGCGAAATTGCTTTTCACAATGTTTCTTTTCATTATCCTAATTTTGAGAATCAAGAATTTGTTTTAAAAGATATCTCTTTTACCGTAAAACCTGGCGAAACAGTCGCATTGGTAGGGCGTTCTGGTAGTGGTAAATCAACTCTGATTTCTTTATTGGCCCGTTTTTACGATTGTCAAGAAGGTATCATTACGATCGATAAACACGATATTCGCACTTTGCATCTAGCAGATTTACGAAGACAATTTGCATTAGTCACACAAAATGTTACTTTATTTAACGATACCATTGCAAACAATATTGCTTATGGCGATATGCGTGGCACATCGCGTGCCGAGATTACGCGTGCAGCAGACTTAGCACATGCATTAGAATTTATTAAGCGTTTACCCAGTGGGTTTGACACCGAGATTGGGGAAAATGGCGTTCGATTGTCGGGTGGCCAAAGACAACGACTTGCCATTGCTCGTGCTATTTTAAAGAATGCGCCTATTTTAATTTTAGATGAAGCTACTTCTGCATTAGATACAGAATCTGAAAGACATATTCAAGCCGCTTTAGAAACCTTAATGAAAGATCGCACAACCTTTGTTATTGCTCATCGTTTGTCCACCATAGAACGGGCCGATAGAGTCATGGTATTAGAACAAGGCTCTGTTGTAGAATTTGGTACTCACCAAGAATTATTAACACTGAATGGTCGTTATGCTGCACTTCAACGTGCTCAGTTTACGGAGTTGGCGGAAGCGACGAATGGTTAATACGCTTTGGTATAATAAAAATAAAAGTCGAATACTTTCAGTGCTTGTATGGCTTTTAGTACCACTCTCTTGGGTTTATAGCGGGGTAGCAAAAATACGTCGACAGTGCTATCAGCTACTGCGTTTTCTTAAAAAAAAATTAACTGCTGTGCCTGTTATTGTCGTCGGCAATATTACGGTTGGAGGTACTGGAAAAACTCCATTGGTGATACATATTGCTGAATATCTAATAGAACAAGGGTGGCAGCCAGGTATTATTAGCCGGGGTTATAAAGGTTCTCATCGTAAGCCTACATTGGTTAATGCTAAATCTGATCCTAAATTAGTGGGCGATGAAGCGATGCTTTTAGCCAAACGTTTAGATTGTCCTGTTGTAGTTGGTAAAAACCGCGTGGCAGCCTTAAAGCAGGTATTAAACTTTCCCGTTGATGTTGTTATTTCGGATGATGGTTTACAACATTATGCATTAGACAGACAAATTGAAATTGCGGTTGTAGACGCCGAGCGGCTATTGGGTAATGGCTTTTGTTTACCCGCGGGTCCTTTGCGTGAATCTGAAAAGCGATTAGCAGAAGTAGATTTGATTATTCACAATACGGGTAAGTTTTATGATTCTGCTTTACAAAAACAAAAAACGACAAATACGTATCAGATGGGATACACCGCTAATGAGCTTTATAATGCGTTTCAAAAAGGCCGTTATCAGACATTAACCGCATTGTACGGTCAAAAAGTGCATGCCATTGCAGGCATCGGTAATCCAGAGCGTTTTTTTAGTTTATTGGCCTCTTTCGGATTAAATATTATTAAACACACATTTCCTGATCACTATCGTTTTTTACCACGTGATATTTATTTTAGAGATGAATTTCCGGTTATTATGACAGAGAAAGACGTGGTAAAATGCACAAAATTTGTGGATATGCGACATTGGGTTTTGCCTATTCGTGCAAATGTAGATCCTGTGTTTGATACTAAATTATTAACTTTATTGGAAGGGCAGTATTATGGATAAAAAATTATTGGATATTTTAGTGTGTCCGATTTGCAAAGGGCCTTTAATTTACCAAAAAATTCGCAATGAATTAATCTGCAAATTCGATCGTTTGGCGTACCCCATACGTCACGAGATCCCCATTATGCTAGAAAGAGATGCGCGTGAAATGACGACCGATGAAGTCAATAGTTTATGATTATGGTATTTCCTTATCCCAAATTTATTTGGGATAAGGTGCCCGAAGGGCGGATGAGGGCTTAGTTAATGATTTTCTTCCGTGTGATGATGCGTCTCAGTGGACGGAGTAGCTGGCGCTGGTTCCACAATAACCGTTACAGCAGAGGGTTGATGACCGTGTTGGCGTCGTTGGCCGCCATGAGATCGTAGACGCCGCTTACCACCACGTCGATGTCCACCATGATGGCGATTACCACCTTGGGTTCCACTGGTTTGCGTTTGTGGCTGTTGTTGGGATGGTATTTGTTCAACCGGTTTTTCTTGTTCAGAAATCTCGGATTGTGCGATTTTCTCAATTTCCTCAATCATCATTGGCTTTGGTGTTTCATGCGGTACAAACACCTCTGGAATATGCGGCATATGCATGACTTCTTCCGTTTCAACAACGTGTGACATTGGTGTTGGTGCTACAGGTACCATAGGTTTTAGCATCGGTTGCGGTTCTCTAGGTGCCAGACATCTATCTATGGGTCCTTGTCTTCTTTGTAATCCAGGTCTACGCCGTGAATCCGATGCCTGTGCCTGCTGTTGACCTTGTTGCTGTGCTTGTTGCAACGGTCTTTTTGGAGCACGTGGAGCAGATCGCTGTTGTGTGCGTTGCTGAGATCGATAGGGTGTTCGCTGTTGCGAACCTTGTGAAATTGGGGCACGTGTTTCTGAACGCGCGGGTTTAGTTTTTGATGCAGTATCTGTTTCTGTCGTAAATAAACTACTCCAAAATCGTTTGATAAGTCCTGGTGATTCTGACTTATGCAATGGCGCAGCCACGGGAGGTACTAATGCTTTAACAGCAGGGACTGCATGGGCAGTCCTGGTGACAGATGTCATCTCAGCTATTTTCAGTTCTGGTTTAGCGGCGAGTGTGTAACTCGCAGGTTCGCCAAGACGTGCATGCACTTCATCAACACGAATGCGTTCTACGACATAATGCGGTGTGTGAATGTGTTGATTGGGCAAAATCACGATGCGGATCTTGTGCATTTCTTCTATGCTCATCAGCGATTGACGTTTTTCATTCATTAAATACGTGGCGACATCAACCGGTAAGATTGCTCGAATCTCACCTGTATTTTCTTTAATGGCGTCTTCTTCGATGACACGCAATACAATCAATGCTAAAGCTTCTACACTGCGAATAGTACCTTGTCCTTCGCATCTAGGGCAGGTGGTACGGCTGGATTCGCCTAAAACAGGTCGAAGTCTTTGGCGCGACATTTCAAGTAATCCAAATCGCGAAATACGACCAATTTGAATACGTGCGCGATCCATGCTAACTGCTTCTCTCAGTCTATTTTCGACCATGCGTTGATTATTTGCAGAAATCATATCAATAAAATCAATGACGATAAGCCCGCCCAAATCGCGCAAACGAAGCTGTCTTGCAATTTCATCGGCGGCTTCTAGGTTGGTGTGGTACGCTGTTTCTTCGATATCGCCGCCTTTTGTAGCTCTGGCAGAGTTAATGTCAATAGAAACCAAGGCCTCTGTATGATCAATCACTAAAGCGCCACCGGAGGGCAATTGAACCGTCCGCCTAAAGGCAGATTCAATTTGGCTTTCAATTTGATAGCGATTAAATAAAGGAATTTGATCTTGGTATAACTTAATCTTATTCAAAAAGTCGGGTCGGACAGTTTTAATATGCTCGAGTACACTTTCGTAGACGGTGCGGTGATCAATGAGAACTTCTTCGATTTCAGGTCGAAGATAGTCGCGAATGGCACGAAGTACAACGTTGCTTTCTTGGTAAATGAGGCAAGGGGCAGGACTGCTGTCCGCTGCTTGTTTAATGGCAGCCCATTGACTTAATAAAACCTCGAGATCCCATTTTAACTCTTCCGCATTTCGGCCTACACCCGCTGTACGGATAATAAGACCCATCTCTTCAGGGAGTGGAAGGGCACTAAAAGCTTCTCTGAGATCAGCGCGTTCTTCACCTTCTATACGGCGAGAGATACCGCCAGCGCGTGGATTGTTAGGCATTAATACGAGATAGCAACCTGCCAAACTGATAAAGGTTGTGAGTGCAGCACCTTTGGTACCACGTTCTTCTTTGTCGATTTGAATTAGAATTTCGCGACCTTCACGTAAGGTTTCTTTCATATTGACGCGATTGGATTCATCCG
>JBGAIP010000036.1:0-8100 GCA_044225395.1 Gammaproteobacteria bacterium
TAGGAGAAACAGGAGATAAAATCAATGCTGTTTTAGCAGGGTGTGGTTTTAATTTACGAAAGATTTTACGGCTTTTAAAATCTGAAAATGAGCCCGTTTATGCGCTCGCTTGAATTGGGTTTTTCAGGGAAGACTAATTATAAAAACATGTTCATGAATTCGAAAATCTGTAGGGGCGGACCGCCGTGTCCGCCCTTGCCTATTGGCCAACTTGCGGGTAATGATATGATAGGTCTATGACCCCTTGTCCACCTTAAAACTTAAAGAACAACCCCAACGCCAACGTACTCGCATCTTTAAAAATTGCGCGCGTCGCAGGATTCGTTGTTACAACACTGTTTCTAGCACGTAAAACCGAGGTGCTTTCATAACGCCATAATACGCGTACACCAAAGCTTTCGATAACCAAAGCTTGTACACCCAAACCTACACGGAAAACAGCCTTACTTCTGCCATCAATACCCGTAAATTGATTACTAAAGGCTGTGGTTGCAGGCGTAGATGCATCTGTAAAAATCTTTATGCTCGGCTTCATGCCGGCAACACCTAAAGAAACAATCCCTTCAGGAATAACGTCTTCGCCTAATGGCAATGCACATAATGGAATAAAAGCGTTAAGATCTAAAGCGCCTGTTTTAAAACGTACTTTGCTGGTAAATGTAACCGGTGCACCTGAATTATTTAAGATGCCCAACAATGAATTGCCATTTTGTAATAGAAAATTTTTGGGTTTGTCATCTGTCCATTCATAGCCCAACTCTGCCCCAAAATTCGGATGAAAACGCCAGCCAAAATACACATTAAAACCCGGTTCTTCTTTTACAAAAAGGTTTTGCCAACCGTTACTGCGTGGCTTTATCCAATTTTGCTTAAAGTTGACACCCATGTAGGTATCATAATTATTCGCGTCTGCATAGCAGAGAGCAGAAAAAAGTGAGGTAATTAACAAAAATATAAATTGAAATTGCTTCATCCTTGAATGCCTTTAAAAAATAAATACTTTTAACAGTTTAGCATAAAAAAAACCTGGCTTGTTTCCAAGCCAGGTCCTTTATTTCAGACATTCAAGAAACAACGACTTACCAGCGTACGAATACACCTGCTGCTAAAGTTGTTGAATTTTTGAAGGCTTTACTATTAGCCACGCCATTTGCGTATTGCAACCGAAGTGCTTCTGTACCTTCCCAGCCTAACTTAGCACGAACGCCAAACATGTCTGTAAACATGTAGCTTGCGCCAACACCCACTCTGAATACCCCTTTTCTTTTGGTAGAAAGTGGGAACTGTCCATTGAATGCTGCTTGTTGTGCTGCTGTTCCAGTTGAAGTAACAGCCTGGTTAGACAATTTCATTTTAACCGAACCATAACCCAACGATCCGAATAATTCCCAGCAATCTATTGGTAAGAAACCAACTAAATCTGCATGGAAGCCTTCACGTCGTGCTTTATTCGTGTAAGTAAACGTGTTGCCAGTAACATTGGTGTTGCCTGCAACTGATTTTGTTTTAGCAGTAGACCAATCAGCACCTAATTCGATACCGAAGTTTTCTGTAAACTTGCTACCGACATAGACTGTTGCGCCTGGGAAAGACTTTTTAAAAGCATCTTTTACATTAACATTGGTATTGTTAATAACACCTTTGCCTTCCATCCAAGCTTGTAGATAATCAACCCCGATAAACGGTTTGAAATCCATGTCCATATCTGCAATAGCGCTGCCAGCGGCCAACATGGCGCCTACAACAACTAGACTTTTTGCTACTTGTTTCATTTCTATTCCCCTCACATAACGTTATTAAGAAGCTTCAACATTCAACACCCAGGTCTAAAATTTCACGAAAGCACCAATCGACAATGCAGTCGTATCCTTCCAGCCCTTTGATTGATAACCCAAGTTTGTAAAAGCTTGATTTCCTTTGATGCGTAGTCGGGAAGTTGATTCCCAGCCTAACTTGGCCCTAAGACCAACCATCTCATTCATCATATAGCTTCCACCGACGCCTGCGCGTAACACGCTGCGCCCTTTTCCGGAAACAGAAGCCAAAGCTGAGCTTTGATTACCGCCCGAAGCCGTACTCAGAGTAATATCAATTTTGTTTTGAACCCAGCCTAAACCCACTGATCCGAACAAATCGAAACAGTCTGCCACCGGCAAAAAGCCCAATAAATCTAAATGGACACCCGTTCGAGTTGCTTTAGTTGTACCAGAAAGTCCTGTTGCACCGACAGAACCATTAAAAAAAGATGAACCTCCTGACAAAGCCCAGTCTTTTTTGGTTCGTGTGGACATGTCGTACCCGAATTCCACACCTAAGTCATTACAAAATTTTGTGCCTACATAAACAGTCGCACCACGATAGGATCTTGGAAATATCTTTTTCCAATCATTTTGCCCACGCATCCAAGTTTGATAATAATCTGCACCCAGATAGGGACTTAGTTCACCCAACATATCTGCATTCGCACCACTCGCAGCGAGCAAGGTGCTGATGATAAGTAAATGCTTTTTATTAACAAACATCATTTAGATATCCTTAAAATCTAACAAAAACGCCCGCCAGTAATGCGGTAGTACCTTTGAAACCTTTTGCATCGTAGCCTAAAGCATTAAAAGCCGCATTTCCTTTAAGACGTATGGTAGAAGTACTTGCCCAATTAATTTTGGCTCGCACACCAACCATCTCTGTAACCATGAAAATGCCACCAATACCCAAGCGAAATACCCCTCGCCCCTTAGCGGATGTCGAAGCAATGGCTGAACTCGTTGTCGTCGCACCGGCGACTTCGCTACTAAAAGAAGTCTCTACCTTGGGTTGAACCCAACCAAAACCTACAGTTCCTAACAACTCAATACACTCTGCCACTGGCACTGTGCCTAAAATATCTAAATAGCCACCAGTACGACTAACCTTTGTTTTACCTGCTAATCCATTAGGCCCAATGACACCGCCAAAAAACGATGTGCCACTGGGTAGAGCAAAATTCTTTGTTCTGCGAGCAGACCAATCGTAACCTAACTCAACACCAAAATTTTCATGAAATCTGGTTCCGACATAAAATGATGCACCCGGATAATCTCTCGGATAAATAAGATTCCAGCTATTCCTTGCACGCATATAGGTTTGGGTATAATCGACACCGAGGTAAGGAAACATATCTATTTCCGCACTTGCAACACCACTTGCAACGACTGCAGCGGCCGCAACTATTAAACTTTTTGCTATGTGCCTCATGTTATTCCTCTTAAATTAACTAACAAACATCCATCTGTTATCCATTGACCACACAATCTAAAATCTTTTAGACTTCCTGTCAAGCACCAATCCATTTACGATTTACGATCAATATCATAGCGCTATGTCACTCTTGTCGGCATGAAAACTAAGAACTTAAATTAATATTGATATTTTTTTTGATTATTTTACGGCATCTGACCAAGGGTGATCCTATCCAACTTTGCAAGATCTGGATGTGTTTGAATATTCGTAAAACCCGCTAATTCCATAGCTTTTTTAACAAATGTGCCTTGATCAAACCCATGCTCTAAAAATAGCCAACCTTTTGACACTAAATAATCGGGTGCTTTATGAATAATTTTTTGCAAATCTTGCAACCCATCAGGTAAAGATACCAAGGCTGCTTTGGGCTCAAAACGAATATCACCTTGTAGATGATTATCATTTGGATCGATATAAGGTGGGTTACCAACAATCAAATCAAATACATTCTCACCTAACACAAAATGTGAAAACCAATCGCTTTGTATCCATTCAACATTGCTAATCGTTAAATTTTTAGCATTCAATCTAGCAATTTCCAAAGCCTCTATTGACCTATCAACACCTACGATCTGCCACTCTGGACGTTCAACTGCTAATGCCAATGCAATCGCACCGCTACCTGTGCCTAAATCTAAAACACGAATTTTTTTATGATGTAAATTGACCTTACACAAAACAAGTTCTACCAAGCATTCTGTTTCAGGACGGGGAATTAAAACATCCTTAGATACTATTAGTGGTAAAGACCAAAATTCTTTGGTGCCTGTAAGATAGGCTAAAGGTTCGCCAGCGCTTCGACGCAAGATAAGCGTGTAAAGGGTTTCTTTTTGTTCTTCTGAAAGTTCCGAGAGCAGTTTCTCAGGCCATGTCTGTAACGCAGTCCGAGAGATACCTAAGACATGCGCTAACAAAAGTTCGACTTCTAGGCTGGTTATTCCATGCAGCGCTGCAAGGGTTCTAATTTCCTTCATCACTCAAATTCGACAACTGATCAGCCTGATATTCGTGAATTAACGGATCTATCACGGGTGATAAATTTCCTTCCATAATACTTGGCAACTGATAAAGCGTTAAATTAATGCGATGGTCCGTTAATCGGCCCTGCGGAAAATTGTAAGTGCGGATCCGTTCTGAACGATCGCCACTGCCTACTAAATTTCGACGCGTTTCCGCTTGTTCTAAACGTTGTTTCGTTTGTTCAGCTACTAATAATTTTGATTGCAATACGCTCATGGCGCGCGCTTTATTTTTATGCTGAGAACGTTCATCTTGACACTCCACAACGGTTCCCGTCGGCAAATGCGTAATACGAACAGCAGAATCTGTTCGATTAACATGCTGCCCACCTGCACCAGACGCACGATACGTATCGATACGCAATTGACTGGGATCTATATCAAAAGAATCGATCGCTTCTACCTCGGGCAAAATGGCAACTGTACAAGCCGATGTATGCACACGTCCCTGAGATTCTGTAGCAGGCACACGCTGTACACGATGCGCACCCGACTCAAACTTTAGTTTTGCATAAACATTTTTACCACTAATGCGTACGATAACTTCTTTGTAGCCCCCATGCTCGCCAAAACTTTCGTTTAAAATTTCTGTACCCCATCCTTGGCTTTCTGCAAAACGGGTATACATTCTAAACAAGTCGCCTGCAAATAATGCCGCTTCATCACCGCCTGTTCCTGCACGAATTTCTAGAAAAATATTGCGATGATCATTCGGATCTTTGGGCAACAAAAGCTTATATAAATTTTCTTCTTGAAGTTCTACTTTGAGTTTTGATTCTTTTAATTCGTCTTGTGCCATTGACCGAATATCGGGATCCGGATCTTTTAGCATCTCTATCGTTGATTCTACATTTTGCTTTGATTCTTGATATATTCTAAAGGCAGACACCAATGGTTCTAATTCTGCATATTCTTTAGACAACGCGCGAAAACGCATTTGGTCTTGAATAACCTCAGGCGAACTCAATAAATTACTGAGCTCTTCATGGCGTTCGATTAAAGATTCTAACTTATTTTGTATAGAGGGTTTCACAGTTTAACTCAAATAAATCTCGGGTTAATGTTAATAAAGCTTCTTCACGCGCCAAGCCCGCTTCTCGCAAACGTCGCGTTGGCTCGTGTAAAAAACGACTGGTTAAATCGCTGGCTAAACGTTTAACAACCTGATCGGGCGATTCTCCTATATGCAACTTACGTAAAGCATCTTGACACAAACGATCTCGGATCTGTTCAAATTTTTCTCGAAAAACGCACAGTGTCTTAAAAGATTCTTGCGCGTGTAACCAATCCATAAATTGAACTGCTGCCATTTGTATCATTATTTCTGCTGACTCTGCCGCATCTTTGCGAGAGCGCTTATTTTCTTCTACCATTTTTTGTAAATCATCAATACAATATAAATACACATCTTCTAGTTCAGTCACTTCAAATTCCACATTTCGCGGAACCCCTAAATCTACCATAAATATAGGTTTTCGTTTTCGCTGACGAAGCGAAAATTCAACCATACCTTTACCGATTATCGGCAATTCAGCAGCACATCCCGTAATAACAATGTCAGCTTCAAATAAATAATCTCTGATTTGTTCTAAAGCAATATAACCTGCATTCAATTGAACAGCCAAACGCGCGGCATTAGCTTCGGTACGGTTTGCGACCCGCATTTTTTGCACACCCATCGCTGTTAGGTGTTGTGCAATCCGCCGAATAAGTTCGCCGGCACCTACCAACAATACAGAAACTTTCGCTAAATCTGAAAAAATATGTTGCGAGAGTCTAGCAGCAACATAAGCAACAGAAACGGGATTAACACCCACACCTGTTTCTGTTCTAACCTCTTTCGCAACCGCAAAAGTTGTTTGAAACAAACGTCCTAAATACTTCCCCACGGTACCGGCATTCGCTGCAGCAGTATAAGCCTTTTTTAATTGCCCTAAAATTTCCGCCTCACCGACTATCATTGAATCTAAACCCGTCGCCACACGCATTAAGTGGACTATCGCTCCTAAATCGGCATATTGATAGCTAAAGGCTTGAATTTTTTCAACGGGTAAACCTAATTGACCCATAAGAATATTAAGTGGATCTAAATAGGTCTCCCCCTCGTAGTATACCTCAGTTCTATTACAGGTTGAAACCACCAAGGCTTCTCTCACAATGCCCTCAGCAACCAGCCAACGCCCAGCCTCTATTGATGCCTGAATATCAAAGGCTATGCGCTCTCGTATATCAATAGTCGCAGTTTGAAAATTAACGCCCACTACCTTTAAAGCCATTTACTCAAAATCCTTTAGCTTTGCTTCCCCTGAGCCGATGTGTTATTTAGAGAACAAATTTGGATGAAACATGTATATACTTGCAACCATTATTAAAAATACAGTATATCTACTAATTTTTATTTTGACGATGGGCGCATATCAAACGATATATGCCGAAGATGACAGAACAGAAGCATCTGCAAAACAAAATAGCCTAGTCATCCTGCTGTTGCAGAAGCTTCTGCTTCATTAGCTATTTCACTAGAAGCCCCAAATGAGGCATTATTTAGCGCAGAACGTTGGGCTAAAGAAGATCCACTTAATTTACAGGCTCAATTAGTGACAATGACTCTCTTGATTGGAGAATCTATAGAAAAAACTTTGCCTTATTTGACAAAAATTATAGAACTGGATCCCCTGCAAACTGACAATTCTATCATGGAAGTTCAAAGCCGCCTTTCGGATAACAGCGCAAAAAATCTAAAAGAGGCTTTAAATATTATTGCAGAAGCAAGGCCTACCGATCCTTACGCACAACTGATTGCAGCAGAAAGTGCCATAGAACAACGAGATATTAAAAGTGCAACACACTGGATAGATTCAGCATTAACACAAAAACCAGATTTAACGCGCGCCATACAACTTAAGGCACGATTAATTCGCCACCAAAAAAATGCCGATGCCCCTGCTATCAGTTATATTAAAAAACAACTGGATAAATTTCCAAACGATAATGAACTGCGCTTTTTTTACGCTAGCGCACTACTCGACACAGATAAAACAGAAGAAGCCAAAGCTGAATTACAAAAACTGACTAACGACGCTAAATATGGTGGATCAGCACTGTTAATTTTAGCCGATATCCACTTAAAAGAGAAAGACTTAAATGCAGCGATTAAAGCTTTAAAAAAAGCACAAACTTTCTCCAACGCTGTCGATGGTGCTGAGTATCTTTTGGGCGAAACTGAAGAGCTTCAAGGCAATCATGCTGCAGCGATAGAACGATATTCTAATGTAGACAAAGGACCCTATCAAATTCCAGCTGTACTTCGCGCGGTTACACTGCTAAAAAAAACTCAGTCTTATCAAGAAGCAATCACACTGCTTCATAACAGTACACCAATAACTTTCGAGGAACAAAAGCAATTATTATTAACCGAGATTGAATTACTAAATGCAAATAAAGACTCTGAAGAAGCCTTACAATTAGCCAATGATATACTCGCAAAATTACCTAATGATGAAGATGTATTATTAATGCGCGCCATTACTGCCACAAACCTTGAACAATGGGATATCGCAGAAAACGATTTAAAACAAATTATTCATCAAAATCCGAATAACACAAATGCTTTAAACGCATTAGAAACTTTAAAAAAACTCAAAGATAATTTTAAACCTTAAAACAAGCCAATCGATGGCTTATCTCCTGGATGCCGTAGTAAATCATCAACAACTGCAAAGAAAGCTATTTTTTCGCTACAATACGTTGATGTGTTCCTAAGTTAAGTTCCGCGAACAGCAAGTCACGCTGCTGTGTTCTT
>JBGAIP010000037.1:0-7860 GCA_044225395.1 Gammaproteobacteria bacterium
TTTACAAGCCGAAATGCTGGAATTAAAAGCCCCTGTTACAGGTAACGCAACCGGTGTTGTATTAGAAGCGCGTTTAGACAAAGGTCGAGGTCCTATTGCCTCTTTACTCGTACAAGCAGGCACATTAAAACGCGGTGATATTTTGCTAGCGGGCTCAGAGTATGGTCGTATTCGTGCAATGGCTAACGAAGTCGGTGAACAAATCACGTCTATTGGTCCTGCCATGCCTGTTGAAGTCTTAGGTTTATCGGGTACGCCACAAGCGGGTGATACGTTTATAGTGGTTGCTGATGAGCGAAAAGCCAAAGAAGTTGCGACCTTCAGACAAATTAAACAACGCGAAGCGCGTATGTTAAGACAACAATCTACAAAACTCGAAGGATTTTTCGATCGCATGAAGCAAGGCGATTCGAAGATTTTAAATATTGTTTTAAAATCCGATGTTCATGGTTCTGCAGAAGCTTTAATGGAAGCATTAGAAGGTCTATCGACGGATGAAGTTAAAATTAAAATTATTGCATCTGGGGTTGGTGGTATTAATGAATCCGATGTCTCTTTAGCCATGGCATCCAAAGCTGTTTTAATTGGATTTAACGTGCGTGCTGATGTGTCTGCGCGGCGACTCATGGAAAAAGAAGGGATCGATGTTTATTATAGTGGCATCATTTACGATATCGTCGATAATATTAAACGAGCGATTAATGGATTATTAGGCCCACAATTTAAAGAAAATATTTTAGGCTTAGCCGAAGTTCGCAGTGTATTTCGTTCTGCTAAATTGGGCGCGATTGCGGGTTGTATGGTAATAGAAGGCATCGTTAAGCGAGGTCGTCCTATACGTGTCCTTAGAAATAACATTGTTATTTATGAAGGCGAATTGGAATCGTTACGTCGTTTTAAAGAGGATGTCTCTGAAGTGCGCAGTGGTACTGAATGTGGTATAGGCGTTAAAAATTATAATGATGTGAAAGAAGGTGATAACATTGAAGTATTCGAAACAGTCGAAGTTGCTAGAACGAGCAGCTAACGATGCCTAAAAGTTTTAGTCGCTCACAACGCGTTGCCGATGCTGTGCATCAATGTCTGGCGCGTGTTATTCGATCGGAATTTAAAGATCCACGCGTTGGGATGATTACCATTTTAAATGTCGAGATGACACCCGATTTAAGATATGCCAAAATCTATATATCCGTTCTAGAAGACGAAAAAGTTTCCGAGACCCTTAAAGTTTTAAATAAAGCTGCTGGTTTTTTTAGAGCACAAATCGCCAAAGCCATACAGCTTCGCATTGTGCCAAATGTGCATTTTATCTTTGATGATACAATTATTCGTGGGAATCGTATCACTCAACTGTTGGAGTTAGTGGCCAGTGCAAGTGATGCATAAGGTAAATAAGCGAGATATTCACGGCATTTTGCTGTTAGATAAACCCAAGGGCATTTCCTCCAACACAGCCCTCCAAATCGCCAAACGTTTATTTAAAGCTAAAAAAGCAGGTCATACCGGTAGTTTAGATCCACTTGCCACAGGACTTTTGCCTATTTGTTTTGGCAAAGCGACAAAGTCTTCTCATGTATTACTCGAAGCAGATAAGCATTATCAAACCACTGCACGTTTAGGCATTAAAACAGATACAGGCGATGCAGAAGGTAATATGATTGCCGAGTGCCCGGTTCCCGACTTAAGCATCGCTGATCTCGAAAAAGTTTTGGATCGCTTTAGAGGGCCCATTTCGCAGGTCCCATCCATGTTTTCAGCACTGAAACACCAAGGTCAGCCCCTATATAAACTGGCACGCCAAGGAATAACCATTGAACGCCAAGCCCGAGAAATTACCATTAAAAATTTAATGCTTTTAGCATTAACGGGTAATATCATGCGTTTAGATATACGTGCGAGCAAAGGCACGTACGTTAGAACCCTGGTTGAGGATATAGGTGAAGCATTAGGGTGTGGAGCACATGTTGTGGAATTAAGGCGTTTAGGATCGGGCCCCTATACGGCAGATCAAATGCTTTCTGTTGAGATTTTGGAACATATTTTAGCGCAAGAAGGTATGGATAAGTTAGACGAATATCTTTTGCCTGTAGAGAGTACAGTGGTTTCTTTATAGCAATAGATAGGGTAAACTATATTCCGTTTATATGTAGGGGCGAACCGCTGTGTCCGCCCGATTTTAGGAGAACAGTCGATGTCAGCAAGCACTAACGCAAAAAGCGCCATTATTGAACGATTTGGACGGGCACCTGCCGATACAGGATCCCCAGAAGTCCAAATTGCTTTGTTAACCGCACGTATTACCGAGTTAACCGAACATTTAAAAAACCATAAAAAAGATTTTCATTCACGTCGTGGATTAATTTCAATGGTTAATCGTCGTCGTAAATTGATGAGCTATTTGAAAGGCGTTAACACAACGCTTTATACCAAAATAGTTCAAGACTTAAGTCTTCGCGGTTAATTGCACGTTTGCAAAATTTAATTTTTTTATTTCAGTATTTCTCGTAAGGATAGAGCGTGGAAGAGAGCATTCAGTTTGGTAATCACACATTAACAATCAAAACCGGTGATGTTGCGCGTCAAGCAACGGCTGCTGTACAGGTCCACTTACATGATACAGTCGTTTTGGTCACTTTTGTTGCTTTACCCGAAGCAAAACCAGGACAAAATGGTTTACCGCTCAGAGTCGATTATCAAGAACCCAGTTATGCGGCCGGTAAGATCCCTGGTGGATTCTTTAAACGCGAAGGGCGCCCCAGCGAACGCGAAACCCTTATTTCTCGCTTAATCGACAGACCCATTCGTCCCTTATTTCCCAAAGGTTTTGGTAACGAACTTCAAATTGTTGCAAAGGTTCTGGCTTTAAATCCCGAAATCGAATCCGATATTCCCGCCATGATTGGCGCATCTGCTGCATTGGCATTTTCTGGCGTTCCCTTTAATGGTCCCATGGGTGCTGCACGTGTTGGATACGTGGATGGCAAATATCTTTTAAATCCTACGCAAAAACAAATGCAATCATCCGAATTAGAACTGGTTGTTGCAGGTACATCGCATTCTGTATTAATGGTCGAATCTGAAGCACACGAATTATCAGAATCCGTTATGTTAGGTGCTGTTATGTTTGGTCACCAGCAATTTCAGCCTGTTATAGAATTGATTCAATCTATGGCTAAAAAGATTGGTAAACCTGCTTGGGACTGGAAACCTGCCGAAGAGAATTTGGCATTAGCAGAAGAAATTAAAGCCGCTTCTGTTACAGCCTTAACAGAAGCCTATCAAATTCAAGATAAACAAACCCGATATCAAACCTTAAAGTCTATTAAAACAACGCTGATAGATAATCATTCTGAAGCTGCAGCAACGCCTGAACTAAAAACAGAAATCTCTGGAATTCTAGAGAATCTCGATCGCGCTATTGTACGTGGCCGTATTTTGGATAATAAACCACGTATTGATGGACGAGATACCAAAACAGTTCGACCCATTTCTATTCAGCCAGGCTGGTTGCCACGTGCACATGGTTCTGCTTTATTTACCCGCGGCGAGACGCAAGCAATTGTGGTGGTTACACTGGGTACAGGTCGCGATGCACAGCTCATCGACAGCCCATTAGGCGAATACAAAGATGCTTTCATGCTGCACTACAATTTCCCGCCTTACTCCGTAGGTGAAGTGGGTATGGTTGGCAGCCCTAAACGACGTGAAATTGGGCATGGCATGTTAGCCAAACGTGCAATACGGGCAGTATTACCTAAAGATGCGGATTTCCCCTATGTATTACGCGTTGTATCTGAAATTACAGAATCCAATGGCTCAAGCTCAATGGCAACCGTTTGCGGTGCCAGTCTTGCATTAATGGATGCTGGCGTACCTATTAAATCTGCCGTTGCCGGTATTGCGATGGGATTAATTAAAGAGAACGATAAATTCCAAGTCATTACCGATATTTTGGGTGACGAAGATCACCTAGGCGATATGGACTTTAAAGTGGCCGGAACCGACAAAGGGGTTACCGCCCTACAAATGGATATCAAAATCGACGGCATTACCGAAGAAATCATGCGTATTGCGCTTGATCAAGCCAAAGAAGGTCGCATGCATATCTTAGGTGTCATGAATCAGGCAATTAATGCGCCTCGTGTAGAAATGTCTTCTTTTGCACCACAAATTATCAGCTTCCAAATTAACCCTGAAAAAATCCGCGATGTCATTGGCAAGGGCGGAGCGACTATTCGTTCTTTAACGGAAGATATGGAAGCGACGGTTGATATCGATGACGATGGCACCATTCATATTGCTTCTGCTGATAAAGCAGCTGCAGCGGAAGTACGACGTAGAATTGATCTTATTACTGCAGAAGCAGAAGTGGGTAAAATTTACGAAGGTAAAGTGGTGCGTATTACCGAATTTGGTGCTTTTGTTAATTTCTTACCAGGTAAAGATGGATTGGTTCATATTTCTCAGATTACAGATCATCGTATTGCAACGGTGGATGAAGTACTGCAAGAAGGCCAAACCGTTAAGGTCAAAGTGCTGGAAATCGATCGTCAAGGACGTGTGCGATTGAGTATGAAAGAAGTCGAGGCAGGGGACTCTGCTGCCTGATTAAGCACCATCTGCACGATCGGGCTTATTTTTAGGCAGTTTTCTGTGACTATTTTGTAAGACGGGATGTTCGTTTTTAGGCTGTTTTTTTGCGCCTGCTTTTTGATAAAGCATTGTTTTTGCAGGTGTTGGTTCTGACGCAGTCAATTTTTGCGCGATGGGTATTGCCTTAAATTCTGCTGCATTTTTGGCGATAAATTGTTGCAGTGCGTTTTCGCCGCCTTTTTCAAGTTTTCTATAGAAGACATAAGAATTACTTGTCGTAACATCCATAGCAACTAAAATTTCTTCTCTCATTTTACGAACCATGTCTTTGTAAGAAGCACTTTTTTCAGGTAGTTCTTTATCCAGATAATTTAAAGAGCCTATTAATATAGCCATTTTATTAAAATCTAACATATTGTTATATTGTGCTTGATTTAATAACACAATTATCTTCTCAAGAAACACATGCTTGGCATTCGGTAAGATCTGGTCTGAAATGTTTTTAAAGTCAAAACTTTTAAATTGAATTGTCATTTTTTTGTACAAGTCTACTTTTTCTTTTAGATCTTTTTCAAGTTTTTGGACCTGTTCAGATTTAAAAGAGGGATCTACAGAGGTTTCCAGGTAAGTTAATACCGCATTAGCGAAATTTAACCTATTATTAAAGTGGTTTCTATCGTTCATGCCTATATGTTTCCAGGTAAGCGTTTTAATAGCTTCATTTATTGCTTGTTCAACTTCAAGATTTCTATAGAAGATTTCATCTGCTGTTTCGTTTGGCGAAAGAATACTGCTAGTCTGTAAGTCACCCAGCCGTATAAACAAAGTATGTAATTTATTTAATTTCATATAATCATCAGTTTCTAATGTGTTTTGGCCAGAAATTGCCTCTCGCATTAATAGATATAGGTTTATTCTGTTGTTAATATCTTGTCCTTTTAGATCTAAAGATTCCAACTCATCCTGGTTTTCCCCCAACGTGCCCGTTGTTGCTTGAACGACATAAGAAAGGCCAAATATTACCCAATCGACGCCAGCTTCATGATAACTTTGTTCTTCTTTGCGTTTGGCATGTTGTTGGCGTCCTTGTTTGACATTCAGAACCGCTTGTTTATGTTCTTCCTCTAATTGACGATATATTTCCATTTCGCTAGAGATATCCTCTAAAATATCTCGCTCTTTCAAGCGAGGTGCTTTTTCTAGTTCAGCGGATTCTGCAGAACTTGCTAACTCTATTTTTAATCTTTCGCTGAATTCGCCCAAAATTTTCATTTGAAGCGCTATCGATGCTTGGGAAATATTTTCGTCCAAGATCTTTTTTAACCCAATATCCTTTAAAAAATTACCAAACCGCTTTTTAATGGCTTTATACTTTGTTTCTATATGTTCAGATGTATTTTCTCCATAAGTAACTGATTGCGCTTTTTTAAATTGCTCGTAACCCTCAGAAATACCTGTTTCTATGCGATACATTTTTCCTATTTTACCTGTTAGAAATTTAAGAATTTCAGATAACGCAAGTAATTCCGTATTACCAGATCGTGTAGAAATACTAGAAAGCTCCTTAAGTTGTGTCAGTGCTTCTTTAAATAATTCTGTTTTTCTATCTTGAAGCTTGTCTCGTGTTTCTTTTGATTCTAAATTCTCTTTGCGCGCTAATATCTGATAATCTGTCCGTAAAGCTTCCATTTTTTTGAGTAAACTGAGATGTTCGTTAGAAGTGGCTTTACCTTTTTTTATAAGAAGATCTAAAATCCCATAGACTTTTTCGAAAGCAACCATCGTTTCTTCTTCCAGTTGCTCGCGGATCCCTTTAATTAAATCTTCTATATTTTCAGGTGCAACTTCTGATTTTTTGCTAGGGGAATAAAGATATTGCCATAGTTGTTCAAGACGTGAAATCGATTGTTTTGTATCGTGCACCGGTTTTTGCGGCAGAAAAACATGCGGACTCGATTTTATGCTATTAATACATTTTTCTATGTTATTTTTAAGGCCCAGCATGTGTTTTGTTAAAGTTGCTCTAATAACATGCATTGCAATACGCATAATAACTCTAGAAAATATAGAGCCGTCATTTATAAATTGACTTTTCTTTTCCGTGGCTGTAATGACCGCGCCACCTATATTAACACCTTTTTTGGCGGTTTCTATCTTGTTTAAGTTTGATAAAGCAGTATCTATAGAGACTATAAACCCAAGGCCATCGATATCTAACTTATTGTCGCGCATTATCACTTCAAATTCTTTTTTCATTTCGGCAAACCGAAAATCGAGATCCTCGTAAGCATAAAGAAATTCTTTACCAAATTTTCTAGCTTTGATAGCATTTTCAGCCACTTTTTCAGCAACTTCTGGATTGTTGGATTTTGTGCGCTCACTAAATTGTCTTAATTTTTTTGCATAAAAAGTATTATTTTTTAATCCTTGTAAAAATAAACCTTGTAACTCTAACAACTCCTCATCATCATTTTGAAATTCTCTCTGAAATTGTTCACCCATCGCGGACATAATGTCATTTAAAAATGCCAAGCAGCCGGGGTAGCCTTTCTCGGCAAGCGCATGAAATCCTTCAGCCATTTTTATCAGGACATCAAATTTTTCTTGTTTAATAATAGGGCCCAATAACTCTCTCTCGGCCTGTGCGATTAAATCGGTAATTCTAGACATTTTAACAAGAACCCCCATGGATTTTGGCTATTTCAATCTCTTTGACAAGCCAATGTTGGGGGAGTTTCTGGGTTTGAGAAATAAAGTAAAAAGAGCGGTATTACACTATTTCGATATAGGTCTAACTTTTATCTTTTCAGCTGCTTCATCCACCAGTCGATGAATCACATGAAACTCGCCATCAGGCCGAAATTTCTGATTGAGTAAACGCGCTTCAATATAGAATGGCAGTAGTCTTTTTTGTTTATCGTCTAAGATATTTTTACCCGCATTACCGTAATGATTTAATATATATTGCATGTATTTATGCTGTGCATCTTCAAGACGACGGCTAATGGCAGATGGGCTATTACTCACACAAATCCCTCCCTGGGTTCTAGTTTAAGCCCTTCATTACTCCGGAAAAGGGCATTTCAAGACAGAATCATATATGGGATTTTTGAAGTTGGCAACTATATTGTCCGGGTTCACTACATATGAGACTTAGGCGGCCTTATTTTGGTAATTCAACTCAAAATACTCCTTTGGGGTTAATTGTGCAAGCGCTTGATGTGGTCTGTAGGTATTATAAAGCTGTTGATAACGGGATAAGGCGGG
>JBGAIP010000038.1:0-7155 GCA_044225395.1 Gammaproteobacteria bacterium
GTTCTATCAAAATGAAACTCGATTTTTCTCTCACCCTTTATTTCTGCACCTACTTGCAGTGTTATGGGCCTTGATTCAGCTTCTGTTTTTCCCAGAAAATCTGGCAAATCAATTTTCATACCTTGTAAATCTGAATTTAATGACCATACGGCTTTACCCATCTCTAAGGGTTTTTGTAAAACCAAAGTAAACAAAGCTTGCCCTTGCAATTTCTGCAATAGCGAAATGGGAAATTGTTGCTGTAAAAATGCTGAATTTAAAAGAGCGGTTGCCGTTATTTCTAATTTTTTTTGTTTAGCATCTGTTAGGGTTTTTATACCCACAGTAACAGGCACATGCTCTAACACTGCTTTTATGTTAGTGGCTTCTAAACCTTCGTTAGTAAATTGAAACGTACCATTTAATTGCTCTAAATCAAGGTGCCAATCTGGAATATCCGCGCGTCCATTTTTGACTAAAAGTGATCCATTAACCTTTACGGATTCTGAACTTAAAGGAATATCGCATTTTAAATTTAAATGCATGGGGCCTCTTGGATGAATAATTTCTAAATGTTCTGCAACAGATTTTTTTAAAGGGCTTTTTTGTAAAAACAACAAACCTTTTTCTAAAGTCGACTCTATTTCACCTTCTACATACACAACGGGGTTTTCAACGCCCCCAATGGGTAAAATATGGGCTGTTGCACTTTGAATAGGAGAACCTAAAATTGCACCCTCTGATAGTTTAACGGTCACTTGATCACTT
This sequence comes from Gammaproteobacteria bacterium, assembly GCA_044225395.1. Taxonomy (GTDB): domain Bacteria; phylum Pseudomonadota; class Gammaproteobacteria; order UBA6186; family Azoamicaceae; genus CADEGZ01. The sequence continues at coordinate 748 of JBGAIP010000038.1, forward strand.
TCAACTAAAACAGAACCTCTGGCTTTTTCTATTTTTGGCCATCCGGGTGCATATTCAAAATGTGTGCTTTTAAACGGTATTTCACCAGTCATCTTTAAGGCCTTAATAGGACCTTTTAATTGAAGTTTTGCTTCTGTGATTTTACCTTTGGGTAAAGCACCATAAAGCCATTGCAATAACGGAAAATCCGTTTTGAGGGGTTGATACAAGCTTCTTATTTCAGCCAAATTGATTTGTTTGGTTTCTGCGCTACAATCTACTTGCCATTGCTGGTCTTCTGAGGATTGGAAATCACATTGAGACTCCCAATTGCTACTCCCTGTATTTAAAACAATATTGTGAAGATTAGGCGCAACTGATAACTTAAAATCGAACTCGGGTGATTTCGCATTGTCTCTAATTTGTAATTGCTGTGTGCCTACAAATTCCCAATCGGCCGTCTTAGATTCCACCCAATCAAACTCGCCTCGCAACCATTGCTTAATCTGTACCGATGGACCTCGCCATTCAATTTCAGCATTATCTACAACAATGGATTGTAATTTAGAAAGCATGACCATAAAAGTTTTATAGTCAATACTGGTTGGTAATGATTCACCTTTAAGACCTAAAATAGATACCTGATTTTTGTCATCCCACCCCATCACAAGCTTTAAATGTTGTAACACGATTTTTTTTAAATAAAATGTATCTTTAAACAATAAACGGACAATATCCGGAAAAAGATCAATATTCCTTATGGCCACAAAACCAATAGGCACCGCAGGATCAAGGACTACAACATTCTTAACAGAAACACCCAGAGATAAACCAAACCATTTTGCTTCAATGGTTTCAAAAGTTAAAGGCAACCCAAATTCTTGCCTTAATTTGGTAACCATGGTATCGCGATTTTGATTGATTTTAAGTACAACAACCTGCATGGCCGCTACTATTAACGCAACGCCCAACAAAAGTATTCCTAGGCATATAACAATGCGACGGTCAAAATATTTAGGCAAGAACCTTACGCTCATAAAAATTCATTAAACGCCTCATCCATGGCCAACAGATCACACTGGTTAACAGGGGTATGCAGTAATAGATCGTTTTAGGCGGATTCCCACTCATCCATTGCACTAAAAATAATACCGATCGGCCTACGGCTAATAATATAAAAATCATCATCGCTTGTTGCCATGTCGGAATTAGCCGAATACGATAACGTAAAAGACGCGCTAAAAATGCAATTATAACCAGTGATAAAGAATATTGTCCTAATATGCCACCGTATAAAATATCCATCATTAATCCTGCACACCAAGCCATTGCAATACCAACAAATTGTGGCTGAACAAATATCCAATAAATTAATACTAAGGTTAAAAACTCTGGCCTAAACCATTGCCAATTATTTGATATAGGTAAAATCATCAATATATAGGCTGCTAAAAAAGTTAAAAAAATAAATGCCCATTGACGCGTTTTTTTGAGGGTTTTCATTCGGGTGCTCCCGCATTGGGTCGCTCTATTAACAACACTTCGCGAGTACGATCTAATGCTGCACTGGGGGTTATTTTAACACGCACATAAGACTCGCTCGGATCACGTTCAATATGCTGAATAAGCCCTACTGGATACCCAGGTGGATATCGACCATCTAAGCCCGATGTCACTAAAATATCCCCAATCTTGAGATCGACTGTATTGGCGACATGTTTAAGCTCTAATGTATTCATAGAACCTGTGCCAGCAGCAATGCCTCTTACACCATTTCGTAAATTTTCAACAGAAATGCCATAGTTCATATCGGTTAATAAAATTACACGGCTAGTCAACGGCTCTACTTCAACAACTTCGCCTACAACGCCTTTAGCATCAATAACAGGCTCCCCTAATAGTACACCTTGTTTAGAACCTTTATTTAAAATAATACGATGCACGAGAGGATCTGTGTTAATTCGTATAATTTCTGCAACACGATGTGTCTCATTAGTAGGATAGTCCGATTTTAATAACGCGCGAATACGGGTATTTTCTGCTTCCAGTGACAATAATTTTTGTAACCGCGCATTTTGCAAAAAAGCTTGATGTTTTAAATCGGCATTTTCTTGTGCTAATTGATTAAACGTAGACGCATATTCTGAGATTGTACCAGCGAGCCTAAAAGGTGCATCCACCATCCATTGAATGGGGTAAACAATAACGGATAAATAACCGCGAACAGAGTCCACTTGATGATAGCGACAATCCGCAATCATCAAGCTAATAGACAAGGCAATAAGACAGCAAGTTTTTATGCCTTGTTGCGGTTCTCGGGCAAATAAGAGCTTGATAGGAACCTCTCACTTATTCCGTAGAAAGAAATTCCCCGCCACGCTCGTCCATCATTTCTAAAGCACGTCCACCGCCTCTTGCAACACAAGTGAGGGGATCGGCTGCTACCACGACGTGTAGGCCTGTCTCTTCCATCAATAATCGATCTAAATCGCGCAGCAAGGCGCCACCACCGGTCAGTACCAAACCTTTCTCAGCAATATCAGAAGCTAATTCTGGTGGCGCTTGTTCTAAAGCTAAACGAACGGCACCGATAATACCTGATAAGGGCTCTTGCAAGGCTTCTAAAATCTCGTTGCTGTTTAAAGTAAAACTACGAGGTACCCCTTCTGCTAGATTTCTACCACGCACTTCCACTTCCCGAACTTCGGCACCGGGAAACGCAGTACCAATTTCTTTCTTAATGCGTTCTGCTGTGCCTTCACCAATCAAAGTACCGTAATTACGTCTAACATAATTTACAATACTTTCGTCAAATCTATCGCCACCGATACGTGCCGAAGCGGCATAAACAACGCCGCTTAAAGAAATAATGGCGACTTCTGTTGTGCCACCACCGATATCAACTACCATGCAACCATTTGCTTGATCAACAGGCATACCCGCACCAATAGCAGCAGCCATGGGCTCTTCAATTAAATATACTTCTCTCGCACCCGCACCTAATGCAGATTCGCGAATGGCACGTCGTTCTACTTGTGTAGAACCGCAAGGGACACAAACCAAGACGCGTGGGCTTGGTCTTAAAAATTTATTTTGATGCACCTTATGAATAAAGTGTTGGAGCATTTTTTCTGTGATATGAAAATCTGCAATAACGCCATCTTTGAGAGGTCGTATCGCTGTAATATTGCCTGGGGTACGCCCTAACATGGCTTTAGCCTCTAGCCCCACAGCTGCAACGGTTTTTTGTCCGCCTGGGCCCCGTTCTGTTCGAATGGCAACAACAGAAGGCTCATCCAAAACTATCCCTTGGTTACGTACATAAATTAAGGTATTTGCCGTACCCAAATCAATGGATAAATCATTTGAAAAAAGTCCAAGAAGCGCTTTAAACATGTTTAATTACCCCAACTTATATTTTGTAGTCTGCCCTGCGTTTAATACTAACAAGGAGCGACACTTTGGGCAAGACAATCCGTGTGTTAAACTATTCTTTTTCAGAAAACCAAATGGAGCACCCAAACCATGCCCTTTAGTCTCAATGCTATCGAGTATATTGCACATCTTGCACGTTTAGACATCAAAAATAATCAAGCTGGGGATGGTATACAGGCAGATTTAAATAAGATTGTTGCGATGGTAGACCAAATTTCGGCTGCTAACACAGAAGGCATACAACCGATGGCACACCCGTTAGAGATGGTACAACGATTGCGTCCTGACACAGTCAGCGAACAGAACGATAGGGAAACACTACTAGCGTTAGCCCCTAAGGCAGAAGCCGGTTTATTCCTAGTACCCACCGTTATCGAAGAAGCTTAAAGCAATCTTAAGGATCTATCATGCATACAAAAACTATTGCAGAATTATTAGCACTTTTAAATAAAGGCGAATGCTCGAGCGTAGAGCTAACACAGATGTACATCAACCGTATCAATCAATGGGATAAAAAAATAAACAGCTTTATTACTCGAACAGAAGAATCTGCTCTTAAAGAAGCACTTGTTGCCGATCGTAAAAGACAAGAAGGAGAAGCTGCTCTCTTAACAGGCATTCCCATTGCGCATAAAGATTTGATTTGCACAAAAGGAATTAAGACAAGCTGTGGTTCAAAAATACTGGATAATTTTGTATCCCCTTACGATGCTACGCTGGTTCTAAAACTTAAAGAAGCAGGCACAGTTCTTCTCGGCAAAACCAACATGGATGAATTTGCCATGGGCTCTAGTAACGAAACCAGTTTTTACGGTCCTGTCTTAAATCCATGGGATCTCTCTGCTGTCTCTGGGGGTTCTTCGGGAGGCTCTGCCGCCAGTGTTGCCGCAAATTTCGTCGCTGCTGCGACTGCCACCGATACAGGCGGATCCATTCGTCAACCGGCAGCGCTTTGTGGTGTCACAGGACTTAAACCGACTTACGGACGTGTTTCGCGTTATGGGATGGTAGCCTTTGCTTCCAGCCTGGATCAAGCAGGTCCTATTGCAAAAACAGCTGAAGATTGCGCATTGTTATTACAAGCCATGGCAGGTTTGGATCCTAAAGATTCTACCAGTGTTGATAAACCTGTTCCAAATTATGTTGCGCAATTAAAAGATTCGTTAGCCGGTGTTAGAATTGGTCTGCCAAAAGAATTTTTTGGAGAAGGTTTAGATCCCCGTGTTGAAGCCTGTGTACAAGAGGCCATTAAAATATTTGCAAAAGCCGGTGCAACTATTAAAGAGATAACCTTGCCCAATACACATCTGGCTATTCCAACTTATTATGTCATTGCCCCTGCGGAATGTTCTTCTAATTTGTCTCGATTTGATGGTGTCCGTTTTGGATATCGATGCGAAAACCCTAAAAATCTAGAGGATCTCTATAAGCGGTCAAGAACAGAAGGTTTCGGAACCGAAGTAAAACGCAGGCTTTTGATTGGCACTTATGTATTATCAGCAGGTTATTATGATGCTTATTATCTTAAAGCACAAAAGGTCCGAAAGCTCATTACAAACGATTTTCAAGAAGCTTTTCGCGATATCGATATTATTTTAGGACCTACTACACCCGCACCGGCATTTAATCTCGGCGAAAAAGTTAAAGATCCGGTTAGCATGTATCTTTGCGATATTTATACTATCAGTGTAAATTTAGCAGGGCTCCCTGCCCTTTCGATGCCAGGTGGTTTTGTAAATAATCGACCCATGGGTATACAACTGATTGCCAATTATTTTGAAGAAGGAAAATTACTGAATGTTGCACATCAATTTCAACAATTAACAGATTGGCATAAAAAAAATCCGATTGCATTCGAGGAGGCTTCAAAATGAAAACACAATGGGAAACCGTGATTGGCCTAGAAATACACGTTCAATTACAAACCAAATCTAAATTATTTTCGGGTGCAGCAACAACCTATGGCGCCGAACCTAATGTTCAAGCATGTGCGATTGATTTGGGATTACCCGGTGTACTCCCAGTACTGAATGAAGCTGCGATGCGCATGGCTATTAAGTTTGGCTTAAGCGTTGGCGCTACCATTGCACCCCGCTCTATTTTTGCTCGAAAAAATTATTTTTATCCGGATTTACCGAAAGGGTATCAGATTAGTCAATTTGAATTGCCCATTGTGAGTGGTGGCGCTGTTCAATTTACGCTACCTGACGGCACACTCAAAAAAGTTAACCTCACGCGCGCACATTTAGAAGAAGATGCGGGTAAATCTTTACACGAAGATTTTCATGGTTATTCTGGGATTGATCTTAATCGTGCAGGTATTCCTTTAATCGAAATAGTCTCTGAACCTGAATTGCGATCGGCAGTTGAGGCTGTTCTATATCTTAAAACCATTCATGCACTGGTTCGTTATCTCGAAATTTCTGATGGTAATATGCAAGAAGGTTCGTTTAGATGCGATGCCAATGTGTCTGTAAGACCTGTTGGGCAAGAAAAATTTGGAACGCGCGCTGAAATTAAAAATGTGAATTCTTTTAGATTCGTCGAAAAAGCCATTAATTTCGAGGTTGCACGACAAATCGAGATTTTAGAACAGGGTGGTACCATTGTTCAGGAAACACGTCTTTACGATGCAAATAAAGATGAAACTCGTTCTATGCGTACCAAAGAAGAAGCGAACGATTATCGCTATTTTCCTGATCCGGATTTATTACCTGTCATGGTCGATCAAATATTGATAGACGAAATCCGTAAAACATTGCCAGAGTTACCCCAACAAAAAGCAACGCGCTTTGAAAACGCCTATGGGCTTAGTCAATATGATGCAACCGTGTTAACAAGCTCTCGTGAACTCGCCGACTTTTTTGAAGCAACGGTTCGCGAAGCTGGCAACAAAGAGCCTAAACTTTGTGCAAATTGGGTTATGGGTGAATTGTCGGCTGCATTGAATAAAGCGAATCTTAGCATTACAGAAAGCCCCATCACAACACAGAA
>JBGAIP010000039.1:0-7105 GCA_044225395.1 Gammaproteobacteria bacterium
TGGCGTCCATTCCAGTTTTCTTCATCATTTGCAAGCTTTTCATCCTTAAATTTAAAAAACCTGCAATATTATACCCTAGATTTTTTCAATTTTCTCTATAAAAATCATGGGGTTTTGTTTAATTCAGGCAAGACTACATAAGGCTACGAATACAGTATGTGAGCTAAAACAAAGTGGAGCCACTTTAACTTTACTTTGTAATCCCAGTTATCAAATGGGGCATTTAGAATACAAACCTCAAGTAGCGTCTCTATGACAAGCAAAACTAAGTTATTTAGCACGATGCCCACAAAATTCCCACAATGGATTTTTAGGGTTTTAGGCAAATATTTATAATTCTATGATTTTACAGGGAAATGATGGGGCGAACGACGGGGCTCGAACCCGCGACAACCGGAATCACAATCCGGGGCTCTACCAACTGAGCTACGTCCGCCATTGGAACTTCAACATCAAGTTTTTTTGTTTCTAGTCTCTTTGCCACTAGCCCACTAGTATGGTGCGCCCGGCAGGACTCGAACCTGCTACCCCCAGCTTAGAAGGCTGATGCTCTATCCAGATGAGCTACGGGCGCCAGGATAATGGTCGGGGCAGGGGGATTCGAACCCACGACCCCCTGCTCCCAAAGCAGGTGCGCTACCAGACTGCGCTATGCCCCGACAAGCCACCATTGTGCCATATTAGCCGCTTACCCACAATCTCAATAATTGGTATGATGATACTGACACGTCAATTAACCAAGCTAGTGTTCCAAGAGACGAAATATGCCTGCACAAATTCTAAGTGGTCGAGACATTGCTAAAAAAATCCAGCATCAGATTAGTCAACGTATTAAAAGCTATGTAGCACAAGGTAAACGTGCGCCAGGGTTGGCTGTTATTTTGATAGGCAACAATCCTGCTTCAGAAATTTACGTCGCTCGTAAGCTGGCTGCCTGTCAATCGGTTGGCATATTTTCACAAGATTATCGACTCCCTACTACTACCACCCAAACAGAATTAATAAAGCTTATCGACAAACTTAATCATGATTCTGCCATTGACGGCATCTTGATTCAGATGCCATTGCCTGATCATATTGCAACCCAATCCATTCTTGAACAAATTAGAATCGATAAAGATGTTGATGGCTTTCATCCGTATAATTTAGGTCGTCTTGCTCAAAAAAAACCGCACCTAAGACCTTGTACACCGGCGGGTGTTATGACACTTTTAAAGTCAACACAGGTGGATTTAAAAGGCCTAAATGCAACAGTCGTTGGCGTGTCAAATATTGTCGGACGTCCCATGCTCTTAGAATTACTACTGGTCGGTTGTACCGTCACTGCTTGCCATCGATTTACGCGAGATTTAAAAAAATTCGTTGAGAATGCTGATCTACTCGTGGTAGCCGCTGGCAGTCCCAGTTTAATTAGAGGTGATTGGATTAAACCCGGTGCGATAGTGATTGATGTTGGCATCAATCGCATGGATAATGGACAACTGATAGGCGATGTTGAATTTGATAGGGCAAAAGAAAGGGCAAGCTTTATCACACCTGTGCCCGGTGGTGTGGGTCCCATGACCGTTGCAACTTTGTTGTCCAATACTTTACAGGCATATGAATGGATTAACGAAAAATGAAATCTTGGCTCTTAGAAAAACTGCGAAACTTACGTTTTGGTCGAAATAAGGTAAAAGCTAATCTTATTCAAACGACCGACAGCGAGCTACCTCAAGAGCAAGAATTGTGGTGGGGATCTTTCTTAATCGAAGAAGAACAATCTCGGTTTTTTAAAATTGGCAACCTTGTCACCTGCGTCGATCGTTTTAACCACAAATGGCACATCACAACTTATCACGAGGGCGAACAACCTTTTAAAACCTTTGCAGCGCAAACTTCAAATGAAATCACCTTAAAACCAACACTACCCGATCGTGCTTTACTGTCTCTTTTAGATCGCCCCTGTTATATTCCCGTTGGTGAAACATTGATGGTATATATCAGTGCTCCACTCTGGATCCAAATCAGTGCTGGCAATCCTGCAATTCTACTCGATGAATTTGCCACAGAAAGTTTAAATGATACTTGGTTTGGTAAAAACACATTAATGGGAGAACTGTGCTACGATAATCCTATACAGGGCTCTCCCCGTTTAGAAGATGTGCCTCAAGATTCCACACATGCCATTATTCCTGTTTCTATTGAAAACCGTTCTAGAGAAACGCTTTTGGTACACGAATTAAAACTCCCTCTGTCATATCTATCTATTTACAGCGACAAACAAAACCGACTCTGGACAGAACAATTGCATATGTACCAAGAAGATTCAGACAAAATCGAAACCCTGGTTGAAAAAGGCCCACCCCTACCACTGAGTGATATTCAATTGGTAAGTCGTGCACGTGTAGGCATAAAATCCAGTTTTAAAACTTTATTTAGCCCTTTTATGTGGAAGTAAGCTTATGACCTTTTCAACACCCGATATCAATCACATTATTAGAAGTTCTACAGAGATTTTTAAAGATTTTGATTTCTTTTTTGCACTACGACTCTGTGGTTATATCGCACTTGGTATTCTTATAACGTTATATGTATGCCGCCTTGTCGGTAAAGTTTCTAAGCGGCATTTTTCAGCACACCATTCTCAACTATTACGTCGAATCACCTTTTATATTGGCCTTGCGCTTTCTTTTGTATTTCCACTACGCGCATCCGGTATAGATGTCGCTGGCCTCTTAAGCGCTGCAGGTATTGCAGCAGGGATTATCACGGCCGCTATTGCGTTTGCATCCCAAACTTCTATTTCAAATTTTTTAAGTGGTATGTTTTTAATTGTTGAGAAACCCTTTGAAGTGGGCGATTACGTTCGTATTAATGATACGCTGGGTGAAGTACTGTCCATTGATTTATTGTCTGTTAAGATCCGTACTAAAGACAATATTTTTGTACGTATTCCAAATGAATCATTACTGAAATCTCAGTTTGAAAATGTCACGCGATTTCCCATTAGACGATGCGATGTTAAACTACAGGTTAGTTTTAACGAAGATTTACAAAAAATTAAAAAAATACTTTTGGAAGTTGCCAAACAAAACTCCTTATGTCTCGTCTCCCCTGCGCCCGAATTTAGCTTTTTAGAATTTGGGGATGCTGCGCTAAAGCTCCAATTTTCAGTCTGGGGAAAGCAACAATCATTTGCAAGTTTACAAACCAATATTCAAATGGATATTCAAGAGGCTTTTAGCAAATTCGACATTAAATTGCCTGCTTCTCCTGCTATTTACATTACTCAGCCTTAAAAATAGCTATAGACAGGCAAAATATATATGATAGACTACGCGAGTATCAGAAGCTTTTTCTGACAATAACCACGGGGTTCCCAGATTATTCAGGGTAGCGCCGTAATTTAATGACGTCATTTTCTTTTGGAGAGTTACCAATGAAACAAGTAATCTTAGCTGCAATCGCTGCAACTTTTGTTTTCGCTTCAGCTGTACAAGCAGCAGCACCTGCTGATGCTAGCAATCAACAAGCTAATGCTGCTATGAGCACAGAAGATTGCGCAAAAGCTATGGCTGATTGCAAAGACGATCAAGCTTGCAAAGACGCTTTAGTAAAAGATCACGGCTGTAAAGCTGAAGGCTAAGAAGTCAGCACTAGCAAATAGCTAGTTCTGCAACAAAAAAAGGCAGGTGTAACAACCTGCCTTTTTTTTTGCTATACTTTTTTCTGTTCTTAACCAATCTTAGGGAGAAATTGTGATGAAGGGAATTAAAAGTGGATTAGTCCTCGCAACCGCAGCAGCTGCATTACTGGCTTCCGGCTTTGTTGCAACTGCAAGTGCTGCAGACAGTACACAAGTCAAATGTTCAGGCGTTAACGCTTGCAAAGGAAAAAGCGCTTGTAAAACGGCAAACAACGCCTGTAAAGGTCAAAATACTTGCAAAGGAAAAGGCTGGTTAATGGAAAACTCTGCTGATGCTTGCACAAAAGCAGGTGGTACAGTCGTCACAGAATAAGTTTCATTTAATCGGTAAGAGGTCTAGTATGGAGCGTTTATGTTAGGATTCTGGCTTGGATTAAGAACGGATCACTATAGCACCATACTAGACACTCATCCCTCAGTCGATTGGTTTGAAATTCTATCCGAAAATTATATGATCCCCGGGGGTAAACCCCTCTACTATTTAGATAAAATCCGCGAAGGCTATCCTATGGTCATGCATGGTGTGTCTTTATCGATAGGCAGCACTGATCCGCTTAATTGGGACTACTTAAAGCAACTCAAAGATTTAGCAACCCGTGTAAAACCCGAATGGATTTCAGATCATCTGTGCTGGACTGGCATCAATCAACAAAATATTCACGATTTACTACCATTACCCTACACCGTTGAAGCCATTCAACACATTGTGGAACGCGTAAAAACTGTACAAGATTTTTTAGGGCGACAAATTTTGCTCGAAAATGTCTCAAGCTATATAACCTTTAAAGATTCCGAATTATCGGAATGGGATTTTCTAAGTTCGATTGCCATTGAAGCTGACTGTAAAATCTTATTAGATATCAACAATGTTTATGTAAGTAGTTTTAACCATGGATTTGATCCGGTTGTGTATCTGAATGGGATCCCACGCGATCGGGTACAACAATTCCATCTGGCAGGACACACGAATAATAGGGATCATATTATTGACACCCACGATGCACCAATCGTTGATCCGGTCTGGAAACTCTATGCGACAGCTGTTAAGCGCTTTGGTCGTGTTGCAACCATGATCGAACGCGACGACAATATTCCACCTTTAAGCGAACTCTTAACAGAACTAGATCAAGCGAAAACAATTATGAATCGTGTTCTGTCTACAACCAGCAGTCAAGCTGAAGTAAATTATTCATGATTGGCTTCCCGCTTTATAGAATCCAACAGGTTTTTCAAGATTATCTAACGGATCAGGATTTTAATTCGACCTGTCGCATGGAAGACATAACAGTTGATACTACTCAAATTAGCGCAGAAAAACGCCTAAAAATATACTATGATGCTTACAGACTTAGGTTGCTCGAGATATTAGAAAATGATTTTCCCAAATTACAGACATTACTGGGAGATGAGGCATTTGATAGTTTGGGATGCTTGTACATTACCACCCACCCTTCTCAGCATTTTTCTGCACGGTATTTTGGCCAAAAATTTGCACAGTTTTTACGTGAAAGAGACATCTCTGTTAACAAACCGTATTTAGCTGAAATGGCAGCATTCGAATGGTCGCTAGGCAATACTTTAGATGCAGAAAATGCAACCACTGTCACAATAGCAGATCTTAAACTTATTCCCGCTGATCAATGGGGTGGCCTTAAATTACGCTTTCATCCCTCTTTGCAAACTTGTATTTTTGAATGGGATACTCCGCAATGCTGGAAAGCGATTGAAAACAACGAATCGCCTCGATTGCCCCAAAAACAGAAAGAGCCCGTTACTTGGATATTTTGGAGACAAGTACTACAAAGCCAATTTCGATCGCTGACGAACCCTCAGGCTTTAATGCTTAAGCGATTCCAAGAAGACCAGTATTTTGGCGACATCTGCGAATCGCTGTCACAAATAATGGAATCAGAGGTCATTCCCGCTATTGCGTTGGGATTTATCCAACAATGCCTCAATGACGGTTTTGTTTCTCAATTGTCTCTTAAATAGAGTAACGTCTTTTATGGCGCAGAGAAGATGCATTATCTAAAGGGAGCTTTCCCGTTTTTGCCAAAGTAATCAGTTCGTTAAATGCAGGAAATTCAGGAAATTTAAATCTGATTGTGTTCACAGGCAAAGTTTGTTTAACCATTGCCTTAGCGCACATCCATTGTAAGGTAGGTACCTTCCCGTTAGTAAACACTTCGAAGATTGCTTTTACATCTCGAGTAACCCCAGGTTGATTTTCAGCAGTAAAATTTTCCTGATTTTTAACTTTTTTATTCGCCCCTAAAGAAAGTAATTTCTCCACTATTCTAACGTGATTGTACTTAGCCGTTAAATGTAGCGGTGTATTGCCGTTAGTTTCATTGGGGGAATTTATTAAAAGGTTCCGAGTCTCTGGTGATAACTTCTGAGACAACCATTCAATGTTTTCAAGTCGACCATAACGTGCCGCATAATAAAACACATTGTTTCCATATGCATCAACGACATCTAGTTTAGCTCCTTTTTTCAAATAGAAGCTGAAGCATAGCTGGCGTTTTCAGTTCAGCAGCATACATAATGGCCCTTCCATATATACCGCCATCAGTATTAAGATCAATCTTAAATTTACATAATTTAATATTCTGATACGGGTGTTTTATATAAATCGGCTTACTCAAAACGTTAGATACTTTTTCAATATCGTCAGTTCTAATAAGGTTTGAAAGATCATCCAACGTATATTTACATACTAAAGATTCTATTATTCGATTATTGTTCTGCATTGCTAAAGAACGGGGAGAGCCAAACTCAACACCTCTAGAAATGCATTCATCAATGTGTTCTTTATTAATTTCCGCACCATAATAATATAAAATATCGATAATCTCTATCTTTTTTAAAACCGTGTCGGGATCTGAAATATTTCTAGCCCCAATAGCATACTCTAAAGGAGTCACACAAAAATCCGCACTTTCAAAATTAGGATCGGCACCCTGTTCTAATAGAAGCTCTACAAGCGCTGGATTTAATAAAAAAGTTGCCAAATGAAGTGGTATTGCAGAAACTTCTTCCTGAACAAAGCCCTCTTCATCAAAATACTCTTTATTTAAAATAGCTGGATTATTCTCGGGATTTTGATTAAGCATATCAAAAACACTACCATAATCATTATTTTTAATGGCCTCTAAGAATAGGTTAGGCATACAATCTCTCCATTTAATTTTTGCAAAGTGATATTCTGTTAATAATTTGAATACTAACATAGTTTTTAAAATAATGGAAATTTAACTTGCAATGCGTGTAGTATCACGCTATTGTATTGTCCAATGACTTAAGACAGGAATACACACATGTTAAGATTTCAAAGAGGCATTACTTTTAATAACCACTTTTACCCTTTAGATGTGCCAATACTTAATTTTCTATCGTATGGACTCGAGGAAAATT
>JBGAIP010000009.1:0-56598 GCA_044225395.1 Gammaproteobacteria bacterium
TTTTGGCGTCCATTCCAGTTTTCTTCATCATTTGCAAGCTTTTCATCCTTAAATTTAAAAAACCTGCAATATTATACCCTAGATTTTTTCAATTTTCTCTATAAAAATCATGGGGTTTTGTTTAATTCAGGCAAGACTAAGTATAGAACTGTAAATCTGGAAAAAGATGGTTTTTTATTTTCCACGCCTAAACAAATTCCCCAATTAATGGCAGCATTAGAAAAGCAATATTTAAAGAAATATACCCCCTGCCATACTTCTAATTTGAATGAGTTAGCGCTTGCATTAGGGATAGTTCACGTAGAGCTTATTTTAATTCATCCATTTAGAGAAGGAAATGGGAGAGTCGCGCGATTGCTAGTAAATTTAATGGCGTTGCAAGCGAGAAGACCACAATTGGATTTTAGTTTAATAGATCAAACAATTAATTTAGAAGGGTTTAAAAAATACATTACTGCAATACACGCGGGTCTTGAAAGAAATTACGATCCGATACAAGAAATTTTTAAAACGTTATTAATAATGGCTGATCAAGCAGATTTTTTATAGATTTTTTTATCACGTCTGTTCAAAATTTGAATGTTGGATTTTTTTTTGAAATCGACCTTGATGCCTTCTACGCCAGATGAAGAGATAACCGAACGTTCAATCAGTTTTTCCCTGATTTTACGATTTTTTAAATACGGGTTAGTCTGAATAAGAGATTTAGCTTTCATAGGATGGTTGTAGCACAACACGACATGAAATGTCATATGAAAGGATTTTTTACTGTATTTAAAACCAGATAATTAAGTTGTGTCTTTGATTTCTTTTCTTTCCAGACTTAGGTACAATGCTCGCTTTGAAATTCAATATTAAGGGGTTAATCCAGGGCATGGTAGTTATTCGATTAGCGCGAGGCGGCGCAAAAAAACGTCCATTTTATCATATCGTTGCGACGGACAAGCGTAATCGTCGCGACGGTGGCAATTATCTTGAGCGATTAGGGTTCTTGAATCCGTTTGCCAGTGGGCAGGACGAGCCTGTCAGAATTAATCGCGAACGTGTTGCGTATTTTATTTCAAAGGGCGCTAAACCTTCCCATCGCGTTGCAACTTTATTGGCAGAATGGGACAAAAAGGCATCGTAAACACAACAACAAGTGAAGACGACATTGTTGTAATGGGGCGTGTTGGTGCGCCCTACGGTCTAAAAGGTTGGGTGCATGTACAGTCTTTTTCGGAGCCCGAGAGCAATATTCTCAGTTACAAAACTTGGTATCTGAAGATAAAGCATCACTGGCAACCCATTAAGGTATTGAGTGCGCGAGCGCATGGTAAAAATTTTGTTGCGTCTTTAGCGGGATACGAGACTGTTGAAAAGGCTGATCTGATCAAGCTCGCCGAAATAGGCGTGCCCCGTTCGGCTTTGCCAGATTTACCGGCTGATCAGTTCTACTGGGCCGATTTAATCGGTTTAACGGTTGTAACAGAAGAGGGGGTTGTTTTAGGGCAACTCGATCATCTTGTCGAAACGGGCGCTAATGATGTGCTGGTGGTTAAAGGTGAGACTCGGGAACATTGGATTCCCTATATTTTGAATGATTATGTGTTATCAGTGGATTTAGAGGCGCGCGTGATGCGTGTTTCGTGGGATCCGGAGTTTTAAGTATTGATGTGGTGTGGTATTGTCACGTTGTTTCCGGAGATGTTTAAGGCGCTCACGGATTACGGGATAACACGACGGGCGGTCGAACGGGAGTTATTAGATCTGCATTATTGGGATCCCCGCGATTTTACAACCGATCCGCATCAGAGTGTAGATGATAGGCCTTATGGTGGTGGGCCTGGCATGGTGATGGGGGTTTATCCCTTACGCGATGCCATTACTGCGGCGAAAGCAGCTGCGGGTGATACGGCCAAAGTGGTTTACTTATCGCCACAAGGGCAACAGGTAACGCAAGCGCGTATACAACAAGCGGCGCTTGCAGAAGAACGGTTTATTTTTGTTGCGGGACGTTATGAAGGTGTTGATGAACGTCTCTTAACGCTAGAAGTCGATGAAGAATGGTCCATTGGAGACTACGTATTAAGCGGTGGCGAATTAGCCGTTATGGTGATATTAGATGCCATGATACGTTGGATACCGGGGGCATTAGGGCACAAAGAATCTGCATTATTAGATTCTTTTTCGGAAGGATTATTAGACTGCCCGCATTATACGCGTCCGGAAGTCGTGGATGGTTTGAAAGTGCCGGAAGTTTTGTTAAGTGGAAACCACGCCGAAATTTTAAAGTGGCGGTTAAAGCAGCGACTGGGTCGCACGTGGTTAAGGCGAAAGGATTTGCTAGAAAAGCTTGAGCTGACAGCTGAACAACAGGCTTTACTCGCAAATTTTATTGAAGAAACTGATTTATAATTTAGGAGCAAGCAAATGAGTACCGTTATTCAACAAATTGAAAACGAACAATTAAAACAAGATGTCCCTATGTTTCGATCGGGTGATATCGTTGTTGTACAAGTTGAAGTAAAAGAAGGTACGCGTACCCGTGTGCAGGCTTACGAAGGTGTTGTGATTGCCAAACGCAATCGCGGTCTTAATTCTTCTTTTACCGTGCGAAAAATGTCGCATGGTGAGGGCGTTGAACGCGTGTTTCAAACACACAGCCCTGTTGTTAAAGGCATTGAAGTTAAACGTCGTGGACATGTTCGTAAAGCGAAGCTCTATCATCTACGGGGTCTAACCGGTAAAGCTGCCAGAATTAAAGAACGTTTAGCGTTAAAAGAGTCTGGACTCGAATCTGTTTTAGCGGGTGATACCACCGTAGACAATTCGGAAAACACCTAATTTCTCTTGGAAAAGAATGTAGATAATATCGTTACTGAATTTATAAACGCGCTCTGGTTAGAGCGCGGATTCAGCAAAAATACATTAGCCGCATATAAAACCGATTTAAAACATTTTGCTGTTTGGTTAAAAGATAAAACACTGATATCTGCAGAAACTTTAGATCTCTTAGGCTATTTAGCCCATCGCACCGAACAAGGCACACATCCCAGAACAAATGCGAGAATTCTTTCTTGTTTTAGAACGTTTTATCAGTATTTATTGCGCGAAAAACATTGTAAAGCAGATCCAACACTTAATCTGGCAAGCCCAACCTTAGGGCGATCGATTCCCAAAGATTTGTCTGAAGCAGAGGTAGAAAGTTTATTAAAAGCACCCAATACGGCAGAACCTATTGATGCCATTAATCCGATGGCTTTACGTGATAAAGCCTTATTAGAAGTGCTGTACGCCTGTGGTTTAAGAGTAACAGAATTAGTGAGTTTGACTTTAGCGCAAATTAATTTACAACAAGGTGTTGTACGCGTTGTTGGCAAAGGCGATCGCGAACGCATTATTCCCTTTGGTGAAGAAGCGGCTTTTTGGTTGCAGCGCTATTTAACGGTTGCACGCCCATTATTAGCAAAAGCTGATCAATCGAGCAATGCCGTTTTTTTAAGCAATAGAGCTGTTGCCATGACGCGTCAAACTTTTTGGCATCGCATTAAACATTACGCGAGACAAGTGGGTATTCATAAACCACTATCACCCCATACTTTAAGGCATGCCTTTGCGACGCACCTTGTAAACCATGGTGCCGATTTAAGAGTGGTACAAATGATGTTGGGTCATGCCAGTATTTCGACCACCCAAATTTATACCCATGTCGCCAATAGCCGTCTTAAAGCCTTACATGCCAAACATCATCCTCGAGGTTAAGCTTAAATTGGTATATGATTAAATAGCAGGACAGGGAGTCTTGCAGGGATCTTCTAATATGGGGAAAGGGTTTATGAAGCAAGTTAGCATAATTTTTGTATTGTTCTTCGCATTTGGCCAATGTTTGGCTAATGATCAAGATCAACAAGATCAAACGGATAAAATCAAAACACAGGTACACGCGGTATTTCCTGAGTTGGCCGTAGACGCTATTAAACCAAGTCCAGTATCTGGCTTGTATGAATTAACCTCTGGCCCGATTGTGATATACGCCAGTAACGATGGTCGGTATTTACTGGCTGGTGATGTTATCGATTTGGCGAGTGCAGATGAAGATCGCAATATAACAGAACCAGCTCGTCGAGATGCTCGGGTTTCTGTGCTAAAGCGATTGCATCCAAAAGAGATGGTGATTTATCGTCCTAAAGACGTTAAGGCTGTGGTAACCGTTTTTACGGATGCGGATTGCGGTTATTGTCGAAAACTTCATGCTGAGATCCCGCGTTTGATGGATTTTGGTATTGAGGTTCGGTATTTGGCTTATCCTAGACAAGGACAAGGATCGGCGACTTACACCAAAATGGAAGCAGTTTGGTGTTCTAAAGATCCTAAAGGCATGATGTCTAAAGTCATGGAAGGCAAACATGTTGAAACCATTACTTGTAGAAATTCTATTCCTGAACAGTTGATATTAGGACAAAAATTAGGTATTTCTGGTACGCCAACATTGGTGTTTGAAGATGGTACATTGTGGGGTGGATATTTGACTGCCGAAAAATTAGCCAAAGAAGCGATGAAGCATAGCTTGAAAAAGTAATTGGAGATCTCATGCACATACTGGTTGCAGATCAAGACAGTACACATCGCCATCAATTAGTAGAAGCGATCCAAAAATGGGGCCATGAAGTAGAAGAGGCCTTAACGAGTCGCGATGTTGTTGCGTTGTGTCGTAAAAAATGTCCTGATCTTATTTTGGCAGATTTTCAATTACCTGGAGAAGGCGGATTAGAATTGATTCGTCAGATCCGCCAGACGGGCGGTCATGCTGTTTGGGTGCCCATTATTATGTTAGGGGACGCTTTTTCGGATACCGATATGGTACAAATTGTAGAAGCGGGAGCGGATGACGTTTTATTAAAGCCCATTAACGATGGCAAATTAATGTTAAAAGTCCACTCTGCTAATCGCTTGTTAAACCTTAAAGAAGAAGTCTTTAAAGTCGCACATGAATTGGTTGTTGTAAATCGCGCGTTACAAAATGTGATTGCACAAGACACTTTAACGGGTATTGGCAATGCAGAAAGTTTAGATGAAGCGATGGAGCGTGAATGGTTTGCAGCTAAACGGTCGAATTTGCCTATTTCTTTTATTATTTTAAATGTTGATTTTTTCCAAGCTTATAATCAAGCCTATGGTGCAGAAGCGGGCGATCAAGTCTTAAAGAAAGTGGCTGAATGTTTAAAAAATGCATTGGTGGGTAGCGACGCTGTTTTAGGACGCATGATTGGTGATACTTTTGGTGTATTGTTGCCAAAAATGGATCGCGAACAAGCCTATAAAGTGGGTGAAAAACTGCACGCTGCTGTAGCTGCTTTAAATATTCCGCATAAAACGTCTGGGTGCGGTGAACACATTAGTTTAAGTTTTGGGGTAGCAACGGTTGATCCGGATCATTTTACGAAACCCTGGGATTTAAAAGACGCCGCTGATTTTGGTTTATATCAAGCGAAGCACACGGGCCGCAATCGCGGGTTTTTGGTGACAGCGGAAGAAGTTGTTAAATAGAGAGTCTTAACCCTCATCCGGCCTTCGGCCACCTTCTCCCAAAATTGGGAGAAGGAATACCACAAATTAATAAATTAGTACCACGATTTGATCTCGTATCTTACAAATTGCCAAATTTAATTTTTATGTTGTTTAGATCGTGCGATCTCCTTCTCCCAATTTTGGGAGAAGGTGGCCGAAGGCCGGATGAGGGTTAAATAACATGCCAAATGGTACCCGTCGCTGTATCTTCTAACGATATACCTTTTGCTAATAATTCATCGCGAATTCTATCGGATTCTGCCCATTGTTTAGATTTTCTGGCTTGATCGCGATCTTTAATGAGTTGCTCTATTTCTTCAGGTGACAAATCAACCGCTTTGCCACTGACATTCTGTAAAAATACTTCGGGTTCAGAATACAGCAATCCTAAAGTATTTCCCAATTTCTTTAAGATGCCCGCAAGCTCAATGGCTTTTTCGCGATCGGTTTCTCGATGGCGATTAATGTCGTGCGCAATTTCAAATAAAACGGCAATAGCCTCCGGTGTATTAAAGTCGTCGTTCATGGCAGATTGGAATCTTTCTTCAAAGGGTGAGGTGTTTGACTGAGTGCCTGCAGAAATACCCCTCAAGGCCGTATACAATCGCGAAAGCCCTTTGCCAGCAGCATCGATATTCTCTACCGCATAATCTATTGGACTACGGTAGTGACTCATAATACTAAAATACCGCATGACTTCCGGATGATACTCCTTTAAAAAATCGCGTATCGTTAAAAAATTACCTAATGATTTAGACATTTTTTCTTTGTCTTTCTGAACAAATCCAATGTGCATCCAATAATTTACAAATTGCTTACCCGTGGCAGCTTCCGATTGCGCACGTTCATTTTCGTGATGCGGAAATTTTAAATCGGGGCCTCCACCATGAATATCAAAAGTCTCACCACAATTATCCAAAGACATCGCAGAACATTCTATATGCCAACCGGGTCGCCCTTTGCCCCACGGGGAATCCCAACTCGGTTCGTTTGGTTTTGCCATTTTCCATAAAACAAAATCAAAAGGATGCTGCTTTGCTTCATTGATTTCGACACGTGATCCCGCTTTAAGATCTTCCATATCGCGGTGCGACAAACAGCCATAACTGTCAAATTTTTCGATATTATAATAAACATCGCCGGTTTCACCTATATAGGCGTACCCTTTACTCAACAGTATCTGGATCATCTCTATCATCTGTTGAATATAATCAGTCGCACGAGGTTCAACAGTTGGGGATAAAAGGTTTAAATGCTGAAAATCTTCGTTCATCGCCTGAATAAATTCAGCTGTTAATTCGGTAAAAGGGATATTTCTTTCTTGTGCTCTCGTAATAATTTTGTCATCAATATCCGTAATATTGCGAATATACCTTACCGTAAAACCAATAGATCTCAAATAACGTATCACAACATCAAACACTAAATACAGCCTTCCATGACCAATATGGCAATAGTCATAGGTAGTCATACCACACACATAGAGATCTATTTTACCCGGCTGAATGGGTTTAAAAATTTCTTTTTGTTTACTTAAAGTATTATAAATTTTTAGCATGATCGGCTGCTTTACTTAATCTCGTTTTTGCTTCATCCAAACCCATTAGATCCAACATTTTAGCGAGTTCTGGTCCATGCAATTCTCCCGTAAACGCTGCCCTTAATGGTAAAAAAAGCGCTTTGCCTTTTAAACCGGTTTTTTGTTGTAATTCAGCCACCAACGTAGCGAACGACAACGTTGAACCTACGGTATTGATAAAAGATAATGCCTGTTCAAAAAATTCAGGGCCTGCTTCTTTAAGTACTTTGATTATTTGTTCGGCGAAATGTAGTTCTGCTGAATCGCCAAAAATTGCTTTTGCCCATTGCAATGCATCTTTAGGCATTATTAAATTTTGCTGAACGGTTTCAACAAAAGCTTGCACTTTTTGTTTGGGTACTTGCTCCGCAACATAGGGCGAGATCAGTTGCCAACATGCTTCCCAAGAACAATGATGCATCGCTTCCTTTTGCCAATGATTCAATTGTACTGGATCATAATGCGCAGGCGAACTACTAATATGCGCTAAATCGAAATGCTCACACAAGGTTTCTAAACTTAATAATGCCTGATCCGCATCATGATGCCCTAAACGTGACAAATAATTGATAATCCCTAAAGGTAAAAAACCCTCTTCGCGCAAATCTTGAATAGCACGACTACCATTGCGTTTCGATAAAGGTTTACTGTCTGGCCCTAAGATAGTTGGAAAATGACCATAATGTGGAACAGGTAAATTTAAGGCCTGCAAAATTAAAATTTGTCTGGGTGTATTGGTTAGGTGATCATCACCACGCAATGCATGTGTTACCCCCATCAAGGCATCGTCTACAGCGTTACAAAACATAAACGAGGCGGAACCATCATGACGACGAATAATAAAATCACCCACATGATCCGTTTCGAAGCGTTGCGGACCTTTGACTAAATCTTCAAATGCCACAACAGCGCCATTAGAAACTTCAAAACGTAAGGTAAAAGGTAATCCGGAAGCCCGTTTGGCTAAAATAGCTTCCGTTGATAAATGGCGACAAGTGCCAGGATACCGTGGCGGCTGACCGGAAGCCAACTGTACCTTTCGCGTAATAGCCAATTGTTCTTCGGTACAAAAACAAGGATATACACGACCGCTTTTTTCTAATTGTTCGTAATGATCATTATAAATCGCTTGGCGTTCTGACTGATGATACGGCCCCTCTTGCCATTCTAGACCCAACCAACGCAAATCCTTCAAAATGGCATCGGTATATTGGGTTTCTGAACGTCCCATATCTGTATCTTCAATACGCAACAAAAAGCTGCCATTAAACCGCCTTGCGTATAGATAATTAAATAAAGCCGTCCGAAGATTGCCAAAATGCATTAAACCAGTTGGGCTCGGCGCAAAACGTGTTTTTAAAAGTGTACTCATCCTTCTAATTGTACACAATTTAGGCCTTATCCAACACTCCCTCTTATGATAAACTGGTGTTTTTTAACGCCCTTAAAAGGACAAACGAACAATGACTATGGTTAAACTACACACCTCCTTAGGTGCAATCACAATTGAGTTAGACGATAAAGCAACTCCCGATACTGCACAAAATTTTCTGAATTATGTGAATGAAGGTTTTTATAATGGCACCATTTTTCATCGCGTCATTAAAGGCTTCATGGTACAAGGCGGCGGTTTTGAAAAAGGCATGGTCCAAAAAACAGCCCATAAACCTATTCGTAACGAAGCCAAAACGGGATTAAAAAATATCGTTGGCACTATTTCGATGGCCAGAACAAATGATCCACACTCTGCCTCTTCACAATTTTTTATTAATGTTGCCAATAATGCTTTTTTGGATTTTAAAGCGGAAACACCCGATGCATTTGGATATTGCGCCTTTGGCACAGTCACAGAAGGCATGGATATTATTTTAAAACTCAGCCAAGTGCCAACAACACACCGTTCTGGACACGGCGACGTTCCTGTTGATGAAGTGTTTATTGTAAGCGCTGAGCAGGTTTAATGGCGACTTACTTTATTTCTGATTTGCATCTATCGGCGAAGAAGCCCCACTTATCAGAAATATTTTTAAAGTTTCTAAATACGGATGCTAAAAATGCCGACGCACTTTACATTTTAGGCGATCTCTTTGAAACTTGGCTTGGTGATGATAATCGAGACCCTCATAATGTTCGTATTATAGAGGCATTAGCAGCATTCTCCGATACGGGAATACCCCTTTATTATATGCACGGCAATCGAGATTTCTTAATAGGTGAACAATTTACCGTTGAGAGTCATTGCCACTTGCTGCCAGATCCAGTGGTTGTTGATCTCTACAACACCCCTGTCCTGCTAACACATGGCGATCTTTTATGCACGCTCGATACACAATATCAGCGATTTAGAAAATTTATTCGCCATCCGCTGATTAAAAAATTATTGTTAAGTTTTCCGCTGTCTTGGCGTCAAAAAATTTCAGCGTATTTAAGAAGCGCTCCCCCCAACCCCCCTTCAAAAGAGAGGATAGTAAATCGTAAATGGGATGTAACTTCAGAAGCAGTCTACCAAATGTTACGAGAACATAACGCTTTTACATTGGTTCATGGCCACACCCATAAGCTCGGCATTCATGATTTTGTTTTAGATAATCATCCTGCAAAAAGAATCGTTTTGGGTGACTGGGGAGATAAAGGCAATTTTTTAATATTTAAACCAAACGACATAGAATTTAATGAGATATCCTAAATTATTGATAATAAGCCATATTGCCCTCTTAAGTGCATTGGTACTTTGGTTTGTGCCTATAACACATCATTTTTTTCAAGATCTGGATAATACTGTATTTTTACAACTCAATGGCAGCTTGATTAACAAGCCTTTTTGGCAAGTTTTTTGGGGCCTCTTAAATGATAGACGTGAAACCAAGTTAAATTTACTTTTTGCAGCACTGATTAATATATGGGCAATATTGGCCACTCCTGATAAAGTCAAACAAAAAGTGCGGATTAAACAGATACTCTATTTTTGGATCTGTTTTCAGTTAGGCTTTATGTTACAAGAAGGACTCTTTAATACTTGGCTACACGTGGCGAGGGATTCACCTTCTCTGGTTTTTAAACCGATCGTAAAACTTTCCCAAATTTTACAAACCACTAATCTTAAAGAAGGAACGCTACACTCTTTTCCCAGTGGACATGCTTTTTCGTTAATTTATTGGGCTTCTTTTACACTTTTATGTTCACCACGATATATCGGTATTATTGGATTAATATTTGCAATATTGCTTTGTTTACCCAGATTATTTATAGGCGCACATTGGTTAAGCGACGAGGTGTTCTCAATGTTAATCGCTTTGGTTTGGTTAAGCTGGACTGTCAATAATCCTGTTTATAAACATTTGGAAACAATTTCAAAAACATCACCTGATAACCCTGTTTGATTTTTAATGCGTTCTAATTGAATTTTTATTTTTTCTTGTCTGCCCGCATCAAGACGCTTCCAACTTGTAAAAGCCGTCACCATTCTCGCAGCAACTTGTGGGTTTAATTTATCAAGCTGTAAAACCGCATCTGCTAAGAACACATACCCAGCGCCGCTGACGTCATGAAAGCACGCTAAATTAGCCGAAAAAGCGCCTATCAATGAATAAACTTTATTCGGATTGGTTATTTCAAAAGCCGGGTGTTGCATTAAAGCTTTTACAACCGCAATGGTATTTGGTAATTCAGATGAGGCTTGTACTCTAAACCATTTGTCTAAAACCAAGGGATCATGTTTCCAATGCTCATAAAATGCATCCAAGACCGTTTGGCGTTCTGTACATTCTGTGTTAGATAGAGCGTTTAATACCCCTAATGCATCTGTCATATTATTTGCACTATTCCATTGTTTTATACATAAATCTATGCCAGATGAACCTGTTCCTAATATTAAATATCCAAGACAAAGATTTTTAAGCACGCGAAATGCCACCGCAGAGGGTGTATAGACATATCGTTCAGTGTTGGTGTGTGCATTGTATAAGACAAGAAATATTTCTTTAAAATTTTCAGCTAAACTTTTCTTTAAAAATAACCTAACAGCCACAATAGCATCAATATCGGTAGACTGCCCTAACTCTAATAAATAGCTTATCGCTGGCAAGGTTAAAATTTCAGCCTTAAGGGCCGGATGTAATGAAGGATGATTTAAAATGGCATCATGCGCTTCTAACCAATTTTTGGGAACCTCTAACGTTTTCTTAGCTTGATAGTCTAATACTAACTTCCAAATTAAGCGTTCAGTTAATTTTTGACCCGCATCCCATTTATTAAAATCATCGGTATCGTGTGCTAACAAAAAGGCCAGTTGTTCATCAGTGGTTTCTGCACGCACTTTTACGGGTGCAGAAAATTCTCTTAATAATGACAAAACAGGCTGATATGGCATATTAGGAAAACTAAATGTTTGTTCTTTTTCTTTTAAAATTAATACTTCGGTTGTTTTAGCCAACAAATTTTTACCCGCTTTATCTAAAAGCCCGACAGCAACAGGCATAACCATGGGCAGCTTTGTGGGTTGTTTTGGTGTTCGTGGACAAAATTGTGTGAGTGTTAAATAATAGGTTTTTGTATTGTCATCAAAACGTTCTTGCACCGTAATTTCAGGCGTACCGGCCTGTTGATACCATAATTTAAATTGTGTTAAATCTTGACCAGACGCAGATTCCATAGCAGCCACAAAATCATCAGTCGTAACCGCTTGCCCATCATGGCTTTCAAAATACAAATCCATGCCTTGTCTAAAAGTTTCCCATCCCAACAAGATTTTTAGCATGCGAATTAACTCTGCACCCTTTTCGTAAACCGTCATGGTATAAAAATTATTAATTTCCATATAAGACTCTGGGCGTACCGAATGTGCCATCGGGCCTGAGTCTTCTGGAAATTGATGCGAACGTAAACTGCGAACATTTTCAATAAGGCTAACGGGTGACTCCGAAATATCCTGAGAAAAATGACTTTCCCTAAAAACCGTTAAGCCTTCTTTTAAACTGAGTTGAAACCAATCGCGACACGTTACGCGATTTCCAGACCAATTATGGAAATATTCATGTCCAACAACTGCGTCTATTAGTTGATAATCAACATCAGTTGCTGTTTCAGGACTCGCCAAAATATATTTTGAATTAAATATATTAAGGCCTTTGTTTTCCATAGCACCCATATTAAAATCATTCACAGCAACGATCATATAAATATCTAAATCATATTCTCGTCCATAGGTGTTTTCATCCCAACGCATCGATTTTTTAAGCGCTTCCATGGCATGTTGGCATTTATCTAGATTTTCACGTTCCACGTAAATTTTAAGTGTCACCAATCGACCAGAATGGGTTACATAATAATCTTCTATAGAAACCAGATCACCTGCTACCAATGCAAATAAATAACAGGGTTTCAGAAAAGGATCTTCCCATTTAACCCAATGCCGATTAGCATCTACATTGCCTTTAGCAATGCAATTTCCATTAGATAGCAAAACAGGATACTGTTTTTTGTCTGCATAGATAGTCGTGGTAAATTTGGACATCACATCGGGTCTATCTAAATAATAGGTTATACGACGAAATCCTTGGGCTTCACACTGTGTGCAAAATAAAGTTTTAGACGAAAAGAGACCTATTAACGCTGTATTTTTTTGAGGATAAATTTCCGTGGTAATTTCTAACTTGAATTCTTTAGGTACATTAAAAATGGTTAAAGATTTTGAGTCTACTTGATATTCTGTAGGAGATAGCTCATGGTTGTCTAGTTTGAGAGACTTTAATACCAACTTTTCGCCATCTAAAACTAACGCTTCTGTGTCTTGATTTAATTTTTTTAACGACAAAGTCGACTGAACCAGTGTTTTGTTATCGAACAAATCAAATCGTAAATCTACCGAGACGATTTGAAAAAATGGCGATTGATAATCTTTGAGATAAATGGTCTTTGGTTCTGTTTCAATCATTCTAAGCTGTTCCTAAATAAAAACTGACGCTGAGGTGCTTAGTATTATACCCTATTGAGTTTAACTAAACACCTCTAAACGCCTTCTAAAAACAACCTTTAAGCAACTTCTAAGTTACCAATTAAGGCCTGGTGAAGTCTGGGTACCCTGACCATTCTCCCAATTTTGTTGATTTTCATGTCCATAGGCATACCCTCGGTGCTTGCCTTTTTCAGGTGGACTTTCAGTACCGCCACCTGGTGGTGGTGGTGGTGGTGGTGGCACTTGAATCTGACAAGTCACCGTATGTGGCGCACCCGATAACGTTACGCTAACCGTACTCGGCACACCAATGCCTGCCCAAGGTCCATAGGTTGCTGCACAATGGCCATCGGCTGTCCATGCCATCACACGCGCCTGGCCAGCACAATTCATTTGACATTGCGCATAAGACGACCCAGCATTACATTTTGCGCCCGTATTATAAAAAGGTCCGCTGGCTGTAAATTGAGACATGTTAAAAGTAGTCTGCAATACACCATCGACTGAGGCATCTACGGGTGTTGTAAACCCTGAGCTGGCATTTTGTGAATTAAACGGCATCGTAAAAGTCACATCCGAAAAAGTAACAGATTCCTGTTTTACCCCTACCCCGCGTCCGACAATACGAAATCGATACGCATTTGCAACCACATCGCAACCCAAATCAATAATAATGTATTGAGGCGCACTAAAGAGTGATGCATTGGGCTTAGCCACCGTCGTACCAAAATTATTCCACCAGCTTGCCGATGAATCCACGGGATCTGCATTCACAAACTGCGCTGTTAGCCATACCCAAGGCGCCGTTGTCGGACAGGAACAGGGTGACGTTTGGCATTCACACATACCCACAGCCCATCTTTCTGACAACGCTCTTTTAGCAACAGTCACCGCAAATTCGGCTGCCTGTTTTGAGATAACCTGTTCTTGTTCATTCGCTGCAAGCTTTTTTTCACCCACACTGGTTGATAACACTGCTACGCTCAATCCGGCTAACACCACCAATGTGATGATGCTTATCACCAAGATATTGCCTTTCTCTAATGGCCAATTAACATTATCTTTACGCATATTTACACTCCCTGTTTTTCCCTCTGCTCCCTAACTTCTACCAACACGCGCCCGCCATCCTTTGCGTTTCGCATGTATTCTGAGTATAGGCCGTACAAGGCGACCCATTACAACATTGATCGTTAGCTGTCCACGTTGTTGCATAGGGGATCCCCCCTGTTTTCATATACCAAGAACCCCCCACTTGAACACAATGTGTTCGATAGGCAGGTAATCCATATCCGGTTAAATAGATCGTTTTAGTGAATACTTTTCGTAAATAACGGTCTTGCGGTGCTGTATAGGTTATCCAATTGCCATCATTTCCACGCAAAACCTGCAATGTCGTATTTGCAGGTACTGCAGACAAAATTTGATCTTGCGTACGCACAACAATGGCAACCCGAATGGCATTAATGCGATAAGGATATAAATTAGCGGTATTGTAGGTAACAAAACGACTAACGGTTGGCACAGAATAGGTCGTCCCCAAATTAACACTCGAATAAAGATCGCTTTCCCCCATTAATACAGCCATATATTCAACATTATTCACGAGGTTATAGGTTAAATTTGTGGATGAATCGATTCCTTTTAAAGTTGCTGTTGCAGAATCTGCGTAAAAAGTATAAGCAGACAAGGTTGCGGGTGGTTGGGTTGTGGTTGCAGCAATATCTGTTTCTGTAAAAGTAGAAAATACACCGGGCCCTGGATTCGAAAAATAAACGGTTAAAGAATCCCCATTTGGCACAGAGGTTGCATCAGCACCGACACAATTCGTGCCCACACACACAGTCGGCATCATTTCCTGATAAACGGCATTTTGAAGGCTACCGCCACAATTATAAATGCCACAGTTAGCAGCAGTAGGCGGTGCACAACTCACTCCTACTCCTTCGCAACATGTCGCCGTTGTATCTGCAGGATTTATTGTTAACAGTGACTTATCAAATGCAGCGCCCGCGGGATTAGGCGTCCAGCACTGTCCGCAAGACTGCAACCCAAAAAAATGAACCGTGGGTAAGTTTGCACTTGCAAATGCAGCACACGTTGCAGGCGTCGCTCCACTCGCAATAACTTGGTTGGGAAATAAACGATTAGGGCTGGGATTTTCCTGGTAATAGCCAATATAGACCCAATTGTTTGGTGTCGCAGAACCGCCAGTAGGTGGAGGCCCTGCGTAAGACGCACTGTTTAATTGTAACGTGTCTGCTTGAACAGGCTGCAAAATACCAAAGCCACTTATCTGAACATTGTTTGTTAAAAAAGACATTGCTTCGCGCGCATTGTCACTTAATCCAATAATATTTTGACTTTGCTGATAGTTTTGTCTTGAAATCATGGCCAACTGAGAAACCATTAATAATAAAAAAGAACTAACAGCGACACCAATCAGCAACGATATCAAAGAAATGCCGTGCATAAGACATAAACGATTTTGCTGAGCTAATACGTGCTTCATCTTTGTAAAGGGGGCTCCACAATAATCACAGCGCTTTGATCAAAGGTCGCTGTATTCCTATATTTCCAACTATTCCAAAAAATCTTTACTGTAAAAACGATGGGATTAGGATTAGCACCCGGTGGTGCACACGCTTTTGCAGGGTTACCCGGTGTTGCATCTAAACAAACCATTCCTACCGCATTGCTAGATGCAGGAAAGGCGCTCGTTATTAAGGCATTCCAATCGGCTAAATCGTGCTTAGCCATTTGATTACCCGTACAAATGCTACCGGTTGTATTCAAACAGTTGGTATTCAATGTAGAAGGGCCTGTCTGATAACCACTGGTCAATCCTTGCCAAGCCTCACCCGCATTCGCCTGAATTCGTCCAGCCATGTCATCCAATAAAATTGTCGCGCTTGTCCTTAATGCTGCATCGGTCGTAATTTGTACGGCGGAAAACTGGGCTTTGGTAAACCCCAAAGCACCAATAGATATCACTGCCAGCGATACCAGCACTTCCAGCAATCCATAGCCACCCGCCTGATGCTTCACGTCAAAGTCCATTTTTAATAGGGTTTAGTATTAAAAGTGTAATTCAAGATTGCCGAGTTCACACGTTACTGACCTATAATGGGCTTATATTCACAACATAACCCGTCAGATTCCGAATATTAAGAACCCCTTTGTCGAAAATTAAATATTGGCCCTTAATACCCAACAAAGTACCTGAAATCTCAGGCGTTTTTTCTATATTTAACGCGGTAATTTTTTCTGGATAGGCTAAAACCGGATATTGAATAGACAATACCGTTTGATTGTGCAAAATTTCAACCCGGGGATCACGATGCCATTCACCACTTTCTAATAAACTATCCCGTTCTGCCAATAAATCGATTTTTTGATTCTGTCCCTTTAGCATTTTCCGCCAATCGGTTTTATCTGCAATGTGGTTTTTAATGGCAACTTCAACTAAGCCCGCATGATAACGATTTTTCACCCTAAATATAGGCAAGGCCTGAATAGCGCCCTGATCAATCCAACGTGTGTGGATTTGGGTTTCTCGGGTAATACCAACTTTTAAACCCGAGGTATTGGCCAAATAAACAATATGTGGAATAAAGCAATGCGTTTCACCCCATTTGGGTTCTCTGCAGGTACCCAAATGAAAATGACATGTCTCCGGTTTAACAATACAAAAATCGCACCTTGCCAATGCTTGTGAACAAGGAAAACAATATCCCTGACTATAGCTTTTCTTTATTTTCCGTTGACAATGTATACATTGGATCTCCCCCTTAAATTTTAGCGTTAGCATTTTACCTAGATAAGCATTCAGGGGTAGATCGTTTTCTCCAATAGGGAGATAATACTGCACGGGTTCTTCCAGAGTACTCTTTAGCTTACGTATCATAAATGGGAGGATACCAGAAGGGGTCAGATCTGAACACAGATAAACCCAAAATTAAGTTAGTTGATTATAAGGAAATTACCTATGGAAAGTAAAAGCACGCTACAAAAAGAACTCAAACAAAAAAAACGATCTTCCAAAGCATTAAAAGGCTTTTACTGCCCTATCTCTCACGAAATTATGGCAATGCCTGTCACTGTTGATGCTGATACGGAAGAGGAACATACCTTCGAAGAAGAAAAGATTAAAGAATGGCTGAGTAAACCTAATCCATTGACCGGTGAAACACCAGAGCCTACAAATCCATTGACCGGTGAAACACTAAAGTCTACAAAGCTGAGACCCAATAGAACCATGAAAAGACTCATTACCGAGCATTTGAGCAATAACCCAGATGATTGGGATAAGGTTTTTAAACCAAAAGCTTGGTACGAAGGCATTATCACCGCAATAAAAAATAGCCACACAAAACAAGTAACCGATTTGCTAGCAAAAGATCCCCGATTATTAACAACGCCCTTAACAGAAGGTTATACGGCTCTTCATTTGGCACTTGAATTTGCAGATGACGAACTCATCAATTTGATAATACGTAAACTAACAGAAAAACAAAAGCTTGACGCAACTTGTTTAAAAGCTTTACTACAACACCAAAAAAATAGGCTAACACGTGAAATGGAAAAACCACAGCAAGCGTCTTTACCAGAAGTGTTACCAGAACAAGCGTTACCAGAGCAAACCTTATCTTCGTTACTGTATTACGAGACCAAACGAAAAGAATCATCTCCACAAAAAATATTTAAACGCGATAACAGCAATATTAGCACGATGTGCGAACTACCAAAAAATTGGATTGCAACAGGGTTGGTAACAGGGAAAATCCTCATTCAAGACAAACATGGAAGCCTCATAAAAGAACTGGATGGACATCACGCTCCTATTACGTGCTTTCGATATTTACCGCAAAAAAATGCTTTAGCAAGCGCCGATCAAAATGGCATGATTTTCATTTGGAATTTAGAGACTTTTCAATCTAAAGTACTATTTAAACACCAAATGAAAACGGTGTATCAGCTTAATTTACTGTCCAAAGGGCCTTATGCTCAATGCTTAACCAGTTGCTCTGCAGATAACAACTTTATAATCTGGGATCTTAATGTTAAGAACAGCTGCAAGCTGGTATGTACAGGACACACAGGACCTGTGCTTTGTCTAGAAGAACTGTCTGACGGTCGCTGGATCACTTGTTCAGCAGATACAACACTGAGGCTCTGGAGCTCAAAAGGTGAATTTATCGAAGTACTGAAAGAACATAAGGCAGCTGTTTTGTGTGTTACTGAATTAGATGACAAGGATCCTAATCATCAAAATATTCGGGTTGCCAGCGGTTCAAGTGATAGCACCATCAGAATTTGGGATATCAATTCCGGTGTTTGCATTACATTAAACGATGTACATCAAGATCCGGTGACTTGTCTGCTTTACCTTGGTAACGACAAACTCATCAGTGGTTCAAACGATACAAAACTCGCCATATGGGATCTAAAACAGATGAAATGTATCAATATTTTAACGGAACATAAGGCACCTATCACCTCTTTAAGACTATTAGGCGATAATGTGTTAAGTAGTTCAGAAGATGGTATCGTTCTTACACGGCCGGTTTCTGATTTAACAGTGCACAACCCTAATTCACCATCTCAAAACCACGCATCTCCACTGCACCCTCGTAAATTTTCGGGAACCTCGTAGCGGGATTACACCAATCGCCTGATGCTAAAAAACGCGGTAAAATATTTTCACTCTGTTGTATTTGCTTTAAACTGAAACTCGATATCAAAGCATTCTAAAACATGACGTAATTGACCGGTTTTTATGGTTAAACCTGTTTCTTCATACACTTCTCTTTCAACACAAGTGGTTAAAGTTTCTGTACTTTCTATTTGCCCACCTGGCAGATACCAATAAGTGCCTTCGTCACTCACAAACAATAAATGACCTTGTTCATTCTTTATTAAAGCACGTGCTGCAACGCGAAGTCGGGGTTGCGTATTCATACTTTTTCGCTACCTTTTAGGATGTCGATGATAAGATTCTTTCAAACATAAACTTAAGATACCCGATAATACCAACCCCAAAGGCAATACAACCAATGCGATTGAAAAATCATGCACCGTTAAAACAGGGATATTGTCGACCACCTGAATAGCGCTATCTAAAATTTTACCAATAATAGGCGGTAACAATACACCACCAACCATGGCTACCATATTGGTAAATGCAATAGCCGTTGCACTAACAGAATGACGTGAAATATCGTTACTCACTGCAAAAATTAATATTTCGGCAGAAGCAAAAAAAGCAGATAAAAATAATAAAGAATACATCCATGAAAGAGCGGTCGATGGCATAAATACAACCAATGCCATAAATCCTGCAGACACAAAAGAACCCACTATCAGTGGAATTCGACGACTTTGAATAGCATCCGAAATAATACCCCAAATAGGTGCGCCTACTGCGAATCCTAAAAATAGCATGGAAGCACCCGACGCTGCATCAAATTTAGACATGCCAACGGTTTGTAAATAACTCACTGCCCACACTTCTGCAAACCCTGAGATAGGCAAAAAAGTTAAACAACCTATTAAACCACTGATCCACATTTGAGGACTTTGCACAATTTGTTTAAGACCCGCAAGTTTTATTTGTACTTCGTGAGTTAAATCAATTTCATGTTCGTGTTCTTCCTGGTTCTTTCCATCCCGAACGATAAACCAAATCCCTGCCGCTAAAACAACGCCTGCTAAGCTTGAATAATACAATGTTGACTGCCATCCTATTTTAACCATTAAATGACTAATCAGTACGGCACTGCTAATACCACCAAACATACCTAATGCAGTACAAAGTCCCGCCATAAATGCAAAATATTTTTTAGGTAACCAGACATTCGAGAGTTTTAACACACCAACATAGGCAAAAGCAGAACCGAAACCCAACAAAAATCGACCCAGTTGTGCAATCCACAATTCACCTGTCATCCCAAACATCAGAGTGCCCAATACACACAGAAAACACGCAAACGTTAATAATCGACGCGGTCCATAACGATCCATCATCATACCAACGGGAATTTGCATGGGCGTATATGCATAATAAAAGAATGCTGCTAAATGCCCAAATGCTGCTTCGCTTAAATTAAAGGTTAATTTTAATTCAGTGCTCATCACACTGGGGGCAACACGCAAATAATATTCGTAATAATAAAAGAGGATAGCCAGCACACACATACTTAATGCAATACCGGTTACTTTTTTTGTTTTACCTGTTGTCATAAATTCACTGTACTTCTTTAAGCTAGATTTAGTATGCAATGGTCGGGGCGAGAGGATTTGAACCTCCGACCACATACACCCCATGCATGTGCGCTACCAGGCTGCGCTACGCCCCGAAGGTTCGAATGATAGCATTATGACAGTAGTTTTGGGAATATGTTAGTTAAATTATTTATTCTTCTATTGCTTTTATATTGTCTATTCTTGCTTTTAACTTTTGTCCGACCTTAAACGTTACAACCCGTCTGGCCTCAATAATTTTAGGTTCCCCTGTTTTAGGATTACGACCCGGCCTTGCTTTTTTATCTCGTAAATCAAAATTACCTAAACCCGAGAGCTTAAGCTCTCTGCCAGCTTCTAAGCTTAAACGCATTTCTTCAAAGACCTGATCAACAATTTCTTTAGCAACTAACTTCGTTAGCCCAAATTTTTGTTGTAAACCTTCTGCAATTTCAGCCTTGGTGAGTGTCATGTTCTAGTCCCTTAACATTGCATCAAATTCTTTCTTCAATGAAGCGACAACTGTGTTCAGAATCTCAGTCACTTCGCCTTCTACTAGCGTGCGCGAAGGATGCTGTAAAATCAAGCCTAATGCCACACTTTTTTTATCGGGGGGGATCCCTTTGCCTTGGTAGACATCAAAAAGAGAGACACTTTGCAAAAATTCACCCGCAGCATGCACGATATTAGACCTGAGTTTATCAGCATAAATTGCTTTGTCTACCAAGATGGCAATATCTCGCCTAATCGCAGGGAATTTCGAGAAAGATACAAATGCGGGTAATTGAGCAACCGCTAAACCTTGCATCTCTATTTCAAAAACCGATACAGGGCCTTCTAGAGAAAATGCTTTTATAATACGCGGATGCAATGCCCCCACAAAACCAATGACTCGCCCATCCCGTAAAATTCTGGCGGTTTGGCCAGGGTGCAATGCTGGATGTTCTGCCCTTTCAAACAGAATGCTTTCTTTACCGAGTTTTGCGAGCAATGCTTCAACATCCACTTTTATATCAAAAATGTCTTGGAGCCGTGTTGGTATACCCCATTGTTCGGGATAAACATTACCCGCAATTAGCCCGCTTAAGATAGGTTTTTCGATTGTTTTACCATCAATTTCAAAAAAACAAACACCCATTTCAAAAAACCGTGCACGTAGTACTTGTCTACGTTGATTAGTCATTAACGCTTCGACCAGTCCCGGCAAAAGACTAAAACGCATGGCCGCCATTTCTGCAGAAATCGGATTTTTTAATACCAGAGGTTTACGATCGGGATCAAAAATTTGAGAGATTTTTAAATCTCCAAAACTATAAGTAATAACTTCAGAATATCCTCTGTCTACTAAAATAGATTTTAATCTTTCTGTTGGTATCTTGGTTTGCATGCTCAAATCTTCATTCAATACGCCAGTCAGTTTTGTGCTGGGCAGTTGATGTAAACCATGGATCCGCGCAATTTCTTCTATCAGATCAACCGGCATCGTAATATCGTGCCTAAAACTGGGTACATGCACTTTAAAACCTTCGGATTCAAGTGCGACTTTAAAACCACCCTGATTTAAAATAGAAACAATTTCGTCAGCCGAAAAAGAAACGCCCAACAGTCTTTCAATCTGATTAGTTTTTAAAAAAACTGTTTGTGGTTTTGGTAAATTCTCATCGCTTTTTTGTTCCATGATAGGCCCACAACTACCACCCGTTATTTCCATCAATAATTGCAATACGCGCGCTAATGCACGTTCTTGTAATTGTGGATCAATACCGCGCTCAAAACGATAAGCGCTATCCGTTTTAATACTATAACGACTGCCCGCTAATCGAATGGCAATGGGATCAAAATAAGCGCATTCAATGAATACAGAGGTGGTTTTTTCTGTGACTGACGAATACAATCCACCCATTATACCGGCAATAGCCTGTACTGTAGATTTATCGGCAATCACCAAAGTATCTGCATCTAATACAATCTCACGTTCGTCTAACAACGTAATACATTCGCCTGCAATCGATTTTCGAATCACCAATTCAGCATCTAAGTTTGACAGATCAAACGCATGTAGCGGTTGGCCTAATTCCAACATCACATAATTTAAAATATCGACAACCGGAGAAATGCTTCTAATGCCACTGGTTATCAAGCGATCTTTCATCCAGGCTGGGGTTGGCGCTGTATTCTGAATATCTTTAACAATGCATCCCCTATAGCGAGGGCAAAGTTCGGGAGACTTAACATAAATTGGAAATACTTCAGTATGACTAGATTGAATAATAGGGATCGTTATTGCTTGATAGGGCATACTGTTTAGCAAAGAAAGCTCACGTGCTATGCCTTCGATACTCAAGCAATCGCCCCGATTGGGTGGAATTTTGAATGTGAAAATATGTTGGTTAGTGGCAGCATCAAAATCCAAGCTATCCACTTCTATACCCGCATTGGTTAACTGTTCGGATACTGCAGCTGCAGTCAGCGGCGGATTAATCAGAGTCTTTAACCAAAGTTCGCTAACTTTCATTTACAAAAAATCCTGTACTTTAACTACTTTTTATTGATCCTAACACAGCGCTCAATGAAACACCTACGGGCGCTTAATTAAGGCCGTGTGATTTTTCTTGGCATAACCCTCTAATGCTGAAAATGTAATCTTTTTTTGTAGTGCAGCAGGATTATAAAAAACAGCCAGTGTTTGAATATCTTGCATAGGCAGATCAGCAATCGGATAACCCTCTAAAATTTGAATAGCCAATTTTCCACCTTCAACCCCAATCATGCGTTCACTAACCCCCAAAGCCACTGCCGCTCCTTCTGCAACCGTTCCCTCATCTGAGGTAATCAACGGAATGCCTCGCTTAGCAGCCATAGGCACCAACATTCGGATCCCACTGGCCAATAAATTATCTTTACCAATCAAAATCGCTTCTGTATTTTGTAAAATAGCATGCGATGCTGTTTCTAAATCTGGTAAAGTTTGGATTGTAATCACTTGCAAAGCTAATCCTATCTCTTTGCTATACGCTTCGAGTTCTTTAATTTCAGCGCTATTTTTTTCATTACCACTGTGATAAATCAATGTTAAATTTTTTATATCAGGCATAATGGTTTTAATAAATGCTAATTTCTTTTTCCCACTAATCTCATCAATAATGCCTGTGATATTTTTATATGCTCGTTTTTGTTTATCTGCTTGCCTATACTGTGCCGCCAAGCTAACAATGGGTTGTTCTTTCACTAAAGAAAGTGTCATTTGCGTTGTGGTCGTACTCACAGGCACAATCATATCCATTTTTTGTCCTATAAATAATTCAATAATACTTCGTTGGAGTTTGATATCGCCTTGTGCACTTTGGACATTAAAATGAATTTTTCTATGGGGATAGTGTGCACGAATAACCTGCTCGAATCCTGCGACAATATCGCGCAACGCAGCGTGTTCCATGGGAATGACAATGCCAATCCGAATAGGTTTTGTCGTTTGATTAGACAAATCAGCAAAAACAGATCCGACCAAACCAAAAAAAAGACAACAAAATAAAAGAATAAAACGTAATGATGATTGTGCACTTGATATTAACATGGTGGAATCCTCTGGGTTATGGTTTAAAACAAAATAAAAAAGGCTACGCTCGGTGTTTTACCAACGCCAACCAAATTTTGCCTTAAATAAACCGCTCTGGGATCTCATAGTCTTCAGCCTAATATACCTCAAATGGGCTTGTCAAGGGTTTTTTAAACTAAGACCCAGACCGTAACATCTCCAATAGCTGCTGCATATCGGCCGGCAAAGGCACTTCCCACTGCATTTCTTGCCCAGTTTCTGGATGAACAAGACTTAAGCTTTTTGCATGCAAGGCCTGTCTTGGAAATTCTTTTAAACACGTTTGCAAAGCCTCGCTGGCTTTTGGCGGCAAACGTAAACGCCCACTATATATTTTATCGCCAATAATGGGATGATGAATATGCGCCAAATGTACGCGAATTTGGTGCGTTCTACCTGTTTCTAACTGTACACGAAGATGTGTATGGGCTTTAAATCTTTCAATAACGCGATAATGCGTTACGGCAGGTTTACCGGACTCTAACACACTCATCCGAATTCTATCGTGTGGATGTCTACCAATGGGCTCATTAATCGTATTTCCCGATAATATCGGGCCATAAACCACGGCCTCATAAATACGTTTAACGGTTCTGGCTTGCAATTGGTTCACCAGACTGGTTTGTGCGACCAAGGTTTTGGCAACAACCATGAGCCCTGTTGTATCTTTATCTAAGCGATGCACCACTCCAGCCCTTGGAATTTGGCTTAAAGCAGGACAATGATGTAGTAACGCGTTTACCAAAGTCCCTACCCAATTCCCAACGGCAGGATGTACCACCAAATTGGCAGGCTTATTAATCACTAATATCTGTTCGTCTTCATAGACGATATCCAGTAAAATAGGTTCTCCTGCCCAATCCAACTGGGCTTCGATTTCTGCATCCACTTCGATACGATCGCCTTCAACGACTTTGGTACGTGGGCGTTTATACACACCATTTACGGTTACTTTTTCTTTATCTATCCATTCTTTTAGGCGCGATCGCGAATGGGCCGGAAATGCCAAGGCCAGGGCTTGATCCAGTCTCTTACCAGCCAATTCTGCTGTAATTTCAGCTGAAAGTTTAATATGTTCGTTTTGATTACTCATAGTATGAAAACCAGCTTATCGGATAATCCTACATAATACAACTACTGGCCTAACATTGCGGCAATGCATAACCTGCGTTAGAATAAGCCCATTGGTCAATCAGTATGGTTCAGGTGGTTTTTTGTTAATCAACTTACGTATTATTATAACCTTCATCGCTGTCTTGCTATTAGTTGGCTGTCAGTCCAGCAATAAAGATGTCTACAAAGGTATGTCTGCTGCAGAGATTTATGCGCGCGCTGAAAAAAATGTTGCTAAAGAGAAGTTTCCTCAAGCATCTAAAGACTTCGAAGCACTAGAAGCCCGTTTTCCTTATGGTGAATACGCAGACAAAGCCCAACTGGGTCTTATCAACGCCTACTATAAACAAAATGAACCTGCTTTAGCGATTTCGGCTGCCGATCGCTTTATTCGGATGAATCCACGTCATCCACGTGTAGATTACGCTTATTATTTAAAGGGCCTTGTGGCGTTTGATCAAAACTATAGCCTTGCGTTTCGTTATTTACCCCTCGACAAAAGTGCAAGAGATCCTTCAACAGCCATAGAATCTTTTGATGCTTTTAAAGAATTACTAGACCGTTTTCCAAATAGCCAATATGCCGCCGATGCTCGTCAACGAATGATATTTCTCCGAAATCAACTAGCAAACCATGAAATGCATGTTGTTCGATATTACATCAAACGCGGCGCTTATCTATCTGCTGCTAACCGTGCAAATTATATTATCAAACATTTTGAAAGAACCCCTGCTGTCCCTGAAGCACTGGCGGCTCTGGTAACAAGTTATCGTAAATTAGGCATGGAACCATTAGCAGAAGATGCTTTAAAAACGTTGCAAGCCAATTTTCCAGACAGTGCCAATAATTAATAATCTTCGTATAGTTGAAGGGCAAGCAGCGATAACAAACAATACGCGAGAAAGCACCAAAATCCTATTTCTAGATTTGCCTGCATTTCAACCAATACCTTTAGATTAAGTTTCTGCCCCATCAGTGTGATTTGACTTAAACTACGAGCACCGCCAGCACCGACAGAAAGATGGACAAGAAAAATAGCGGTAATAAATACATCACACATAGACCATTTACCAATCGATTTAATAATATAAAAAATCTTTTTGCGAACACCCCGATCTTGATGAAAAATAATATAGGTAAGCGCCAAACCTTTTGTAACAGGCACCATCACACTAAACAAAAAAATCATCATAGCAACAAAACGATAATCATGATGCCACAGATGGTCCACTGTTTTTAGTATGGATCTAGACGTATCAAAAAGTTTGATACCAATATGATATGCTTCTGTGCCTACTTGTGTGGGTATACCTAAAAAACCAGATTCTATCTGCGGTACCCTTGTGTTAATATATTCTTTACCTGAAATAGATAACATAGAAAGATAAACACCCGGAAACAAAAGAACAAACGAAATACCCGAGAGCAAAAATGCAAACTTATTTCTGGTGCTTAGTTTACGAATGATCAGTCCCTATTCAATAATAAACCCTTCCTATTATAGTAGGATAAATCATGCAAAGGTGCCGACCTATAAACAATTTTATCTTTATACGGGTAAAGACATAATCAAAACTGCACTTACTATGCCCGCAATAAAACCAAATAAATGGCTTTCCCAAGAAATTTTATCTTCTTGTGGAAAAATCCCTAGAAAAATCGAGCCAAAATAATAAGCAACAACAGCAGCCAAAAGATAGGCTGTTAAACTCGGGTTAAAATAAGCTGTTGCCAAAATATAGCCAAAATATCCAGAGACCAGCCCACTGGCACCAATATGCATAGCGCTACGTGCAAACAACCAAACCCCAAAACCGCCCAATACAACAACAATACTGGTTACTTCTAAGAACAAGTGCAAGCCTCTTCCTAAGATTGCTAATCCTAACGCAAATAAGGGAATGCTATTAAAAAACAAATGGCTAAAGTTTTTATGCAAAATCGGTGATAAAAAAATACCCACTATTCCAGAAAGATGCCTAGGATAAATGCCAAACCTATCTAAAGGCGACCCCACTAACCAATGAACAATATTAAACCCCCACAAAATTGCAAAACCGTAAAGCCAAGGAATCATATAAAACTGACTGGTCTGTATCAAATTATCAAGTTGATCTACAAATTCTGCTAGCATTTTTTAGCCCTTGGTATTACGCTTGCAACGTCATCAAGGTAACGTTGCCACCCGACGCTGTCGTATTCACGCTCATTGTGCGCTCTACGGATAACCGTTGCAACATATGAGGTCCCCCAGTTTTAGGTCCTGTACCCGATAAACCTTCCCCGCCAAACGGTTGCACACCCACAACTGCACCTATCATATTGCGGTTTACATAAGTATTGCCAACCCGAACGCGATTCGCAATATAGTCGATGGTTTCATCTATCCTACTCTGGATACCCAGTGTTAAGCCATAGCCCGTATTATTAATAGATTCTATCACTTTATCGAGATCGGCTGATTCATAAATAACAACGTGTAAAATAGGACCAAACACTTCACCTTCCAAAAGACTAATGTTTTTGATCTGATACAAGCGAGGCGCAAAAAATATGCCGCGCGGTAACTTGGGCAAATGCTGTGGGAGCGAGCATTCATATAGAAGTGTTGCTTCTTGTGTTTGCTTTTCGAGTTTTTCCATGTGTTCACAATGTAACATCAAAGCCTCTTTGGCTGATTGATCAATCACCGGCCCTATATCTGTTGACAAATCTACGGGATCACCTAAAGTGAGTGTTTTCATCGCACCCTTTAACATGTCTAAAATACGCGGTGCGGTTTCCGATTGTAAAAAAAGTACACGCAACGCAGAACACCGTTGTCCTGCACTGTTAAAAGCAGAAGTCATCACAT
The DNA here is from genome assembly GCA_044225395.1 of Gammaproteobacteria bacterium. Classification (GTDB taxonomy): domain Bacteria; phylum Pseudomonadota; class Gammaproteobacteria; order UBA6186; family Azoamicaceae; genus CADEGZ01. The sequence goes on from JBGAIP010000009.1 coordinate 27,887, forward strand.
CGCCTACAACCGATTCTGGCAAAGCAGACGAATCGACAATCATACAATTCTGTCCGCCGGTTTCTGCAATAAAAGGCACAATAGGACCTAAACGCAAAGATAATTGTTGATTAATATGACGTGCCGTGTTGGTAGATCCTGTAAACATAACACCTTGAATTCTAGGCTCTTTAACAATAAAATCTCCTATCTCGCGTCCACTGCCAATAACCATTTGTACAACGTCCAGTGGAAACCCAGCTTCATGTAATAAACTAACCGCTTTTGTGGCTATTAAGGGTGTTTGTGTTGCAGGTTTTGCAATCACAACATTACCAGCAGCCAATGCGGCTGTTATCTGCCCTAAAAATATGGCTAAGGGAAAATTCCAAGGACTAATGCAAACAATTAGACCGCGCGCGTAAAGGGTTATTTGATTCAATTCCCCTGTTGGACCAGGTAAAGTCACCGGCTTAAATTTTTCGAGTAGTTCAGTTCGATAGTACCAACAAAAATCGATACTCTCACGCACTTCAGAAATCGCGTCTTGTATTGTTTTTCCACCTTCTCGCACCAGCAAGGCAATTAGTACAGGCTTATGTTCTTCTAATAAATGCGCCATTTTTTCTAAATAGGTTGCTCTGTTTTCAAGGGTTGTTGCGGTCCACCGAGGGGCTGCAAGTGTCGCACGCGATAGTATAGATTCTAATTGTTCCGTTGTTGTTTGTTGTACAGAATGATTCAATAAAGTAGGCAACAATGCATGAATTTGATCCATCATCGGATTAATCTCCAAATCGTGTGTGATATCTAAACCCTTAGAATTCGGTCGAACTTGGCCGTATAAATGGGCAGGCAAAGGGATCTTGGGGTGTGAAATGGCATCCTCTGCTAAATGTCGTGTTTTAGTGATGGGATCTTGAATCAGATCGACTAATGTTAATTCTGGATCTAAAATTTGATTCACAAAAGAACTATTTGCGCCATTTTCAAGCAAACGTCTTACCAAATAACCTAATAAATTTTCATATCCCCCTACGGGCGCATAGATACGACATTTTCCATTCAGTGTTTCATAATTCACAATATTGTTATATAAAGCATCACCCATACCATGCAAACACTGAAATTCAAAACCTGTTTTATCCTCTGACGCCATCTCTAAAATAGTGGCCACTGTTTGTGCATTATGTGTAGCAAACTGAGGGTAAATCACATCTCGCGCTGCTAATAATTTTTTAGCACAAACAAGATAAGACAAATCTGTCGAAGATTTTCGCGTAAAAACAGGGTAATCCGACAACCCTTTTTCTTGTGACACTTTAATTTCAGCATCCCAGTAAGCGCCTTTAACTTAATCGAAGCATGATAAAGCGCTTCTGCCGTCTCGCTAATGCAATAATCCAATCAACCAGAGCACTGGCGCGTCTTTGATAAGCTGCACGGCAAAACCAAACCCTTGCCACACTGCCAAATCGGGATCTAACATTAATCGTTCAATTAAAACCAAAGACAGTTCTAAACGATCTGCTTCTTCTGCATCAATCGTAAAGCCTATATTGGCAGCTTTGGCTTGTAATACTAACGCTTTTAAAATGGGGTATAGCTCAATCATCATTTGATCGCGCTTCACCCATTCGTACCGGGGATGCAGTGCAGAAAGTTTGACTGAAATACCCGGCCCTTTAAATGGACCCGATCCTCGACTAATCTTGGCAATTTCTGCGATAGCTAATTGATAGGATGCTAAATAATGTGCTGCATCTTCTTTTGTTTTAGCCGCTTCTCCTAACATATCATAAGAATAACAATACCCTTGTGCCTCTTTTGGTTTTGCAATCTTAAGCGCGCTTTGGATAGTTTTACCAATCACAAAGTGTTTTCCAACTATTTGCAAGACTGTTACAACAAATGGCCTAATCATAACAGCTACCCAATAAGGAATATTGAGTTTATCTTTAATCAAACGGCTTTGGGTTGTATTATCGGGTATACGCAGCAGTGCTTCTGCTAAGCACATCAGTGATACCCCAGAAGGGGACGATAAATTCCCATAAGTCCGTAAAAATGCATCAAATCCTAGTTTTTTTAATCTGGATTGACGTATTCGAATCGTCAGATCACTGGCAAGCATTTGAATACGACGCGTTTGATCCTCAGAAAAAGCGATTTCTGTTAATAAGGCTTTAACACACGTCGCCTCATCTAATCGATAAGCTTTTGATAATTTTTCAAACATTACGCCTGCTTTGCCATGTTAATCACTTTATCAAATTCGCGCGAAATTTCTTCGCTGGGTTTTTTGTCTAAATAACTGGTCACGAATATTGCTACTGCAGACAAGATTACGCCGGGTAAAATTTCGTTCATCATCGCACTCAGTCCTAAATATCGCCAGATAATTGCTGTTATGCCACCCACAATCATGCCCGCAACAATGCCATTACGCGTAGTCCGTTTCCAGTATAGTGACATCACAACAGAGGCACTAAAAGTAGCCCCTAAACCTGCCCAAGCGAATTCAACTAAACTCATAATACTTTGCATCGGATTTCTGGCAATATAAATAGCTGTAATCGCAATTAACCCGACAGTCGTTCGCCCTACCCACATTAATTCGCGTTGCGATGCTTTACGTCTCAATAAGGTTCTGTAAAAATCTTCTGTGAGTGCACTGGAAGCAGCTAACATTTGAGAATCAATCGCACACATACTCGAAGAAAGGATCGCGGCTAAAATAATACCCATAATCCAAGGCGAAAAGACGCGTTCAGATAATTCCATAAAAACAGTTTCACGATTTCCCAAAGGACAATCACAAAAATGAATAGCGCCTACAATACCGACTAACACTGCGCCTACTAACGATAACGCCATCCACGAAATACAAACTCGACGCGCCAAGGGGATTTCTTTAACCGATTTAACAGACATAAATCGCACTAAAATATGGGGCATCCCAAAATAACCAAGCCCCCAAGAAGCAAGACTGACCATTTTCCAAAATGACAATCCTTCCGATAAGCTAAAATAGTCTGGTTGAATCACAAGTAATTTATCAATGCCTGCTTGCCATCCCCCTGCACCTTCTATGGCATAAATAGGCACAACCAGTAAACAAATCAGCATTAAATTTCCTTGAAAAAAATCTGTCCAACTAACCGCCAAAAATCCCCCTATAGAGGTGTAGAGCATAATAATAGCCGTGCCCAACCACAATGCTTCTATATAAGAGAGACCAAAGGTTCTGCCTAAAAGAATGCCACCTGCATATAAGCCTGCTGCAATATAAAATGTAAAAAAAACTAAAATGGCAATCGCTGCTACCATACGAATGCTTTTGGAAGTATCTCTAAAACGGTTATCTAAATAAGCTGGTAATGTTACAGAATCACTGGCAACTTCAGAATAAATGCGTAACCGTTTTGCAACAAGTCGCCAACAAAGATATGCGCCCAATGTTAATCCAATAGATACCCAAATCTGACGCACGCCAAATGCATACACCACACCAGGCAAGCCCATCAATAACCAAGAGCTCATATCTGATGCACCCGCACTCAGTGCCGCCACAGCGCCTCCTAAGCGCCTACCGCCTAAGACATAATCAGATAAATTACGAGTCGCAAAAAAAGCAACAACGCCTACCATCATCACAACTGTTAAATAACTGACAAATGCGATAATAGCAGCAGGATCTTGGGATATATCCGAGCTTATACTCATAAAAAAACCGCCTAATGTTTGTAAAATGCGTGAGAAAGTTGATCTTGTACCGGTTGCGAATGGAAGTTCAACAAAATAGAATCAAGCTGCCTCTCACGTTCTTTGATAGGACTCAAATGCACAGACATTCGCCAATGTTCAATCGTGGCAATGCATTTAAAATTGAAGCTTTCATACCAAGCAAGATGAGACTCATCCGTTGCATCCACTAATACTTTTGTAAACGATCGTCTAAACAAATCTTTTAAAACACGATAAACCAATAAACTACCATATCCATTACCTTGTTCTCGCTCATCAATACATAAGTCATATAAATAGGCGGCTTTTTTTACAAACTGTACATGTACTTTACCAATAATTTTTTGATGGCTAACAGCGACAATAATTTCTTTTTCAGGATCTACCGTAGTTTGTAATAAATACTGTTTGTACTCACCTTCAGAGACTTGAAAATTATCCACTTCCAATTGCAGCAGTGCAGGAACATCTGTTTTTAATGCTTTTCTAAAAGTTAAAGTTTTTTCATCATCAAGGATTCCCATTTTTGAAAAACTTTGTGCGGTTAATGCTAATTTATAGGTACAATCAAATACACGTGCGCCTAACCCTTGCAAAAATTCTTTAAATGAAAAAAAAGATTGATTAATAGTAAAAACAAATCGTGTAATTTCAACAGGACATTGTTTGATAGATTGTTTTATTTGTTCCCACAGTAATGCATAAAATAATGGATTTCTATACGCAGGGTCGATACTCAAGGTAACTTCTATTTCATACGCATCAAAATGATACAACGCTAGATAGCCTACCAATGTTTCATCTTCGGTATAACAAAGAATTTCATTAGTCCCAGGATTTTTTCTATCTTCAATACTACTCCAATAGAAAATAGGCAAATAACCATCTGATTTTTTGCATCGAGAAACAAACCGCTTAACAGTAGCCAGTGTTTTTTTAGGCAAATTTGTTAAGGTCTGTAGCCTCACACCAAGCTGATCTTTCATACAGTTCCATATCTAACTTGAACTTGAAATCGTTTCGCGATTATACGCTATTTTTTGGGTAAATAAAGATCTGTAATGGTTCCTTCAAACGCTTCCGCAGCCAAACAAATGGTTTCAGACAACGTCGGATGTGGGTGAATCGTTAGCGCAATATCTTCAGCATCGCAACCCATCTCAATCGCTAAGCCTACTTCTGAAATTAAATCACCTGCGTTAGGCCCTACAATACCTGCGCCAATGACTCTATGCGTTTCCTTATCAAACAATAGTTTCGTTATACCCTCATCACGCCCCAAGCTTAAGGAACGTCCACTGGCCATCCAAGGAAACACGCCTTTTTCATAAGCAATGTTTTTAGCTTTAGCTTCTGTTTCGGTGATACCCACCCATGCAACCTCAGGATCGGTATAACACACAGAAGGAATACAAAGTGGATCAAAGAAATGTTTTTTGCCTGCGATCACTTCTGCCGCAACTCTGCCTTCCGGCATTGCTTTATGCGCTAGCATTGGATTACCAACAACATCGCCTATCGCAAAAATATGAGGAATGTTCGTGCGTTGTTGCTTATCCACGGGAATAAAGCCACGCTCATCGACAAGAACTCCTGCTTTTTCGGCGCTAATATTCTTACCATTGGGGACTCGACCAACGGCAGATAAAATCATATCGAATTTTTCTGGCGCATTGGGTGCATTTTTACCTTCAAAAGTAACTATTAAACCTTCGGCTGTTGCCTCTACCTTGGTTACTTTGGTTTCTAATAAAATGTTTTCATATTGTTTTTGTGTGCGTTTATATAAAGGCGCTGCAATGTCTTTATCCACCCCAGCTAATAGACCTTCCATTAATTCAACAACGGTAATTTTAGAACCTAAGGCATGATAAACTGTCGCCATTTCCATGCCAATAATACCACCACCGATCACTAATAATCGTTTAGGTATTTCTTTTAAAGCAAGGGCGCCTGTAGAATCGATTACACGAGGATCATTTGGCAAAAATGGCAATTGCACAGGACGCGACCCTACTGCAATAATAGCGTTTTTAAAAGCAATTTTTTGTTCTCCATCACTGGTTTTAACAATCATTTCATTTGCAGAACTAAAGCTACCTTCTCCACGAATCACGGTTACTTTGCGCTGTTTGGCTAAACCTTTTAGCCCATTGGTTAATCGATGAATAACGCTTTCTTTCCAAGTTCTTAAAGCATCCAAATTTATTGTCGGATCCCCAAATTGAATACCATGCTCTTTAAATTCTCTGGTTTCTGAAATCACTTTTGCACTATGCAATAAGGCTTTAGAGGGAATACAACCCACATTTAAACAAACGCCTCCCAGTGTTTCTTCACGTTCAATGATTAAAACACTCAAACCCAGATCTGCCGCTCTAAAGGCAGCGGTATAACCACCAGGACCCGAACCCAAAACCACAACATCGAATGCTTGTGCTTCCATGTAAAAATTCTCCTCTCTTACAATAATAATCGACGAATATCAGATAATTGTTTTACCAAAAATGTGCTAAATCTCGCCCCTAAAGCGCCATCAATCACACGATGATCATACGATAAAGATAACGGCAATAAGAGACGCGGTTTAAATTCACCCGATTCATAAACGGGTTTTATTTGGGCTTTAGAGACACCCAAAATTGCAACATCCGGTACATTAATAATAGGCGTAAATGCAGTGCCGCCAATACCGCCCAAACTAGAAATTGTAAATGAACTGCCCTGCATCTCCTGTGCTGTTAATTGACCATTACGTGCTTTTTGGCTTATCTCACCCAATTCTTTGGCTAATTGAAATAAACCTTTTTGATCCACATCACGTACAACGGGAACAACCAAACCATTGGGCGTATCAACTGCAACGCCTATATGAAAATATTTTTTCAAAATAAGCTCAGCGCCATTAGCATCCAAAGAGGCATTAAACCAAGGAAATTCTTTTAGTGTCGCAACGACTGCCTTCATAATAAAAACCAAGGGCGTTAATTTAACACCCTGCGCTTCTGCTAACGCTTGTTGCCCCTTACGAAACTGTTCTAACTCTGTAATATCCGCTTCATCAAATTGCGTAATATGCGGCACCATCACCCAATTGCGATGCAAAAAAGAACCCGATAATTTTTTAATGCGTGAAAGTGGTTCTTTGGAGATCTCCCCAAATTTTGCAAAATCCACTTGTGGCCAGGGTGCTACAGATATCCCCCCGCCGGATGAAAAATTACCCGATTGAATTTGTGACAATGCGGTTTTTACATACTGTTGCACATCTATTTTTAAAATACGATTTTTAGGACCCGATGCTGAAATACGCGACAGATCAGCACCTAATTCTCTTGCAAAACGTCTAACACCAGGCCCCGCATGTACAATTCCCTCCTTTGTTACCCCCTCCTTTGCGGGGGGGCTGGGGGGGATGTTTTTTACAGATTCTTTAACAGGTTCTACTTTTTCTACTTTCCCCGCTTTTTTAGGTGTTTCATCCACAACTTTCTTTTCAACAACACCCTCTTCTGCCTCTACCGCAACAATTAAACTAATGGACTGTTTTGACTGTACCACCAAACGGTGCAGGCACTTCTAAAGTCGCTTTTTCAGTTTCTAGCGTAATTAAAGTCGATTCTGCTTTAATGACATCGCCAGGTGCAACGGATATTTCAATAATATCAACGTTTGAATAAGATCCAATGTCTGGGACTAAAATTTCTTTTAACATAACATATACCCTATGATTTTAGACCGTTAATGGATTTGGTTTGTTAGCATCGATTTGATACTGCTGCATCGCCTTAATAACGACTTCTTTTGCAATAGTGCCTTCATCTGCCAATGCTTTTAAAGCTGCAACGACAATGTAATAACGATCCACTTCAAAAAATCGACGAAGTTGTTGACGCGAATCGCTTCGTCCAAAACCATCCGTTCCTAATACAATATAAGCACGTGGCACAAATGCGCGTACTTGTTCAGCATATTGTTTAATATAATCTGTTGCTGCAATAACAGGTCCAATCGTTTCTTGCAAACAACTCGTTATATAGGGGACTTGTGGTTTTTCTAACGGGTGTAATCGATTCCAACGTTCAACGGCTAAACCATCGCGCCCCAATAAATTAAAGCTGGGTGCACTCCAAATATCTGCTGCTACATCAAAGTCGTTCTCTAATAATTTTGCAGCTTCAATAACTTCTCTTAGAATAGTTCCCGAACCTAACAATTGAACTCGTGTTGTTGAGGCCGCAGGTTTTTCAGATTTCTTAAAGCAATATAGCCCCTTCAGAATACCTTCTTCAACACCTACGGGCATACCCGGATGTTCATAATTTTCGTTCATCACTGTAATATAATAAAAGACACTTTCTTTCAGTGTGACCATACGGTGTAAGCCATTGTGAATAATAACCGCTAATTCATAAGAAAAAGTTGGATCATACGAAATACAATTGGGTATGGTATTTGCTATGATATGGCTATGACCATCTTCATGTTGTAACCCTTCACCGTTTAAAGTCGTACGGCCCGCTGTACCTCCCATTAAAAATCCTCTGGCTCTAGAATCTCCTGCTGCCCAGGCTAAATCACCGATTCGCTGAAAACCAAACATGGAGTAAAAAATATAAAATGGCAACATAATTTTATTGTGTGTGCTATAGGCTGTTGCTGCAGCTAACCACGAACAAAAAGATCCAGCTTCGTTAATACCTTCTTCCAAAATCTGTCCGTCTTTAGCCTCTTTGTAGTACATGACTTGATCAGAATCGACAGGTTGATATAACTGCCCAACAGAAGAATAAATGCCGAGTTGCCTAAATAATCCTTCCATACCAAACGTGCGTGCTTCATCAGGCACAATGGGCACTACTCTTTGTCCGATTGTTTTATCTTTACACAAAGCAGTTAATAATCGAACAAAAACTGTGGTTGTCGAAATTTTTCTCTCCCCTGTACTTTTTAATAACGGATCAAATAGCGAGAGTGGGGGAATTTCTAATATTTCATCGGCCTCTAACCGTCTATGCGGTAAAGACCCACCTAAAGCTTTGCGTCTTTCCAACATATATTGAATTAACGGGCTATTTTCTTCTGGGCGATAAAAAGGCACTTCAGCAATTTTGTCATCGGGAATGGGAATATCAAAACGATCTTTAAATTGTTTTAATTGTTCGGGTGTCATTTTCTTTAGATTATGCGCAATATTCTGCGCCTCACCGGCTTCTCCTAGCCCATAACCTTTAATTGTTTTAGCTAAAATAACAGTCGGTTTCCCAACGCATTCCGTAGCCGCTTTATAAGCAGCATAGACTTTTTGTGCATCATGACCACCGCGATTTAAACGCCAAATGTCGTCATCGCTCATATCGGCAACCAGTTCTTTTAATTCTGGATATTTTCCAAAGAAATTCTCTCGCGTATAAGCACCACCATGCGCTTTATAATTTTGATATTCACCATCTACTACTTCTTCCATGCGTTTTAAAAGTAAGCCTGTCTTATCTTTGGCTAATAAAGGATCCCATAAATCACCCCAAATTACCTTAATCACATTCCAACCTGCACCTTTAAAGACAGATTCGAGTTCTTGAATAATTTTGCCATTACCCCGCACAGGCCCATCTAAACGTTGCAAATTGCAGTTTATAACAAAGACTAAATTATCTAATTTTTCACGCGCTGCAAGTGATATCGATCCTAAAGATTCGGGTTCGTCCATTTCGCCATCGCCACAAAAGCACCACACTTTACGACCCGCCGTTTTTTCTAAACCCCTAGCCTCTAAATACCGCATAAAACGTGCTTGAAAAATAGCTTGTAGTGGTCCTAATCCCATCGAAACCGTTGGGAATTGCCAATATTGCGGCATTAACCAAGGATGCGGATAAGACGAAACGCCTTTACCATCCACTTCTTGTCGAAAATGACTAATCTGGGATTCTGTTAATACCCCTTCTAAATAAGATCTGGCATACATGCCAGGCGAAGTGTGGCCTTGTATGTACAATAAATCGCCATTTTGTGTATCATTGGCAGCCCGCCAAAAATGGTTAAATCCAACATCGTATAAAGTAGCTGATGAAGCAAAAGTGCCGATATGGCCTCCTAAATCTGGATCTAACTTCCCAGCGCGCACAACCATCGCTACAGCATTCCATCGAATTAAAGATCGAACACGACGTTCCATAGCCGAATCACCTGGCATTTTGGTTTCGTTATCGCTTGCAATAGTATTGATATATGCCGTTTCTAATCCTTCCGATACCGAGCATCCCAGTGTCTCTGCTTTTTTGGCAAGTTGTTTTAACAAAAATTCGGCGCGCTCTTTTCCTTCTGCTGCTAAGACAGAAGCTAATGCATCTAACCATTCTTGTGTTTCTATGCTATCGATATCAAAATATTCGCTCATTATTTTTACCCTATATTTTCTGTCTTTGTACTCAGTTTGGCCAATAAGCCCCAATCAAAAACAGAACCGGGATCTGTTTTACGAGTTGGTGCAATTGTGTTATGCCCTACTATTCGGCTATCCGTTATATCGGGATACGTCTGTTTCAATACTAAAATTAAATTTGCTAAAACAGCATATTGAATGGATGTATAAGGTATTTCATCGGTACCTTCTAGTTCAATACCAACTGAAAAATCATTGCAATTCTCACGTCCCCTAAAATTGGACTCGCCTGCATGCCAAGCGCGTTTATCAAAAGGCACATATTGAACAATCTCGCCGTCACGTCTAATCAAACAATGGCTAGATACTTTTAACGCAGCGATTTCTATAAAATAAGGATCGAGAGAAGCATCTAAATGATTTGTAAACAAGGCATCGATATAAGGCCCCCCAAATTCACCGGGTGGCAAACTGATATTATGGATAACCACAAGATCAACGTTAGCCCCAACCGGACGTTCATTATAATTAGGCGAAGGCACATATCGCGCTTCGCTTAATAGGCCTGTTGCAACATCAATTTCCACGCTATTTTTGTTCCACACTAAATGCGACATCATACCGCGAACCATCACCTTTGAATATATATCGTTGCGTCTTAGCCACTTTTAGCATTTCAACGTTTGGGTTATTTTTCTTAAATGTTGGCACCACCCATTCCATTTTTAATTTCCCATTTTGATTTAGTAAGTTTACTTCTGCAGCACCAATGGCATCATCTGGGTTCCATGGGGGAGTATCTTGCTCCAACAAAGATAAAATCAGCTTAATGCTCTCACCCGTTTGTATTTTTCCTTCCCACAATACAACATTTTTAAGGCTCCCGAGCTCGCTAGAAAGCCAATGCATCGGAAATTCAGGCATACGGTTTTCTCTGTTTCCGTTTAAGTTAGATTGTTGAACAATATTAAAATACAGCTCATCATCTCCTTTTTCCGAAGTTTTTTCAACCTGTATATCGATCATTTTAACTTTGAATTGAATATTTTTTGCCAATACAAGCCCAGGCAATAAACACACACAAACTATCAAGCTGATAAACTTATATAAACGCATCGATCCCTTCCTATCTTGCTATCGCAAATACCTTGGACCATTTTACCCTTTGGTAAATACGATAACAAACAAACCGTGACAAAAGCGTGATCACTGCATAAAATTAAAGGGTATTTGAGTCAGATCAGGACAAACAAAGCCAAGGAACCAACTATGTTGATATATACCCTTATTGTCGCCTTAGTCTTTGCCTTATTTATTTATATTGTTGTTATTTACAATAACCTTATCTCGCTTAAAAACAATGCGTCTAAAAATTGGGCCAATATTGATGTGCTCTTAAAACAGCGTTATAGCGAATTGCCTAAACTCATCGATACTTGTAAACAATACATGTCTTACGAAAAAGATACTTTAGAAAAAATTGTAACGGCCCGAAATTCTGCCCTTTCTGCAACAGAAGGAAAAAATCTACTGGCACTGGGACTCGCTGAAAATGCCTTAAAAGCAGGATTAACACAATTATTTGCCTTGGCAGAAAATTATCCAAACCTTAAAACCAATGAATCATTCCAAAGATTACAAACACGCATTAGCGATTTAGAATCCAGCATTGCTGACAGACGCGAATTTTATAACGATAGCGTCAATCGTAATAATATTCGCATCCAACAATTCCCCGATATTCTTGTCGCACGCGCATTTAACTTTAAAGCATTCGAACTCTTAAAATTCAATGAGGCGGAAATACAAGATGTTGGTATAGAAAAACAGTTTAAAACCTAATGGATCTCGATACACTCTTAACACTTATCTTTGTCTGCTTACCTATCCTTTTTGCTTTGATTTGTTTTTATTACGCCATGTATTTTCTGAAATCAGCGAGAACTATTGAAGATTCTCCCACCTCTAAAATTCGTTCTGCAGCGCAGGGTTATGTGGAATTAAAAGGCACACCAAAACCTTTAACCTCTCAACCAACTATCGGAAAACTATCGCAAAAACCTTGTGCATGGTATCGATATACTGTCGAAACCTCTTACAATATCGGTGCAGCTAATCAAAGCAAGGCTGGCTGGACATTGATTGATCAGGGTATCTCTATTGATCCTATCCTGTTAGACGATGGCACAGGACAATGCGTTATAGAGCCTTTTGGCGCAGAAATTATACCAAAACAATATATTGCTTGGCGAGGACACAAACGAGTACCTGCACCCCCGTCCACTTCTTTTTTTATCTGGCTTTTTTGGGAAAGCTGGGGCCCTTATCTTTACACAGAATATCGTTTAGAATTTGATATGCCTGTTCATGCATCCGGCATGTTCCGAACAATACCAGCAACAGATCCTCGTGTAGAAAATTCCCCTTTATTAAAAAACTATATTGTTGAAAATAATCTTCCTCGCTTTAACCTATTACTCAAAGAAGGTTTATCTCCAAACGAAAACTTTGTTTTATCCGCAATTTCAGAACCGCGTCTAATCATGCAATATAAAATAAAAGCATTCGTCTTCTTTGCGGTGTTTGTGTTTTTTACAACAGTATCGGTTCACTCAAGCTACCCTGTCATTAAACAGTCTCTACAAGCCTGGAAAAAAAACAAGTTATTCACTCGGTTTACAATACAATAAAGCCTTCTCACCTATATTCAATCACATGGTTAAATGCTTACACACTAACCTGACAATTGCGTATTTTTAGATATCACCTCATACGATAATCTCTATTCAATGGATTTGGAATGGAAATTAAAGGAACTAAACAACCGCAAGGACGCGGTCTGGGCAGGATGCCCATCTCGCGCTTAACAAGCACAGGGGGTGACTGTTAAGCGCCTACGCTCTAGCATTTCAGTCTAAAACTCTAACCGACAACTACAACCACTTACTTTTTGGTTACAACCATAAAGATCTTGTAGAGTCCAGCAAGTCCAATTAGCATGTAAATAACACGCGTAATCATACTTGTGTCACCAAACAAGGTTGTCACTAAATTAAAGTTAAATGCACCGACTAAACCCCAGTTAAGCGCACCTACAATGATTAAAATCACTGCAACCCATTTGACGATTACATCGATACCCATGACACTCCCTCCTTATATTAGGAAGTAAATACACCCTTTCACATAACTATTATATCATTTACATTACTTAAAAATAGGGTGTTTATATACACACAGTGATCTTGCTTAAGAAGGCAATAACGTAATTTTCCCGGACTCTAATTCGTAAAGAGCACCTACAACATCCACTTTACCTTCTTTCATCAATCTGGCAATGGGTGGCGATTTCTTGATACGCTTAACGCTATTTCGCACATTCGCTTCAACGGCTGTTGTCATTGTCTGATGTTTTTTATCAAAACCTTGTTTAATTAAGGTTGCAATGGCTTCAACATCTTTAGTGTTATTAGCAAGTACTGCCTCTATAGCACCACAATTTTGATGTCCCAAAACAACAATAATAGATGAATTATTGTAAATAGCAGAATACTCTACACTGTCTAATTCAGTCGCACCCACAACGTTTCCAGCAACCCGCACAACGAAGATATCACCAATGCCTTGATCAAAGGCAAGTTCGGGTGGCACTCTAGAATCGGAACAACCTAACACAACACCAAAGGGCTTTTGTTTAGCAGCACTCGCAGCCCGTCTATCTTGATTACGATCGGGACACAAAGATTTATCCTGAATAAATCGTTGGTTCCCATCCATTAAAAGCTGCAACGCTTCTTTAGGCGACATATCTGGATTGTAAGCGACTGCCGGTCCTTGAAAAGACAGCAATAACATAAATAACATTGTGTATAAAGCTTTCATATCACTCATCCCTGATTTAATAAAAACCTTTAAAAAGTATAGCACATTAATAATGTTTTTTAGATTTAGGCGTTGGCGTTTTTTTAACATAATCCTCCGTTGTATTCGTTTGTTGTTTTCCTGAATATTTCAAAAGAAAACAAGCCTCATCGTCAATAAGACCTATATAAACTCTAAATCGTTCTCTTTCTGCAATAAAACGCTGATAGAGATCATTATCTTTATTTTTTAGATGTAGCTCAAAGGTTCTAATAGCTTTAATGTAAAAAACATCAGGCGAATTATATCCTTGCTCTAATAAATAGCTGAAGGGTGTCACACCCTTATATTCTCTAAAAACGTCAGCACCCATATCTAATAATAATTTTATTACATCCAAGTTTTTACATTGAATAGCTTTGTTCAATGGCAAAAAATTCTTTGGTTCCGTTGCACCCAGCGTTATTTCGTTAGGATCTGCTTGAAACCCGGTTAATAATTCTTTTACAGCGTAAAAATTTTTGTTCGAAATCGCTAAATGAAGTGCTTGAAGATGGACCAGATTGGCTTGTTCAAGGTATTGTAGACAAGCGTCATAGGCAAATGACCCTGTTGTGCCTTTTAAGCTTTGTCGCAAATTTTCCGTTAATTCCGGTGTGATCGCTTCTGTTTGAATATTAGCAAGAAGTGCTTTGGTTTCTTTATCAAGCATTTTTAAAGTATCACTTAGCCCCTTTGTCGCAAGATAGGGCGCTCTACCCACAAAATGAAATTGGTTATGTTCATCAATTGAGAATTTGTCCATATAGCTATCTTGTAACGGCGCAACAATAGAAACATCTAACATCGATTGTGTAAGCCTTCCAAAACTAAACAGCATGTTATTATAAAAATCTTTTTCTTTCAAACTGGCAGTTTTACAAGATTCTAGAAAAATGGTGGCTTGCGAATCTAATTTTTCTGGAAGCCAACTAAAAACCTCACCCAAATTTTCATTGGTAAGTTTATTTCCTTTTGAAAATTCTATGGATGTTGGCGACCCATGTGCTCTCAACCAAAAGAAATTTATTCTGTCCCTAGGAACATCTTGCAAGATAGCTTCGATTAATGTCGGATCAGCAACGTCTTCTATCTCGATGACTTCAAATCCATGCGAGAGGAGTTGATTGCGATTCTGACGAAAATAGCCTTTATGTTTTTTATAAACGGCATTTGGGTCACTTCTGGCTGTAATGACGATAGCCAAAGGTTTGGTTGAATTGCTAATCTGACCTTTTACTAAGGCTTGCTTTCTTTTAAGATCTTCTAAGTCAAACGCTTCTTCACTTTGCATTGTTCAATCCTCAATACCATTTTTTTCTTTCTCACTGCCCACACAATGGTGGCAAGTAAACACATTATCCGGATCATACTTTTGTTTGATGCTAAGTAATTTTGAATAATTAACGCCCCAAAAACTATTTTGCCAATCAGGCTCAAAATAATCCACCTCATTTGCATAGGTCCCAGAACCAGGGGTGGCCCAGCAGGCTTCAGACGGCGAGCAGTTTTTAGAAGCTTCAGCACTAGAAAAATGGATGTTTGTCACGAATAAAGCCAAAAAAATAATATAGAATTTCATGCCCTTGTCCTATTTTCATGGTTACAATCCTCAATATTATAGCTTATTAGCTTGAAAAATAAAGAAAAAATGTTTACTCGCCTTGTAGGTAATAATGAATAATGATAACATTCTAAATTATTTGTTGGGGTACTGATGATGAAATATATAAGACTATTTATTATAGCGACTTTGCTTTGTCTTGGCACAAGCTTAGTGCATGCGGCTAATTATCATTATGAAAAACGAGAAGAAAATAATCATGTCATTCATTTGGTTACTATTACCCCCAAGCACGTTATTGAAATAATAAAAGCTAATAATGGCACTGGTCGCGAAACAGTCTCTGCTATCGCAAAACGATCAAATGCGACTATTGCGATAAACGCAGGATTCTTTGACATTGGCGGTAAACAAGATGGTATACCTAGTGGAACGCTAGTTATCAAAGGACATACCTATAATATAAAAAATCGCGTCCAACCACTGATTGTAATAGATTCAGACAAACTTTTAGTGACAGAAGCCAATCCTAAAAACTATCTATCCAAAAGTGTTTCGATGGTTTCTGGTATTCCTCTCCTTCTCCGTAATGGCGACATTTCCCATAATATTTATCAAAAAAAGACGCCTTTTTACATCAATGGTCACGCACGTACAGCCATTGGCACAAAAGCAGATGGCACAATTGTTATAGCTGTTAGCGAACACAAATATCTAAAAGATCTTACCTCCATTTCAATGGGAGAAGTTCGATCTCTGATGAAAGAAAAAGGTGACATATTTTCTAAAAAATATCAGCGTCAAAATGCAGGTGATATAACGCTCAACGAACTTCAAAAAATTCTTAAAGAAGAATTCACCTCTCAACACGGCTCCACAGGACTTGGAGTTGCCCCTATAAAACCGGACCACTTAGCTTGCCGATTTATGCTTAATATACTGCCTGGGGGAACGCATTTGCAATGCTTTATGAGGAGCTCTCTCATTGTAATCTCAAACCATCCTGGCAATTGCCTCATTACCATTTGAGCATCCGATAAATCAGAAACCCAGACGTAATCCCTTTTCAAAGTTTTAACCAATGCCTCAGCCATACCGCTACTCTCTTGACTATAAGGTATGTAGTACAAATCTCTAAACCTATCCTTCGTCCAAATTCTATTGTTTCGTGAGCAACGTAAGCTTGACCATTATCGGATAACCATTGGATTTTATGAGTAGTATAATACCTTAAGGCGATAGTTTGTTGCTTCACCATCAACACGGATAGCTTTGCCATTAATCCCCTTCGTTGATGCTACGTATCGCATAGCCTCCTGGTCGCAAGTGTCTAGGCTGGAAAGCGACATAAACCCTTCTCCATTCCAACAAGGGATCGTAAAATAATCACTGCACCAACGCGTATTGCTTCTTAAGGTTTGAATTTGACCAGTATGAGTCATAATGTCTTGAGATACCGTGCTTGATAATAATAATCTAGACAATTTCATCAGACGATATACCTGTTTCAGATTCACTTTTGACTGATTAGAACAATGATTTAATAATGCTGTTACTCGGCGATAACCATGTTGGCTTTATTTTTCGGCTACTTTTTTATCGTTTCAAGTGATTTTGTTTTTTTCTACTTCAATAAAGTCATACCTTATCCTTCTCGTTTCTCTGTCATACAAACAGAACGTGATATTCCTAAAGCCTTTGCAATGCCTCTTATTCGAAATCTTCCATCTGCAATAAGCGGCTGCTGCGAGATCGCTTTTTTTCCTTACCAATGGTGATAGCCTTTTAAATCTCGACTTCCAGGGTCTTTTTCCCCAGAATACGCTCTAACTTCTGTTGATCTGTTTCAAGTTCCTTAACCTGACTTAATGGTACGACCTTTTTTCGGAATCGCCCGCCAATGCTCCTCCCAATGTTTACGCTAAGCGAATAATTGGTTAGGAGGTATACCATGTTTTCTGGCAATATACGACTGATACTCCTGCCCTGATAAGTTTCATTGACGATCTGTCGTTTTTCAACGCCAGTCCATCGTTTCCTCTTGTTGGTTGAACAAATAATTTCAGTAACCTCTACACCGTTGTTAATAGTCATATTCCTACTCCTATTCCTATCTCGTTAGAGCAGTCCTAGGTGGTCCGGTTTATTTGGGGAGCACTACAGGACTCACCATTTTAGAACTCGCTCAATTTATGAAAAAACAAGGTTGCAAATCTGCACTTAATTTAGATGGCGGCGGATCTTCTACATTGTGGATTAATGGAAAAACCATCAATCAAACAATTGGAGATATAGATGAAGGAAATAGCCTAAAAACAGAACGCCCCGTTTCAGATGCGATTATTTTTAAAGACAAGTAAAAGAAATACCCCTCTCCCAATTTTGGGAGAGGGTGGCCGAAGGCCGGGTGAGGGTTAATAAAACGGACAATACTTTAAAATTTTTTCCTGTTTAGATTTGACTCTTCTATTTTAAAGTCGCTTTAAATCCCCAAGATGACCAACACACAAAAAAAATTAAAGTTTTCCTTTTTTTTACCGATTATATGTTTAATAGTACTTATTACTATAGGAAACATTTGTATGGTTCAGGTTGAAAATGTAATCAGTTACGGACAAAATTATTTAACAATTATTTTAAACTTGAGCATTATTCTGGCAACAGCAAATAGCATTCTACTCTACAACAAAAAAGGCAATATTTGGGTTGCCATTTCATCTATATTATGTATTTTATCTATAATACTCATCATGTATGATTTTAGAGTTTTTTTTGATTTTTTATTACAGTATGAACCAAACAAATATAACAACATGACAATCCCATTTAA
Source organism: Gammaproteobacteria bacterium (assembly GCA_044225395.1). GTDB lineage: Bacteria > Pseudomonadota > Gammaproteobacteria > UBA6186 > Azoamicaceae > CADEGZ01. The sequence continues at coordinate 46,292 of JBGAIP010000009.1, forward strand.
AAATTTATCATGTGTTTTTTTGTTGCAGATAATATCTCTAATCTTATTAACGATTTGTATTGTATTAGAATATTTTAAAAAGGGAAAAAATGAGCGCTAATTCTTTTAAATATTATATTAGCATTATACTGCTTACCCTTTGTGACATGACGATCGCTGAAGAATGTGTACCTCCAACACCACAATCTTGTGCACTTTATAATCCAAAGTCAATTTATTTTTCTTTAAGAGTACATTTCTCAGGTAAAAAACCAAAAGCAATCGTTTACATTGATGGTGGCTGTTCATTGGGAACAACAAAATTAACACCAATAAATGACTTTTTAGATAATTACTTAAATAGTGACACCACATTAGAAATGATCTACTGCATAGGCCATACACTAATAGATAGGGATACATTAAAAATAACTTCAGATAGCAAAATTGAGTGTACGGCGTCAGAAGAATTAACTTGCAAAAAACAAGAGGATGAATGAAACTACTTTGGTTTTTCCTAGTGACAAACTAGGGGATCAAATTTGAATATGGATCAATCCTCTTATTCGTGCCTTTTGTCTATAACTACATAAAAGTTGATCAAACATCTTTAAATATACCATACTGAACTCGTTCCCGATAAATCGGGCTTGTGAGACTACCCTCGAATAGCAGCTCCTGGTAATTGGCGATTGCAAGCCAACTAGGAGCTTAGAAATGAGGTCCTATTCTGAAGAGTATAGGGCCTTCTGCTTTTTTATCTTACTTAATTCATCACCTTCGATTTTCCTCTCATTTTAATCCTTTATATCTTTCCCCAAAGAAAGAGATCCAGCATTTTGAGGGCCATTGGGCCATGGCATTTCTTGATATCCGAGGCGACTATAGAATTCTTGAGATACATTCTCAGCAGGTATACGGATAAGCTTTATGTTGTCAAATTGGTGAAGGAGGCTTTCAGCTAACTGGATCATTTTTTTTCCGAATCCCTGTCTTTGATAAGGCTTATCAACGGCAATCCACCGAAATGAGGCTTCTGATTCATTAAGAACATCAATCCGAAGAGTGCCAATGATCTTTTGGTCTACTGTATGAGTCAGCACAAGGGGAAAGCAATTGTGTTGCCTCTCTTCCTTATCGTCTGGATTATACGCATTGCAAGCACAATACTTTTCATGAATTTGTTCTCTACGAATGCGATGATAGTTTTCCCACTCTGTCCTATTCCGTGGACTTCGCAATGTGAGATAGCCTTGCCTAAGAAACAGCGGCATATTAATTTCAAGCTTAAGGCCAAATTCCTGATTCAAAACACGACGGTAATCCTCATTATGCATTATTTGCCTTATACTTTTTCCTTTGCATGTTGAATAAGTCAGCCAATTGTTCCGAAGAGTAATACAACCCGTTTCTGTTGGTTTAATACAAATTCTCTCTTTACTAAAAGGAGACTCCATGGATGTTTGATGATAAAAACTACGATTCTCGAAATCTTTAAAGTCACGTTTTTCTAAGGTCAGGTAAAAAAGCTTTTTCCAACGTCCGCCTTGTTTTTTGTGCCATATGATGAATCCTTGATCTTCTGGCTGACATTTATATATTTGATTTTGTTGTGGTTGCTCGCCTGTCTCATCTAAGCATAAGGGATAAAGAAATCCTTCTCCCTGTCCAACATCAGCAAGATAACGCTTCTCTTTTTCAATGAGAATCGCCATATGAACACTCTCAAACTGGATGTTTCCCTTGTTATCGATCAAACGCGCAAGACAAAGCTGAGGATTAAATCCTAAAGATTCTAAGACAAAATAAAGAAGACCATTGACCTCATAACATCCTCCTCCACGCTTTTTAACAACAATTTTATCAAACAAATGAGGAAAATCGAGCTGTAAAGGAACATTAAGGTGAATATCCAAGTTTTCAAAAGGAATCGAGAGCATGTGAGCTGCCTGTAACCCTCTTAAAGCCTCAAAAGAAACTTCTTGTGGCCCTTTGTAGCTAATTCTTTCAAGATAGGCTTCGAGTTGTATAGGAGTCATTATGGATTCCAATCATCCGCTTTTCCATTAAATACTTTCGCCTGAAATATAGTGAGATGCTTTGAGAAGCATACTCATAAGCGCCTTCATATTCAATGCCTATAAAAGCTATCAATAGCATTAAACGACTCATTGTGATAGCATCCTTTTAAGATATTATCTGGGGGCAATATTATGAAGTTAAGCTCACTTTCTAGCATCTCTCGTAACAAACTTCTTTATGCCAAATTCAACCTTGATAAAGAGATCAACGACTTTCAAGTTCAGATGGATGCTTTCGGCTATTTCGAATATACACCACTACATTACGCTGCAATGATGGGGGATCTCGCACTTATCCAAACTCTGTGCGACAACGGGGCTGATATTAATATGGTTGCACCATACCATAACCAAACACCTTTAACTTGGGCAGCTCAATGTGGCAAAGCGTCCGCTGTAACATTGTTAATTCAACTTGGTGCCAATCTGGATAAACCTATTCCAATACACACTACTTCAGGCGATACCAACAGGGTTGTTTGCTCAATAAAACAACGAGAACTTGCCCAACAAGAAGCAATAGAACATCAAAAACCAGCCTGTTTGTTGTACTACTTTGAAAAATTTGTTCTTTGGCGCGAAATAGACTATCCATCAACCATAGAAATTCTTAATAAAGCGAGTAAATTACAATGAAAACACGCAGGATTGCTGTAGTTAGTGATGAAAATTATCCCGTTAACCAATTTATTATTAATTGGCTTAAAGATTGTGGACATGAAGTTATTTTGTTTGGCGCATTGCAGTCACATCAAGATGAACCCTGGGTTAAGGTAACCGCCGAAGCCTCAAAATTTATTTCAGATAATAAAGCAGATGAAGGCATATTCTTCTGTTGGAGCGGAACAGGTTCCTCAATGGTTGCAAATCGATTTCCAAAAATACGAGCTGCTTTATGCACCGATGCTGAAACTGCTAAAGCTGGCAGAATTTGGAATCATGCAAATGTGCTTGTGCTCTCTAATCGTCTTTTAAGCCAAGATCTTGCTAAAGAAATTCTTAATGCCTGGTTTGCAGACTATGATCTGTCAAAAGGCGCTGAACAAGTTAACGCATTAATTGATCTTCAAACACAATAAAAAGTGGTATATAGACAAACTATAAAACACGGTTAGTCGCGTTCGGTACTAGACTGGTGCCGAAGTGCGGAATCGAACCGCAGACCTACTGATTACGAATCAGTTGCTCTACCAACTGAGCTACCCCGGCAATAAAAACAGACAGACGGCGATTATAAAGCACCTAACCTTAAAAATCTATTGATCCGTTATTTGTCGGATTGTCAGCGCGTTTTGTTTCATCAACAATACCTTTACCATTTTATTTTTAAGACAGGGACAAAGATGAAAACAGAAAATACAAAATTTACAAAAGACACAAAAAACGCAAAGTGCAATCAACAACAAAAAGGCTTTTCGCTCATAGAGCTCATGGTCGTTATTGTTATTATCGGCATTTTAGGCAGTGTTGCTATTCCCGCCTATAAAGACTACGTGATCCGCGCAAAAGTAACAGAGTTTTTTACATTAGCACAACCCATAAAGCTTGCAGTCACTGAAGCGTTGATGTCTGGCACTGTACCAGCAACGATTAACACCGAAACACTCGGATTAAATAACGATGAATATGCAGGAAACGTTCGTGATATTACAGTTGCAAACGCCATTATCACAATTACAGGTAACACAGAAGCTTTAGGGTTACCAGAAAATCAGGCTCTTACTGTTGCATTAAGGCCTACACAGGCTGACAACGGTGTAATTAGCTGGCAATGCACAACACCGGCAGAAACCAGAAAATATGTTCCCTCAAACTGTAGAAACTAATGAAATAAGGAGCATCCGATGAATACACAACTTACAAAAGCGACAACCTCATTAAAGTTAGACGTGAACTACAATACATTTCTTTCCGAAATAAAAAACAGACTAAAGACTGCACAAATTCGAGCAGCTTTGGCAAGCAACCAAGCTCTTATTCACTTTTATTGGCAACTAGGTAAGGAGTTGGTTGAGAAACAAAACTCATTTAAATGGGGGGAAAAGTTATTAGAACAGTTTTCTCATGATATGCGTCAAGAATTTCCAGAAATGCAGGGTTTTTCTATTACTAACTTGAAAAGAATGAGACTTTTTACTGAAGCATACCCTGATTTTGAAATTGGTCCACAGCTTGTGGACCAATTGCCTTGGGGACACATTGCCTTATTAATTCACAAAATAAAGAGCCCTGAAATACGTCAATGGTACACCCAACAAACAATAGAGTACGGCTGGTCTCGCGCTGTTTTAGCCATGCAAATTGAGACTGGACTGTATGAACGTCAAGAGGTATCTGAAAAGAAAACTACCAACTACCACTTACATTTACCAGCACCTCAATCAGACTTGGCAAATCAAATTTTAAAGGATCCCTATAATTTTGATTTTCTGACTATTCAAGATAAAGCACGTGAGCGATCAATTGAAAATGCATTGATCAACCATATTAAAGATTTTCTGCTTGAGCTAGGACAAGGTTTCGCATTTGTTGGATCCCAAGTACCACTTACTTTTGGTGATCAAGAATTTTTTATTGATTTACTTTTCTATCACATAAAATTACATAGCTTTGTTGTTATAGAGTTAAAAACAGCGGCTTTTAAACCTGAACATACGGGACAACTTGGATTTTATCTCGCTGCAGTTGATGATCAAATGCGTCAGCCTGGAGATAATCAATCTATTGGCATTCTTTTGCGCCAATCTAAAAATAAAGTGGTTGCAGAATACGCTTTAAGAAGTTCAAAAATGCCAATCGGGATATCAGAATATGAACTTTCTAATACATTACCAAAAGATTTGCAGACAAGCTTACCTACGATCGAAGAAATCGAAGCAAAACTCAATGCAAAAATGGATTAATTACCAACTTTCTGCATCATCTTCCGATTGCTTTGTATCAGGCACATCTTCGCTATTGCCCGTGCTGCCATAGGACGTTTTAAATTCAGGCGTTACCTTCGGGAGGTTGCTCGAATTACGCGGGGAAGTCTCATCTAAATAATAACGCATCCTACTTTCTTGTACTTCAGCCTCTGCCGGTGTAGACGGCGTAGCATATTTAGTACATCCGCTGATTGAAATACACAATAATCCTAATATTAAATAACGCATGGTTTATAATATCCTCACTTTCAAAATATCCGTAATAACGTGCAGTAAAACCTCAATCACAATCAACCAGATAATCGTCCATTCCAGACGAGAAGAATGTTGGTGATTAAGCTCTGCGGCCAACATGTCAAACAACTCTTGCACTATACGTAAGCGTTGATTTAAAACATTTACACGACGCTCGCGATCTAAATAATGTGCAACTAACGCATAATAAGATTCTAAATCAGAATGTTCCCAAAAAAATTCAGGCGTATCTAAAAGCTCTTGATGCAAATTAATAGAGCTTCTATCGATAAATAATCGTCCCATCATCCGACGGATGTCTTGCCTAGACAATTTAATACTGCCTTGGGTCGCGAGATGCTCTGGTAATTCTTTGGTGAGATGAATTGTCTTTTGAATTGTTTGTTCAAACACACCCAATTTTACCGACTGGGCTAATCCATGAGAAAATGCTAATTTAGTTAAACTATCGTGATCAGGTAAAACAATTTCATCATCTTCAATCTTCGCTTGTGGCCCATAGCTATAATAAAAAACATCTTCTTCACGCATATCAGTGCGTTGTTGTTCAAAGGGTTTGATCTCTTCTAAAACCTGCTGCTCTTCTGCTTCTGATAGCCCCCAACAGACTAATGCGCCAAAGGGAAAGAAAAAAACATCGTTATCTTTTTGTTTAGAAGGCATGTGAATATGCAAGACTTCGCGAATCCGCGTGGCCTCATATGAGTCTTTAAGATAAGCGGCCAACTTATTTATATCGAATCCTGTTGAGGTACAATATGCAACAGCACGCATAAACCAACCATTTTTCCTTGTTGAGTGTGATACAATCCTAGCACAGTTATTAAGCTTCAGATACTTTTTAAATACCTAACTAAAGAGAGTACATTCATGAAACAATATATATTTTCGATGCACGGTGTTGGTAAGGTTGTCGCTAACAACCGTAAAATCCTCGATAATATTTCACTCTCTTTTTTTCATGGCGCCAAAATCGGTATTCTAGGGCTTAATGGTTCAGGTAAATCAACACTGCTCCGCATTATGGCCGGCATCGAAAAAGAGTTTATTGGCGAAGCCACTCCCCAGAAGGGTATTAAAATCGGGTATTTACAACAAGAGCCCCCTTTGGATAACACTAAAGATGTTCGCGGTAATGTTGAAGAAGGTGTGAAAGAAGTTAAAGCCCTTTTAAACCGTTTTAACGAAATCAGCCTAAAGTTTGCAGAGCCCATGAGCGATGATGAAATGAATGCGCTCCTGCATGAACAGGGTGAATTACAAAATAAAATTGATGCAGCACATGGATGGGAGCTTGATAGAACACTCGAAATTGCAGCAGAAGCGTTACGTCTACCACCTTGGGACGCCAAAGTTGATCAATTATCCGGTGGTGAACGTCGACGTGTGGCACTTTGTCAATTACTTTTATCGACACCCGATCTCTTGCTGCTCGATGAGCCAACCAATCATTTAGATGCAGAAAGCGTTGCTTGGCTAGAACGATATTTACATGATTTTACAGGCACTGTCGTTGCAGTTACCCATGATCGCTATTTCTTAGATAATGTTGCCGGCTGGATCCTCGAATTAGATCGTGGACAAGGTATTCCATTCCAAGGCAACTATTCTTCTTGGCTTGAACAAAAAGAAAAGCGTCTTGAAATGGAGGAACGACAAGAATCTGCATTCCAACGCACCATTAAAGCAGAATTAGAATGGGTACGCGCAAATCCTAAAGGTCGCCATGCGAAAAGCAAAGCACGTCTAGCACGATTTGAAGAATTAAATTCTAAAGAATTCCAAAAACGCGCAGAAACAACAGAACTTTATATTCCACCCGGACAACGTCTGGGTGACTTAGTCATTGAAGTTGATAGTGTTTCTAAAGGATTCAATGATAGAATTTTATTTGAAAACTTAAATCTCCGCATCCCTAAGGGTGCGATTGTCGGTATTATTGGTCCCAATGGTGCCGGTAAATCTACTTTTTTCAAACTTTTAACGGGTCAAGAAAAACCCGATGCTGGCTCCATCCGATTTGGCACAACGGTTCAACTTGCCTATGTTGATCAATCTCGAGATGCTTTAAACCCACAAAAAACAGTTTGGGAAGAAATATCTGATGGTCAGGACATCATGATGGTTGGCCAAATTGAAATGCCTTCGCGCGCTTACGTGAGTCGTTTTAATTTTAAAGGATCGGATCATCAAAAACGCGTAGGGGATCTTTCGGGCGGTGAACGCAATCGTGTACACCTTGCAAAACTCTTAAAAAGCGGCGGCAATGTTTTATTATTAGATGAACCAACCAATGATTTAGATGTAGAAACCTTACGCGCACTCGAAGAATCTTTATTAGCTTGTCCAGGATGCGCGCTCGTGTTTTAGCATGACCGCTGGTTTTTAGATAGAATTGCAACGCATATTCTGGCCTTTGAAGATGAAGGCACCGTCACTTGGTTTGAGGGTAACTATACGGATTACGAACAAGATCGACAATTGCGATTGGGCACAGAAGCACTCACACCCCATCGTATTAAATACAAAAAATTAAAAACTGTGGCGTAGTGCCTCTTGTAACCGTTTAACGGCCACAATTTCCATACCTTCAATGGGGGTTTTGGGCATATTGGCATAAGGAATAATCGCACGTTTAAATCCGTGTTTAAAAGCCTCTTTTAAACGCTCTTGACCACTTTGTACGGGTCGAATTTCGCCTGCTAAACCAACCTCCCCAAAGACAATGAGATCGTTAGGTAAAGGTTTATTTTTAAGACTGGATACAACAGATAATAGCATCGCCAAATCAGAAGCGGTTTCGGTAACACGTACACCACCAACAATATTCACAAAAACATCTTGATTATAAGTAACAACACCACAATGACGATGCAATACAGCTAAAGCCAACGCTAAACGATTTTGTTCTAACCCAACGGTAATACGTCTGGGATTGGCTAAATGACTTTCGTCTACCAAAGCTTGTACTTCAACCAGTAATGGTCGTGTTCCTTCTTGTGTTACCATCACTACACTACCCGCAATCGCTTCGCTATAGCGCGATAAAAAAATAGCAGAGGGATTATTAACTTCTTTTAAACCGCGATCTGTCATCGCAAAAATACCAAGCTCGTTCACCGCACCAAAACGGTTTTTAACAGCACGTATCACACGAAAACGACTATCGCTATCCCCTTCAAAATACAAAACAGTATCAACCATATGCTCTAAAACACGCGGTCCTGCTAATGTACCTTCTTTGGTCACATGTCCGACCAGAAACAAAGCGGTTCCTGTTTGTTTTGCGTATCGTACTAATTGCGCTGCACTCTCTCGCACTTGACCAACAGATCCGGGAGCGGATTGTAATAATTCGGTATAGAGTGTTTGAACAGAATCAATCACTATCATTTGCGGTTTTTCACGCGCAGCAATTTCTAAAATGCGCTCAACTTGTGTCTCTGCTAATAACTGCAAACCAAAATCGCCAACGCCTAATCTTTCTGCACGCAATTTAATTTGTTGTAATGATTCTTCACCTGTTACATACAATGCGCGATTCTGTTGACCCAAATGCGCTAACATTTGTAATAATACGGTCGATTTACCAATACCCGGATCGCCACCAATTAATATCGCAGAACCCGCAACCAAACCACCGCCCAGTACCCGATCTAATTCCGAAAGTCCTGAGGAAACACGGATCTCGTGTTGAGTTGGCACGGCAGATAATTCAAGCACCTGCGTTTCTTCTAACCCGGCATAACCTTTAAAACGAGGATTTTGATTAAGCGCAGAAGGTTTAGCCGCTATCACGACTTCCGTTAGACTATTCCAAGCCTCACAGTCACCGCATTGACCACTCCACTTAGGGCTTAAAGCCCCACATTCTGTACAGGTATAAGACACTTTAGATTTTTGCATTCCTTATTATATCAATGTTTCTGAGGTTTGCGCCGATAAAAAGCATATGCAAGCCATCGCTTCTCATATTTTGATTCGCGCTACCCACATTGCCCACAGTGAAATGGGCGATAAATACGAATTTATCTTAGATTATCATCTGAATATTCTAGAATCGATCAAATTGAATGTAGGTCGACAAACAGACTTAGACGGCATGTTATTTGAACTGAATCACGTGCGGGTTAATCCCATGCTAGATAACAGGCGAATGATTGCTCGGCTGACGAATGCATTGGCAGAAATTGGCGTTAAGGTCTCTAACCAACCTCAACAAACATCGATGGCAATTTGCTTCAAGCCGATGGGGGAGATAAGAGATAACGTCCGGTTTTATCTCAACAAGGAGGAAAAACTGATCTTTCTCTCCCCCATCACACGACCACGATTGGTTTATTCTAAACCAAAGACTTAACGGTTGGTCAGTTCTGTTTCTTCGTCTATCTTGTGCTCTGCGGGTGTTTCCGAAGAAGTAGAAGACACACGTTTTTGGCTATGATGTTTGCCAGCTTGTTCTGGGCATCCACAATTTTCAGCATGGTGTTTTCGATGATGTCTCTTACCTTTTTTACTGCGTTTGACTGCTTTCTTGACAGGTTTGGCAGGTTCTGCTGCTGGCTGGGCTTGCTCAGTTTTTTGTTCCGGTGTATCCGCTAAAACAATAGGACAAGCTATTAAAGAACCTATCACCAATCCACTGATTAATACATTTTTCATGGTCGCTCCCTCTCTGCAAACAAATGAATAACAAAATGAACACACGCGCTTAAACGCGCATGTCTAACAATAGAACAAATAAAATATTTCTTCAATAATAATTTTATGCTTAACTTAAGCTTACTTTACAGTGGTCCATTAATCGATTGCTAAGATTAGTAAGACGCTTAGTCGAACGAACTGTGCGCACAGCCATACCTAGCGCCTTTAATTGTCCTACAATCACGACCAATGATTTCCCACGGGTTAAACCCGTATACAATAAGTTTCTTTGCAACAACATATAATGTTGCGTCGCAATAGGAATAACAACAGCAGGATATTCTGATCCTTGCGCTTTATGAATGGTCGTTGCGTAGGCTAAAGACAACTCATCTAACTCATCAAATTCATATTCGACTAA
>JBGAIP010000040.1:0-5984 GCA_044225395.1 Gammaproteobacteria bacterium
AAGTTAGTAAACAATGCTTGCATTTCTGCATAGCCTCATTCATACTGTATTTGATTATCGTACATTAATCAAGTGAGATCAAGCAAGGGATGAAAAAAGATGGATAAAAAATCGAAAGCCGGTGGTTACAGAAGTGGCGCAGGGCGCCCTAAAGGCACCGGCAAGTACGGCGAGAAAACCTGCCCCGTGCGTGTGCCCGTGAGTTTGCTCTCGGAGGTTGAAGCACTGGTTGCAGAGAAAATGCACCCGGAAGCATTTGGCAACTCGGACAATCTCATACCCTTTCGTTCACCTCCCCACTACCCACCCATGCCACTTTATGCAACCCGTGTTGCTGCAGGCTGCCCTTCTCCTGTGGACGATTATGTAGAACGCAATTTAGATTTAAACGAATATTTGGTTAAACAGCCCTCGGCAACTTTTTTTGTGCGGGTAGAAGGCGATTCTATGATTAACGCGGGTATCTATGAAAATGATATTTTAGTGGTTGATCGCTCCGTTAAACCAACCGATGGCAAAATAATCATTGCAGTCGTTAATGGGGAGCTAACGGTAAAACGTTTGAGCGATAAACCTGGGCATATGTGTTTATTGCCCGAAAATCCACGTTATCGTCCTATAGAAATTACGGAGGATGTGGAATTTAGCATTTGGGGTGTTGTACGGCATGTGTTGCATGCGTTGTAGCGATTATTTTAACAGTTCATAAGGAAATAGATTATGCAGCAAATTATAGCCATTGGCGGTGGTGGTTTTGGCGATTTTCAAAAAAATCTGTCTATGGAACGTTACTTGGTGGAACAAACCCAAAAGACATCACCAAAGGTTTGCTTTTTACCACAAGCGAGCTCTGAATCATCCGAATATATTGTACGTTTTTACGAGACTTTTGCCTCACTTGGTGCTCTGCCCTCTTGGATTTCACTATTTGGACGCGTAGAAGATAGCTGGAAAGAAAAATTATTACAGCAGGATCTGATTTTTGTTGGTGGCGGCAACACGCGCAGTATGTTAGCACTTTGGCGGGAATGGGGTATGGATCAGGTTTTATTAGAAGCTTATAAACGTGGGATTGTACTCTCTGGTGTGAGCGCGGGTGCTATCTGTTGGTTTGAACAAGGCATTACCGATTCTGTTTGGCCTCTAGGGGCATTAACGGGTTTGAAAATGCTAAAAGGCAGCTGTTGTCCACATTACGACACCGAACCAGAGCGACGCCCTACTTATTTAAGTAAAGTCAGCAACAATGAAGTTATACCCGGCATTGCACTAGAAGATAATACTGCCGCACATTTTGTAGATGGCAAACTGAAATGCATTGTCGGAACTGCTGAAGGTAAAAAGGCATTTAATGTTTTGCCACACGGGGAAGCGGAAATCTCTGTCAACTATTTAGTCTAAAATACTTAGCAAGGGGATTTAAATCAACCACACAACCTCGTCCTAACCCCCTCAGCCATCACCTTCAGTTCCAACAACCTTTGCTTCAGCATTTTAATTTCTGCTTCGCCGTCGTCTTCAAAATGTTTATAGAGTTCTTTGGCTAATGCCAAAAATTTAGGGGGAACCTCCGGTTTGCTTAAGTGTGAAATAGCGTCTGTTTGCAGGCTGCGCCAGCGTTTTAGGTGCGGCACAATGGTGCTTTTGCTGCCGGTCCCCAATACCGACCTAACAGCATCAACGGTTGGGTTAAGTCCTTTTGATTTTAATTGATGTGCTGCATTTTCTACATCTGTGTATGAAATGCCTAGTCTACCCATGATTTTCTTCCTAAATATCGTATTACGTAATACGTATTATAATGTAGTACGGTACGAAATCAAGTTTAGTTTTTCTTTTATCAAAAAATAACGATATAATCAAACGATGAAAAAATCGCAGGAAGCAAAACAAGCCCAAAAAAGTATTAATCACGAAAAAAGACTATGGATAGCCCTATCGCTGACCAGTGTCTTTATTGTGGTAGAACTGGTCGGAAGTGCCATTAGCCATAGCCTTACCCTACTCTCAGATGCAGCCCATCTCTTTACCGACGCGGCTGCCCTTATCATATCCATTACGGCCATGCGTCTTGGTAGACGGCAAGCCGATCAAAAACGTACTTTTGGCTACTATCGCATCGAAATCTTAGCGGCTGCTTTTAATGCGGCTATCTTGTTTATGGTCGCGGGTTTTATTTTTTACATGGCATATCAACGTTTTTTTGAATCCACTGAAATTCATACGGGTAGTATGTTGGTTATTGCTTCTATGGGCGCTATAGTTAATTTTATCAGTGTACAGCTGCTAAAAGCCGGTAGCAAAGAAAGCCTTAATATTAAGAGTGCCTATCTAGACGCTCAAGCGGATATGCTCAGTTCTTTAGGGGTTATTTTGACCGCATTTTTGATTCGATTGACAGAATGGCAGCACTTAGATTCCCTGATGGCTATCGCTATTTCACTTTGGATATTGCCAAGAACCTGGATATTGCTCAAAGAAAGCATCAACATATTACTAGAGGGTGTACCAGAAGGTATTGAATTAGCGGAAATCACTGGCGCCCTTTTGGATTTGCCGGGTGTAACAGATGTACATGATCTGCACGTTTGGGCCCTAACCAATGGTAAAATTAGCCTGACCGCGCATATGGTAATAGAGCCCAATCCTCAAAAAGAACATGACTTGCTGGCAATAGCGACGAGTCTCTTAGAAGATAAATTCAATGTGACGCATTCAACTATTCAGATAGAAAGTACTCAATGCCATGGAAACGATAAGTTGCATTGACTTTTAATAGAAAGGTTAATAACATACAACTTCGAACATATAACAATTTTTTAGGAGTTTGATATGTTGAAGCTTAAAGCATTAATAGGCTCACTTTTATTGGTTACAATACTAACTGGTTGTGCGGGCGCTGGTCCTAAGCAAACGGGTGGTCAATTATTAGGGGGTGCTGCAGGTGCCCTACTCGGCTCGCAATTTGGTAAAGGTTCTGGCAGATTGGTTGGCGTTGCTATTGGTGCCCTTGCTGGTTCTTACCTAGGCGGTTCTTTGGGATACGCTATGGATGAAAGAGATAAGCAATTGGCTCAAAACACCATGCAACATACCTTGGAATCAGTACCTGATCACCAAACGCGTTCATGGAGAAATCCAAACAATAATCATACAGGCACTTTTGCCGTAACACGTACTTACGAAATGCCAGCAAATTATATGGTTTGCCGAGATTATGTACACACGGTGATTATTGATGGACGACAAGAAAGAATGCACGGACGTGCTTGCAGAGATGTGCGAGATCGTAGAGGATATTGGCAAGTTGCAAACTAAGCCCCTTGCCCTTCGAGTGCCTTCTCTCGTTTTACGGGAGAAGGACTCTTTGATTAAACCCTTCTTTTAAGCCATTTTTAGATAATACAATTTGCCAGAGTTGTACCTGTCGTGCCCTAAAGTTTGCTGCACTCGATAATAAATAATAATTCCACATGCGTTTAAAACGCTCATCGTATCCTGCGTTTAATTTTTTGATCTGATCCCAATTTTTGTTAAAATTTTCGTGCCATGCCATTAAGGTTTTATCATAATGCACACCGATATTATGCCAATCTTCCATCACGAAAATACCTTCAATAGCAGAACCGATTGTCGCAATAGAAGGAAAGTGTCCATGTGGAAAAATATAAGTATTTATCCATCGACTGGTAACAGTTGTAAAACGATTAGCACCAATAGTGTGCAATAAAAATATGCCATCTTCTTTCAAACAGTGTGCCATGGTTTTCATGTATGTCGCGTAATTTTTATGGCCTACATGTTCAAACATGCCTAAACTAACAATACGATCATATTTTTCATTGCCGTTGAGTAAGTCTCTGTAATCCTGTAAACGAATTTCGATAGGTAATCCTGCACATAAATTCCGTGCTAAATCAACTTGTTCTTTGGAAATAGTAACACCGACAGCGGAAACGCCATAGTGTTCTACTGCATATTTCATAAAACTACCCCAGCCGCAGCCTATATCCAGTATTTTCATGCCGGGTTTTAAATTTAGTTTTTGACAGGTCAATTCAAGTTTTTTTTCTTGTGCTTCGTCTAAGTTAGCGGCATTTTCCCAATACGCACAGGTATAAACCATTCGTTTATCGAGCATGAGTTTATATAAATCGTTGCCAATATCGTAATGGCGTTCTGCAACTGCTTTTGCCTTTTCTTTTGTTTGATAATTAATAAACTTACATATTTTTTCAAAAATGGTTTGACGTAAAGCACTGCGCCAAAATTTAGGATTTTTTAAAAATTTTCTTTCAAGATTTGCGGCAAAAACACGATAAAAAAATTCATCTAAACGAACAGCATCCCACCAACTGTCTACATAAGATTCACCAATCGCAAGATCGGTATTGCTTAATATTCGGCGGTAGAATTGATCATTTCTGACGGTGATATCCCAAGATTGATTACCATTGATGGTAATATCCGCCTCTGTCAACAAATCCTGAATGATCCGCTTCATAAGGTTAAGTCTATGAAAGGAGCGAGAAGACTGCAAGTGGTAGTTTGAAGTTATTTATTGAACTTTTTCATCAGCGCATCAAAAATAATAAACGTATTGATAGCATCATCATTTGCACGATGCTTACGTCCTTTAAAAGCTAAACCTAAGCGCGTGAGTGCTTTGGCCAAACCGGCTTGGACTTTCTCCCCTCTGGCCATTTGATAGGCCTGGAAGACTGCTTTAACATCTAATTCTCGACGGCCAAAAGACCAATTGATGTGCGAGGGTAGTTCTTTACGCAAGGCATGGCCATCGCCAGCGCCCCAGACAATGGGCATGCGACAACAATCATGTTTATTGGCCATGGCTTCCATGCCGCGATAGGCTTCTTCGAGTGTGCCTGCGGCATCGACTTGTGCTTGAGTAATACTGGTTAAGGTGATGATATGATCAACAAGCAATTCATGTGGATTAACAAAGGCAGAATATTCTTCCAGCACTTCGCCGGTGTTGACATCACCCACACAAGCGCCGATTTCAATAATTTTTGAACCCCTGGGATCTTGATTCAATTCCAGATCGAAAGATAAAATTTTCACACAGGGAGTTTAATGGTTTTTTGTGAGAGCTGCAACAAACATCCACAAACCCAAAACAAACAAAACAATCGCTGCATAAAGCGATAGCTCGGTTGGGATTTGAAGTTTGGTGCCTACTAAAACAGCAATCCCCAATTTAAATCTTAAAAATTGAATGGTTGCAAGTGCCCAATAAATAATACCTGTGGTATACAATGCTGCGTTTTTCATCTTAATCTCCTCCCGTTCTCGTTAATGATTAATACCTAATGCTTAATATAGGTTCCAATTAATTCTGTTTGATCAATAATATGTCCGTTCATTGCTTCCACCAGTGCATCTTTTGAAGGTTGGTTTAGATCGGGTAACACGGCGTCGAGTGCATATAATTTAAAAAAGTAACGATGTCGTCCGATGGGTGGACAAGGTCCGCCATACCCTGTTTTATCCCAACCATTTTTGCCTTGTAATGTCCCTGCTGGCAATTGATCTGGAAAAACATTTTCGGGTAATCCTGTGCTTGTTACCGGAATGTTATATAAAACCCAGTGTACATACGTCATTTTGGGGGCGGTTGGATCGGGAGCATCGGGATCATCAGAGATGAGTACCAAACTCTTAGCGTCTTTAGAAACATTGCTCCAACTTAATGCCGGGGAAATATCTTTACCCTGACAAGTATACAGGGCAGGAATTGCACCATTATGTGAAAAAGCGCTAGAAACCAGTGTCAAAGCCATCAAAGTTGCTCCTGAAATTGAAATTGCCATGCGACATATCCTATGTCTAGTTATCCCCTAGTATAGGGTAGGTCAAACAGGTCGTGGAAATTTTTTGTACTGTGTTGTGCGATTTCTTCAAATGACTCGCTTCTCAAGACAGCTAGAAATTCCGCAACCTGTTTTACATAAGCCGGTTGA
>JBGAIP010000041.1:0-5638 GCA_044225395.1 Gammaproteobacteria bacterium
ACTGTTGGATAGAATAGAGACACAAGTAACCCACAATGTAAATTTTTTTGAAACGTATCCTTTAGTGTTACGGCCCCAATCGAATGAAGCTGAAAACAAAAAATTTATTTTTGTTATAGATAAGATGGAAGGATGTTACCCTCTTGTTTTACATGATAATCAGGATATGCCAAACGAATATAGAATAGATTCATTTAAAAAATCTCTTCGTAATGTGATTGACCAGTTCGAAGACATTTTTGAATGTATAAATAGTAGTGAAGATTTTGATCAACAACTTCATGATGATCTTCAGAAATTTTTCGACTTTGAAAAACAATAAATAGGCTTAAGAAAGCCTTCAATTGTGGTGTTCCTTCTCCCAATTTTGGGAGAAGGTGCCCGATAGGGCGGATGAGGGTTAACTTAAACGTGCTACAGAAAAAGACAGTTCTAAGAAATATCCATTAACAAGTCATAGTCACCTGAATACGTCCTCGGAGTAGAATTGCTCCATCACTTTTTGCATTTTGTTTATGATTTTGGAACATGTATTCTTTGTTAACACAAATTTTAAAGTGAGTTAGAGTTAAAAGATACAATCTGTAAACGAAGGTTTAGTTAAAAAAATTTATTGTTGTATTACAGCATAAAAACCTTATATACTAAAGCCAATTTTTCAAGGAACTTCTGAGAAGCCAATGAGACGAGAAGAAATGGAACAAAAAATTTGGGTAATAATGAAAGAACGAGAATATTGGGATGCAGAAGCCAAGTAGTAAGTTGTAAAGACAGTTAGTGTGGATTAACGAAGTTGAAGTTAGTGTTTGTCAGGAAGATTATTTACATTTTTATTTAAGGAGACAGAAATGGCTGCTACAATAGACACATTGCAAGAGAAGATTGCCGAATTGTCAAAAACAATAAATAAAATACCACAAAATAACAAAGTAAATGATTTATCCTGTTTGTCTTCAGAAAGTAATTTCCAAGAAATTTACACTTTTGATAAGCCAACTGGAAAAAGGCTCCAAATTTTGGTTGATAATGCTGGCGTTTTTATCGGTAGAATTTTATATCAAGGACAAAGCCAGAATGTTTCAATAAAAGGTTTGCCTAAAAAAATACCCTTAGAAAAGATAGGGCAATTTAAGAGCTTTTTAAATGAGCATACCTTTTTAACGCTGCAATTCAATCAGATTGTGGTAAATGGGCGAATGCGAGGAGGCATAGATCCAATGACCGCTTTTGCTGGGGGTATGCTAGCGTATAAAGCTTTAGATATTTTAAATAATTGGCTATCTCCTCAACAACCTACTACGAAAATTGAGCTTTCTGGAGAGAACTCGAACCCTATTATTGCTCCTCAGAAAGATGGAAATATTACTATCACGATAAATCAACCTGGCCGCGATGTAAATGCGGAAATTTCGACTGAACAGGCTGTTAATAGATTACCTCAGTTAAACTCCAAAACGACCCTCTTTATCGGGGCCGTTACTACAACGACTTGTGTTGCGTATGGTTTATTTTGGTATAAAACGAATAAGGCACGAAATAAAATAGACGAATTTGGTAATACACCCCTTCACAATGCTGTTCAGAGTGGATCTGCAGAACAAGTTGAGTCACTTTTAAACACAAATTCGTATTTTTCATATTTAACACCTAAAGCTAATATAAATACCCAAAACAAGGATGGTAATACTGCTCTTCATTTAGCTGTAATCGCAAAAAATGCAAATATTGTTAACATTTTAATCAAAAATGGTGCAAATACTTATCTGGAAAATAATAAAGATGAAACACCCATCGGACTAGGTTGGGAACAAAAAGATCCTGCTATTGGTAAAGCCTTGGGAATAAAAATTGAAGAAGTTAGGCCTATGTAAGAGTTTTTTTCAAATTGCTTTGACTTAAAGAAAGCATTATTGAAGTTGATGAATTGCAGCTTAACCCTCATCCGCCCTGCGGGCACCTTCTCCCAAAATTGGGAGAAGGGCTTCCACGTATTATTGTTTCAGCAAGTCCTTTTTCTCTTTTTAAATCGCTAGTGTTTGTACTGGTTTTAGCCGACCATATTCTAAAATTTTCTCATCGCGCGTAATCAACGTTAGATTCATAATGCGCGCAGTGGCCACAATTAACCGGTCTGCCGGATCACCATGAAATACACCTGGTAATTCGGTACTTTCTACCGTTATTTCAGGGGTTAAGCGGGCTAAATGAATGCCTGAAAGTTTGATAGCCGTTCGTATCCATGTCAGAACTGGTTGATCAAGTGAGTGTGATCCCAAATTTTGGCCCCATTTAAGGGGTAAGTTGATCCGCTAAAGTGGCCCCACCCTAGGTCATAGATCCGTTACCATAATTGTGCAAACGATTAAGGTAATGGAGGATTTAGGAGTGACTAAAGTGGAGCAATTTGATCTTATCAGACGAGAACATTTTTTGCATGGCAAATCGATCCGCCAAATAGCCAAGCAATATCATTTTCATAGGCGCAGTGTAAAACAAGCCCTTATTAGTGCTATACCACCCATCAGAAAAGTTTTTTCAAATAAAGAAAAGAAGTTAACGCCAGAGATCCAATATTTAATTGATCAATGGCTGCAAATGGATACTCATGCACCTGTTAAACAAAGACATACGGCACGACGGATCCATGCAAGATTAATAGAAGAATATGGTTTTACCGGTGCGGAACCTACTATTAGAAAATATGTTGGTAAAAAACGTAAAGAACTTTTTCTACCAAAAGAAGTATTTGTTATTCAAGAGCATATTTATGGAGAAGAAGCTGAGGTCGATTGGTATGAAGCCCAAGTTGATTTTCCAGAAGGTAGAAAGAAGGTCAATATTTTTCAAATGAGAGCGTGCGCCAGTGGGAAAGAATTCCACATTGGATTTTTAAGCCAAGAACAACAAGCTTTTTTTGAAGGACATGTTGAAGCTTTTAAATATTTTGACGGCGTTTTCAAAAAAATTCGATATGACAATCTTGGATCAGCGATTTCTAAAGTTTTGAAAGGAAGAAACAGAAAAGAGAATGAAAAATTTATTATACTAAGGTCTCATTATTTATTTGAAGCAGTTTTTTGCATGCCGGGAAT
This sequence comes from Gammaproteobacteria bacterium, assembly GCA_044225395.1. Classification (GTDB taxonomy): domain Bacteria; phylum Pseudomonadota; class Gammaproteobacteria; order UBA6186; family Azoamicaceae; genus CADEGZ01. Next base: position 3,093 of record JBGAIP010000041.1, read on the forward strand.
AAAAGGTGCTCACGAAAAAGGAGGTGTTGAAGGAGGCTCTGGGCGATTTAGAAGAAATTATTTAGTTCCAGTACCTAAAGTAAATGACATCAAAGTATTCAATGAATTCTTAATGAAATGCTGTCAATTAAATGATGAGCGAAGGATTTCAGGTAGATCTAAAAGCATTAAGGAAAAATGGAAAGAAGAACGCCAGTATTTATTGTCATTGCCTAAAGAATTACTGAATACGAAGGCAACTGTCTTTCTTAAAGTCAATGATAAATCTTTGATAAGTTTTAAAAATAATTATTATTCCATTCCTGTCAAAATGGTAGGAAAACAGATAGAGGTCCGTATTGGTAGCCAAACCATTGATTGCTTTTTTGAAGGTAGAAATGTTGCTAGTCACATTAGGCTGTATGGAATTCATGAAACCTCAATGCAATTAGATCATTACCTTGATTTATTGAAATATAAACCGGGCGCATTTAAAGGCTCTCTGGTATTGGCTAAAACAAAAGAGAAAAAAGAATGGCCCAAAGTTTATGAAGATCTGTGGAAAGCATTAATCAGTAATTTAGGTGAATCTAAAGGTACTCAAATATTAATAAACGTTTTACTGTTGCATCGAGAATATGGAGAAAAGGCGGTGTTATCAGCGGTAGAAGCAGCGTTACAGTATGGGTCTTATGATGTCAATGCTGTTTTAGTGCTGCTTCGGCAACAAAGGATTATAAAAGCAACGCCATTACTTGATAATTTAGGGTTCTTAAAAAAATATGACCGCCCTTGCCAAAGTTTAGAGACATACAATCAACTGTTAAGTTAATTATAGGAGGAGTTATCCATGAAAATTGAAGATATTATAGAACTGTGTGAGAAGTTAAGGCTTAAGACAATTTCGCAAAGACTGGTAGAGTTTTCTAGCAATGTTATTGACTGGGAGGAAAGGCACGAGCAATATTTATGTTATCTTTATAATCTTTTAGAGTTTGAGTATAAACAACGCCAAGAAAACCGCACCTTTAAACTTATTAAAGAAGCGAGATTTCCAGTATTAAAGGGATTAGAGAGTTTTGATTTTAATCAATCGCCCCATTTATCAGAACAGAAAATTCGTTATTTAACGAGTGGTGCTTATATTGCTGAAGCAAATCCAATAATTTTTTTAGGCGAAAGTGGCACGGGAAAAAGCCATCTTGCAACGGCGATTGGATATCATAATGCGCAATTAGGATATAGTGTTCGCTTTGTTAGCGCGAGCCATCTTGCAAATGAATTAATTGAAGCTTATGATACTCATATGTTAAATAAAGTAGTAGATTACTACAGTAAATTTGGCGTTTTGATCATTGATGAACTTGGGTATTTGCCACTCAGTAAAACAGACGCAGAGCTTATGTTTCAAGTATTAAGCAAACGTCATGAACAAAAACCGGTGATCATTACGACAAATTTACCGTTTAGTGAATGGACGAGTGTGTTTCCAGATGCAAGGTTATGCCGAGCAGTTGTTGATCGAGTGACGCATCGAGCACATATTATTGAGACAGGCATTCATTCGGCAAGATTAGCGGAAACGCTGAAAAAATTGAAGGCAGAAGCTGAATTAACGACACATTAAGTGGGGATGTGTTAACCTTAACAGACCTATGACCAAACGGAGCCACTCTACGGATCAAAGTGGGGCCAGAATTCAGGATCATACTCATCAAGTACGATACGTTCTTTTTTTACCAGCATACTGATTTCCCATAAGCTAATATCAGAAAGATGTAAGTTGCTTGCATCGCTTGCAGTTTGAATTAAAGAAAGCAGTTTGGATGATATTTTGCCTTCACCAGCAATGAGCCATATCCAGACGTGCGTATCTAACAGGAAGCGCGTATTTGTCATTTATCCACGTCCCACGTTTCATCAATGGGCGATGTAATATCTCCCTGTATGTGAATTGTTTCCTTTAGGATCCCAAATAGTTTTGGTTTAGGTGATTCCGGGGTTTCATAGCGTATGACTACTGCAAAAGGGACCCCTCGCTTGGTCACTATAACAGGGTGACCACTTTCGTGTACTTCCTCCAAAATGCCTAAGCATTTTGCCTTAAACTCCGCAGCTGGAATGGAATCCATAGAAAGGTCCATAATTAAACTCCTATAGTCATTTAAATATAGTCCATTTTAATCAAGAGGGGGAACTCTGTCAAAACATATTTCTGAGATAATCTATCTTGGCTTATATACTAAAAAGGTGTAATTTGTAGGGTGTCAGGGTGCCTGACGACGGATGAGGGTTAAAAAATAACATGAATTATAGACACGGTTATCATGCAGGCGGTTTTGCCGATGTTTTTAAACATATCGTTTTAATCAGCCTCATTCAAGCCATGATTCGCAAAGAAAAACCTTTGTGTTATTTAGAAACCCATGCAGGGAGGGGGCTTTATTATTTAGAATCGGAATTTGCCAAAAAGACCGATGAATCTGTACAAGGTATTCAAAAATTAGTTGAATTTTATGAAACTTCGGCTGGAAACAAGCCTGTTCCCGAAATGATCGATACCTATT
>JBGAIP010000010.1:0-49426 GCA_044225395.1 Gammaproteobacteria bacterium
TAGACTTCGTAGCTGTTTCGTCCAAACCAGCGAAATACAGCTGTTGTGCCAATATGCCCAAAACGTTTATACATTGATTTCTGGTAAAAAACGACTAAAAGGAAAGCAATACCCAGTTCAAGTATAGAGACATTAAGTCCAATGGCTGTTAATCCGAGGTTGACTGCTTGTTTGCGAAAAATAAGTATAAATAGACTTAAGGAAAGTCCAATTAGCATGAAAGCATTAAGACGCTTTTGGGAGAGTTGGTGCTTATGATTGAACAGCGCAGCCAATACGCCTAGTGCGATGCCATCCATGCAGGATAAATAGGCATGATCCATCCAAATGTCATTGGCACTGAACGCAACTCGGGCAAATGGGCCTATAATAACAAAAGAGAGCATTAACAGGATAAAATGGCGTTCGTTTTTTATCCATCGACAGATTAAGGGGAAGAAAAAATAAAAAACCTCTTCAACGGAGAGAGACCAGAGCACGGACCATGCGCCGGGGAGATAGCCTGTTTCTGCTTCCAACCAGTTGATATGAAAAGTAAGTGCTGCAAAAATAGCACGAGGAAGACTCGTATTTTCTGTATTAATAACAAACCCTGCTATGTTGAGTCGGTCATAAATACTGAGTAAGATAAGCAGAGCGAGTAAGCATGGCGCAATGCGAGCGAATCGATATAAATAAAACTGATTAATCTGTATCTTTTTAAGACTGTCCCATCGTTTAATGGATGAAGTCGTAATTAAAAATCCTGAAATCACAAAAAATGTCATCACGCCGTAATAACCGCTCCATAATAATATTTTACTGAGCATGGGGGGTAACAAGCTGCCTAAGTGACTTTTTTCGAGAGGAATACACAGATTAAGGTGAAGAAGAATTACGGCAAGGATTGATAACCCTCTTAGTAAGTCAATAGAATCAAGTCTAGGGTTTTTTGGGGGATTCAGGCTGTCTATGCGCATGGTCCTATGGCAGAAATTCAGAAAATGAAAATTCTAGCACAAGCACCCTGTATATTCTAATATTTATTGCAATTTTTTGGATTCGTCTTCAACGTCTTGTAAGGCACTTTCAAGTTCGGCAAAATAGACTTTAGATTTCTTCCAGTCATCGTTAATAATCGTTTCATCCAGTATCTTTGCCAATGTATACACGCGATTGGCGCCCGCATTTCCGCTAGAACTCTTTTAAACGATGAATGAGATCATTAGCAGCATTTGTATTTTTATTATTGATAGATACGTTAATATCTGCCAGTAAGGATTCTGTTACCTTAATAAAAGTATTCAGAAAATTAAAAATAGCTTGGTTATCTTCAAAAATGGGTTTAAGTCGTTCCATGTCAATAATTGAATTATCTAAATGTACTATCTCCTTATTGTCTAACCAACTGTTTAATTTTATATCTAAATCCTGAAGTCTAATAGGTTTACTGATGTAATCATCCATACCCGCTTCTAGGCATTTCTCTTTATCACCTTCTAATGCATGAGCTGTCATTGCAATAATAGGTATGTGTACTTTGTTTTCAGAGTCTTCAATGGTTCTAATTTGACGTGTGGCACTGTACCCATCCAGTACAGGCATTTGGCAATCCATTAAAATGACACCATATAACCCTTTTTTATAAAACTCTATTGCTTCAGCACCATTACAGGCGAAATCCGAGTTATATCCTAATTTGTTCAACATGCGAATTGTGACTTCTTGATTGGTTGGATTATCTTCAACAATGAGAATTTTATCAGATTTTTGTGTTGTATTAAGGTTGGTTGGCTTAGAGGTTTGAATATGCTTATTGCCCGTTTTTAAAGTTGATATAATAGCGTTATAGAGTTTTGATTGTCTAATTGGTTTTGTTAAACACATTGATATGCCAATGGTAAATAACTCGCAGGTTGGGGCGGGAAGCCCTATAGAAGTTAACAGCATTAAAATTGTGCTAGCAATTTCTGGGATGGTTTTTATTTTTCTGGACAACTCAATACCATCCATAACGGGCATTAAACAATCAACTAATGCTAATATATACGGATCCCCTAATGAAGCAGCTTCTTTTAATTTTGTAATTGCTTCAAATCCATTGTCTACAAGATCACAACGCATACCCCAAGATTGGAGTTGTGCCTCTAAAACGCGTCTATTAATTTCATTATCATCGATGACCAATACCCGCATATTTCTAATTTCCACAGAAGACGCATCTTGCATTGGCAGAAAAGTAGAGTTTGCTTTTGCAAGATGAACTGTAAACCAAAATTTAGCACCTTCTCCAACAGTAGAACTCATTGAAATTGAGCCATCCATAAATTCAATTAACCTTTTACAAATAGCTAACCCCAGGCCCGTGCCACCATACTTTCGGGTAATTGAAGTATCGCCTTGAGAAAATGGTTGAAAAAGGTTGTTTTGAATTTCTTGAGTCATTCCAATGCCTGTATCTGAAACTTCAAATCGTAATACAAATCTATTTTCATCCGAGAGTTCAGGTTGTGAAAGCAACGAAACATTTAAGCTGATTTGTCCTTGTTCTGTAAATTTTACAGCGTTGTCTAATAAATTTTTTAAAATCTGACTTAAATGCATTGCATCGCCTCTAACATTGACAGGCACATCTTTTTCAATTAATGCGCCGATAGCAATACCTTTAAGGTGTGCACGTAAGGCAACCATTTCAAGCGTGCTTTCTATAATATCGCGTAAATTGAAATCGGTAATATCTAACTTTAAGTGTCCAGATTCTATTTTTGAAAAATCCAGAATATCATTAATGACATTCAACAAAGCTTCGCCCGAAAATCTAATGGTTTCTGAATACTCGGATTGTTCTGGTGTAAGTGTGGTATGCAATAATAAATCTGTCATCCCAATAATGCCATTGAGAGGCGTTCTAATTTCATGGCTCATCATGGCTAGAAATGCAGTTTTTGCACGATTGGCGACCATGGCTTCCTCAGCCAAGCGTTCGGCAGTTAATTTAGCGATGCGCAATTCATCTTCGACTTTTTTTCGAGAGCTGATATTTAAAACGATACCACTGACTCTAACCGGTTGACCATCGGCATTACGATAGTATTTACCTAAGCTTGTCAGTGAGCGTGTTGAGCTATCGGGTAGTATAACATCAAAATCATGTTGAAATTCTTTATTATTTAAAAGTGCATCATTTAGAGATTGTTGTATATGTTCATGATCTTTAGGAGTAATTATTTTAAAAACATCTTCTATTTTACCCGAAAATTCTCCTGGTTTAATGCCAAATAAAAGATGACAATTGTCATCCCAGGCAATAATATTGGTAAGCAAATTCCAATCATATATCCCCGCACCCGCGCCTCTTAGTGCTAACCGTAATATTTCTTGTATTTTAAAGACTTCTGCTTCGTTGGATTGCTTTTGCGCTAGACCTTGCTTTTGTAGGTGAACAAATTCTGTAACATCTTCCACTCTGTGAAGAATATAGGCAATATTGTGGTTTTGATCAAACACGGGGAAATTCATAGGGCTCCAATAGCGTTCTACAAATTCACCACCTTCTGAATCTGGGCGTTTAATATCATATTTTTGTATAGCCATGGTGTGTGGTCTTTGTTTGTTTAGGACTTGATTAAGAGAAGCCCGTAGGTTAAGGGTGCCATCAGCGGTAGGATCGTTGGGGTTATCAGGAAATACCTCAAAAATATTTTTTCCTAAAATAGATTCACGTTTGGTCATGGTTGCATTTAAATAAGCATCTGTTACTGCTGTAATAGTGAGATCGGGTAGTAATACTAAATAAAGTCCGGGTGAAGATTCGAAAAGCGCTTTAAAGTCTGGGGTAATAAATTGGTTATTATCCATGATTTCTTTCCTCATCTAGTTTTTGAATATCTTTTTCTAAAGTCTCAATTGCTTTAAAAAATGCATCTTGGCTAGTTTTAAAATTATCAAGCATTTTTATATTGGGCTCCTGGATACTGTTTTTTAGTGAATCAAAATTGTTTGTAAGTTCCTTTTTAATTTTAGAAATTTCTTTTAAATCGTTGTGAACTATTTCACATAAGTTCCCAAAATTAATATTAGTGTTATTATTAGCTAAAGTACGAGTCCCCACTAACATTTGACATTTTAATTCCTCATAATTAATAGGCTTGTTGAGAAAGGCATCTGCACCCGCTTCTATTGCCTTAATTTGATTGCCAAGCCCTCTATTGTGTGTGACTAAAATAATGTAGGGGCGGATCGGTAATTGTTTTTTAATGCGTTCACATAGCATAATACCATCTTCATTTGGCATCATCCAATCTACAATAATAATAAGTGGAGGATCGTTTTCTTGCAAAATGTCAAACGCTTTTTCTCCATCACTTGCTTCGATAACCGGAAAACCCCACTGCGTAACACTGGCGCGTATTAACATTCGAGTAATGATATCATCGTCTACAATAAGAACCTTAGGGTTTTTTATGGCATTAACGCTCATTATATTCTCCATATAAGGTTGTGATCGATATGTTGTGAAAACCAATTTTCTAAATTATTCACAGGGATAGCTTTAGAGATTAAATATCCTTGCGCGATGCCGCAGTTTAATGATTCAAGTAAATTCATAGGTGCTTCAGTTTCTACACCTTCTGCAACCAAGGTTAAGCCTAAATTATGTCCTAACTCGATTGAGGAACGAACAATGATTTGAGTAGACTTATTCTCGGCCAGGTCGAGTATAAAACTTTTGTCCAGTTTTAATTCGGTAAAGGGTAATCTTTGCAATTCTGCAATTGATGAATAACCGGTACCAAAATTATCAATGGATAATAAAAACCCCATTATTCTTAGACGGGTAAGAACTTCTAAAATAGTTTCAGATTGATGAGAAATGCCCGATTCTGTTACTTCAAGACAAATATTATTGGCGGGTATCTTGAATTCTTTTAATAAACCTTCCATTTCATCTGGAAATGCTAAATCGGTTAAAATCTTGGGTGAAAGATTGATAGATATTCTAAGCAATGGCCCTTTTTGGATAAACCAATGACATTGCTCGAAGACTTTTCTAATCACATAATGTGTGATAGGCACAATTAAGCCACTTTCTTCAGAGGTTAAAATAAATTCCTCAGGCTCCACTATGTTACCAAGCAATTCCCATCTAATGAGGGCTTCAAAGCCACATAGTTTTTTGGTTTTGATTTCTATTTGAGGTTGATAGTAAATAACGAAATGCTTGTTTTCTAGTGCTCGTGCGATTTCAGTGGGCGAAAAAGGAGCGGATTTTTTGTCGATAATAAGCAGTTTTTTCTCGAACTCCACTTCAGTTAAAGATTTTTTAAAGGCACCTTGAATTTTTAATCCTTTTGCTTGACCAATACATTTAATCGCTAAAAGTAATCTTTCGTCTTCCCCGCCGATTAAGATAATAGGGGAGTTACACCGAATGTGATATAAGTAATTCAATAATAAAACACCATCCATTTCGCCAAAATGAAGATCCAAGACAATGAGGTTTGGTTTGTACAAATGGTAAATGTTTTGTATTTCATGTGTGCTTTGAAGAGAAATAGGCTTATATTCATGCTGCGATGCAACGTGCCTTAATGATAGGTCGAGATTTGCGTCTTTTGTAAGAATTAGTAATGTTTTTTCAGACATTAATTGCACCCATTATATCGATTTTCAGCTTAATTACCGGTCATATACCTAATTATAGTTCAATCATTAAAGAGATTGGGTACTGCGGGTATATTCCCGTTTATAATGGATATGCTATCTCGACTTCTTTTTAAGTTTACAAAACGCTATTAGAAATTTAAATCTAGGGAGAATAGAAGTAATCGCTAAAGCTAAAAACAAAATTTCTGAGTTGTTTGAAAGTTATTGTTTTGTCGATTATTTATTGTCTCGAGTTACTTACGAAACTTCTAAGGTTGAACTCCAAAAAATCAGATCTTCTTCTGTTATGCCACTTTTTTCGTGGTCGTAGTTGTGGTGTGGGTTTTTGTTGTTCGATTATGTTGGATGCGCTTTGTACCCTTTAGAAATGATTTTACATGGAGTTTTTTCAATTTTTGTTGAGATATCCAGAGATCATATTGCATTTGTTGCATAAGCCAACTATCGGGATCTCCACCAAAGGCCATCGATAGTCTTATTGCCATTTCCGGAGAAACGCCAGCATGTCCATGAATAAGCTCTGACAATGCTTTTCGGGAAACCTTAAGTCCCTTAGCAGCATCTGTAATAGTAAGTTCTAAAGGTTTTATGCAGAGCTCATAAATGATTTTGCCTGGATGGGGCGGATTGTGCATTTTCATAGTATGTTCCTCATAGGATTCAGTGATAATCTAAATAATCCACTTCTGTTACGTCTTGATCCTCAAATTTAAAGACTACTCGCCAGTTTCAAAGAGGGCTTTTAGCCCCTTGTGTTTGAAATGAGTAATCATCTTAAGTGTAACCTGTAACGTTATGGGTGTCAACTCTGTAATGCACGATACGTAAAGTATTAACCTAACACGTTGTTCGATTTGTGTGTATCAGCCAGGTAACGTAGTGGTTATATCGTAGATGAGAACAAAGTTGTAAGACTGCTATAAAGCCACTAGATGGGCAAGTTATAGTAAATCGTGATATTACACTCTGGAGAAGTCGTCGATGTAACGGGTTGGCTAGGAGGCTTTAATTTCCAATGGGCATGGTCTTCTGGTTGGGCTGCAGGTCAAGTTGTTTGAAAAGTGTAGACGGTATCGCGTCCTGCTTTCTTTGCGTGATAAAGTGCTTTATCAGCAGATTCTATTAGGTCACTTCTTGTTTGCCCATGTAAAGGGAAACCTGACACCCCAAATGAAGCAGCGATGTTATTAATAACAGATGATTTATCTTGTATAATAATGGATTTAATTGCTGTGCGAAGATTCTCTGCAACATGTTTTGCAGCATCTATAGATGCATCTAGTAAAACAATAATAAACTCTTCACCGCCATATCGGCAAACGATATCGGACTTTCGAACAGTTGCTAATAATTTTTTTCCAAATATTTGCAATATTTGATCGCCAAATTTATGAACAGAAATTTTTAAAGCTTGTCTTTTGGCAATTTCTATTTGTATGTCTAGGTATTCGTCTAAAAAGCGGCGATTATAGAGACCCGTTAATGGATCGTGTATAGATTTTTCTTTGTAGGTATTTTTTAGGGTCGACATGTTTTTTAAAAGAATTTTATAATCATGTTCAAGTTTAATATGGTTAATGAGCATTAAATATTCTCGGCGTGCAGTTATAGACGAAAATATACAAAAAATAATCATGCCAATGAATATGCCAATATAAACTAGATCATTGTTTAATATTTGAATAAATTCCCAGATCAATAAAGGAGATAAAGTTAAGTATAGATATATAATATAAGCAAGAAAGCTTGCGGATAGGCTTTGCGCCGCACCCGCGATAACGCCACAAATTAAAATAATAATCAACGCCTGGTACATAATATGGTCAGGCATTAAAAAGCTTCCAAGAATCCCTAAAAACAATCCAGTTAAAGAGCTTCCTAAAATAAATAAATAATAATGATATTTTTGTAAGCTTTTCTCTGCACTGGTTCGATTATACCAAAGAAATAATAGACTTCTTAAAATAAGAACACAGTTAAGACCAACGTACCACGTAAAAAAATTTTTTTCTTCACCAACACTATACAGTACCCAGAATATGATTGAAGTCACGCAGAATAAGGCTAGGAGACTGGAGGGTAGATGATGGTAAAGTGCATCTATCAATTGAGCCTGTATCAGGCTTTGTGTTTTGAGTTTGTGTTCTGTTTTCATCATCCAAAACCCAAATGGTGAAAATTCAATGGTGTGGGCGTTTTGTAGTGGGGGGAAGATTTTTTTCGGCTAAATCAAGCGCTTTAAATATTTTGCCTGATTTGCTAAACATTTTCTTATGTGCTTGTTCGTCAAAAGTTTTGTGTTTATCTATAAGTGCTTTTGCCTCTGAAATAAAGTTATCAAATCCTCCTTTTGTTTTAATGTCTTTAGTTAAGAGTATATGCAGTTCGTTTTCTAAGCTTTGTGCGGTGGTATGCTTAGCAGAAACACTCGATCTAAATCTATCAAATGCTAAGAAAGAAGGTCGTCTTCTGTTCTCTTTTTCTTGAATTTGTGTATTGTATTTGTCTTGAAATGTGTTAGCCTGACTTTTTAAATTTCCAAGTATTCTTTTGGCTTCTGTTAAAGCGCTTAAATCCGCCTCTTCTAATGGTGCATTATTGTGTAACCTTGTTTTTATAGCGGTAATATCTGTTAATGCCATCAAAGATTTGTCTCCAGGAGGTGTACCAAAACGTGCTTCGAGATCTATTTGTGCATGATGAGTTTCTATCAGTTCCTTGACCATCTCAGTGTGACCATGTTGGACGGCAAGTGCTAATGGCGTCCATCCATTTTGATTTTGGACATTGATATCTGCACCATCTTGTAGGAGCGTTTTAGCTTTTTGCATATTCCCATTTTTAGCAGCTTCTAAAAGTGCATAATCTTTCAGTAGTGTAGCAATGGGCCTTTGTTGCTTTTCTTTTGCAAAATCTAAAGGCGTTTTTCCATTGACTGGCGTATTGATGTCAGCGCCGTTTTCTATCAGTAGCTGAACCATAGTTGTGTATCCGAGATCGATAGCAAGCATTAAAGGCGTCTGTCCATTTTGATCGGCATTAATGTTTGCACGATTCCGCAAAAGTTTTTGGACCATATTAATATCATTTGCCTGTACCGCTTTTAAGAGCGCCACATTAGAAAGACCCATCAGTCTGCTGCCCATGGCATGATTGGGGGCAAGACCTAAAGGTGTCATTTTAGCGAAGTTTTGGGCAGTAATATCTGCTCCAGCATTAAATAGTGCTGTGACTATGTCTTGTCTACCATTTACGACAGCATGGTGAAGGACGGGCTGTTTGTTCTCATATCTCGCGTTAGGATCCGCACCTTGGGCTAAAAGCTTGTTGACTTGATCTATGTCTCCATTTTTGACTGCTGCCAAGAGCTTTTTATTCGCTAGTGCTTGAATTTCACTCGCTATAGCATCATCAACAATTGCGCCATGCGCGCGTAATGCTTGAACTATATACATACTATTTCCAAGATCGACCGCCGTAGCCAAGGGGCTCTGTCCTTCATTGTTAAGCGTATTAGGATTCGCTCCTTCATCAAGAATTAATTTAATGACATCATCTGGTAAATCAAATGCGATAGCTCTATGTAGAGGGGTGTATCCTGAGGCATCCACGGATCCGTTAGGATTTGCGCCAGATTGTAGGAGTAGTTTTACGATAGCTGTGCTATCAGTAAAGTTGCCACCTAGCGCTGGATCATTTTGATCGATAGCATAATGCAGTAAAGATCTGTTATCACCCACAATGTTGAGGTTAGGATTCACACCTTGTGCGAGTAATTCTCTTACTCGTTCCGTGTTGTTTGTCATTACTGCGTAAACTAGTTGTTTATTACGTTCTTCTTGGCCAGGCACGCTCATGATTAAACGCTCCAAAATCTACCCTATCTGGCTTGTTGGACTGTGGGTAGGCGGGGTAGTTCCCAGGTTTAGTTAAAAATTTTAAGGTTCATGCATCTACACCTTAAGCCTCCGAGCAGCCCCTAGCATCTTGTTTCTTCTTGACCGAAGGTGTAGCATCTCAACTTAAATTGTGGGGCCGTTAGCTCAGTTGGTAGAGCAGCTGACTCTTAATCAGCGGGTCGTTGGTTCGATCCCAACACGGCCCACCATTTCATGGTCTTGCTATGTCAGACCAACAATTCTCACATGTCGATTATTGATGAAAAATAATCCGCATCTAAAAATCTGCTGTAACGCCATTGACATGCACTAAGACAGGCCTGCAGGAATACCCACGTGGGTAACGCAATGCGCCTATCTTTTTTGAACTTCAGCAGTGGGCTTGTTGTGAGACACAGGTACCCTCCGGAGGTGGCAAACGACAAAATGTCGATTTAGACCTCCGTGATAGGGGTGTTTTTCGGAGTTGTCAATCGACAAAATGTCGATTGAAACCTCCAAACCATGGGTATATACCCTTAACTTTTTTGGTTATTTAATTTCAAGTTTTCATTGGAACCTAAGTTCTGGTACGATGTTCGCTTGAAGAATGGTCTATTTTATTTTTTATAATCCTGGGTTTATACACAGGCGAAAGTGGCGGAATTGGTAGACGCCCTGGATTTAGGTTCCAGTGGGGAAACCCGTGAGAGTTCGAGTCTCTCCTTTCGCACCATCGCACAGTAAATTAAGAGGGGTTGATGCATGCAGGTTTCTGTTGAAAATACGAGTATTATTGGACGTCGCGTTACCGTTACTGTGCCCGCAGAGCGCGTTAAATTAGAAATTGTAAAACGAACCAATGAAGTTCGACAACATGGCAAAATCGCGGGTTTTCGTCAGGGGAAAATTCCCGAAAAAATGATCCAAGAAAAATTCGGTGCACAAATTCGACAGGAAGCCATCAGTAAAATTATTGAAACAACCTTGCCAAGCGCACTAACCGATGAAGCTTTAGAACCTGCTGGCCGTCCAGAACTGGAAGAGGTTAAAAATAAGGTAGAAGAAGGACAAGACGTTACCTACGTGGTGAGTTTTGAAATTTACCCAGAAGTGAATTTGCCTGACTTTAAAAAAATAGAAGTTGAAAAATATGAAGCGAGTGTGACTGAAGCGGATGTCGATAAGGCGATAGAAAATATCCGTAAGCAAATGGGCACCTGGACAGTTGTAGATCGCCCCGCACAAAATGGCGATAAATTATTAGTAGATTACACCAGCACAATAAATGGTAAACCTTATGAGCACAACAGCGGCAAAGATGTTTCTGTAGAGCTTGGCGGACATGTTTTTATTGAAGGTTTTGAAGCGGGTTTGGTGGGTGCTGTTAAAGGCGAAACAAAAGAATTAGATCTCCATTTTCCAAAAGAATGGCGGATAGAAGCGCTAGCCGGCCAACCGGTACGTTTTAGTATTGAGGTAAAAGAAATTAGCGAACGGCCATTGGTCGAATTGGACGAAGCATTTGCGAATAGAATTGGTGCAGCTGGACCAGCACTATCTCAGATCCGTGCAAAAGTGCATGAGAATCTTGAAAAACAAGTGGCACATGCTATCCAAGAAAATATTCAAAAAGAGGTTTTATCTAAAGTTTTAGTAATGGTTGATTTGCCATTGCCTAAAGCATTGCTCGAGCACGAAATTTCGGCATTACACGAAGATTTGCATCGCAGAAATGGTCATCAAGCACACGAGTCTTGTCATCACCATGGATTGGAAGATGAGGCAAAACGACGCCTGTCCTTAACCCTTATTTTGCAAAAAATAATTAAGGTAGAAAACCTAAAATTAGATAACGAAAAAGTCCGCCAAAAAATTTCTGATATTGCTGTGTCCTTTGGCAACGCAGAATTCATAGAAAAGATGTATTATGATTCTAAGGAGCTGCTCTCTGGAGTCCAAAATTCTGTGTTAGTTGAACAAGCAGTTGATTTGATTTTAGGGCAGGCTTCAACGGTTCCGAAGTCTATCTCGGTAGACGCGTTGTTTAATTTGTAAAAAAAGGGAGATTTACAATATGGGAGATATTACGGCATCGGGATTAGTACCCATTGTGATAGAACAGTCTGCTCGTGGCGAGCGCGCTTACGATATCTATTCCCGTCTACTGAAAGAACGCGTGATTTTTTTGGTGGGGCCTGTTGAAGACTATATGGCGAATCTTATTGTTGCCCAGATGTTATTTTTGGAATCAGAGAACCCTGATAAAGATATTTACTTGTACATTAATTCCCCGGGTGGGGCTGTTAATGCCGGTATGGCGATTTACGACACGATGCAATTTGTAAAACCCGATGTCAGCACGCTCTGTATAGGGCAGGCTTGCAGTATGGGGGCGCTTTTATTAGCCGGTGGTGCAAAAGCCAAACGTCGGTGTCTGCCTAATTCGCGTATTATGATCCATCAACCTTTAGGTGGTTTCCAAGGACAGGCAACGGATATTGAGATCCATACCAAGGAAATTTTAAAAGTCCGTCATAGACTTAATAAAATACTAGCTAAACATACAGGTCAAAATCTGGAACGTGTTGAAAAAGACACCGACAGAGATAATTTTATGGGTCCTGAAGAGGCTTGTGAATATGGTCTGATTGATACGGTGATCACTGAAAGATAACTGATTGAAACACTTAACACTTTTTGGGGTCTAATGATTGTAAACCTTGAAAAGCGAGTTTGGCGCCCTTATCTTGAACATTAACGATCTTTTACGTGAGGTACTGCATGGGTGACAAGCAAAGTGGCAGAAATGATGGAAAACTATTGTACTGCTCTTTTTGTGGCAAAAGCCAAAATGAAGTTAGAAAACTTATTGCTGGTCCATCGGTTTTTATTTGCGATGAATGTGTAGAATTATGTAACGACATTATTCGCGAAGAAACAGAAGAAAAACAAGGTCCAACTGTTACGACACGCTTGCCTACGCCTAAAGAAATTAACCGCATTTTAGATCAATATGTGATCGGACAAACGCATGCCAAAAAAGTATTGGCGGTGGCTGTCTATAATCACTATAAACGATTGCAGTCTGGGTTGAAATTAAAAGAAGACGATGTTGAATTAAGCAAAAGTAATATTTTATTAGTGGGTCCTACCGGTAGTGGTAAAACACTGTTAGCAGAAACGCTTGCCCGTTTATTGGATGTGCCCTTTACCATCGCAGATGCCACAACCTTAACGGAGGCGGGCTATGTGGGTGAAGATGTCGAAAATATTATTCAAAAATTATTGCAAAAATGTGAATACGATGTCGAAAAAGCACAAACCGGTATTGTCTATATAGACGAAATCGATAAAATTTCGCGTAAATCCGAAAACCCGTCTATTACGCGTGACGTGTCGGGTGAAGGTGTACAACAGGCTTTACTAAAATTGATCGAAGGCACAATTGCTTCTGTACCGCCACAAGGCGGTCGAAAGCACCCACAACAAGAATTTCTACAAGTTGATACTTCCGGTATTTTATTTATTTGTGGGGGTGCCTTCTCGGGACTTGAAAAAATTATACGTCAACGATCCGAAAAAGGCGGCATCGGATTCTCTGCTGAGATTTCAAGTAAAGACGACAAAAAATCCTTAAGCGAGAGCATAAAACAAGTCGAACCCGAGGATTTAATTAAGTACGGTCTTATTCCAGAATTTGTGGGTCGATTACCGATTGTAGCCACACTCGAGGAATTAGACGAAAATGCGTTAGTTAAAATATTAACAGAGCCTAAAAATGCATTAACAAAACAATATCATAAGCTCTTCGAAATGGAAGGGATAGAAATTGAATTTAGAGAAGGCGCACTTAAAAAAGTGGCGCAAAAAGCCATGGAAAGAAAGACAGGTGCCAGAGGATTGCGTTCTATTTTGGAGCATGTTTTATTAGACACCATGTACGATCTACCATCTCTGGAAGATGTATCCAAAGTTGTTATTGATGAATCTGTTGTCAATGGCGATTCAGAACCCTTGTTAATTTTTGAAAATACGGATAAACCGGTTCGCCAAGCGAACGAGTAGAGGGACTATTTATGGGCGATATAGATAAGACAGCGTTAATGTCGGTATTGCCATTACGAGATGTGGTGGTTTATCCCCATATGGTAATTCCTTTATTTGTGGGTAGAGAAAAATCCATTAAGGCATTAGAGAATGGGGTAGAAAACTCACGCAAAATTTTATTAACCGCCCAAAAAGATGCTACTGAAGATTCTCCGAGCGATGGTAATTTATATGCCATTGGTACTATTGCCAACATTCTGCAAATGTTAAAATTACCTGATGGTACTATCAAAGTGTTGGTTGAAGGGGTGGAACGCGGACGACTGATTGATTTTGTCCAAACAGAACCCTTTTTTATAGCCCATATTGAATCCATACCGGTTGTAGCCACAGACAATCAAGAAGTTGAAGCACTGATTCGTTCTTTGTTGGCGCAGTTTGATCAATACGTCAAAGTGAGTAATAAATTTTCTTCTGAAGTATTGATGTCTTTAACGGGTATAGACAACCCAGTAAGACTGGTTGATACGATTGCTGCACATATGCCGCTTAAAATCCAAGACAAACAAAAGATTCTCGAGATATTAAATTTTAAAGATCGCGTCCTTGAGCTAATCCAAATGATAGAATCTGAAGTAGAGCTCTTGCAAATGGAAAAGAAAATCAGTGGTACAGTAAAGCGCCAAATAGAAAAAAACCAACGTGAGTATTATTTAAACGAAAAAATGAAGGCTATTCAAAAAGAGCTTGGGGACTTGGGTGAAGAAAGTGGTGGCAAAAGTGAAATTAAAGAATTACTCGATAAAATTGAAGCTGCTGGGATGCCTAAAGAAGCAAAAGCGAATGCACTTGCTGAAATCAACAAATTAAAAATGATGTCGCCATTGGCAGCAGAAGCGAATGTTTCTCGAAATTATATCGATTGGATGCTGGCTGTGCCTTGGAAACATCGCACGAAAATTCGCGGAGATTTAGTAAGAGCCGAAGAGATTTTAAATAAAGATCATTATGGTCTAGAAAAAGTAAAAGAACGGTGTTTGGAATATCTGGCAGTGCAACTGCGTGTGCAAAAAATGAAGGGACCGTTGTTGTGCTTGGTCGGTCCGCCGGGAGTGGGTAAAACATCGTTGGGTCAATCGTTAGCCAGGGCCACCGGGAGAAAATTTGTACGCATGTCTTTAGGAGGCGTTAGAGACGAGGCAGAAATTAGAGGCCATCGTCGAACGTATATAGGAGCATTGCCGGGCAAAATTCTGCAAAAACTGGCAAAAATCAAAGTTAAAAATCCTTTATTTTTATTAGATGAAATAGACAAAATGGCCATGGATTTTAGGGGGGACCCGGCTTCTGCATTATTAGAAGTTTTAGATCCTGAACAAAATCATGCGTTTAATGATCACTATTTAGAAGTGGATTATGATTTATCAGATGTGATGTTTGTGGCAACGGCAAACTCAATGAATATTCCATTACCGCTTTTAGATCGCATGGAAGTGATACGATTATCAGGCTATATCGAAGATGAAAAGCTTCATATCGCAGAACAATATCTGATTCCTAAAGAAATGATATCCAATGGTCTTAGACCCCAGGAATTAAAAATAACAGGTAAGGCTATTATCGATATTATTCGTTATTATACGCGCGAAGCAGGGGTACGTAGTTTAGAGCGCGAAATCTCAAAAATTTGCCGTAAAGTGGTTAAAGATCTTTTGTTATCAAAATCTAGTAAAGATATTAAAGAAATAACAGTTGGTGCAGAAGAGCTAGAACACTATTTGGGCGTTAGACGATACCGTTTCGGACAAGCGGAAGAAGAAGATCAGGTAGGACAAGTGACCGGATTAGCCTGGACAGAAGTGGGTGGTGAATTGCTAACAATTGAGGCCATGGTTGTACCTGGTAAGGGAAAAGTGACAAGTACCGGTAAGCTAGGCGAAGTGATGCAAGAATCTATTCAAGCCGCCATGACGGTCGTTAGAAGTCGTAGCGCTGTATTGGGTATTGCCGATGATTTTTATGAAAAACATGATATCCATGTACATGTGCCAGAAGGGGCGACGCCTAAAGATGGGCCCAGTGCGGGTATAGGCATGTGTACTGCATTGGTTTCTGTACTTACTGGAATTCCTGTACGCAAAGATGTAGCGATGACCGGCGAAATTACCTTAAGGGGACAAGTGTTACCCATTGGTGGTTTGAAAGAAAAACTGTTGGCAGCCAGGCGTGCTGGTATACAACAGGTGATTATTCCAGATGAAAACAAACCAGAATTATCAGAAATACCCAAAGAAGTTTATCAGGGAATGACAATTCATGCTGTACATTGGATTGATGAGGTACTGAATCTCGCATTAACGCGTCAGCCAGAACCCCCCAGTAGTGTAAAAGCGGATATTTCACCCGGTAGCCTACCGGTTGGGGGAGAGAAAGCACCACCCCCGGGAGAGTCCGGTACCACCACGCATCACTAAAACTAAATAAATTTGACGGTTAGCCTCCAAAGTTGGTATAAAACCTTCAGATTAAGCGGATGGGTAGCTTCATCGCATCCTATTTTTTTGTGAACAAGGGGACATTTATGAATAAAACTCAGTTAGTTGATGCGTTAAGCGCTGCCGAAGATTTACCTAAGGCTAAAGCAGCATCCGTTGTAGATGCATTTTTTGATACCCTGACAGCAACGATGGCTGCAGGAGAACAGGTTGCTATCGCTGGTTTTGGTATATTTAACGTTAAAAAACGCCCTGCACGTGTTGGACGCAATCCAAGAACAGGTGGTGATTTACAGATACCTGAGGCCACAGTCGTTGGCTTTAAAGCAGGTAAAGCGCTAAAAGACGCAGTGAATGCAAAGAAATAATGAATTGGCTTAGGCCAGAATGATTTAGGGTGTTTAGCTCAGTTGGTAGAGCGTCGCCCTTACAAGGCGAATGTCGGGGGTTCGAGCCCCTCAACACCCACCAGAGTTATAGTGTGGAGCGGTAGTT
The DNA here is from genome assembly GCA_044225395.1 of Gammaproteobacteria bacterium. Classification (GTDB taxonomy): domain Bacteria; phylum Pseudomonadota; class Gammaproteobacteria; order UBA6186; family Azoamicaceae; genus CADEGZ01. Next base: position 16,565 of record JBGAIP010000010.1, read on the forward strand.
CAGTTGGTTAGAATATCGGCCTGTCACGCCGAGGGTCGCGGGTTCGAGTCCCGTCCGCTCCGCCATTCTTTACGAAAGAAAGAGGGGCTGTACGATTTATGCTAGAAATACTACGTGCAAAGGCACAAGGTGCTGTGGCTTGGATAATCGTGTTATTCATTGGTGTGGCGTTTGCTTTCTTTGGATTAGGCGATTATTTTTCTGGCAGAGGCAATCGAGAGGTTGCTGCCAAAATAGATGGTCAAAAAGTTACTTGGCAAGCGGTTGATAATATTTATAAGAGAGTCGCGCCACAGTATGGTAACCAAGTAGATGAAGGCGCTCTTAAAAATCAAATATTAATGCAATTGATTAGAAGAATTGCGCTGATAAAACAAATTAAAACGGCGGGATTCCGTGTGGGTGACGAACAGGTTGCAGAACTTTTAGTGAACATTCCTGCCTTTCAAGTTGATGGTCAATTTTCAAAAGAACAGTATTTAAAAATTTTAGGGGAAGCGAATTACACTGAAATCGCTTTTAGACAAGAATTATCTCAAGACGCGTTATTAGGTCAATTAGAACAAGGGATTAATCAATCGAGTTTTACCACACCTATTGAATTAGAAAATACCGTCGGGCTAGTTGATCAAAAACGTGATTTTGGCTATACAATCGTAGGTGCAAATCAGTACAAAAAAGATATCAAAGTATCTGAAGAACAAATTAAAAATTATTATGAACAACACAAGGCAAGTTTGGTAAAGCCAGAAGAAGTTGTTGTAGAATATATAACGCTTTCTCTCTCGAATTTAACAGCGCAAATTAAACCCTCAAAAGAAGAAGTGTTAGCTTTTTATGATGAACATCAAGCTGCTTTGCTGTGCCTGAGCGTGTCCATGCTCGGCATATCTTAATTTCAGCACCCGAAGGGAATGTGGCGATGGATGCATCCGCAAAGAAAAAAATAGAAGCGATTTCAGCAGAATTAAAAAAAGGTGCTGATTTTTCTAAAATTGCAAAAGCGCAGTCAAGCGATGTGGGATCTGCTAAAAATGGTGGTGATCTGGGTTGGTTTGTGCGCGGGCAAATGGTTCCAGAATTTGAAAATGTTGCTTTTGGATTAAAAAAACCGGGCAGCATTAGCAGTCCCGTGCGTACACAATTTGGGTATCATTTAATACAACTGATCGACCATAAAGAGGCCAAGAAAAGGACTTTTGCAGAAGTCAAAGAAGCCGCAGAATCGCAACTTAAACGCGAAAAAGCAGAAGCATTGTTTGCAGAGAAAACAGAATCATTGGCCAAACTGGGTTTTGAACAACCCAGTTTAGAGCCTATTGCCAAAGAGTTAGGTTTAAAGATAGAAGAAACAAGCCCTTTTTCTCGTCAAGGCGGGGAAGGTATCGCGAGTAATCCTGAAGTGGTTAAAATAGCCTTTAGTGAATCACTTTTAAAAGATAAGCATAATAGCGAACCGATAAGGGTCTCAGACGATGCAACCGTGATTATGCGTGTAAAGCAGCATCAGCCTGCTGTGCAAGAAACACTGGTGGAAGCGCAAAAGAAAATTGTTGACCTTTTAAGAGAGGAAGGTACAAGAGCACGCGCAAAATCTGTTGGCGAAGAGATGATGAAAAAAATCCAACAGGGCGAAAAACCCAGCCATTGGATAGTGAAATCTAATGTTGCGAGAGCAGCAAAAGAACCCAGTCGCGAAATTGTGGTGGCTGCTTTTCAAATACCCGACAACCAGAAATCTCAAAAACCGAGTTTGAATGGATTTTCTCTGCCAAACGGAGATTATCTGGTATTAGCTTTAAATAAAGTAAAGCAAGGCAATTGGTCTGCTTTGCCTGCTGAAATACAAGCATCTTATCGACAAGGTCTGACCGAATTTTCTAGCCAATTGGAATATTCGCTTTATGCGAATCAAGTATTGCAGGCGGCAAACGTGCAATTGTTTCAAGATTCTGACTGACGGCATTGAACAGTAATATTATTGAGTTAAAAGGTGTCTCTAAGTACTATCATGAGCATCCTGTGCTACAGGATGTTCAGTTAGAAGTTAAAAATCGCGAATTTTTAACGATTTTAGGGCCATCTGGGTGCGGTAAAACAACATTATTGCGTCTTATTTCTGGTTTTGAAACGCCTAGCAGCGGTTCCATTTTAATGAATGGCAAAGATGTTTCAAATCTACCGCCTCATCGCCGGCATGTGAATACTGTATTTCAAAGTTACGCACTTTTTCCACATTTGAATGTTTTCGATAATGTTGCTTTTGGTTTACGTTGTAAACATTTACCTAAACAGGAGATCCAGTTTCGGGTAGAAGAGGCATTACGGATGGTTAAATTGTATGATTTTGCCTCACGTAAGCCGCATCAATTAAGCGGTGGTCAACAACAACGTATTGCAATTGCGCGTGCTGTTGTCAATCAGCCATTGGTATTATTGCTCGATGAGCCATTGAGTTCTTTAGATTATCGTTTACGAAAAACCATGCAAATGGAATTAAAACAATTACAAGCGCAATTAGGGATTACTTTTATTTTAGTAACCCATGATCAAGAAGAAGCGCTTTCAACGGCTGATCGGGTAGTTGTGATGAATCATGGTTTAATAGAACAAGTGGGAACCCCACGTGAAGTGTATGAAGAACCCCAAAATTTACATGTGGCACAATTTGTGGGTGAAGTGAATATTTTTAACACTAAAGTACACCGTGTAGATGAAAAAGTGATTGAAGTCGAGATCGAAGAAAAACAATTTACACTCAAAAATACCAAAAATTTTACGGCAGACCAAAAACTCTATACTTTGTTACGACCTGAAGATCTAGAGGTATGGGGTGTTAATGAAGTTCAAGAACCGGAAAATATGTATGCAGCAACCGTGCAGCAAGTGATTTATAAGGGTTCGACGGTGGATTTAATTTTGAAATTAAAAACGGGAACCCAGATATTGGCCACACAATTTTTTAATGAAGATGATGAAAAATTGGACTTTAGGCCCGGGGAACCTGTTTGGGTTTATTGGCATACCGGCTGGGAAGTTGTATTAGCGGATGAAACGTAAGACAGGTTTTAGCACATTTTCTACCACCTTAGTCTGGGTTTGGTTAGGCATTTTTGTTTTAATTCCCAGTTTTTTATTATTGGCTACTTCGCTATTAGAATCGGGTGATAGTGAACTGGTACGATTACAACCAACATTACGTAACTACGTTCGCTTATTAGATTTAAATTATCTGCGGGTTTTTTTACGTTCGGGTATACTTGCTGGCGCTTGTACGGTGAGTTGTTTAATTTTAGCATATCCCTTTAGTTATTTATTAGCCCGTATGCCTGAGCGATACAAAGGCATATTGTTATTATTGGTGATTATCCCTTTTTGGACCAGTTCTCTTATTCGTAGTTACGCGATTGTTGCGATTTTAAAAACACACGGTATTTTAAATAGTTTTTTACTATGGCTGGGTGTTATTAAAGTACCGCTTCAAATTTTATATACGCATACTGCCACGTTAATTGGCCTTATCTATACATTATTGCCGTTAATGATTTTACCCCTCTATGCGAGTATTGAAAAATTAGATTTTCGCTTAATTGACGCAGCGCGAGATCTGGGGGCAAAAAAGTATCAGGTATTTTTTAAGGTACTGTTGCCATTAACGCTTCCTGGTATTCTAGCAGGATGTATTTTAGTGTTATTACCCGCCATGACATTATTTTATATTCCCGATTTATTGGGTGGTGCTAAAACAGTCCTAGTGGGTAATATTATTCAAAATCAATTTTTAGCAGCACGTGATTGGCCTATGGGGGCAACCGTCAGTGTCGCATTAACCTTATTAATGGGATTAGCATTGTTTATCTATTGGCTTTATTATCATAAACATCGCCATGAATATCATTATGAACAGATTTAGCAAGGTTGCATATTTGTTAGGGGTGTATCTTTTTCTCTATACACCTATTTTTGTATTGATCGTTTTTTCTTTTAATGATTCTTCTTTTTCTTTGATATGGCAAAAGTTTACATTTAAGTGGTACGAGAGTTTACTACAGAATACAGAGCTTCAAATGGTTGCATTGAATTCTTTATTAGTTGGTGTGTTAGCGGCAACAGGTGCTACCAGTATTGGGACGTTGGCTGCAGTCAATTTATATCGATACCAGTTTTTTGGTAAAAAATTAATCCACGGTCTTATTTTTATTTTAATTATTTCGCCAGACATTGTGACGGGCATTTCGTTATTGATTTTGTTTTCGACTTTAAAAATGCCTTTGGGATTTTGGACATTGTTGTTAGCGCATATTACTTTTTGTATTCCTTTTGTAACTGTTACAGTATATTCACGCTTGATGGGTCAAGATAAAAATCTATTCGAGGCTGCTAAAGATTTGGGCGCAACGGAAGGGGTTGTTTTTAGGCGTATATTAATCCCTTTATTGTGGCCTGCTATTTGCGCGGGTTGGTTATTAAGTTTTACCCTTTCGTTAGATGATGTCATTATCAGTTTTTTTGTGACGGGTCCTGAATTTGATATTTTGCCGCTGAAAATTTTTTCAATGGTTCGTGTCGGTATAAAACCGGAGATTAATGCGTTATGTTCGGTGATGTTTGGTTTAACGCTGGCAATTGTTTTGATTTATCAACTAACCTTGGGAAATAAAAAACGATGAAATGGAATAAAATAAGCGCTTTATTGAGTTTGTTTTTGTTGTGTCTGTCTGAACTAGTATTAGCGGAAGAGAAAATCTTAAATCTTTATGGTTGGGCAGGATATTTACCAGAATCTGTGATTAAACAATTTGAAGTGGAAACCGGTATCCGAATCAATTATTCTACTTATGTCAATAATGAAGCGTTATATGCGAAATTAAAGGCAAATCCAGATGCTGGTTACGATGTGATTATCCCCTCTAGTTATTTTATTAGTCGTATGCAAAAGCACGGGTTAATTCAAAAAATTAATAGTTCAAAATTAAAGCATTATAAGCATATTGATCCTGCATTTCTTAATAAAGAGCACGATCCCAAAAACGAATACAGTATTCCTTATTTATGGAATGGGACAGGTATTGTTATTAATACCCGATATTTACCAGCGAATAGCATCCATTCGTGGGCCGAGTTATGGTTGCCTCGTTATCAAGATCAATTATTGATTTTAGATGATACCAGAGAGAGTTTTTCAATCGCTTTAATGACGCTGGGTTATTCTGTAAACGACAAGGATCCAACTCATATTAAAGCAGCCTTTGAAAAGCTTAAAGCCTTAATGCCCAATATTAAATTGTTTAATTTGGAGGCACAACGCTCAATCTATTTAGATGAAGATATAGCCATTGGTATGGGTTGGAATGGCGATATTTTTTTAGCGAGACAGGATAATCCAAACTTGCAATATATTTACCCTAAGGAAGGGTTTGTCATCACTTTAGACACGCTTGCGATTCCCAGAGGTGCTAAACATATCGAAAATGCTTATCGATTTATTGATTTTGTTTTGCGTCCGGATATTGCGAAAGAAATAACATTAGACAGTGGTTTCTCTACACCCAATATGGCTGCAAAAAAATTGTTACCCGCTTTTGTTCGAACTGATCCTATTTTATATCCAGATGCAGAAATTCTGAAAAGAGCACAATTTCAAGCCGATGTGAGCGAGGCTGCACTGCTTTATGAGAAATATTTTGAAAGATTGAAATTAGAGAAGTAATAAACGCTGTCTTCCCCGCAAAAGCAGGGAAGACAGGTATTGGACTATGGTAGTAAATTGAAAAATTCAGATTCAGATTGCAAATGACAAGGCTGAATAAGTGCCGTTTTGCCATTTTTGGTACCTTCATTGGTGTAAGCAAGTGTTTGCTTTATCTCGCTTACCAGCTGTGGTGTAGAACTGGCTGTTGCGAGGGATAATGCCTCATCCAGCCATTTTTTTGCTTCGGTCGCATTTGGCTCTACGCCTTTACCACACAAGTACAGCTGACCAACCTTTAATTTAATAAATGCTTGTTGTTCGTTTGATGCGGTTGCCAATTCATCTTTATATTTTTTCATTGCGCTTGAATAAAAAGATTTAGACAAGTCTTCGTTTAATTGTGCACTGTTTTGATAGTAATCCCCGAGCAATTGTTCTGCTTTTGCATTGTGAATTGCTGTTACATACAAACGAATGCCGGTTACAAATAGTTCTGTGTGGAACATATAAACTAACCCTAATAATACAACGAGGTAAATTACAAACGGGGCTGAAAAACGATTTGTATTCGTGGACATGTTGCTCTCCAATGCGTTAGAAAACTAAAAACCTTAACCAACAACTACAGGCTATCATAACTTGATTACTTGTATCAGTGTAAGCAATAATTTACCACTTGACAATTATTTGCTTTTAGCGAAGATAGTAGTAGCACATACTGTATTATTGTGGTAGGGTTCTACTTTGAGCGACGCTCTTGTGTATATTTAAGCCAACGGTTAGGAGGCAGCATTTAATGAAGCAGAAGTTTTCTGGGGTAGCAAAGAAATTTGCAAGTGGATTGGTCGTCTTGGGAGTTGCTGCAAGCAGTAATGCTTTTGCAAGCCAGGCGCCTGAAAACGAAGTTAAAGGTTTTGATTTAGGAAAAGGGTGGCTGCTCACTTCTACTGGTGGCCTTTCTTATGAAAATCCGAATTGCGCGGATTATTGGTTCAAATTAAGCGGGTTACTGCGATTTGACGAAACATTCTTTATGGGTAGCTATCGCGATAAGGGAGCCAATTATCCTAATGGTGGTAATATTCGTACGGCGGATTTGTACATTGAAGGGGGAGTTGGTGAAGACTGGTCGTATAGTATACCGCTAGAATTTGCAACTGCTGGCCGGCCTCGCTTTGGAAATACAACATGGATTTCGTATTCAGGTTTTGCTGATAACAACCAGGCTTACGTTGGACTTGTACCCGGTAACTGGTTTGGTTTAGACAATGCAAACAGCGGTACATGGAATCCCTTCTTGGAAAGAAGCTTAGTTGCTAATACTTTCTATCCTGGCGATGGTATTGGTGTGATGACCGATTTCTGGTCGGATAATGCAGGTCTTACTTTGGTTGCGATGAAGTCTGATCAAAGTGTCTTCAATGAGGTTTCGCGTGTACGTGATCGTTGGAGAGCAACCGCTCGTGCAACAGTAGCGCCTAAACATGAAGCAGGTGATGCCTGGCACTTTGGTGTATCTGGTGCTTATCGTGAAGTTGTAAATACGGTGTCGGGTCTTCCAGCAACGTTTAGCAATGGTTCAGGAGCTGGGTTTGCTGTTAGCAATCCAGGCGCTAGGGTTAGAAACTCTACTGGGACAGGCATAGGCAATGTGGTCAGTACAGTTACTGGAAATGCTGGCTTGCCTATTCAAGCAAACAACGTTCGTATGTTTAACGTGGAAGCAGCACGACAAATTGGGCCTTTCATGTTAGAAGGTGAATATACCAACGCGTTTGTGCACCGTATGGGTACACAAAGCTTTGTTCAGGCAGATGGTACGACTGTTCAAGTTGCACAAGGTACAGTACGGTTTAGTGGTTGGAATATTCAAACACGATACCTGTTGACTGGTGAGCATCATTTTTATGATGTCCGTGACGGTCAATTCGGTTCAGTTAAACCATGCTCTGCTTATGGTGCATTTGAAATTGCTGCGCGGTATGACTTTGTTGACCTAAATGACAAAAACGTACGTGGTGGAACACAGCATGATGTAACAGTGGGTTTAAACTGGTTCTTGAATCAACAAGTTCGGTTTTCTGCGAATTACATTCGTGCCTCGATTCATCCAGCTAACGACGCTCAGCATCGTAATCTAGATATTATAGGATTACGTGCTCAGGTTCGTTTTAAGTAATATCCTTTTGTGAGGGCGGACACGGCGGTCCGCCCCTACAGAACTTCAGCGTTTACAGTACCATCTACTACTCTGATCTGAATCTTATCGCCCTGTTTAACCTCTTGAACCGATCGCACAAGGTGATTGCTGTCTTGCAAAGAAAGAATGGCATAACCACGACTTAGCGTTGCGAGTGGGCTGACTGCGTCTAATGCACGCAAGGCGTTTTTAAGCGCGAGATTTTTAGTTTTTAAATACTGCTGCATGGTTGTTATTAAACGCGTACTTAACACACCCAAACTTTGTAATTGATTAGCAATTTGTTGTCCGGGATGTCGGATTTGTTTGATTAACCAATCTAAACGTTGTGCTTGATGCTGAAAATATTTTGTCATTTCATGGTTTAGACGATTTTCTAAAACTAAAATCTTTTGGATAAAAGTATTTTGATCGGGTACCACCAATTCGGCTGCAGCAGACGGTGTAGGCGCTCTTTGATCAGCGACAAAATCGGCAATGGTAAAGTCAACTTCGTGGCCAACGCCTGAAACAATCGGAATTTGGCTATCAAAAATAGCACGCGCAACTTTTTCTTCGTTAAAGGGCCAGAGATCTTCTAAGCTTCCACCACCTCTTGCCACAATTAAGACATCAGCGATTTGGTGTTTGTTGGCCATTGTAATGGCTTGTACAATTTCCTGCATGGCTTCAGCGCCTTGGACTTTTGTTGGGTAAACAGTGATAGGAATGCTTGGAAAGCGACGTTTTAATACAGATAAAATATCCCGAATGGCAGCACCTGTGGGAGAGGTAATAACACCAATGTGTTTAGGAATGCGTGGCAAAGGTTTTTTCCAGCGTTCTTCAAAAAGTCCTTCTTTGGTTAATTTTAAGATCAGTTCTTCATAAGCTTTTTTGAGTAACCCGTCGCCTGCCATCTCAATGCGATCGACAATCAGCTGGTAGTCGCCGCGATCGGGGTATAGGCTCACTTTGGCAAGGACCTGTATTAATAAACCATTTCGAAGTTCAAAATCTAATCGTTGGGATTTTGGCTTAAACATGGCACAACGGATCTGGGCCTTTGGATCTTTCAACGTAAAATAAAGATGTCCCGAAGTGGGTTTGGCTAAGCTAGATATTTCACCTTCAACCCAAACAGCCGGAAAGCATTCCTCCAGCAATCGTTGGGTGGATTGGTTTAATTCCGAGACGGTTAATACAGCTTTTGAGGGGGTAGACATGGGTGTTATTATATCAGAATGAATAACACCGACGAACAATGGATGAATCATGCCTTATCTCTTGCTAAAAAAGCCGAAGATCTGGGTGAAGTGCCCGTAGGTGCAGTATTGGTGCTCAACAACGAAGTCATCGGTGAAGGGTGGAATTGCCCTATTAGCGCTTCAGATCCCACTGCCCATGCAGAAATTCTCGCTTTGCGGGCAGGCGCTCAGCATATCAATAACTACCGATTAGTGAATACTACACTTTATGTCACCCTCGAACCCTGTGCTATGTGTATGGGTGCGATGATTCATGCACGCATTCAACGATTGGTCTATGGAGCTGCAGATCCCAAAATTGGGGGAGAGCGAGTAAACCATCATGTCATTAGCGAAGGTGGTGTGATGGCTAAAGCTTGCCGCGAACTTTTACAAAACTTTTTCAAAGCTCGCCGTTAACATCAATAAGAGTTATCCACTATTAATTTGAATACATTGTGGATAACCAGGTGGAAAAGTTGCTATAAGCTCGATATTCCGCACTGTAACCACAATTGTACAATTTTTGTACAGCGTCTTATTGCGTGATTTTAAAACCCATTTCTAATGGTTGATTAGAATTGGGTAACGCAATATTCAGTTCTAGAACTGAGCAGTTTTCTGTTCGTTGTAATTGTACATTGACTTGTTCAGGGTCAATTTTGACGTACTTGCAAATAACACTTAGCAATTCGTTACGCAATTTTGGCAAGAAGTCTACATCACCGCCTTCTTCCGCACGCTGGTGTGAAACAACAATTTGTAAACGTTCACGCGCTGTCTTAGCAGAACTTCGAGTAACCCCAATTTGATTTAAAAATTTACTGAAGATACTCATACGGGACTCCTATTGAATAGGCGGCCCAAGAGTTTTGATCTCCAGCCTTTAGGTGCTGGGATAGCCTCACCGAGAAGGCGAGCGACCGCATTCTGATAAGCAATTTTAGCATCGCTAGGCGAGCCCAAAGTGACAGGCACACCATTGTTCGACGCGTTTAAAACAGCTTTAGATTCTGGAATAATGTTCAATAAAGGGATGGCCAAAATTTCTTGGACATCTTCAACACTGAGCATTTCGCCTTTTTGAACACGACTTTCGTCATATCGTGTTAACAATAAATGTTTTTTAACCTCCAAACCCTGCTCTGCGCGTAAGGTTCGGCTATTTAAGACGCCAATAATGCGGTCAGAATCACGCACTGAAGAAACTTCAGGATTCGTGACGACCACTGCTTCGTCCGCAAAATACAAGGCCATTAAAGCGCCGCGTTCTATACCTGCTGGGGAGTCACAGACTATATAATCAAATTCTTTACGTAAAAGAGCTAAAATTTGTTCCACGCCTTCTTTAGTCAACGCGTCTTTATCGCGTGTTTGTGATGCGGGGAGGGTATAGAGATTTTCAGAACGTTTATCTTTAATGAGCGCTTGGTTGAGATTGGCATCCCCTTGAATGACATTGACAAAATCAAAAATTACCCGTCTTTCGCAGCCCATAATCAGATCTAAGTTTCTAAGGCCGATGTCAAAGTCTATAACGACAGTCTTAAATCCGCGATTGGCCAATTCGGCAGCAATGGCAGCACTGGTGGTTGTTTTACCAACTCCCCCTTTACCAGAAGTCACAACGATCACTTTTCCTGACTTAATCATAAAATCCTTCCAAAAAATATTTTGTAATTTCTATCAAGACTGTATATTAAAGTGGTCGAATGTGCAAGCGACCTTCTTCTAAAGAGATGTCGGTTGCCATACGCCAAACAGATTGTTCTATATCTTCGCTAATTTTATATTGGCCGGCAATAGAAACAAGCTCAGCCTCTAGGTATTGACAAAATATATGCGCTGTTTCATCCCCGGTAACACCCGCTAATGCGCGACCACGTAGAGGACCATAAATGTGAATATTGCCATCCGCTAGCAATTCTGCTCCATGGCTAACCGGTGCTAGTACTATTAAATCACCACCGCGCGCGTAAATTTGTTGTCCAGATCGCACGGGTTCTGTAATTAATTTGGTATTACTGCCTCGTATTTCCGAATCGGTTTCAGGTTCAGCAGCAGTTGCAGGTTCTGGGGTAACCAATTTTCCGGATGCGGTTGCTGTTGGTCTTGAGGTAGCATCTGTTTCTGTTTTACGGGGTTCTTTAGTTGAGTCTTGCAGAATGGGTAATCCCACCAGCGTAGCGGCTGCTTGTTGTTCTGAAGAGCCACCCTTAACCCCCACAGGAATTAATTTTTTGCTCCGTAAAATACCGACTAGTTGTTGATAATCGATGTGTGCATCGGGCTTAACCAGTTTTTGCAGATCAATGACAACGGGGGCGTTATAAAAAAATTTAGGCGCTTGTTCAATTTTAGAGGTTAGCTGTTCTTCGAAGGCTAACAGATTATTTCCCAGCAATTGCAATGCTGTTAACGGATAAAGTCCACCTTTCAGCTGAAACATGACAGCTGCTTCAGTGGATGCATTTGTATAATTCGACATGATTACCTCAAGCATTGTCCAATGGGTTATGAGTCTATAAGAGGGTTTGTTTCTAACGGGAAATGAGTCCAATGATGTGTTTCTGAGATGATAAACTAACAAATTTATACAGTAGTTTATCGTTTTTTCAGGAGCATCCCATGAATCGTTTCTGTGCCAATGAGCCTGTTCATGATAGAGAGCTAAAGACCATCATGAACATTAGTGAACTTAAGACTATTGAGCAATTGGAGAACTTCCTCAATGGGACACAGCCAGTTATTTTTTCTGTCGGAACCAATAAAGAAAACATTTATGTTTGGATCCAAAAAATACTGAAAAAATTTAATTATCCGAACTTAGAAAAACCTGACAAAAATATTGTTAAACGTTATATCTTAAGAGTTACGGGATATTCTCGTCAACAATTCACTCGCTTGGCTTTACAATATCGTAAACAAGGTTATATTCGGAAAAAGAAACAAACTAATAAAACATCTTTTAAATCATTTTACACTTCTAAAGATGTTTATTTTTTAGCGCAATTAGATGAATTACATGGTACCTTAAGCGGGCTTGCAACTAAAAAACTCTGCGAGCGCGCTTATTGTGTTTTCAATCAAAAAGAATATGAAAGATTAGCAACAATATCTACTTCTCATATTTATAATCTCCGAAAATCTAAGGGATATACTAGACAACGATGGGTCTATCATCATACTAAACAAAAGGCTTCATCAATTGGTGAAAGACGCAAACCAAGGCCAAATGGAAAACCAGGATATATTCGCATTGATACAGTGCATCAAGGGGATTTAGATGGGCAAAAAGGAGTTTATCATATTAACGCAGTTGATGAAGTAACGCAATTTGAAGTTGTTTGTACCGTTGAAAAAATTAGCGAACAATATTTAATTCCTGTTTTAGAAACACTATTAAATACTTTTCCTTTTCATGTTTTAGGATTTCATTCGGACAATGGTTCGGAATATATTAACAAAGTGGTTGCCAATCTATTAGAAAAATTGCATATTGAATTCACAAAGTCAAGACCTAGACATTCAAATGATAATGCCTTGGCTGAATGTAAGAATGGGTGTATTGTGCGAAAAATATTAGGACACATGCACATTCCACAACATTGGGCAGAGAAAATAAACGAATTCAATAAAAAATATTTAACTCCTTACATTAATTATCACCGACCTTGTCTCTTTCCAACAACAAAGATCGAACAGAATGGCAAGGAGAAAAAAGTCTATCTCTACAATATGATTATGACACCTTATGAAAAATTTAAATCTCTGACCAATGCAGAAAATTTTTTAAGGGAAGATTTAACCTTTGAGATATTGGACAAAACAGCACAGCAAACGAACGATAACGAAGCAGCTAAAAATATGCAAAAAGCAAGAAAGAGATTATTTCAAATGATCTTTGATCAAGATGACAAGGTGTGCGCAGTTTGATGCTATTAATAAGCTGTTGGAAAACTATGGACAAATGATAGATTGCCTAAACACTGTCAAACAAAATAATAGCTCATCAAAAAGCAATTCATCATTTGCCCAATTAGTTTACCACGAGTTTATTAACACCTTGCGCACTATGAATCACAATTACAATCATTTTAAAATTAATTTGAATAAGGGAAAGCGAAAAGATAGAATAGCCAAATACCTTGCTGTAAGACGAAAAAGGTCGGTAATCGACGTAAGTTATACAGTACTTTTTAATTGTGTAATATGAACAGGTGGAGTTGAGTTACTTACCTATCGTTAGACTCATTTCTGGATTGGAAAATACTAATATATTTGGTAAAACGTTTGTTAATGATGAAACATGGGATGGCCTAAGAGATGAGAGTCTTAAGGTCACGGAGTCATCATAGTAGTCAGTGTAGTCACGCACACTCAAGGCATGCGGGAAAGCCGCATACAGGGCGAAGGATGACAGGTAATTAAATAGAAGGAAATGGTAGGTACGCATGATGCGGAAAGCCGAAACAATACTTGCTATTATACGCAATCGTGGGCAATATCAATTGCCGGTAAAAGATGCCTATCGATTGTTATATCAGCGTGATCTTTATCTTTGCGCCTATGGAAAGTTGTACCAAAATAAAGGCGCGATGACAAAAGGGGCCACGCCAGAAACAATTGATGGCATGTCACTGGAGAAAATTGGTTCGATTATTACTTTGCTACGTAATGAAAGATATCGATGGACTCCAGTGAGACGCACATATATATTCAAAAAGAATGGAAAATTAAGGCCATTAGGTATGCCAAGTTGGTCTGACAAATTATTGCAGCAAGTTGTCAAGATGATTTTGGAAGCCTATTATGAGCCTAAATTTAGCACACATTCTCATGGATTTCGACCAGATCGAGGATGCCATACTGCTTTAAAACATATAGTAAAAGTAGGATCTGGAACAAAATGGTTCGTTGAAGCTGATCTTTGCCAATGTTTCGATAAAATCGATCACTCGGTTTTACTCGACATTTTAAAAGAAAGCTTTCATGACAACCGTTTTATTCGATTAATTACTTTAGTGCTTAAAGCCGGTTATCTAGAAGATTGAAAATACAATAAAACCTATAGCGGTGTACCGCAAGGGTCAATTGTGGGACCAATTTTTAGTAATATTGTACTCGATCGGTTGGATAAATATGTTGAAAAGCATTTGATACCGATGCACACGAAAGGAAGAAAGCGAAAGGCATATCTACCTTACAGAAGAAAGCACTACCAAATTTCAATGGCAAGAAAGAGAGGTGATTGGGAACTGGCGCATAAGCTAACAAAGCAGTTGCGAGCTATGCCATCATCTGATCCCAAAGATCCGGAATTTCGACGCCTATGGTATGTGCGATATGCTGATGATTTTCTGCTAGGTTTAATTGGAACTAAGGAGGAAGCCAAAGCAATCAAAGAAGGGATCGCGAATTTCTTGAATAAAGAATTGAAGTTGTCTCTTAACTTTGCAAAAACTTTAGTCACAAATGCCGGTGATGAGAGGGCTAAATTTTTAGGATATGAGATCCATGTCTTACGTGATGATACCAAATGTGACAAACATGGCATACGAAGGAGCATTAACGGAAACATCGGATTTCGAGTACCCATAAGTGTGGTTAAAGAGAAATGTACAAAATACAAACGGCATGGTAAACCAGTCCATTTACCTTTTAGGACAATGGACGAAGCGTTTAGTACGATCACACAATACCAAGCAGAATATAGAGGAATTGTGCAATACTATCGAATGGCATATAATCTTCACTCGCTAATCGGGTTAAAATTTATTATGCAACAATCTTTAGTAAAAACGTTGGCGGCTAAATATAAAACAACCTGCGCAAGGATCTATAAACGTTTTGGAGCGAAAATCAAAACTGCGGATGGCGAATACAAAGTCCTAATGGTTACGATTGAATCTCAAAAGCGTACTAAACCACTTATCGCCTATTTTGGAGGAATTTCTCTAAAATGGAATAAATGGAACAGCATCAAAGAGGCAAATGAACCCATCTTTAACAATCGAACAGAATTAGTCCAAAGACTGCTAGCTCAAGAATGTGAGCTCTGTGGATCACAGGACCAGATTGAAGTACACCATATAAGAAAACTCGCTGATTTAAGGCGAAAAGATGGTGCGGTTCAATCCAGATGGAAGATTCGAATGTCAGAGAGAAGGCGAAAAACCTTAATAGTATGCCGTCAATGCCATACGGACATACACCAAGGTAGATATGATCAAAATAAAATTTCAGCGTAATGATTACTGGAGAGCTTCGTGATACGGAAACGGTCATGCGGGGTTCGGAGAGGGGTTGTTGGAAAAGTATTTTTTTTTAAGAAAATAACTCGCTGGCAACCTACTCTACTACTTCGCAGGCGTTTCGGTACGCAGGGTTGAAGATATTACTGAAGCATTGTGGGGAACCAGGGTGAGCTCAGGAACGGTGAGCAATTTAAATAAAAAAGCCTACGAGAACATTAAAGCCTGGCGCACTAGACCAATAGAAGGTGAATATCCATATGTTTACCTAGACGGGATCGTGTTAAAACGAAGCTGGGCTGGCGAGATCAGGAACGTGTCAGTATTGGTGGCGATTGGTGTAGGAACCGATGGTTACCGAAAGGTTCTAGGCATTGCTGAATGGCAAAAGGAAGACAAAGCCGGTTGGGGTAGCTTTTTAGAGTATCTGAAATTCCGGAGTCTGACAGGGGTAAAATTGTTCATCAGTGACGCTTGCATGGGTTTAATAGAATCGATTGCAGAATATTATCCAGAAGCCTTATGGCAGCGCTGTGCTGTACACTTTTATCGTAATGTATTCAGCGTGGTTCCAAAAGGAAAAATCGCAGAGGTGGCAACTATGCTTAAAGCGATTCACGCCTCTGAAGATAGGGAATCTGCTTTACAAAAAGCCGCTGCGGTGAATGAAAAACTTGATCAGATGAAATTACCAAAAGCCGCTGATAAAGTAAGAAGTGTCATCCAGGAGACGCTGACTCATTATGCTTTTCCATCGGCTCATTGGCGCAAGATCCGTACTAACAACCCATTGGAACGGATCATGAGAGAAATAAGGCGGCGTACTCGCGTGGTTGGAGCTTTTCCTGATGGACATTCGGCTCTAATGCTGAGTGCTGCTAGGTTAAGGCATATTGCTGGAACCAAATGGGGTTTAAAGAGGTATATCGACATGGACGAATTAACGTGTCACCCAGCAGCAGATCAAATGGTGGCATAGGAGAGAATTTGGATACCATGCTGAAAAAATGTGCGAAAGAAATTATACGTTATGCATTCTCAAGAGAGGGACCTCTTGCTGCTCAAACCAAGGTAATACCATATCATTCAGCGTGTCAGCTGCTGTAATAGCTGTTTTCTCTGTGTAAAGCTTGGCAAATGCTACTCTCGAATACGTGTCAATAAAAGTTTGTTGGTATATTCTACCGATACCCTTTATTGTTCCAACATAATAGGTATCCTGTGCACCCAGATATCCCGGATGTTCGCTTTCGATTTCACCATGCGCTTCCTTTTCCGCCTTCGCTTTTTCTAGCGCTTGCAGTTGCGATTCTGTTAGGATGATGCCATCCTGAGCCACTTTTGCTTCTAACGCTTTAAGCCGTTTTTTAAGGGTTTCCAGGTCATATCTAACCCACACGGAACGCAGACCACTTGACGACACTAATATACCGCGTTTGTTTAACTCATTCGAGGCGCGTAGTTGACCATAAGCGGGAAATTCAGTTGCAAAAGCGATCACGGGTTCCTCAATGTATTGAGGAACCCGATTTTTTAAATTAGGTTTTTTGCGACTAAGATCCTGGAGGGCTTCTTCACCGCCCGTTTCGTAGAGCTGTTTAAAGCGGTAGAAGCTATCCCGACTACGCCATTCCGTGATTGCAGGTAGCAACTTGTCTGTAACACTCGTTATGGTCGCAGGGGATACCTCGTAGCCATACATCTCAAGCATCTGTTTAGAAATATCTTGATAACCTACACCCAATGAATAGAGGGCTAAAATTTTATGATCAAGTTCCTCTGTGATTACAGTTTGGCGCTTTTTAACAATCTGTGGTTCGAATGACCCATTACGATCCCGAGGAGTTTCCAATTCAAAAGGGCCGGATTCACTGTTAACGAGCTTTTTCATTTTGCCATTGCGGCGATTATTCGAGCTATCATCGTCTGCAGCCATATGAGCCTCTATTTCACCTTCTAATGCAGCTTCTAAAGCATGTTTAATGAGGGGTGTTAATGCACCATCTTTGCCTAATAGAGACTTACCTGTCCTAACTGATTCCACAATGTTTTTTTGTAACTCAGCAACTGTCTTCAATGTCAAGCATTTTTTAATTCCATATTCCATGCAATGCCTGATTTAAGAATCGCATTCATAATGATTAACAATTTATGCATACAAGCCGTCAAAACCACTTTTTTTGCCTTTCCTGCTTTACATAAGCGATCATAAAATATCTTTATTTGAGGATTATATTTGGCAGCCGCCAAGGCAGCCATGTAAAGGCTAGTTCGTACCGAACCTCTACCTCCCCAAATAGTTCTTCCACCTACAAAAGTGCCGCTGTCCCGGTTAAAAGGAGCAACACCCACTAAGGCGGAAATTTTCTTATGCGTAAGCGTTCCTAACTCTGGCAGATCTGCCAGTAGAGTTGCAGATAACACCGGTCCTACCCCTTTAATACTGCGCAATAGCTCACTTTTCTTAGATAAATCTGGATCTTCTTCTATAACTTGACTTAGTTTTTCATCCATAGTTTGTAACTCCTTTTGCAAAAATTTTATGACCTTTTCTATTCCTTTTCGTATACTCGAACTTACTTTATCTAAGCGATTCTTCTCCATAGTAATCATATCTACTAATTGTCTTCTACGAGTTTTTAAATCTGCTAAATCCTGTTGTTTTAGCGTTTTCAATGGTCTAACAGTCGGTTCAATTTTATTTGCGAAAAGTGCTAACATTCGGCTATCCACTTTATCTGTTTTCGCTAATTGTCCAAGTGCCTTAGCAAAATCTCTAGCTTGACGCGGATTAACAACACTGACTGGGAATTGTGCTTGTTCTAATTCCCTTGCTACCGTTTTTTCATATCCTCCCGTTGCTTCTAAAACAATCAATTCTACTGATTGTTTAGATAAAGTTTTTACTAATTCCTTAATTCCTGTTTTATCATTATTCACCTTAATAGTCTGCCCCATAGGATGAATATAGATGTCCAAGCAAGCTTTAGAAACATCTAAACCCACATAGACTTTTTGCTCTCTTTCGCTCATAATAAAACCTCCTGTAGTGCTCTGCCTTGTAGATTCGGGATCTTTTACAAGTCCCTGGCAACTGTTCGAGTTACTATTGGGGGGTGAGGCGACCTATGCTGATTTCCGAGCTTTTCGCCCAAGATAAAAACGGTCTACCTCACCTTTCTATTACCTTACTTTTGCAAGGGAATAAAACTCCACTATACGCTGCTTGGATGAATTTTTAAGATACAAGATAAATTAGTTAAACCTTTAAGATTTTCCTTTGTTGATTCCATTAGTGTAAACTCCAATATAAGTGTGATTACTTTATCAGAATTTGACACAGTTTAATGAATACTCCCTTCGTACATACGCTTCTTCTGAATAAATCAACTGCCAACGTTGTTTCCTCCTCAATCCATCTAGTGCTATATCAATGAATTGAGGAAGTATACTTAATAACACCACGAGCTATACAGCCTTCGGTGGGTGAAGGTGGCGATGAAGTGGCCTGATTAAAGTGGCGATCAGGTGGGTGGATTAATCTGGCGATGGAATGGCCTGATATTGGTGGCGATTAACAGTTGCTGCTAACAGTTTATCTATGGTATACAGCCCTGAATCTGCAACAAAAATAAAATCAGGTGCCTTTTTAAGGGCTTGTTGGAATTTTGCCATTTTTTCCAGACTATCATGTAAGTTCTTTTTATCTGATGAATTGCCATCCAATGCTTCCATCCACAACGGAAAACCTGCTGGTCCAGTACACGTTAAAGAAAGCATCACTTGTTTTAAATCTTGCCGGTGATCTTTGGAGTGACCATAGGTAATTATTGGGGATTGTTTCTCTGAGTCACTACTATCCAATTCACTTTCATAATCTCCCTCTAGTGAAAAACTGGTCGTATCAATTCTTGCTGTTTTTCCTAACAAATCTCTTTCTTGCGCAATCTCAAAACCTATTTCGCTGTATAATTTAGTGGTCCCATATTCATAAATTTTGTCTAAAGCCCTACCTAACGCATCGTCATTAAAGTGTTCTGCCGTGATCCCTTCCCCAAATAATCGACTCACAGGCTTGTCCTCAAAAAACTTAGGGTGCATATAGAGCCTATCATTTAAAAAACCCAGTCCGTTTAAAATCATGGCTGATACACGTTGACCAATCGTTACAATGGCACCATGCTCTTTTGAGATAGGTAATCTTTTATCAATTTTATCAATGATCCCCAATTCATTAATCATGGCAGCTACAATACCCAGATGACCTAAATGAATGACTTGCAGTCCTTCGGAAGATATTTCCGACATAATAACACCTCAATTAAGAAAGAAATGCTCCTATAATATCAATTATTTAACCACCATGCTGTGATCCAAAGCCGTTTTATCCTGTGATCTATCGACCTTTCATGCTTTTAAATTAACAAAAATTTAAATTACGGTGCGGAATGCCGGATCCAAGTTTAGCAATGTAATATAGGAAAAAACATAGACTTGCCAAAATAATATTAGGATATTAATAAATTCCACTGTTGTCGAAGCTGGCAGGGGTCACGTGCTGCAGAAGGCGTTTTGAAGAGGACGCCGTTTTCCAGCACGTAAAGTATGGATTTATTAATTAGTCTTCCCTGAAAAACCCGATTCAAGCGAGCGCATAAACGGGCTCATTTTCAGATTTTAAAAGCCGTAAAATCTTTCGTAAATTAAAACCACACCCTGCTAAAACAGCATTGATTTTATCTCCTGTTTCTCCTAAAAGATAATTTCTTGCCATTCGATGATCTTGCTTAACATGACCAATAATAGGTTCAATACCAGAACGACCCTTTAACAATTTTTTAAAGATCCCCTTAACTTTTTTGCTGCCTGATAAAAATACGTTTACACCTTTAGGGTGATTCTCTTTTCCTTTGTATCCTTGGTCAACAAAAACAGCCGTTGCTTTCACTGCCGTTGTCTCTTCTGCTTTTCTAACAGTCTCTTTCAAAGTATGACCATCATAAGGATTGCCATGCATAGCTTTGATGGCCACTATCCAAGGCTCTTTGCAGGTCGTTGCCATTGATACCTTACATCCAAATTCATATTTCTTATACGCTTTTCCTTTGGCAATGCATTCTACTTCAGGAGCATGTAAACTGTAAAGTTTATGCTTATCTGCTTTATTCTGTTCAAGCAATCGTCTCGATAACCTTAATGAATCACTCAAAGGTTTATCCTTAAAAACAGCTTTCCTTTCAATATCTTTTGTTACTCGTCTTAAATACGTTTTTAATTTTTTAGTCTCTCTAGATGCACGCTTTATTTGTCCTGCATGACGGTATCGAGCTTGCATCCTTAAAGATTTCTTAGCCACTCGTACATACGTTTGTCTAAGAGGTATACAACGACTATCTGCTGCCTTTACTAATTTTTCTCTCATCTTATAAAATAACTTTGAATCCGTTGGAAAAGTAATCGCTTTTTCTTGTACCGTTGTATCAATATTTAAACGCCGACAAAGTCTTTCAGACAACAAGGCTTCTCGCTTGGCGGTATTAATCGTTTCTTCCAGCAACTTTTCTATGCCCTCAATACCCACTTTCTGACGCCATTTCACTAAAGTGGTTGAATGACACGGAAACCGATGCTGAAAAGTTTCAAAGCCACAAAAATACTGCCAATAGGGATTTTCACAAAACTTTTCTACAACCGATTCATCACTTTCATTCTCTAAATACTTCAAATAGTGTAAACCCGCCATCACTCGAATGGGTATTCCTGGCCGCCCAGCTTCCGTATAATAAGGCCCATAAGACTCAATCAAATAATCCCAATTTAATCGATTGGCCAATTGATACAATCCATGTTTTTGATCGAGAATTTGCTCTAATTTAACCCCACTACCAGTGTTTTTGGCGTCCATTCCAGTTTTCTTCATCATTTGCAAGCTTTTCATCCTTAAATTTAAAAAACCTGCAATATTATACCCTACGCTGCGAACCATGGATAGTGAAGCGATGGTGAGTAGTGGCCGGCAGGCGTAGTATTTTATGCGTGTCGCAGTAAACGCAGAAAATAAACGAAACGACGTCGAGCCATTTGGAAGAAATCTAGGTGAACTTTGTGAACCTAGATTGATGAGGAGGGCGTCCGGCCTAAAAGAATTTGTCCAACTTTTCAACTGCGCTTGTGATGCATGGATGCGTCACAAAGCTATTGAAAAGTTAGGACACGCTTGGATTTTTTCAATTTTCTCTATAAAAATCATGGGGTTTTGTTTAATTCAGGCAAGACTAATTAGGTGTCTGCCAACAGAAGAAAAAAAGAAAATATTTTAATTAAAGGTGTTGACAAGCAAGACAGTATCTACAAAGCTCCAGAAAAGTTAGGACACACTTGTGTATCGCAGGGATCCATTTTGCTTACCTCCTGACGGTTTAGTGTTAACTAAAGCGCAATTGTCGAGATAGTGTTAAGTATAATAAATGTTGAAATTCAAAGTCAACGTAAATTTTTGAAAATATTAATTCAATCCTTTTACTTCCCTAAGAAACATTGTTTGTTTCAGTTAAATTTTTTGACGCTTCAGCAATCTTAATTGGTACAATGTCTGACAATTTTCCTTTCAAAAGTGTTAATGTTTTACGAGAAAAATCTGCCGGCGTGTATTCGTTCGAAGGAAGGCCTGGTGGATGACCTGGTAACAAGCCGAAGCGCTGATAGGCTGCAGCAACTAATTCACTGCAAAATATACTGGAAAGATCTTCTGCAATGTTTTCTCCAAATGGTCCATCATAGGCAGAACGAATAAATTCAATAATAGATTTTTCATAAGGTCTATTTTTAAATTCAGTGATAAAACGGATTGTTTTTTCTTGGATTTCTTCTAGATCTGCTGGAGAAACTCCTAACAGGCTTCTTATTGCTATTTCTCCGGTGTAAGCACTTAATTTTTTTTTCAAAGAAACCAACCTAACGCCAGCACCACGCTTTTTGAAAAAATCAGATATAGAATCAACATCTGATTCAAAACAGAAAAAAGATCCTTCATGAGTTTTAAAAACCATACCGACATGTGACCATGGAGACCGCGTAAATAGTTTAATAAGATTGCTCCATGTGTCATGGCCTGAGAAGAGCAACAAATCTCCTGTTTTTATGGAAAAATCATTTAAAAATTGTTTATTAGAAATCATAAACCCTCCTTAACCAGCCATTTAAAAATTTTTTTAAAATAGGGTGTTTTTTGACCAAGTTTTGATAATAGTCTGCGGCAAACTTGCAAAAAATTGTTAAAAGTTTATTAGTTTGTTCTTTATCTAATTGGTTAATGTATTGATAGCTGTTTTTGCCCAATGTCCCATCTATATGAAGTTTCGTCGAGGGACTAATCTGACAATAGGCTTTTTGTAACAATTTAGCAGCGATGTTTGGGCCTAGATTGACTGATAAATCAAACAATTTATTTGCTAAGGATTGGTTTGTAATATTTTTGTAACCATAAGGCTCCCAAAAATATCTATAATAA
This sequence comes from Gammaproteobacteria bacterium, assembly GCA_044225395.1. GTDB lineage: Bacteria > Pseudomonadota > Gammaproteobacteria > UBA6186 > Azoamicaceae > CADEGZ01. The sequence goes on from JBGAIP010000010.1 coordinate 39,447, forward strand.
AGCTGGGTAGCTTTTTCTAAGTTGATAGACTTAACGTCGTTACTATTCAATAAATTATTTTTATCAATATCAAGTTGTGGAATAATTTCAGGATGCAGGCGCGCTAGCGAGCTTAGAAAACGAAGTGAGATACCCATATTTGTGATCCCACCCGGATCAGCAGGATCGTATGCTAACCCTCCTTCATGTTTCATAACCAATGGTATGGCAAACTCAAACTTGCTCATTTACATTTCCTTAACAATGAAATGTTGTTCAGCAGAAAGATTTTACTAGTCTATTAAAAACATTTCAAGAAGTATGTCCGGGTTCACTACATATGAGACTTAGGCGGCCTTATTTTGGTAATTCAACTCAAAATACTCCTTTGGGGTTAATTGTGCAAGCGCTTGATGTGGTCTGTAGGTATTATAAAGCTGTTGATAACGGGATAAGGCGTAAATTCTGAACCCCCATCCACCTGGATCGATTTAATCGGGAATGGCAATTCCAGTTGCATCTTCTCCAAAAATTGTCTGGCTGTGTTACTGGTCGCTTGGTTGTAAACTTCAGTGACCATCATTTTAGTGACAGGGCAAGCCGCTTTAAAATCTTTGATATGCTGACTGTTACAATAAACCGTCATGTGATCAACTTGCACCAATTCTCCCAACTCTTTGGCTTTCATTCCATATTGCCAACGTTGGGCATGTTGATTAAATAAACGCCTTTTTTTAGGCTTTTTATGCCCAATAACGGTTGAAACAGGAAACACTCTTTTTAATTTTATCAAATGATTAATAACTCTACCTACTGTGGAAACGGTCGTTTTAATACCATGCTCTCTTTCAATTAAACGATGCAGTTTAAGCTTCCCCCAGTAAGGATATTTTTGGCGAAACTGATAAACCAGCTGTTGCAATTCTTTAGTCCAAATAGGCTTACGTTTGTTTTGGGGAGCTCTGCTTTTTATTTGAAGACCCGGGGTTCCTTTGAATTGATATTCTTTTTTCCAACGATAAAAAGTAGCTCTGGATGTTTCAATCGCTAATAAAGCGGTTTTTTCAGTACATCCTTCCTCTCTTAGCTGATTAAAGCAAAGAATTTTATTTTCACGTGCCTTGGCAACCGCTGAAATGACGGTTTCATTTACGTGCCAACTACGATACGATTTAATCCGCAGGCTTTTGATCTGCATGGCAAGGCCTCCTTTATTCCGGTTTTGGTAATGAATTACCAAAATAAAGGCCTTGCCGTTTTGTAGCAATTACACACCCCTTTTTGGCTGATTAGGGTATGAGTTTAGCTACTCATATTTGTCTCATATGTTTCTGAACCCAGACAGAATGGTATTAGGGGTAGACATCAGTAAAGCTAAGTTTGATGTTGTTTTGCTATTAAACGGAAAAGTAAAAACAAAACAATTTACTAATAATAACAACGGATTTTTACAATTGGTTGATTGGCTAAAACAAAAAGAGGTACAAATGCTACATGCCTGTATGGAAGCGACAGGCAATTACGGTGAGGCCTTAGCAATCTATCTTTTCGATCTTGGGCACACAGTTAGTGTGGTTAATCCTGCAAAAATTAAAGGTTTTGCCAAAAGTGAGTTATCTAGCACGAAATCAGACAAAGCAGATGCTCAGTTGATTGCTCGATTTTGTAAAGCAATGCAGCCAAAAGCTTGGCAACCGAAACCTCAACATATCAGGGAATTACAGGCTTGGATCCGTCGGCTAGAGGCGCTACAAGGCATGCATCAGCAAGAGAATAATCGATTAGAGGTTGCTTCAGCAGAAGTAAGAGTTTCTATAGAAGCAGTCATTGAGCGATTGTCTGAAGAAATCCAAAAATTAAAGGGTAGGATCCGCGCTCATATTGATCAACATCCAGATTTATCTGTTAAGAAAAAGCTGTTGGAAACCATTCCGGGAGTTGGCAATGCCACGATAGAGCATATCCTTGCCTTTATTGGCAATCCAGAAGATTTTCAAAATGCCAAGCAATTAGCAGCATTTATTGGATTATTTTTGCAAAAATCGTCGACATCGCAAAATAATTCTGTAAGATCCATCTTAGTAGCACCCTCTTAGTGGAATAAGTTGGATGGCATTATATCATCCTTAGGGTGCTGCTACACTTATCCAGAATTGAGGTTACAATGTAATAATGAGGTTACAATATAATAATATTGCATTTATTTTAAGCCAAAAGATTAATTGGAAATTAATAAAAATGCATTACAATGACATGTTGAGAATTGTTATCTCCATTAAAGAATGTCGAACAGACATAAGGTCTATGATGAATAAAATTGGCCTGCTAATGCAGTTACACCCCCTATTATACAATATGCAGCCCGAACCCCATTCCTTTCAGACGCTTTATCGCTTCATCACGACCTCGATCATCCAGCGCCCGGAACATCGACTGATCGAACTCTGGATCCAGTAGATGTTGCACGACGATATATGCTAAGTCGCAGATGCGACCGCGAAAATCGCGTTCGACGTACTCTGGCATTTCGTCTGGAAGAAGGCGTGTATCTTCCAAGAGTGCGTCTAGATTGGGCTTCGCCACTGTTAATGTTTCACGTATGGTCCATTGCTTTTCACCCACGAGTAGCGCCCAAAGTATTTCCAGGCCTTCCTTCCTAGAATTCAGCTCAGCTGGGTGCAGTGCTGCAAGTAAATAGGGTACTGTGTTGGGCTCGAATAGAGCCAGAATTTGCCGCGCGTTAGCTGCTTCGACCGTTCCACTATTGTTAAGGGCCGGTATGAGGTCAGCCGCATTGCTAGCATCAGCTAAGATTACCGCTCTGACGATCGGTGATTCGGACACATCCTGCGACTTTGGAGTGCGTAAGACTTGTTCTAATAATTGAGGATCGATCGTCATAAGCTCCTCTCAATAAATGCCCACGATCCCAGATTGGCTAACTCCGTTTAAGGCCTTCAATAGCATTTTCATGCCCTTTTGCGTCGTCGGATCGCGCCCCTTAACTAGTACCTGCTCTAGAAAGGTCTTAGCATGCGTCGTCGCGCATACTTGCGCTGTTAGCAGAAACTTGCACGCAGATTTGATGGCCTTGCGCCTAATATTCAGTGGCTTGTAGAAATGCACATGGCTAGAACATGAAGCCATAAACAACAGTTTGCACTTAAGCGACGACTTATCCAAGTCGGCAGAGCCGACTTTAACCGCCGTGAGGTACTCATCGTTCGGCTTTTGAGATAACCGCTCGAAGTAGTGGCGGCTCTTCAACGGCTGGTCGCCACGAGAAGTGGTAGTTACGGCAAGCGCTGGGTGACAGCTGTCGAACAAGCGCCATGCCCCTCTCGTCCCGCAAATCGCTTTTGTTTTAATTTTCTTTGTGGCAATGGCTTTTTGCTGTGTCTTTGCGTTACGAGAGGCCTCCGCTAACTTGCCTGGCAGAAAGGCCTTTGTACTGGAGGTGAGAATGTCATATTCCATCGGGATAACTGAATGGTGGATCAAATCTCCCACACACTCGGTATCTGTTGCATCATAACCCATCCGGAAATGAACACCCCACGGATTTATAGGGAACGTCTTTTTATCAGGCACTTTGGGCGTATTGGCAGGGCCAAATGCGGGACCCTGTCCATAACGAGAATGTCCTTCATAGACGACAAAGATGTCGGGGGTATCCAGCGCCTTTGTGAATTCTGTCATGTCGTAGACTACGCGCACTTCATGAGTGTGATTCCCCTTAGCACCTTTGGGATAGGTCCATAACGCCCCCTTTTGTAGATCACATTGGGCCTTCAAAAAATCTTGAAGCTGGATGCCTTGACCCACGTCCCTGATCTCTATCCCCTGAGCGATAATGATTACCTGCTTCATCACTCTGTCCCGATTAAGGAATCGTAACTTTGAGTTCGTCGAACACAAATCCATCTGTTGGCATGGTGACGTCGAACTGATCCACAATGGGATACACGCCTTCTGGTTTCGCCGGGTCCGCTGGTGCTCCTGGCGTGGAATCAACGGTCACATAATCAGCACCATTAAGCCCTAGTTTATTCTCAAGATCCCGATATTTTTCGATTTCGGCAATCAGTGTTGCGAGCGGACCGCCATTGATGTCGTAGCCCACCTCGCCTTCGAGGTGCTTCGCGAGCCACTGGATCGCCTCTCTCTCGCGGTTTGCTCGCATAGGCACGCAGACGCGACACCAGGGACTGTTGAGAAATTCGTTGCGCCGACTGTCGCCATCTAGCTGAATCAGCCAACCGAGGGAACTACCTAGAGGTGCTGGTTCGCTTTCGGCGGTGATCTCGTAAGCCTCCCGTTCCATGCTCACGTTCTTAGATGTGAAGCGTGGTTTCCACCAAGAAGGGTGGTTGTAGGTGAAGATAGCATTGATGTCAAAAAAGCGGTGAAAATATTCGATCTCTAGAGGCGTAGGCTCGCTGGGATCATCGGCTCGTCCGAAAAGGTAGCTCACCATACGATTCATCACCTCATACCGTTCCTCGTTTCGGAGGTCGTTTGCTGGACGACTCTTTATCTTGCTCTTCTCGGTGATCAGCGTTTTGTTTCGCTCGAACTGTTGGGTTAATGCTTCCTCGGTAAGCTTTTCCACCGCAGCGATGCGCTGGGCTTCCCAAGCGGCCAACACGCTTTCCGATGGCGCCCAGCTATAGGTATATGTAACCTGCACTGATAAAGAGTCGCCTTGTTTAATAGCAATGTTTGCAGTGTAGGTCCTGCTCTGCGGATCCCAGCTAGAGCCAAGGTCATACTCGTTGTGTGGTGCAGGCGCTTCATCATCCTTGCCTCCTCCTTCCAAATCGGTGATATTGTCGATCCGCACGCCTGTAACATCTCGATCCGCGCCTGGCTTGATTACGATAGTCACATAGTAGACACCGGCCTGATTAGTTAACTGTTTCCACTTCAAACTCGTCGACATAGATTCAGATTCCACACCGCCACTTGGACGTGGCGGAACACCAGGCGGAATTTCCGGCACGCTGATCGGGCCCGACTCTCGAAAGTGGACGAACCGGCTCCGGGCAAGACCATAGCCCGGATTGCGCAGATAGAGCTGCCAAACCAGCCTTGGACCCAGATCTTGCACTTTGACATTGACGCGGCGAAGGACGCGGCGCAGTCCGTAGCTGACAGGGCTCGCGCCGTCGTTGCGGATTATGCGACGGGTGGTCGTCGTTTCTGTCACTTCCGTGGTGTCCTTTGTTTTAATACTGAAACTCTTGGTAATGCGCTCCGAGGCACGCTTGGTTACCTCCTTTAGGCGCCGCGCCGAATATTCCCGGCTGCGTTGAGAGCTCACACCGAAATTCGCTGACGCGGAAGCACCCACTTGCCACACGCCGACCCCACCAGATGCGGTGGCTGACATGGAAGCCGACACATCCTGCTGCACCATGGACGATACTTTGTCAGACACCTCGTCCAGGTTCTTCTCCTCTACAGCGGATTCGCTGACGATTTCCAATCCCTGTTCAAGAATTTCCTCATGTGTTTGCTTTCTAACGTTTTGATAGATTACCTCCAACGTTTCTAGTGGAGCAATAGTAAAGGCTTCCTCAATTGGGCCAACACCTTCTTCTTTGTTGAAATACAATTGGCGGTAGTAATGAGCGATCCCGATGGGCGACAACGCCTCATGAACACTTATAGCACTCGGCCAAAAATGCGGAAGCAACACACCATTGACATTTGTGGCAGCCATCATAAGTTGCGAAAGGTCACCTCTGCCAGGATCCTGCGCCCAAGTCTGAGCTGCCTTAATCAGGTTTTGCTCAATGGTGTCGCATGATTTATGGAAATCGAAATTGGGTTGCTGCCTTCCAAGGCGGCTTGAGATGGTGAGAGGGATGGCCTTCGCTAGTTGCATCACCGCACCGAGTCGCGATGCAACGTTTGACATTATACGCGCCTCGGCGGGTGTGCCGACCACGCTAGTTCGCTCTGTCTCGGCGGATCGTTGCTTCGAATAAGTCCTTGATACGCCATTTAGGTATACATCATTACCAATCGCAACGGCATTGGGATAGCCCGGCACAGCTACCTTCTTCATGTCGCCAGGATCGATCGCGCGTCCGTGGATGTCAATTGGCACGCCCATCTCAGTATCCTCAAAGCCCACCTTGAGGTTGGGAGGGATTGGTTTGTGAATCGTCTTGCTAAGCGCAAGAGCGGCCGGAAGCTTTCCGTCATATTTGACTGTTGCCGCCTTAGGCATACGATAGGTAACGACATTGGAAATAAATCGAATACCTATCAACGAAATCCAGCGCAGAATTAGAGGTTCGTAGGCAGCAACCGTCATGGTCGCATAAGCTTCGGTGAAACGTTTTAGTTCCGTCGTCATGATTCTCCTCCCTATGATTAAAATATTGAGTCAGCTTAGACAGGCACTGATTAGACAGACACTAACTGCCCACTGTACAGCGCTAAAGCGGGGGTACCTGGCTAGTTCCTGGCATGCAGCCCATCGCTGCACGACAGCCATACTCTTTATTAACATTATTTTTTAGCCTTGTAAATATGCCAACATCATCTTGACAGGGCAATTGCACTATAATTAAGTAACTCAGATTAATGTTGCCTTTACCCCACTACAAAACTAAGCGCTCCGGCTCTTTATTCAAAAGAAGGCACTTCGTGCAGTATTTTATTGCCTCTGGTTTCAAAACTAGGCATAGCCATTCAATCACATCCTCTCATAAAAAACTTGATTTTTAAGATGGATGAGATCATGCTCCTAATCATGTTAAACACAAACTGCTCAAAAACAGAAATAATATCTAAAAAAATAATAGGAATTGAAACTTTTCCCCAAGATATTTCTTTTGAAATATTTAAAACAATAGAAGACCCTCGGTAACCGCTCGCTAAAGCTTGCAATTACCCACAATCTTTTGCCATATTACAACCTAATTCTATCTCAATTAATCGAGTTAGCCCTCTCCAGATAACAGTGTTTTCTGGAGGCGGATCAGAATTGCGAGCAAGATAACCCCCTAATTTTGCAATTTTAAGTAGTCTCCCCTGAAAAACCCCCTTTATACAATTGCATATAACGGTTCATTTTCTATGGTGATAAATCGTAATATTTTACGTAAGTTAAAACCACATCCCGCTAAAACAGCGTTTATTTTATCTCCCAATTTCCCTAAAAGATAATTCTTTGCCATTCGATGGTCATTCTTAATATGACCAATAATAGGTTCAATGCCCGAACGACCTTTTAATAGTTTTTTAAAAATCCCTTGCACCCTTTTAGAGCCTGATAAAAATACTTTAACATTTGTCGGATGATTTTCTTTTCCTTTGTATCCCCGATCAGCAAAAATGGCTTCGGCTTTAACTTCAGTTATTGCTTCCGCTTTTTCTATCGTCTCTTTATAAAGTATGGCCATCATAAGGATTACCATGTATCGCCTTTACTGCCACAACCCATGCCTCTTTGCAGGTCGTTGCAATCGCCACTTTGCAACCAAATTCATATCTTTTATGGGTTTTACCTTTAGAGATACATTCTACCTCTGGTGCGTGTAGACTATAAAGCTTATGCTTATCAGCTTTCTTTTGTTTGATCAGCTGCCGAGATAATGCTAATTGATTGGCAAGCTTCTCATCTATTAGAGGAGATTTTCTTTCAATATCTCTAGTCACTCGCCCTAAATAGGTTCTTAGCTTCTTTGTTTCTTTAGCAGCTCGTTTCATTTGTCCAGCATGACGATATTGATATTGCATTCTCAAAGATTTTTTACCTACTCTCACATAACTTTGTCTCAGTGGAATTGACCGATGAAATGCCTCACCCACTAATTTTTCTCGCATCTTATAAAATAGTTTCGCATCCGTTGGGAAAGTGATCGCTTTCTCTTGTACCGTTGTGTCCACATACAACCGTCGACAGAGCTTTTCTGATAACAAGGCTTGTCGTTTGGCTGTATTAATGGTTTCTTCCAACAGTTTTTCGACACCCTCAATCCCAACTTTCTGACGCCATTTAACTAAAGTTGTTGGATGACACGGAAACCGATGCTGAAAAGTCTCAAATCCACAAAAATATTGCCAATAAGGGTTTTCACAAAATTTTTCTACAATAGATTCATCACTCTCGTTTTCTAGATACTTCAGGTAATGCAAACCTGCCATTATACGAATGGGTATTCCTGGTCGCCCAGCTTCAGTATAATATGCCCCACAAGATTTAATTAAATAATCCCAATTCAATCGATTGGCCAGTTGGTATAATCCATGCTTTTTATCGAGAATTTCTTCCAATTTAACGCCATTTCTATTGCCTTTTTGTTCCATTTCAGTTTTCTTCATCATTTGCAAGCTTTTCATCCTTAAATGCCAAAAATTTGCAATATTATACCACATATTTTATTCATTTTTAACAATAAAAATACGGCTTTTCGTTTAATTCAGGTCGAACTAAGTAAACAATCAGATATATTTTTGCTCTTAAGATTATTGTTATTTTTTATCAACTTATTTAATAAATTAGGCTTTGTTGCATAAATAATTGAGAAAAGTGGAGGAGATAAGCGGAAACTTGCTGTAAGATAGAGTTTTCTAAGGCCTATCCAGACAAAGGAAGCTCCGCTTATGGTAAAGAAGATAACCTATCGCATTCGTAATTGGAAGAACTATAATCGCATTTAATTAATCGAGGCAATTTAACTATCTGGTTTTCAGAGGATGCTGTTAAAAGCTGGTACCAAAAACCCCTAGGTCGAAAAAATCGGGGCCGTCCTTTTATTTACAGTAATAGTTATATTGAGTTAGCATTAACGCTTCGCACCTTATTTCGTTTTCCATTGAGAGCGACACAAGCTTTTTTAGAAGGACTTGTTTCTCTCTTGGGATTACAATTGCAAGTTTCCCATTATTCAAGATTAAGTCGTAGAGCCTCTCAACTCGATATTCAACTCATGAAACGACAGAAAGAGAACAAAAAGTTGACCGATCTTGTTATGGATTCAACAGGGTTAAAAATTTTTGGTGAAGGCGAATGGAAAATGCGCACACATGGCAAACAAAAAAGAAGAACCTGGCGTAAATATCACGTTACCGTTAACCCAGATTCTCATGAAGTAACAGCAGTTGAATTAACCGAAGCCAATGTACATGATTGTACTGTATTATCTACTTTGTTATCTACTCAAAAAAATATTGGAAACATTTATGCTGATGGTGCTTATTCATTTAAACAGAACTTTGACGCAATAGCTGATAAGGGTGGAAAACCCTTTATTCCAATACGCAGTGGAACCTGCATAGTAAAGGAAGCGCCCTCAAAAGGAGAAATACTAAGGAACCAATTGCTTAATGCGATTTGGGATGCTGGAGGAAGAAGTACTTGGAAGAAAACCTCAGGCTATCATCGGCGATCGCTGGTTGAGACGCATATGTCTCGTTTAAAAATGATCTTAGGGGGTGTTCTTCGAGGAAGGACGCTAAAAACCCAAGTAACTGAGGCAAAGCTTATGGCAAAAATTCTCAATAAAATGGCTTCGCTAGGTATGCCGAAATCGGTAAAAGCCTTTTAGAAAATTTAATATGTTCGGAAATTATAGATCCCATTGAACGGACTAATTTACGCAACAACGCCAATAAATTAATTTCGCTTGCAGTAAAAGCAACTTTTGCCGACAGACTTTGGTTCTCTCTATTCATCATTGTCATCCAAAAAATTCTCCAACTTAAAATACAAAAAATTGAAGTTAATTTTGTTAAACCATCAGCTGTTCTTAATTTCGATTCTTCAGCTTTACAACCCGATTTGAGAATCTTATGAAAAATTTCTATCTTCCAACGCATCGCATACCAATTTAGTTTTTCAATCGCTTCTGAACAAGAAGCAACATGCTAAGACTATCGAAGAAATTGAACGTCTATTGCCATTCAATATAGACTCTCAAAAACTAATCATCGATTTACACAACACTTCCTAAAAATTCAAGAGGTGCATTAAAGATCGCTCA
>JBGAIP010000011.1:0-43918 GCA_044225395.1 Gammaproteobacteria bacterium
TACATAACGGGATCACCACCGCCCGCCGCATTGAAAAAACTGGTTCCAAAATGTCTGTCCATGAGCATCATCGTGACCGCGCCAGCCAATACTGGCATAACAGCAATTAACAAAAATGCAGTAATTAACCATGTCCAAACAAAAATGGGCATTTTCATTAATGTCATGCTAGGAGCGCGACAATTTAAAATAGTCGCAATAATATTAATTGCACCCATGATGGAAGAAATACCCATCAAATGCACAGAAAAAATAAAAAAATCTGTACTTTTAGGTCCGTAGGTAGTAGAGAGTGGTGCGTAGGCGGTCCAGCCAAAATCGGGCGCTGGTCCGTTCATAAATAGCGTGCTCATCAATAATGTAAAAGCAAAAGGCAATATCCAGAACGACCAGTTATTCATGCGGGGTAATGCCATATCCGATGCCCCAATCATCATGGGAATCATCCAGTTTGCTAATCCCACAAAGCCTGGCATGACTGCACCGAAAATCATAATTAGTCCATGTAGTGTAGTTAATTCATTATAAAATCCGGGATTAAAAAACTGTAGGCCAGGTTTGAAAAGTTCTGCGCGAATGCACATAGCCATGGCACCACCAATTAAAAACATTATAAAACTCAACCATAAATAAAGGGTGCCAATGTCTTTGTGATTGGTTGTAAATATCCAACGTGTGATGCCTTTGTGATGTTCTTCAGTTGTATTGCTCATGGCGTTTTACTCTGTGTTTGTTTGGCGTTAGCGGCTTTTTGTTCAGCAAGCCAGGTTTCATATTCTGCCGCTGTTTTCACTTCGATGACGATGGGCATAAATCCATGCAGTGCACCGCACAATTCAGCACATTGTCCACGATAAGTCCCAGGCTGATCAATGTTTGTCCAGGCTTCGTTAATAAAACCAGGAATAGCATCTTTTTTAATCCCAAGAGAAGGCACCCACCAGGAATGAATAACATCATTTGCCGTGGTTAAAAAGCGAATTTTCTTTTTTTCGGGAACCACCAATGGATTATCAACTTCGCGAAGATAATGTGGCCCTTTAGTATCTTTATTTTTTAATTGATCTTGTGGTGTAGACAATCGACTGGTGATGGTAACACCTTCGCCTAGATATTCGTATTCCCAATACCATTGATGCCCCACAATCTTAATAGATAAATCTGAGTCGGCAGTATTGTGCATTTTAAGTAATAGTTGGGCTGCGGGAATAGCCATTAGGATAAGTATGGTAAAAGGGATGACTGTCCAGATCATTTCGACAATAGGATTATCATGAAATTGCGCTGCCTTCGCACCACGGGAATGGCGATGCCAGATAATGGCATAAAACATGACGCTAAATACGACTATACCAATCGCAACACAGATCCAAAAAATCATCATGTGCAGATGATGGATCCCACGACTAATATCGGTAACCCCTGGGGTCATGTTGAAGGTGTAATCTGCCTGAACAGGAAGACTGATGGCCCATAAAAGCACTAACAGAAGGGTGCTTAATCGGGATGGGGACATTCTATACCTCTCCATGCTAACATTCGAAATGAAGTCCTATTGGACCTTGGATAGTACGAGATCGTCAACTGAGTATTAAATAGTTAGATATATGTCATTATTAAGTGTTATTATTATTACTAAAAATGAAGCACACAATATAGTAGATTGCCTAAAATCTGTTGCTTTTGCGGATGAAATTATCGTGTTTGATTCAGGCAGTACAGATAATACAGTTGAATTGTGCCGGCTATATACCGATAAGGTATTTGTGACTGATTGGCCGGGTTATGGCGCGCAAAAGCAGCGCGCATTAGACAGAGCTACAGGGGAGTGGGTGTTATCCATTGATGCAGATGAACGCGTTACGCCCCAGTTAAAAGAAGAAATAGGGTTAAAAATTCCACATACGGCTTATGATGCTTTTGAAATTACGTTTAGTTCAGAATACTGTCAAAAAATAATACGTTTTGGGGATTGGTGGCATGATAGTCAAGCGGTATTATTTCGCCGAAAAAATGCACACTTTGTGTCGCGATTGGCTCATGAAAGAATCGATATTCAAGGTAAAATTGGAAAACTGACAGGGAAAATTCATCACCTAGCATACCCTAATCTTCATTTGGTATTAAAAAAGATGAATGATTATTCTAGTTTGGGGGCCGAGCAAAAACATTTACAAGGTGTAAAAAGTGGCTTGTTGAAAGCGATTTTTAGGGGCCTTTGGACTTTTGTTCGTGGCTACATATTCAGGTTAGGATTTTTAGATGGCAGAGAAGGGTTTCTGTTAGCCTTTTCAAATGCGGAAGGCACCTATTATAAATATGTAAAATTGATGCATTTAGATAAAGCTAATCACGCTTAAAGTGTTCCCAATCCCATAAGAAAATTTTTTCGTGTTTTTCGGCAGTTGCGAGTGCTGCAATATAATCTTCTCCTGGGTGAATTGCTGAAACTTGCCATTTGTTGTACTTTTCAGAATTTTTTAAGGTTTCTGATTGATTAAGTGGAACAGATAGTCCTGTACCAATGCCTTTTAGAAATGCTTCTTTTTGTGTCCATAAACGATAGAAGGCAAGTTGTCTTTCTTTGGGTGTAAATTTCAACAAATTCGTATATTCATTGTGTGTAAAAAATTCTTGTGCAATGGATAAGTAATCAACTGTTTTTTGGTGATATTCAACATCAATGCCTATGTCCATATCATTTGTGATAGCGATCAGAATGCAATGATGGGCATGCGAGACATTAAATTTCAAGGTTGATGCATTTAGGTAGGGTTTTCCAAGATCTGTGTACTGAAACTGTATTGTGCTGGGTGTATAAAGATACTGTGCCAGGATATCTCTTAATGCACCCCTTGCGACTAACATTCTTTCTCGATCAATATCAAAATAAAATTTTCAAGGCGGGACAGCTCATCTGGCGACAAAAGTCTTTTGAAGCGCGGCTTTGATGCTAAACGCTTGCGGTAAGAAGATACGCCAGATATGAACTTGTTGAGCGTATATTCAGCTTTCAGGAACTGCGCTATCTATATTTTAAAGCTAGCAAGGTTACGATTCCACAAGTTATAAAACTTAGTAAAAATCCAGTCATTAATACATAATCACCTTCAAGATAACCATGGAGCACTGTAAAGACTTGCATGATGTTAAATCCTATAAAAGTAAACAGAGAAACACCCTCAGCGCTTTTTGTGCGTAAGATTCGCATGGCTTGCGGTATAAATAAGACAGCATTAAAAAACAGACCTAGACTGAAAATAATGTTTACCAAATCAACTAACGATACCCTAAATATCGACTCCATAAATACTTACCTCCTATTTTAATACCAACACGCTTATTTTAATACCGATAACCTGTCCATTTTACATCATTTACAGTAAATTGTTACTTTTTTTAATTCAAATTGCAAAAAAGTCTTGCATATTAAAAAAACTATCCTTTACAATGATTACCGTTACAAGGACTAACTCCTTAAGGAGGTTAAAATGTTAGATTCTGAAATGAACGTTGCTACTTTAGCAGTGGAAGCGTATGAACTCGAGAGCGTTCTCGTGGAGTCTGAGTCAGTATATGCTCAGGATAAGTCTTACACGCTATAAGTTGGAAACCTGTTTTTTTGCGAGCTAACGCAAGCGCGCAAGCCAAGCAGGTTAGGTTGTACCGGTGCTGAGTAATTTCTTATGCTAAGTACGCATAGTTATTGTTTGGCACCGTGGGTGATTAGAAAGGAACAATTTTTACTGGGCTGTAGGCTAAGTGCAATTCGAGTTTCTCACCTAGATTATTCAAAAATCCCTGATGATAAATTAGAATTTTTAGTTCAAAATCATTTCGTTATTGATTTTGAAAAGCTATCACCTGTTCATAATTTAAGTTTGCACACCCTAAAAACGAAAGTAAAAGTATCTGACAAGACCATTAATAATTGGATTTTAGTGCGCGATAGTTCTTTTTTGGCATCTGCTTTATTATTAAAAAATTATTTATCTTTGTCTAATCATGGTCAATGGGAAGTGGTAACGGAGAAGAAAATAATATTGGATAGCTTATCCCACTATTCACAGAAGCCATACGTTATTCAGGTATCACATAGAGAACCCATTGGAAATGCAGCTATACAGGATGAATATGCAAGTTTATTAGGTAAAGTAAAAATTATATGGGTAGGTGAAACAATAGAAGGTGCGCATATTGGTCCAATCATCCAAAATGACCGTGATCTAGATAAGTATTTAGTTGCGACCAAAAGCTGGAGTTTTGCGAAAAAATTAATAGAATTTGGATTTAACGATTTCTGGCCTTCCAGTTTGTATTTACATTTATTATCTAAACCTGAAAAAATAGTCAATGCCATTTTAGCCATTATACAAGATCCACCAGACACTTGTTTTTTAATAGAAGAGAACAAAAAAACGAGTTTATGGACAAATTTAGTTGAAAATCAAATTCCGGAAAAAACCTTTTTTGAAAAACAATTTTGGTCTAAAGGTTTAATAAGAAACTTTAAAATGACTTCGTTTGACTCTCTTGAAAATGGTTATGTATCAAAATGTCGAACACCTTGTAAGGGTATTGATTATTTAGAAGGTAATAGTGGTAAAGGTATTGATTCAACTAGAGCACTTTACAGTCTTGTTGGAGAATCGGTGGAACGATTTTCTGCGTGGCAGAGCAACAAAATAATAGATAACTATACTAAGCCCCTAAGCGTCAATAAAAAAGACTATTATGATATTAGTCAATTTCACCCTTTTGGTCCAAAATGGGAGCAGTATTTAACTGGCCCTAAAGTAGAACTCCCGCTTTATCCAGTTAAAAATTTGGCTGATTTAAGAAAAACTTGTTTGGTACCCGCCTGTTTAATTCCTTTTCCTTATGAGGCTTCTGAACCACAATATGATGTAACAGTTTCATCAACAGGTGGCTTGGCAGTGCACAGTGATTACAAAAAAGCTGTTATCAATGGCGCTTTAGAGTTGTTTGAACGCAATGACTTATATCGCTCTTTTCTTTTTCAACAAGTGGGATTTAGTCTGAATTTTTCAAAAATATCAGGTTCAAGAAAAAACACAGAAAATTCTTTTATAAAATTCTTGGATTCTTTAAAGCATAACGGATTACGCTATTGGTGTATTATTTACAATTTACAATCTACCCTTCCTATAGTACATTCCTTTGTTGAAGATCAAAAAAATAATTTTTTTAGTCGTGGTAGCGGTTCAGGGGTTGGCCTGATAGAGGCAACGTCAAATTCATTAGTAGAAGCCTTGCAAATTCGACAACAATTTTTAAGTAATAGTAGTAGTCATAGTGGTGTGGGATATGATAATTGGAGAATACCAGACGTCGTAAATCAAATACGGACCTATTTGGAAAAATTCCGGACACTGCATTTTTTGGATCATCCAATGCATGCTATCCAATATACACCACATCGTTTATTGGAAGAGATTAAGACAATTCTTACCTTTGAACAAAGACCATTATTGGTTGCTAACTTACCCTGTCCAATAAACAAATGGTTTTCTGTACGAGTCTTAATTCCAGGCTTTACAACACATCAATACCCTTCTGACAGCGAGGGCGGCAAAAATATCATTAACCCTATTTTTACAAGGGGTATTCCGACCTGAATTTTATTGTTTGTTTGTTTGGAATATGATACAATAACTGCTGCTAGTTTATATAGTGAATTTGTTGGCCCTGGGGTATTAGGATGAAGGAAAATAAATTAAACATACCATTAGAGAGTATTATTGCTTATCTACCCGGACATGTGTATTGGTTAGATCGAAATAATGTGTATCTGGGATGTAATGATTTACAGGCAAAATCTGCTGGTTTAAAAAGCAGACATGAAATTGTTGGCAAAACAAATTATGATTTCCCTTGGCGAGAGCGCGCAGAAATTATTAATGCCGTTAATAATAAAGTGTTAAGCACAGGTCAAGAATATACGGTAGAAGAAACTGCAAAAATGGTGGATGGAAAAGAGTTAGTCTATCTTTCAAAGAAAGTTCCATTGTTCGATGAAGATTCTAATGTTATTGGTCTTTTAGGTATATCATTTGATATTACAGAAAAAAAAGAATATGACAAAAAATTAATAGCAGCTAAAGAAAATGTAGATATAGCGCTTGAAAACATTATTGCGCATTTGCCTGGACATGTGTATTGGTTAGATAGGAGTCATGTTTTTTTAGGTTGTAATACAGTTCAAGCATTGTCCGCTGGTCTGAAAAGTAGGCATGAAATTGTTGGAAAGACAAATTATGATATGCCTTGGCGGGATCAAGCAGATGCATTTAATGCGATTAATGATCGCGTAATCAACACAGGACAAGAATATTCTGTCGAAGAAATTGCTAAGCAGGCCAATGGTGAAGAGCGTATTTTCATTTCAAAAAAAGTGCCTTTGCTTGATAATACTAAAAATGTTATTGGAATTTTGGGTATTTCATTTGATATTACAAAACAAAAAGAAACCGAAAAAGAATTGATACGGGCTAAGGAAGAAGCGGAAGCAGCCAATAAACTGAAAAGTGAGTTTGTTCTTAATATGGAGCATGATATTCGAACGCCCTTTGTTGGTATTTTGGGCATGACAAAAATTTTAGATGAATTTGAGACGGATCCTGCTAAAAAACAGATTATTGCAGATATTTCCTGCTGTGCACAAGAGTTATTAGAATACAGTTGCGCTATTCTTGATTTTTCCGAAGTTGAAAAAGGACACCTTCCTATTATTTCTAAAAAAATAGATTTTATGGATCTAATGAAAAGTATTCAGAATATTGAAACCCCAGTGGCCAAAACAAGAAACTTAAATTTTACTGTTGAATGTGACAATGATATACCAAATACTATTATAGGGGATGAGTATCGTTTGAAACGCATATTAATCAACTTATTAAGCAACTCTATTAAGTTTACACAAGAAGGTTTTGTAAAACTATCAATTAAATGTCTTAGAAAAAAGGATAAAAATATTATATTGCGTTTTATTGTCGAAGACTCTGGTATTGGTATTGATCAAGAAAAACTAAATACAATTTATGAAAAATTTGGTCGCCTTACACCTTCCAATAAAGGCATTTATAAAGGGCAAGGTCTTGGACTTAGAATTGTAAAGCAATTTGTGGAAGATATGGAGGGTGATATTGACATAAAAAGCACCCTGGGTGTTGGCACGAGTTTTATCTGCACGTTTTCTTTCCAACTACCTCTTATAGAGAGGGATTAACTAAAGGAAAAATGACATGGATAGCATTAAAAAGAATAGAGTACTTGTAGTCGAAGATAATGAAATTGCTCAAAGAATAGCAAGGATTTTACTGCAATCTTTGGGATGTGAGTTTGATATAGTGGGTAATGGCACTGCCGCTTTGGAACTTTTTTCTAAACAGCCTTACAACTTAGTTTTAATGGATTTAGGCCTGCCAGATATAACTGGATTTGGGGCGACATCCGAAATTCGTAAAATAGAAAAAGAAAATTCACTGCCCCCTGCGCTTATTGTTGGCTTAAGTGTACATGCAGGCGAATTGTCTCGAATGCGCGCCATAAAAGCAGGGATGGATGATTATATTATCAAGCCTTTAACGCGTGAGAAGTGCCAAATGTTATTGAAACGATTTGCATGTTCAAATGCTTCTGACGATCGAAAGGCATCGAATAGTGGGTTAGTATATGATTACAATGAATGAACAGATAAAAGTATTGGTGGTAGAAGATCACCCTGTTGCGCAAAGAATGGCGCTATTGATCCTCAAAGGTTTGGCCTGTGAGGTTGATATTGCTAATACCGGAAAAGAAGCTTTAGAACTTGTTGAAAAAAAACATTACGATCTTATTTTTATGGATATTGGTTTGCCAGATAGCGATGGAATGGTAATAACAGCTGATATTCGTAGCAAAGAAGATAAACTAGCACCAATACCCGTGATTGGATTAACAGCACATGCAAGCCCGCAAACGCGATTAGAAGGCATAAACTCAGGTATGAATGATTTTTTGGTGAAGCCTTTAACCAAAGAAACTTGTCTTGAAACAATAAAGAAATTTGTGGTTAGAGCAAATGTTTGTGACTTAGGTTAAGTGATCTAGCTTTTTACTTCTTGCTATGTTATAAACTTAAAACAGTTATCGCTGTACGAATATAATGCATTTAGGAGGACTTGAACAGTGAAAATCTCAGAGTTTATTGAGCTGGAGCGCTTAGTTGCGGTAATGCCGGGACATGTCTATTGGTTGGATTGTAATAATGTGTACCAGGGATGCAACGATCGGCAAGCCAAAGCCTTTGGATTAGAATCTAGGGACGAAGTCGTTGGCTTAAGAAACCACGAATTGCCAGCTGTAGAGGCTGCTATGGCAGATATTTGGGATAACAATAATTTGGAAGTGATGCGCTCTAGAGCACCTAAATTAGTGCAAGAACCCTCAGTTTTAGAAGATGGTAGTCGCGCTGTGGTTGTGTCTAACAAAGTGCCGCTTTTTGATTCAAAAGAAAATCTTATTGGCTTGTTAGGCATATCTTTGGTATTACCCGAGAGCGATTAATACCCTAAAATAAATTTTAATCGGTTGTGTTTTGGCAGGATTCGGTAAACCGTTTGCCATCTTCGAGACGCATGGCAGTTAAACAATTTCCCCAAACACAACCGGTATCGAGTGCATAAACATTGGGTTCTGTACATTTACCTTCTAAGGATGCCCAATGGCCAAACAAGATTTTTAAATCTTTGTTTTTGCGGTTTGGTATGGCATACCAAGGCAAATAGCCTATTGGTGCGTTCTCAGCTGATTCCGTGGTCCTTAGATCTAAATGACCTTCCAGATCGCAAAATCGTATTCGTGTAAAACAATTCACAATAAAACGCAGGCGATCAAAGCCTGTTAATGTGGGATCCCAATGATTAGGCATGTTCCCAAACATATTTTTAAAAAATGGCACTGGATTTTGTTGTAGAACAGTTTCCACTTCTTTGGCAAGCGATTGTGTCAGTGTGAGATCCCATTCTGGGTGTAGCCCTGCATGAACCAAAGTATATCCCAAATTCGCATCCTGATGGATCAAAGGTTGATGTATTAACCAATGAATCAGTTCATCTTTATCTTTTGCCTCTAAAATATCATTAAAAGTATGTCGTTTAGGATCATACTGAAAAGCGTTATAAGCTACTGCAAGCAGTGTTAAATCATGATTACCTAAAACAGTAATGACCTGTTTTCCTAAATTTTTAACAAAGCGAAGGGTTTCTAAAGACTGTGGTCCGCGATTAATCAGATCACCCGTTAGCCACAAAGTATCCTTTTGAGGGTTAAATTGAATTTTTGCCAAAAGCCACGTGAAGGGTTCAAAGCAGCCTTGTATATCGCCGATTGCATAGGTGCTCATGTGTTTAACCTGTTATCAATATAATTACTAATTTTAACAAAATCGGCTACTGATAAGTTTTCTGGGCGCAACAAGGGATTAAGATTCAGATTTGTAAAATCTGGTGCGGTCAAATAAGGCTTGAACGCATTTGATAGTGTTTTTCTACGTAGATTGAATGCATCACGTGTAATGGTTTGCAATACTGTAGTATTAGTAGCCTTGATGGGAAAAGGGCGTGGAATAAGGCGAACAAAAGCAGAATTTACTTTTGGTGGAGGATTAAATGCACTGGGTTCAACCGAGAACAAATATTCTGCTGCGCAGTGGTATTGGGTCATAATACTCAGTCTGCCATAATCCTTACTATTAGGTTCTGCGCATAGTCTATCAACAACTTCTTTTTGTAGCATAAAATGCATATCTTGAATGAAGGTCTCAAATTTGAATAAGTGGAAAATCAGTGGTGTTGTAATATTATAGGGTAGATTACCGACGATGCGTATTTTCTTTGTACCAAAAATATTAAAATCAAATTGCAAGACATCTTGAACATGAATTGTTAATTTTTGAGAATGGCCTAAAGCGCTTGCTAGCTCTGCTGCCAGATCCCTATCGATTTCAATAATATCAAGATGATCCACCTGTGCCAGTAAGGGTTTGGTTAAAACACCTAAGCCAGGTCCAATTTCTACGAGGTTATCGTCTGGTTTTGCATGAATGGCAGAGATAATTTGTTGAACAATATGTGGGCTTTGCAAAAAATTTTGCCCGAAGCGTTTACGAGGTCGATGAAAGAAATCAGGTCTCATTCAAATAAATGTCGATCTCTGCTTCAGAACGCAAATGTCTTAACCAAGTCACTACTAATTCATCAAATTTTCGCTGATAGAGTGTGTCCATGGCTTTATTACGGGCGGCAGTAGCAGTTTGATGTCTTTGTGCTTCCGACGCACGTTTCCCTAATAACTTGATAATATGATATCCACTGTCGTTTCGGATTGGGCCATAAATTTCTCCCGCACGCAGTGTAGGCGCAATTTTGGCAAAAGTACTCGGCATTGTGGCTGTATTACGCCATCCCAAATCGCCACCTTCTAGCGCTTGTTGTCCTGCTGATTTTGCCATGGCCATTTTTGCAAAATCTGCGCCGTGTTTTAACTCTTTTGTCAGTGCATTGGCGCTTTCTTCAATTTTTTGTTGTTCTGTTTTTGAATATTCTTCAGGAAGCGGAATTAAAATATGGCTTAAATGGTATTCTGTTCCAGATTGATCTTGTCCTGCAGGTGAGGTTAAGAAATGATCAACTTCGGTTTTTGATATGGTAATACGTTGTCCTACTTCCTTTTGTTGTATTTTAGACAGTAAAAGTTCTGTCTTAATCGTCTCGCGAAATTGTGCGAAGGTAATGCCTTGTTCTTCTAAAAATTGTTGCATTTGATCAACCGAAAGATTATCTCGACTGGCTATTTCATTAACCGCTTGATTCAGTGTTTTTTCATCCACCGTAATACCCTCGGCGGCTGCAATTTGCAGTTGGCATTTTTCCATGATCATTTTTTCTAATAATTGTTTGTGTAGTACAGCCAATGGCGGCATCGGGGTGTCTGTTTGGCGTAGCCGGACCAATAAGAGTTCCGTTTGTCTATTGAGCTCAGATTCCGTGATAGCTTCATTATTAACAGAAGCAACCATGCGGTCTAAGATAGGCAGGGTATGCGAAGGTGCGGCTTGTAATGTAAAAGACAATATTCCTAGGCTAGAAGCCAATACCACCGAACGGATGTAAGATTTAATCATGGTATAAAGTCCATTAACTAACTTTTTGATACTAAATAAAACTAAAAATAAGATGCCGCTATTCTATCTTAATATTCATTATCATGCCACCGATAACCGGGGATGCGTTGCAGGGTATTGTTTACTTTATTATTTCCAACACCCGCGAATCCTTTAAAAACGAAGTGCAAGAATATGCCTTTAGCATATTGTCTGGGGTTATTAGGTCGGGTGTTGTCAAAAGGTTCTAGAAAACGGTTAACAACCAGGCGAACGGCTGTACAACAGCCTTGATGTTCTATGCCCATTAAGATTTCGTTTGAACGGTGGTTATGTAAATCGTAGTGCCAGCGTCCCAAGATACGCCATTTGGGTGTTAAAGGCCATGCGATAGAAGTATCAGTTTGGCCTAAACGTTGTGGCAACCCTGTTATCGGGCTCGGATCAGCTGGATTTCGCCTTAGAAATTGATATCCGAGGTTTACAACCGAACGTTCGTCGGGATGATATTGGATCCCGAGCGCTTTTTTATCCATTTCTTTTTGATAAGGATCCCATTCCACATTGCCATTTGCAGACCAATTGTCTATGAGGTTTAGATTCGCAAGACCAATCAGTGATGAACGGTCTCGTGTATGTCCATTGGGATATTCTTGTTTTAAACACAAGGGGTTAGTTTGAGGGTTACAAATAGTCACTTGGCGATTTTTAAAATAAAAAATTTGTCCTGCAGTTAAACTTAAGCGTTCTCTACCGGTTTTTTCAGTGATAAATCGGCTGGTGACACCCAGTGTCATTTGATTTGCATCACCCAAGCGATCGAGACCCGTGAAACGATTTTCTCTATAAAGTTGGTTAAAATCAAAACCGGGATAAGCTGTATCAAAAATGGGCAATGCATTTTGATTCCGGAAAGGCACATATAAATAATAGGCTCTGGGTTCTAAGGTTTGAATGTAAGGCTCTTCTTTTATACACAAATTCCGTTCAAAAATTAATCCAGAATCGAAATCAAGGATCGGCAGTACGCGATTTGTTTTAGCAAGCAGTGTTGCACGATCATTAGGGCTAAGGGTTAAAGAATAGCCTAAAAAATCCGCTTGAATGCGAGGCTTTAAAAACCATCCGGGTGCAACAACGGGGAGGGATAATCCCGGACGTAGCTGGAATCGATCGCCTACTGTAAAAGGATTATTCGTCATCGGGTCTTTTCTATGATCGAAGTGTGAAAATTCACCGGTAGTTACCCATTCTAAACCGCCTGGCAGATCCAAATAGGAATTATGCAAACTGATTTGTGGCAACATCTTATAAACATCGCCTGTCACGGGTCCCGCAAAAGGATGTAGTGTTTGGTATTGTTGCAAGCGAGTTGTGACATTCCAATGTGTTGATTGAAAATACAGGTTTCCTTGTTGCAGCAGTTGAGTGGTGCTTGCTACACCCACTGTGTTTCCAAAATCCATAAAGTAATTGTCATCTTCAACTGTCTGATATTGAAGATTCGCTGTCCAATGTTCATTAAAATTAGTTGTGTGTTTGGCACTTAAAAATTCACGATTATTATGGGTGTTAAGCGCTGTAATACGTGGATCATTATTGGAAATGCCGGGATGATTCGCTAAGCTTTTAGTTTTGAATGTGTGATACTTGCGATCGTTAGGCAACATAGAGGCTTCTAATTCACCTTGGCTGTTGGGGAGAAGGTAACGAAATAATCCCTTTATTTCCACTCCTCGTTCACTATAAAGTGTTGGTGTTAAAGTTGCATCATAATTGGGTGCAATATTCCAATAGAAGGGTGCTCCAATTTCTAAACCAGAACGGTTAGAGCTGCCGTAACTTGGAAACAAAAAACCCGTTTGTCGTCGATCATCTATGGGGAAATCAATATAAGGCAAATAAAAAACGGGTACATTGTAAACATATAGCCGTGCATGTCGCGCACGACCACGACCCGTTTTTTTATTTAAATCGAGGTTTTCTGCTTTTAGATGCCAGGTTTTTTGAGAAGGCGCACAGGTAGTATAGGTGGCATTTTTTAAAATCATTTTTGTTTTATCAAGCACAGTAATCACTTTAGCAGTGCCTCTGCCATGTCGATCATATAAACGATACGTTGCGTTTTGAATAATTTTAGTGTTTTTTTCAACAAAGACTTCGGCGTGTGTGCCATCTACACGCATGTCGGGTTCTGTTAATTTAACGTGCCCATCTGCTTGTATAAAATCGATAGATTGCGCTTTGAGGGGGTCGCGATGAATAGTCGCGTTATCAGCAAAAAGCTGACGGTTTCCTTCAATTAAATGAACATGCCCAGTGAGTATTGAATTACCGTCGGGTCTAAATTCACCTTGATCAGAGGTAATCGTTGTGGGAAGAGACTTAAGATATTCTGCTGTTTTTCCGGGAAAGGGTAATGGCTCTTGTAAGTAATATCCATGACATAATGTGTAGGGTTCTTTGCGACAAACCCAATCGTCATAGGGATTAGGGGTTCCTATGACATTTGCGTAAATCAGGCTTGGCACACAGAACAAACTGATGACAAGGTAAATAAAACGGTTCAGTATATGCCTCACAAGGCCCAAGATTTTAGTTCGTTGAAATGTGTAAACCATCGCATATTTCCTAGGGTGACTGCAAATCTTTATTAATAAAGTAGGATATCTAACATGAATAGAGAACAGCTTTTAGATGATTGGTTAAGCCGTGTTTTAGAAACACAATCATTTAATCGGATGCCACTGGCGGGCGATGCGAGTGCTAGACGCTATTTTCGACTCCAGGTTGATGGCAGTTCCTATGTTGTAATGGATGCCCCGCCACCAGAGATGCCAATGGTCTTTGCAGATATTGGACTTCTTTTAACCGAACAAGGTTTACAGGTGCCTAAAGTCATTCATGCAGATTTTCAACAAGGCTTTTTATTATTATCCGATTTGGGTGACCGGCTCTATTTAAACGAACTGAACGATGATTCTGTAAATCTGTTATATCAAAATGCTTTTACGAGTTTACTAAAAATCCAACGGTGTCCTAAAATATTGGCTGCATTTGATCAGGATTTTTTTTATAGACAAATGGGTATTTTTGAAGAATGGTATCTTCAGAAACATTGTGCATTTACGTCCAGTGATTGCGAGAAAACAAAAGAACTGTTAAATCCCATCTATCAAAAACTCTTGGAAGTGTGGCAAAAGCAACCACAAGTTTTTGTACATAGAGATTATCATTCGCGTAATTTAATGGTTTTACCAGAACACGGTCCAGGAATACTAGATTTTCAAGATGCCATGATTGGGCCTATTACCTATGATCTCGTTTCTTTATTACAAGATTGTTATATCTCCTGGCCACGCGAGCGTGTAGAAAACTGGGTGCTTGATTTTTATGCGCGTGTAAAAAATAGTGGGGTGTTGAGTGATCAAGAAAAAGATTCTGAGTTTTTACGGTGGTTTGACTTAACTGGGTTGCAGCGTCATTTGAAAAATTTAGGGATCTTTGCGCGCTTGCACTATCGTGACAATAAATCAGGGTATCTAAAAGATATACCCCAAGTCTTAAAATATATTAGAGAGACTTGTCATCGATACAGTGAATTAAAACCACTGTTGAATTTTTTCGAAACGTTGCATCAATCAGAAACGGCAGAGGTGTAATCCATGCGCGCAATGATACTGGCTGCAGGTCGTGGTAAAAGAATGGGGGTATTAACACACCATACCCCTAAACCTTTATTGCCTTTTAAAAACAAGGCCTTAATTATCTATCAAATAGAAGCATTAGCACACGCAGGTATTAAAGATATCGTTATCAATTTGGGTTATTTAGGTTCTCAAATAGAAGCTGCTTTAGGCGATGGTAAAAAATTTGACGTTAACATTCAGTATTCAGTAGAAGATCCGATTTTAGAAACAGGTGGTGGTGTTGCAAAAGCATTATCATTGTTGGGTGCAGATCCCTTCATAGTGATCAGTAGTGATATTTATACAGATTATCCCTACGAAAAATTACCCAGAGATCCCGAAGGCTTGGTACATATGGTCATGGTTGATAATCCACCCTATCATCCACGCGGTGATTACGCATTGGTGAATGGTAAAATTTCTGTGTCGGGTGGTCCTTTGTTAAATTTTGGTGGCATTGGTGTTTATAGACCCGAATTATTTGAGGGATGCCCAGAAGGCATTTTTCCACTCGCTGTGTTATATCAAAAAGCCATTCAAGCGCAGCAGGCCACTGGTGAATACTATCAAGGGGTTTGGTATAATATTGGCACACCCGATCAACTAGAATAAAAAAAGAGGAAATCATGATTATTTGGGGCAGATTACTTGGAACCCTGTTTGGCTTTAAACTGTTAGGCCTGTTAGGTGCCATTATTGGATATCACTTGGGTGGTTGGTTTGCTGCACATTTTGATCCCGATCTACACGCTCGTGAATATCAGTCTAGAACACGAACGGGTCAACAATCGTCTTACACACATCAGCCTTCGCACAGCGATGCTTACAGTGTACTAGGTGTTGCTTCATCAGCGAGTGTTGCAGAAATAAAAAAAGCTTATAGACGGCTGATGAATCAACATCATCCGGATAAATTGGCGTCTAAAGGTTTACCAGAGAGTATGATAAAAATGGCTAAAGAAAAGACACAGCAAATTAGCGCGGCGTATGATTTAATTCGTCAAGAACGTGGATTTCGCTAGTTGTGCCTTCTCCCCAATTAATTAGGGAGAAGGTGCCCGCAGGGCGGATGAGGGATTAAGCAGCTTCTAACCACTTTTCAAGTATTTTGCTTTGTCTTTTCAATAAATTAGGATCTTTAAATGTGAGCGTTAATAAAGACACACCTTGTAAGCTACCAATTAAGTATTTTGCAAGAACAGTTGATTGTTCGCCTTTACCCATGGTTTTAAATTGCGCTTCTACCCATTCTAAAGTTCTGTGCATAAGCTCTGCTGCAACTTGAGAAAGTTCGCCCGTAAATTTACCCAGTTCTTGACATAGACTGCCTAATTCAGAACCGTATTGTGCAGTTGTTTCTGACGTTGAAACACTGTTTTCGATGAGGGCACTAAGACGTTCTTTTGCATGCGGAAACGTTTCTTCAAAAGCAGAAAACTGTGCTTGTAGTTCTGCCGATCGTTTTTGAATAACCGCTTTTAAAATATCTTCTTTGGTTTTGAAATAATAATAAACATTACCGAGAGGCACATCTGCTCGCGTTGCAATATCAGCGAGCGTTGTTGAGTTAAAGGTTTGTTGATAAATCAGATCATTTGCGGCATCAATGAGTCGATCGCGTTTGTCGTTTTTTCTTGGCATGTTAGACATGTGATGATGTGCTCCTATATTGAGTTAAGCTACTAAAGTCTTGCTCGGAGATTGAGCAGGGACTCAGCTTAACATAAGTTAATTGCCTTGTCTCTACGAAAGTCGAATTTTCGTTTAAGATACGAGGGTACAAAAATTTGGATCGGAGTCTACACGGAGTATTTCATGATAGTTCGTCTTTTTACGATTATTTTTGTTATCACTGGCTGTTCAAATACGTTAGCTGATATCGAAACTTACCCACGTTTTGGGGGGTCAATAGCTTCTGGTTATGGTGCAGCTCATATAGTGCCGTTGCGTTTGGGAATGCAAAAAGAATTTGAAAAGCACTGGTGGACAGATAGAACCTGGCCTATTAGTGGCTACTGGGAAGGCAGTTTATATACCCTGCACGGCAAGAAAGGGCCTTTGCCAAATAGTCATCATCACTTGGATGCAGCGGCATTGGCCGCCGTATTTCGATTTGATAGAGCAGAGTCCACGGTTATAGGATGGCCTTATTTAGAGGTGGGTATTGGATTGTCGCTGTTAACTCAGAAAGAAATTGGTGGCCGAAATCTGGGTATGCATTTTCAGTTTGAAGATAGGTTTGGATTAGGCGTTCGATTTGGCGAAGATCGAGAATATGACATTGGTTACAAAGCCGTGCATTTTTCGAATGCCTATTTAGGCTCCAGTAACCATGGCATCAATCTACATCTTTTAATGTTAGGATATTGGTTTAAGTAAAAGGAAAATCTATGTCTATGATGCATCCGTCGATTATTGCCGCCTCCATTTTATCTGCGGATTTGGCACGGTTAGGGTCAGAGTGTGAAGCGGTATTAAAAGCAGCCGCAGATTGGATCCATTTTGATGTTATGGATAATCACTACGTACCAAATTTAACATTCGGGCCTATGGTGTGTGAGGCCTTAAGACGGTATGGTATTAAAGCACCTATTGACGTGCATTTAATGGTAGAACCCATCGATAGTTTAATTCAGATGTTTGCAAAAGCAGGTGCAACAATAATTACTTTTCATCCTGAAGCAACGGATGATGTTGATCGCAGCCTCGCTTTAATTAGAGATTTGGGTTGCAAGGCGGGTTTGGCTTTTAATCCAGAAACGCCACTTCATTTATTATCAAAGGGATTAAATAATATTTTAGAAAACTTGGATATGGTTCTAATCATGTCTGTGAATCCTGGTTTTGCAGGTCAAGCATTTATACCAGCGGTATTGGATAAAATACACAAAGTACGATCGTTGATAGATGCCAGCGGAAAAGATATTTACTTAGAAGTCGATGGTGGTATTAGTGCAGAGAATATCAAAACCGTCGCAACAGCAGGGGCGGATACCTTTGTTGCAGGATCCGCCATTTTTAAATCAAACGACTACCAGTCTACCCTAAATGCTTTGAGAACTAAATTAGTTGCTGGGGCTTAGTAATGTCGTTTTAGCTAATTTACTGCTAGCAGGATCTAATATACGCGCATTCAGGATGTGTAGCACTTCATCGTGTTGAGCATTTGGAATTTTGTAATGAGCATGTGGACTTTGGTTATGCTCTTTCCCTTGCACTGCTACGTCATATATAGTATTGCCGGCATTTGTCAGTCGGTTCCATTCGACAATGATCGGGTTGTTATCCATAAAGAGTGTGATGTGTGCAACTTGTCCAACGAAAGCTGCGTAATGTACTGGCGTCCATTCATTCTCATCGCCTATATTGGGATTAGCACCTTCTTTTAAGAGAAGACTCAAAAATGCAGTATCTGGATTTTTTGATGCATGATGAAGCAAGGTTTTTCCTTTTTGGTCTTTAGCATTCACATTATACCCTTTAGGATTTTGCAGAATTAATTTCTCAAAACCAGGATAATCTTGTGCTGTTAGCATCGAAAACAATTGGTCTTCTATGCTCAAGTTGATTTGGTTAGGAAAAGCATGTAAGACAGGTTTTTTAATATATACTTCAATCCAAGCTTTTACTTCTGCTTGACAATCTGCAATGAGAGTGGGTGTTTCGCTTGTTATTTCGGGCACCCAATACTCGCCTTTAAGGGCATCATTGTTTTTTTTCCAATTGTTTAGAGTGTTAGAGATATTATCAAAAATAGTTTCAGGCGATTCAGTACTGTCACGCAATTTAATAATATTTTCTTTAGCGAGTTGTGCATTTTCAGCTTTTTTACCGGTTTTCCCGCTTTGAAGATAAGCGTTTATTTTTGGTACGATGATTTGATCTATCAGGAAATTAATGGTGGTATATTCTTGAGTAGGCACAGAAGGACTGGTTAGCATAAAAAACTTCCTTATTTAACGATGAGAGCTTCATTTTTGCTGAAAGTTTTAGAGATGTCAATCTATTTTTAGAGATTAGACCAAACAGAATCAAATATGTCATCACCTTTCTCAGGTTCTTTTGGCGGTGTAGCAGGTGAACCCGGTGTCGGCGTTGTGGGTGGTGTAGAGGAAGGTTTATCAGTAGCGCCATTTTTGGCAATATACTTAAATTGATTATAAACACCAGTTGAATCAATTAATTGCGTTAACTCCACTTCAAGCAACACATTGTTATCAGAAATTAAAATAACCCGATTCCCTGATTTGAATGGAAAAGCAGGGACTAACAGCGAGTTTTCTAAGATAAAACATCGTGCGACATATCCCGAGGGTTTTCCATCTTTAATCAGTTGGGCTGCAGCGGGTTTTGCTGTTTTAGACAAACGTTCCATACCAATCTTAAAATCAGATTCTGTCAGATGGAGTAACCATCGAATGGCGCAAATTTCCCATGTTCGATTACCTTGGTTATCAATTGCTAAACCAATAATTTCTCCAGATTGCATCGGTGGGTAAGTATTTCCAGGCCAAATCAATCCATATCCGTTTGGATTTTCACTGACCAATGTACAGGGATAAAGTGGATAAGAAGTAGATTTTTCGGTTTCTGATGTCAAGTTTGATGTTTCATGGACTTCAGTATTGGGTGCTGCTACTTCAAGTGCGCCTGCTTCTGTACCTAAAGTAGAAAAACTCAAAGTAAAATTTTCAGTTCCTTCATTCATGGGCTGTGGTTGAAAGGGGCGTAGGCCATTGAGATAAAAATGTGTAGACAAAAATCCAATAGAGATTTGTACTTTTTCATCACGCGTCGTTCTATCACATAAACGGGTCAGTGGCATTTCCCATCCCCTGATAATGCCTCTTAAGACAGCACTTGGAACAGCATATTCAGGCTCTTGGTGATGACTAATTCTAGCTTGTAATTCATTAGGCTCAATTTCTGTTAAAAGTTGTTTTAAATGATTTAATAAAGGATGCACATCCAATGCTTTACACGAAGAAGAGTATTTTATAAGACCTCGTGCTAAAAACATAGGGGGTTTGTCTTGATCAAAATCAACCACTAAAAAACCGGGATCCGAAGCATTAGGCAAATCTGTTCGCAAGTTAATTTTTGTTGACCAGAAATCAGTTGCTTTGTAAACCGCGGTTTGCTCACTTTGTCGTCGTTGATAAGGATAAGTTGCTGCTAATACTAAAACACGTTTATATTCTTCTTCCAGATTACATTTTTTGAGTAAAGCATTTTTTTCGGCATATTGATAAAGAAGATGTAGTTCTTTCCATATTCCCTTTGGTGGAATAGAATAAAGTTCATAGCTAATAATAATGACTTCTGTAAAATAGCGAATTATTTTTTGTAACGCAATCGGTAAGAGCGTAGGGTCTAGTGAATTATTCGTTGTTGTCGATTGTTCGACAACTAATTTATAACCATCTGCCATTTGTTGCTGAAGGGTTTGGGCTAAGTTAGCGATGGTTAATTGCTGGGTAGTTAATGCGTTGGTTTGGTTCACATAATGTTTGCTTAATGCTTGGCAAATATATTGTACTGAGGAATCGAACAGTTCTAGAATTTCAAATCTGATTTTGGGTTCTAGTGCGACCTGGTTACAATCACAGATTGCGTGGTAGACCCTTTTAGCGGATTGACCTAGATCTGCAGGCAAACGCTTTTGCCACGCCATTACCTCAGCAGGTATCAGCGTGACCTCGTTGCTTTGGGTTAGGGTTTGGACTGGTATGGTAAAGCCAATCGCACCTTGGATTTTTTGCATATATAAAGTATAGTCGATAACTTACAGCCATTGTTTTGTCGGTTTTTATCCGTTATTATCGACAAATTGACGATTTATCCAGCGGGAGTTAAGGCAATATGGCGTCGTATAGCACCAATGAATTTAAGAGCGGACTAAAAGTTATTATTGATAATGATCCGTTTGCAATTATAGAAAATGAATTTGTTAAACCTGGAAAAGGCCAAGCCTTTAACCGTGTCAAATTCCGAAATTTAAAAACCGGTCGTGTTATAGAACGCACCATGAAGTCGGGTGAAAGTTTAGAAGCTGCTGATGTTATAGATAAGGAAATGCAATATTTATATAACGATGGCGAGCGTTGGCATTTTATGGTGCCTGACACTTTTGAGCAATATGAATTTGATAAAAAAGTGCTTGCAGACAGTGCACAATGGTTAAGAGAACAAGATATTTGTTTGGTCACACTTTGGAATGATGTACCTTTAATTGTTATGCCGCCAAATTTTGTGGTACTTAAAATTGTAGAGACTGATCCCGGTCTTAAAGGCGATACTTCAGGTGGTGGTGGCAAACCTGCAACCTTAGAAACTGGTGCTGTGGTTCGTGTACCTCTGTTTGTACAAATAGGTGAGCTGATTAAAGTTGACACACGTACAGGTGCCTATGTTTCTCGCGCAAAAGAGTAAGGATTGGCAACCGACCGCAAGTCTAGAAAACTTGCAACGTCGGGCGCATTTTTTATCTGAAATTCGCGACTTTTTTGCTAAAAGAGGCGTGTTAGAAGTCGAAACGCCATTAATGTGCCATGCAGCGGCGACTGATCCTTGTATCGATCCCATTTCTGTTTTTTATGCTCATCCACACACAGCGAACAATCAAAATTTTTATCTACAAACATCCCCCGAATTTGCTATGAAGCGTTTATTGGCAGCTGGTAGCGGTGCCATTTATCAAATTTGCAAAGCCTTTCGTTGCGACGAAATTGGTCGTTTGCATAATCCTGAGTTTTCTATATTGGAATGGTATAGGCCGGGGTTTGATCATCAGGATTTAATGGACGAAGTAGACGCTTTGTTGTCTTTAGTACTGGGAACACCTAAATCAGAACGTTTAACTTATCAAACTGTATTTCAAAATACCTTAGGATTTTCGCCACATCAAATGTCCGCGCAACAGCTTAAACAATACGCGGCATCTAGAGGCATTATTTTAAGCGCTGCCGCCATGAATGGGTTAACGCATGATGATTGGTTGGATATACTGATGACACATTGCATAGAACCGCATTTGGGATTTGAGAGCCCTGTTATGCTCTATGATTTTCCTGTCTCTAAAGCGGCTTTAGCAAAAGTGCGTTTGGACGAGCCTGCAGCTGCAGAGCGATTTGAAGTCTATGTTCGTGGCATTGAATTAGCGAATGGTTATCATGAGTTAACAGATCCGGATATTCAACTTAAACGAATAGAGGCTGATCGTGAATATCGAAAAACAAATCAATATTTGGATATTCCCGTTGATTTTCGTTTAATTGAAGCATTGAAAGCAGGATTACCCGATTCCGCGGGTGTTGCGCTTGGGCTTGATCGACTATTAATGCTTAAACTTGGCAGTGATGAGATCCAAGAAGTGATTTCTTTTACCACTGATCGGGCTTAAAGGATCCTAGTTTTTGACCAAATAGCACAGGTTCTGTAGGCGCGAAGGGTGGATCCCACGTCACTTTATTTTCTTCAAATAAAGCTATTACAGTTGATCCTAATTTAAAGCGCCCCAGTTCTTCACCGCGCTTTAAATGAATAGGATGGTCTAGATTCCAGGTGTGAATTGATTTGTGACGCGGTGGAGTAATGGTTCCTGCAGAAATCATTTCAATACTGCCAACTATCATTGCACCAACCAGTACAACGACAACACGTCCAATAGAAGTATTAAAAACAGCGATAACCCGCTCGTTACGGGCAAATAAATTGGGGGTGCAGTGTGTTGTTTTGGTATTTACCGAAAATAAACTACCCGGCACATAGATCATTTGTATTAAAGCACCATCGATTGGCATATGCACGCGATGATAATCTTTGGGGGCTAAGTAAACAGTTAAAAAAGAACCTTGTGCAAAGGGCTCTGCTAATGTCGTATTGCCGCCTAATAATTCTGCAGTTGAAAAATCATGTCCTTTGGCTTGAAAAATTTTGCCTGCTTGGATAGCGCCCAGTTGGCTGATTTGGCCATCAACAGGACTGATAAGATCATGGATGCCATTTGCGACAGGACGTACTTCAGGTTTTAATGCGCGCGTAAAAAAATCATTAAAGCAGGCGTATTCGTAAGGATTTGGATTAAGTGCCTCAGCTAAGTTAACAGGATATTTCCAAATAAAATATTGGATTAACCTATTTTTTAGCCAATGAATTTTACAGTTCGCGAGTAGCCCGGCAAAGGAAGATAGCAAATGCTGAGGCATAAAACGTTGTAATTTTGATAACAAACAAGAGCTCCTCAGACGCCACCCAACAAACTTTTACAATCTCAAGCTTGGGGATTGTTGAGTTCGTTCGCAATCCTCAGCAGTTCTTGTAGCGATATTTTATCAAATCTATTTGCAATACCGCGACGATGCATCGAACTTAAGCTGTCCGTTTCTCGAAGTAAAACGAGTTTTTCAAAACGTTTTTGCAAAGTATCTAATGACTGTTCTGCATGCATGGTAAAATCCTTATACCAAATACCAATCAGATAATATGGGAGTGTATTTTGTCTGTAAAAGGTCTGTCAAGAGAGAAATATAGTAATATCTAAATTATTCTACTATTAAAAAGTATGCTTAATAACATATATACCTGTTTTTCACAAAAGCAGGTATACTAGGTCTTCAAGCACTTATGATGAGAAAAGTTGATGAAGCCAAATCCTAACCACTTAATTTGGATAGATTTAGAAATGACCGGTCTTAACCCGGATAAGGACCGCATTATTGAAATTGCGACTATTATTACAGATCGAAATTTAGAGATTATTGCCGAAGGGCCTGTTTTTGCGATTTCACAATCGGAAGAGCGTCTGCAGGGTATGGATGAATGGAATACCAAACAGCACACACGTTCTGGCCTCGTAGAGCGGGTCCGCAACAGCCCCATGAGCGAGGCAGATGCCGAAGCACAAACATTAGAATTTATTATGCGTTTTGTGCCACCTAATCGCTCGCCGATGTGTGGTAACAGTATTTGCCAAGACAGACGTTTTTTATATAAGCATATGCCAAAGCTAGAGCAGTATTTTCATTATCGTAATTTGGATGTTAGTACTGTCAAAGAGCTTGCAAAACATTGGAAGCCCGCCATTGTAAAATTATTTAAGAAAAAATCGGTCCATCTAGCGATGGAAGATATTAAAGAGTCCATAGCGGAGTTGCGACATTATCGCGACACGTTTTTTTTGTTAACATAAAAAAGAGGAGATGACACAATATGAAAAGAGAACACGAAACATTGAGAGAGAAATTAATAAAGTCTTGTAAAGAACACGTCGTTGGAGGGGGAAGACTTTCTTTCTTCAAACAAAGTGCTGAATTAATGGAATTTGCAAATTGTACACCAGCAGATTTATCTTGCTCTAGTGATGAATTAGATACGTTTGATATCTTAAGTCTAGCGTTGGCTGATTTGCATTATCGTTTGCAAAAAGAGAATGTAGCGTTTAGACCAGAAGTTAACTTTTACGGAGTACTTGCGGATGTTAAGGTAGTTCGTGATGAGTGTGAAAGTGATCTTGAGCTGTCAAGTGAAAAGTTAAGTAAAATTCAGTTGGATCCTAATAAAACTGAAGAAGATCATCAGCAAATTGGTAGCCATCTGAGAGGGTACTTTGAAGATCTAGAAGAAAATGATGTTTCTGATGAATCGTGGGGATTAAAAATCGAAACATTAAAGATGTACGCAGGTTTACCAGTATCCTCTGATGAAGCTGTTTTAAGTGGTAATGAATTAGGCGTATTGGAACTCGTATTAGAAATCGCTGAACGCATTTATTTGTTAAAAGCAAATCAAGCGCAAGCTATGCAATCTAAAAGTGTAGAGACAAATACGGATGGTTTAATGATCTTATCACCTCAGGGACAACGAGTGGTAAATCCTTTCCTAGAGAATGGCAATCAAACAACAAGAGATGTTGAAACAACAAGTCATAGGCGCACTGTTAGTCAATAACTGAGTTAATAGGGCCAGTTAGAAATGCTTCAGCATTTTTACGAGTAATAAATACCGCTTCACTCGCTTGTGGGAAATGCTCGTAGAAATGCTGTAGTGCTTTTTCATGTCGGGGTTCAGGGCCATTCCAGGTTATTTGATAGGGTACAATTTTTTTACCAGTAACAGCCACGAAATCCACTTCACCCATGTGCAGTTCATGCCAGTAGAACACCTGTTCATGGGTTTGTTTTAAACGTAAATAAACGATTAATTCTAAATTTTTGCCTAAATCGCTTCCTGTTGTATTCGTTATCGCAAAGCGCATACCCGTATCAATAGGATAATATTTTTTCTGCTTGCTCAGCTGTTTTTTTTCTGAAAATGCAAAAAAGTTACAAGCAAAAAGTAAATAGGCACTTTCACAAGCCTCTAGATACAATTTGACGGTATCTACAGTTAAGCCAGTAACGGCCGCAATTTTTCGATAGCTAAGTTCGGAACCACAGGTTTCAAAGGCCATTTTGACTACCTGCTTAATGGATTCAGGTGTTCGCGCATGTACTCTTTTTAAGACATCTCGTAAAATGATGTCATTAAAATATTCTTGCAATAGTTGATAAGGTTTTTCAAAGGTCAGTGGTCGTGGAAATCCACCCGTTCTCAAATAATCTTCCAACGTATTGTTCGGAAGCAATGATTTAAATTCTGCATACGAAAATGGAAACAATTCTAGTGTAATATGACGTCCCGTCAGAGATGTTCCGAATTCTCCACTCAAAAGACGCGAGTTAGAACCTGTTAAAATAAAATAGTTGTGCTTTGGGCGTTCCAGTTGGGTATGTATCCATTTCTCCCATTCTTCCACATTTTGAACTTCATCAAAGAAAAAATAGCAGTTGGTTCCAGCGGAAATTTTTTGTCGTGCGAGTGCCACAATACGACTTAATAGTTTATGATCAAGATTATTCATGAGACGTGGATCTTCAAAATTGCAGTAATAACATTTTGCAAGTGGAATACGATAATGTTTTGGTAATTGTGATAATAAAGTTGATTTACCCGAACGACGTACGCCTTGGATAATTAAAGCTAAGTCAGCATGCAGTTGTTTTGGTAAGGCCAATTGTCGCGTTAACCCGATTGGGGGTTTTTCATCCCAAAAGCTCCAGTCCCTTAGTATTTCTAACAAAGCCTCTTCAGATAGCATAAAACACCACCGTAGGATTAAATTGACAATAGTGTCAAGTATACTCGACAAAATGGTTTTTGTCGAGTATAGTTGACAATAAGTATAACTATATGATTTTTTTTGAGTTTTTTAATGTTTGCCAGAGTTTAAGTAATAATACACTTGTCTGGGTTCAGAAACATATGAGACAAATATGAGTAGCTAAACTCATACCCTAATCAGCCAAAAAGGGGTGTGTAATTGCTACAAAACGGCAAGGCCTTTATTTTGGTAATTCATTACCAAAACCGGAATAAAGGAGGCCTTGCCATGCAGATCAAAAGCCTGCGGATTAAATCGTATCGTAGTTGGCACGTAAATGAAACCGTCATTTCAGCGGTTGCCAAGGCACGTGAAAATAAAATTCTTTGCTTTAATCAGCTAAGAGAGGAAGGATGTACTGAAAAAACCGCTTTATTAGCGATTGAAACATCCAGAGCTACTTTTTATCGTTGGAAAAAAGAATATCAATTCAAAGGAACCCCGGGTCTTCAAATAAAAAGCAGAGCTCCCCAAAACAAACGTAAGCCTATTTGGACTAAAGAATTGGAACAGCTGGTTTATCAGTTTCGCCAAAATATCCTTACTGGGGAAGCTTAAACTGCATCGTTTAATTGAAAGAGAGCATGGTATTAAAACGACCGTTTCCACAGTAGGTAGAGTTATTAATCATTTGATAAAATTAAAAAGAGTGTTTCCTGTTTCAACCGTTATTGGGCATAAAAAGCCTAAAAAAAGGCGTTTATTTAATCAACATGCCCAACGTTGGCAATATGGAATGAAAGCCAAAGAGTTGGGAGAATTGGTGCAAGTTGATCACATGACGGTTTATTGTAACAGTCAGCATATCAAAAGATTTTAAAGCGGCTTGCCCTGTCACTAAAATGATGGTCACTGAAGTTTACAACCAAGCGACCAGTAACACAGCCAGACAATTTTTGGAGAGAAGATGCAACTGGAATTGCCATTCCCGATTAAATCGATCCAGGTGGATGGGGTTCAGAATTTATGGCTGAATTTGAAGCAGCTTGCCAAGAAAAAGGGATTGCCTTATTTGTATTACCGCCTAAATCGCCTAAATACAACGGAGACGTAGAAAGAAAAAATGGGGTTAGCCGGAATGAATTTTATTCACAATATCGTCATGAGTTTAAATTAGCGGTGATTCGGCCCGCCTTATCCCGTTATCAACAGCTTTATAATACCTACAGACCACATCAAGCGCTTGCACAATTAACCCCAAAGGAGTATTTTGAGTTGAATTACCAAAATAAGGCCGCCTAAGTCTCATATGTAGTGAACCCGGACATACACTTTGACAAGCAAATCTTTCTTGTTATACAATCAGGGGACATTCAGTTATTCATTAAATTGGGTATTATTATGGGTATGTTTAACGTAAATACGAAAACAACAACACTCGCGACATTTAGTGTAGTATCCCTCATCTTTTCAAAACGTAAGCGCGGCTAGCGCATACTATCTTTTTTCAACACGTTAATATTATTTGTTCCTGATTAAGCAGGCTTTATTTGCTTTTTCAGAAATGTTCTGATGATCTCAGTTAAATTGGAGAATTTTTTATGCATTCGCAAAAAAAAATGGGGTTCTGGTCTGTCAGTTCCCTGGTTGTGGGTAGTCAAATTGGATCGGGGGTCTTTTTACTGCCCGCGAGTTTAGGTGCTTTTGGTGCGATTGGGCTTAGCAGTTGGCTTATTACCGCAACCGGTGCAATACTGCTTGCATTAGTTTTTGCGCGTCTTTGTACACGATTTGCAAAAACCGGTGGACCTCATGTGTATGTAGAAGCTGCATTTGGAAAAAAGGCTGCATTTTATTGTGCGTGGACTTACTGGGTGATCTCGTGGGTGAGTACGCCAGCAGTATTGATTGCTATCGTTGGATATTTAACGCCCATTGTTGGCAAAATGAGCGGTACCACAACAATCATGATCGAAATGACTGTATTGGCAACCATTGTTTGGATTAATATATTAGGCGTAAGAAGAGCAGGGCAAGTTGAATTTATATTTACTTTATTAAAAATATTGCCACTACTCATTGTTCCCATCGGGGGATTGTGGTTTTTAAACACCGCGCATTTTATGCCCTTTAATCCAACCGAATATTCAACCATGGGTGCGCTTAATGCGGCAGCGTTGTTTACACTATGGGGGTTTATAGGTGTCGAAACAGCAACTACACCGGCAGAGAGTGTCATCAATCCCCAAAAAACGATACCCAGAGCCATTGTGCTAGGTACAGTGGTTGTTGCATTTGTTTATATGTTTAGCACTTTTGTGATTATGGGAGTATTGCCGTCTTCTGTGCTAACGCATTCATCAGCGCCTTTTTCAGATGCAGCCACAGCTATTTTTGGCGGTAATTGGTATCTGGTTATTTCATTGGCTGCAGCTATTGTATGTATAGGTACGTTAAATGCCTGGGTGTTAACCAGTAGTCAAATTGCATTGGGTGCTGCTAACGATGGGTATTTTCCAAAATGTTTCAGCGTAAAAAATAAAAACGACGTGCCTGTTTGGGGTTTGCTCATTTCATCAGCTGGCATTATCCCGATTTTAGTTTTAACGCTGGATGTTGATTTAATTTCACAAGTCAATACAATTATCGATATTTCTGTAACAGCCTTTTTGGTGGTATATTTGATCTCTGTTTTGAGTTATTTGAAATTGCGTTTTTCAGAAAAATACCAAAAAAACAGACAGATAATAGAAATGATGATAGGCATTTTTGCAGGTCTATTTTGTCTATGGGCATTGTGGTCGTCTGGCATTAAAATGGTTTCCTGTGCTTTACTGATTACAGCGACGGGTATCCCGGTTTATTTTTGGCAGCGAAGCAAAAATTTACGGCTATACTCTCAGAGTAGGGATTCTGATATTGTTTTAGAAAAGGTATAACAAAGGAGGTACGCATGCAAGTCACCACGGGTATTACGTTTGAAGGGACAAAAATTATTGAATATAAGGGTATTGTACGTGGTATTTGTGTGCGTTCTCCAACCATTAGTCAAGGTTTTTTTGGGGCATTGAAGGGTATTATAGGCGGCAATATTAGTCATTATAAAGTGATGTGCGAAGATGCAAGACAACAAGCCTATGATGAAATGGTAGAACATGCAGTAAGTCTATCTGCCAATGCCATTATCAGTATGCGTTATGATACTGCTGATTTATCTAATAGAAATCTGAATGCAACAGAAGTGTTATGTTACGGTACGGCAGTGGTTATCAAGGAATTTATAGATTGATCTTACTCGATTTGTAAATTAATTGTTTGGTTTTGTCTGTGTCCAGATCTGACCCCTTTGACTCTTGAAGTGTCCTCGGATATCCTAGGTTAAATTACCTATGAATCAAAGGATTTGAAGATGAGTCAATCGGATTTCAGAACATTATCTTTAGAGAGCTGCTGCCAGGCTTTACACCCACGCGAACGCGATGCACATAAAGGACATTTTGGGCATGTGTTAATTGTGGGAGGAGACTATGGCATGGGAGGGGCTTGTCGTCTGGCGGGGGAAGCGGCGCTGCGATCGGGCGCAGGGCTTGTTTCTGTTGCAACACGTCCTGAACATGCATTTGCGATTACCGGTGTTTGTCCGGAATTAATGTGCCATGGTGTGCAAAAGCCTAGTGATTTAGATCCCTTATTGGCACGTGCGACAGTCGTTGCCATTGGCAGTGGACTTGGCCAACACCCGTGGGGTACAACATTATGGGAGCATGTTTTAGCCAGTGATTTGCCACTAGTGGTAGATGCCGATGCACTTAATGTATTAGCCAAAAAACCAATCACGCGCGAAAACTGGATTTTAACGCCACACCCAGGTGAAGCGGCGCGACTATTACAAAGTAAACCCGCTGATGTCGAAATCGATCGTCTAAAAGCAGTCACCGCGTTACAGAAAAAATTTGATGGGGTGATTGTATTAAAAGGCGCAGGTACTTTAGTGATGAGCAAAATGAATCAACCCGATTTATGTATAGCAGGTAATCCCGGTATGGCGACTGCAGGTATGGGCGATGTATTAATGGGTGTGATTGCTGCATTGGTTGCACAAGGTTTATCTTTGTTAGACGCTGCGCGTTTAGGCGTTGTTGCGCATGCAACAGCTGCTGATGAAGCCGTGGAATGGGGCGGTGGTGAGCGCGGGATGCTTGCAAGTGATTTGTTTGAAGGGATCCGTGCGTGCTTGAATTAGGGGATTTATCTAAAGACAAGGCGCTTTTTTTAGCAGATTTTGAGGCAACGGAGACTATTGGCAAGCAGCTTGCAGCAAAAATAAAACCGCCTTGTGTGATTTTTTTAAAAGGTGAATTAGGGGCTGGTAAAACAACCTTTGTTCGTGGTTTTCTACAGGGTTGTGGTTATCAGGGGTTGGTAAAAAGTCCGACCTTTACCTTAGTTGAACCTTATCAGTTCGAATCAAAAATAGTTTACCATTTTGATCTTTATCGTCTTAATAATCCCGAAGAATTAATATCAATTGGCATTCGCGATTATTTTACAGAGGATGCTATTGTTTTGGTAGAGTGGCCAGAACGAGGAATAGGGTTTTTGCCAAATGCAGATTTTGTTTTAGAATTAAACTTAGTCTCTAATGGCAGAAATATAACAATGAGTAATAAAAGCAAGAAAAAACCATGATAGACACAGAACTTCTATTAAAACAAAAACGTATTCATCAATTGCCCGTACACTTGGCTAATCAAATTGCTGCGGGTGAAGTGGTCGAGCGACCTGCATCTGTGTTAAAAGAATTATTAGAAAACAGTTTGGATGCAAAAAGCACAGATATTGAAGTTACGATACAAGGTGGTGGTCTTAAATTAATTCAAGTACAAGATAATGGTTTAGGCATTTGTAAAGAAGATTTACCCTTAGCTATTGCATCGCATGCCACCAGTAAAATAGCGACTTTATCGGATTTAGAGGGTGTGGAATCTTACGGGTTTCGTGGAGAAGCGCTTGCTAGTATTGGTTCGGTTTCGCGTTTAGAATTAATTTCTGCGACTGAAGCAGACGTGTGTGGATGGTCTATTCAACAAGAGGGGCGCGATAAAGTGCCGAGTTTGCAGCCTGTTGCTAAACGGCCTGGGACGTTAATAACGGTTCGCGATTTGTTTTATAATACGCCTGCGCGACGCAAATTTCTAAAATCCGAAAAAACCGAAATGCATTATCTTGAAGAAGTTTTTAAACGCGTTGCTTTAAGTCAACCGTCTGTGGCTTTTAAATTTCAAGAAGGTGAAGGATCACAAAAACGGTTGCCTATTTGTCGCAGTTTAGAGGCGCATACTCGACGTGTCGCACAGTTATGTGGTAAGCGTTTTATAGAAGAAGCTTATTATATAGAAGTTGAAAGTAATGGCTTAAAATTAACAGGTTGGTTAGGGTCTGAAAAAGCGTTGCGCAGTCAAGCCGATTTACAATATTTTTATGTGAATGGTCGTATTGTGCGCGATAAAATTGTGATGCATGCTGTACGACAGGCGTATCAGGCTATGAATGCTTTGGGTCGGTTTCCTGCTTATGTCTTGTATTTTACCCTAGATCCCGCAGCAGTTGATGTTAATGTACATCCGACTAAACATGAAGTGCGTTTTAGAGAAGCACGAACCGTGCATGCTTTTTTATCGTACGCCATACAAGAAGGTTTAAAGCAGGATATGCCGGCTAGCGC
This sequence comes from Gammaproteobacteria bacterium, assembly GCA_044225395.1. Taxonomy (GTDB): domain Bacteria; phylum Pseudomonadota; class Gammaproteobacteria; order UBA6186; family Azoamicaceae; genus CADEGZ01. Next base: position 31,719 of record JBGAIP010000011.1, read on the forward strand.
AACAATAGCGACAAAGACCATGACGAACAAAGCAAACTTTTCGTTTTTAGAAAGCGAGAAAGCACTTTATATTCATGCCATAGAAGAGCCTGTTTTAGAACACGAAAAATCGCTTTCTCTTTTTAAGAACGAATTTTTATGGATTGAAAATGCGGCAGGGGTTAGTATTCTGGATGTTAAAGCAGCACGACGCATCTATCTGCAGCAGACATTAACGGATGCGTATCATGCAGAAGGGATTAGTCAGCGACCCTTATTGATGCCAAAGTCAATTATGGTTGGAAATAACAGTAAAAATATTGAATCGGGGGTTATCGATTGGGGATGTTTAGGGTTTGATGTAAGTCTCGGTGGGCATGATATTGTTTTGGTTCGTGCAGTACCCCGTGTCTTGGGTGCAAAAATGGAACATTTAAGTGCCCTACTGCTTAAATTATTTGCTTTAAGGACCATGGAACAGTGTATCGCAGTGCTGATTGATTATGTTGTTACAGAGGTGTTATTACCGATGGAAGAGATAGAACAGTTATTCATCGCTCTTAAGAGTAGTGATCAGTTTAAGCAAAAAAACAGTCAATCCTTTTATAAACAGTTGACCTTAGAGCAATTTCGCGCAATCTTTTTTTAATTTTAGCTATCATTTTTTTTATTTAAGCTGGTATACTGTCCTTCGCTGATGCTGAGGGAGTGAAAACATGGCTGTCTTAACGCCGTTTATAGGTCGAGAAAAATCTGTGGGTAATGTTATCCATGCCAGTAGTGCTTTTGGTTCTCATGGATCAGTGGTTAGTTTAAGGGAAGGTAAGGATAGAAAAATTAGAAAACAGTTAGCAAGTTGCATGAAAGAAATCCAACAATTAATGAAAGCAAAAAAATTAAATTAATAATATTTTTCTATGAAAGCCATTTTTTTAATGGGCCCAACTGCTGCTGGTAAATCTGCTTTTGCCATTGAAATCGCGCATCAAATTCCCGCAGAAATTATCAGTGTCGATTCTGCTATGGTATACAAAGGCATGAATATTGGAACCGGCAAGCCCACACTTGCCGAGAGACAAGGTGTGCCTCATCACCTGATTGATATTCGAGATCCTAAAGACACTTATTCAGCAGCAGAATTTGCAGGAGATGCGCGTAAACTAATGGCAGAAATTACGCAACGAGGCAAAATTCCTTTATTGGTAGGCGGAACAATGTTGTATTTTAAGGCATTACAACAGGGTTTATCCGCATTGCCATCCGCTAATCCTAACGTCCGCGCAGCACTACTAGACGAAGCTCAAAAAATAGGCTGGGAAGCGATGCATCAGCGATTGGCAGAGATTGATCCGGACAGTGCTGCACGTATTCATCCAAACGATCCGCAACGTATACAACGAGCTCTCGAAGTTTATAAAATTACCGGACAAAAAATGTCTCAATTGCTGGGAGCTCGACAGGTGGATTTGATAGGCAATTATCACATTCATGCGTTTGTGCTTTCTCCAACAGAACGACACGTTTTGCACCAAAAAATCGAACAACGGTTTCACCAGATGTTAGCGGCTGGTTTTGTTGCAGAAGTAGAAGATTTATTTAAAAGGGGCGATTTAAATATCCATATGCCGGCTATGCGTGCTGTGGGGTATAGACAAGTTTGGGGATATTTAGCTGGCGAATATGATTATGGTGAAATGGTTTATAAAGCTATTGTTGCAACGCGACAGTTAGCAAAACGACAGCTGACTTGGTTAAGAAGCTTATCTGATATTATTTGGCTATCAAATACCCATTTAGCTTCTTCCCAGACCGTGATACACTCCGTTTCTTGAAGGGGAGTTTAGGTGGAGTAGCCACAAATAACATCATGGAGAAAATAAATATGTCTAAAGGCCAAATGTTACAAGATCCATTTTTAAACGCATTGCGTAAAGAACGGGTGCCTGTGTCCATTTACTTAGTGAATGGAATTAAGCTGCAGGGGCACATCGAATCTTTTGATCAATTTGTCGTGTTGTTAAAAAACAGCGTTAGCCAAATGGTCTATAAGCACGCAATATCAACCGTTGTTCCGACGCGTAATGTTAAACTTGCGCATGGTGCACAATCGGAAGAAGATGACGAAACCGAAATCGAAGACGAAGAATTCGCACCAGAAGAAGAACTGGGGAATATGTAGTTGATTGAACGGCCAGAGGGAGGTGAGCGCGTTGTTTTGGTTCATCTCCATCTGCGAAATTATCGACTTGTTTCTGACGTCGAAGAATTTCGTGAACTCGCCATGGCAGCGGGCGCAGAGATTGTAGAAATCGTTACCACAACGCGTGATGCGCCCGATCCTAAATTTTGTATTGGCAATGGTAAAGTAGAAGAATTACAAGCGATTGTCGCCGCACATTCTGTTGATCTTGCTTTGTTTGATCATGCATTAACACCCACACAAGAACGTAATTTGGAGCGTGCATTAAAATGTCGTGTACTCGATAGAACAGGCTTAATTCTAGATATTTTCGCACAACGTGCTCGTACGTACGAAGGTAAATTACAAGTAGAATTAGCACAATTGCAGCACCATGCTTCTCGTTTGGTGCGTGGATGGACACACTTAGAGCGACAAAAAGGGGGCATTGGTTTAAGAGGGCCTGGCGAAACGCAATTAGAGGTCGATAGACGTTTAATTCGAGGGCGCATCAAATACATTAAGGAAAGATTAGAAAAGGTTCGTAAGCAGCGTAACCAGGGACGACGTTCTAGGCAAAAGGCTTCTTTACCCACGGTATCTTTGGTGGGGTATACCAACGTTGGAAAATCAACTTTATTTAATGCCTTAACCGGAGCAGAAGTTTTTGTAGCCGATCAATTATTTGCAACGTTAGATCCCACCTTGCGTACAATAGCGTTGCCATTTGTGGGTAAAGTGATTTGTGCAGACACGGTAGGTTTTATTCGTCAGCTGCCGCATGGATTAGTCGAAGCTTTTAGAGCGACCTTGGAAGAAACCACAGATGCTGATCTTTTATTACATGTTATCGATATCCAAGATGAATCTCGTGAGGCACATATTGCAGATGTGGAAGGGGTATTAGAAGAGATTGGGGCTCTAGCCGTACCGCGCTTAGAAGTTTACAATAAAATTGATTTGGTTAGAAACGTAGACCCTCAAGTCTTGCGGAATGCAGAAGGTGTGCCAGAACGGGTATTTATATCTGCAACAACGGGTAAGGGCCTCGATTTTTTGAAAGAAGCTATTGTAGAGCGCTTAGCTTATGATATGGTAAGCGGTAAAATAGGTTTGTCACCCAACCAAGCAGATAGTAGGGCGTTATTGTTTGAAATGGGATCGGTGATTAACGAATCGGTTGATGAAGCTGGATATTGGCATTTAGAGATTCGGTTACCCCGATCAAAGTGGGAGCAATTGTGTAAACAAGATCCGGCATTGGAGACGCATTGGCAGCCAACAGCGCCAGAAAGATAGGTATGAAGATAGGAAAACTAAAGATGATCAAAAATTATTTCCCGATGGCTTGGAATAAACCGGGTGATCAAGATGGCAAAAATCCTTGGGGACGAAAAGGTAACGATCAAGGTCCGCCCGATTTAGATCAAATTCTTCGGCAATTTCATGTCAAAATAAAACAGTTATTCGGTAGTAAAATAGGACCGGGTCTTTATTCCAGTAGCGGTGGACAAGAATTCCAATTTTTTGGCGGTATTGTACTGGCAGTGATACTTGTATTGTATATTATCAGCGGTATTTATATTGTTGATCCACCGGAACGTGCGGTTGTTACGCGTTTTGGAAAATATGTTCGTACAGAAAATCCAGGGCCTCACTGGCTGCCACCACTTATTGAATCTAAAGAAGTGGTGAATGTAGAGCAAGTGGCAACCAGTGATCACAGTGGTTTAATGCTGACTCGCGATGGCAATATTGTGTCTGTCGGTGTTGCGGTGCAATATCGTGTAGGGGACGATAATGAAGATGTCAGATCTTATTTATTTAATGTCGTCAATCCGGTTCGCAGTTTAGATCAATCTGCTGAAAGCGCATTGCGCCAAGTGTTGGGGCAATCGACCATGGATGAAGTGCTAACTTCAAAACGTTCTGAAATTGCAACGGCTATTAAAGATCAGATGATTGAGACCCTAAAGCAATATCATACAGGCTTAGCCGTTTTGGATGTTGTTATGCAATTTGCAAAAGCACCTGATGAAGTGCGAGCAGCATTTGATGAAGTGATTAAAGCATCTGCCGATGAAGAGCGATTGGTGAATCAGGCACGTGGCTACGAGAACGAGGTGTTGCCTAGAGCCAAAGGTAATGCAGAACGTTTACGAAACGAAGCGCTTGGATATAAACAGGAAACTATTTTAGTGGCAGAAGGAAATGTGCAACGCTTTAATTTGGTTTTACCTCAGTATTTAAAAGCGCCTAAAGTTATGCAAACGCGATTGTATTTAGATACCATGGAACAAATTTTAGATAAGGTGAGTAAAGTGGTTGTCGATTCCGGACTTGGCAATAATATGATTTATTTACCCCTAGATCGTTTTATGACAGATTACGCTAAAGAACCAACGAATATAGAAGAGCAAATGTCGGCGGTATCGCAACTGAAGGAGAAAAACCCATGATTAAATCTTTGCGATCTTTAGCCATTCTTGTTGCCGTTGTTTTGGCATTATTAAGCTTAACAGTCTATACCGTTTATGAAACCGACCGCGGCATTATTGCGCGATTAGGCGAACTGCAAAAAGACGCTAATGGGCATGTAAAAGTGTATGGCCCTGGTATTCACTGGAAACTGCCTATGATCGATGTGGTGCATATTTTTGATATGCGTCTTAGCATGACAGAGGTGCCATCAGAACGTATCGTCACAAAAGAAAAAGAAGTGTTATTAGTGGATTTATTTGTTCAATGGCGTATTAAAGATTTTGCGCTATTTTACAATACCACTTATGGTATGTCGGATGGATTAGGTGGACGCGATCGTGCTGAGCAATTATTACGACAAAATGTAAAAGGTGTTTTACATTCCGAGTTTGGACAACGCACTTTACAGAATGTGGTCTCTGGGAATCGAAATGATCTGATGGAAAAATTACGAAAACGTGCGAATGATAATGTTCTACCCTATGGTATGGAGATAGTCGATGTGCGTGTAAACCGCGTTGAATATCCACCTGAGGTGAATGATAAAGTATTTGCGCGAATGAGTAGCGAACGTAAACGGGTTGCGGTTGCTTATCGTGCCAGTGGTGAATCCAAAGCAGCTATTATTCGTGCCGATGCCGATAGAATGGCGCGCGTGATGATTGCAGAAGCACAAAAAGAATCAGAACGCTTACGAGGTGAGGGTGACGCAAAAGCGGCGCAAATTTACGCTGATAGTTACAATAAATCGCCAGAATTCTATCGATTTTACCGTAGCTTAGAGGCGTATAAAAATGTCTTTGGTAATAAAACCGATGTGTTTGTGTTAAAACCAGACGGCGATTTTTTCAAGTATTTTAGAAATGGTGGTAATGTGGGTACTGCAGGTAGCAGTGAGTAGTTAATTTATACAGAGTAGATAACATGTGGCAAGATTTTTTTGCAGCAATGGCGTTAGTGTTAGTCATAGAAGGCATGTTGCCTTTTATAAAGCCAGAAGCGTGGCGTAAAACAATCGGTCGTATTGCAGGGCAGCCTAATAATGCGTTAAGACTGATGGGATTAATGAGTATGTTAATGGGCGTTGCGTTATTATACGCGGTTCGATAATGGTGCCGAGGAGAGGACTCGAACCTCCACAGAGTTTCCCCCACAAGTACCTGAAACTTGCGTGTCTACCAGTTTCACCACCTCGGCAGGATTTTAGGTTCTGACCCAAAATTTACAGAGACTTTTAGGGGTTGTCAATGGTATGATAGGACCATGAGTAAGAAAACGAGCAAATCAGATCCCCATGCTGCCCGAGAGGCCGCTAAATATGAACGTCCTATTCCCAGTCGGGAATTTATAGCCGATCACATCAAACGTCGTGGCCAACCGGCCACTTATGATGAATTACTAACCGAATTAAAACTCAAAGACGAAGAAATGCAGGAAGCCCTGTATAGACGTATTAAAGCCATGATTAGGGATGAACAACTGGAACGTCTAAGAGGCGGCTACTTTTGGCCAGCAGGTAAACGCATTTTAGTCGAAGGCAAAGTTGTTGTAGAAAAGGGTAGACCCCCAAAGACGTGGGTGATTCCTAAAGATGGTAGCAATCGCATATTGCTCTCTTTGGACGATGCACATGCAGTTTATACAGGTAATCGCGTGGTTGTTTCTACGATTGATATCAAAGGTGAACAACCCAGAGAAGGCCGATTAGCCGAAATTATAGAACAACAACGTATTGTGGTAACAGGCCGATTTGTACAAGAGGCTGGATTTTGTCATGTGATCCCACATGGTAAAGAAGTTGCGCAAAATATTTTAATTCCCCAAGGTAAAGAACATGGTGCACAAGATGGCATGATTGTGGTGGTTGCTTTAGAGAAACAATCGACCCGTTGGACAGAACCCTTAGGACAAGTCTTAGAAGTGTTAGGTTCAGAAAATACGCCAGGCATAGAAATTAAAGCTGCTTCTCGCGCGTACAATTTACCCCATATTTTTCCTGAAGGTGTTTTAAAAGAGATTGGCCAATTATCCGAGGAAGTGTCTAGTGCTGCTAAGCGTGGGCGTTTAGATTTGCGTGATGTGCCTTTAGTTACTATTGACGGCGAAGACGCTAAAGATTTTGATGATGCGGTTTTTTGCGAAGAAAAACGTGATGGTGGCTTTCGCTTAACGGTTGCGATTGCCGATGTGAGTTTTTATGTGCGTCCAGGGACAGCTTTAGATACTGAAGCACAAGAACGAGGTACGTCTGTTTATTTTCCGGGACAAGTGATCCCCATGTTACCTGAAATATTATCAAATGGTTTGTGTTCGCTTAAACCTGATGTTGATCGCCTGTGTATGGTTTGTATCATGAACATTAATAACGAAGGTAAAACCACACGCTATGAATTTCAAGAAGGGATAATGCGATCGCATGCTCGTTTAACCTATACTAAAGTAGCAGCTTTGTTGGCAGAGGGTAACGAAAAACTTAAAACACAATATGCCCCGTTGTTACCCCATTTACAGGCGTTATCCAAGCTTTATCATGTTTTAAAAGAAGCACGTGAAGCGCGTGGTGCGATTGATTTTGAAACGGTCGAGACCCGTATTATTTTTGGTAAAGACGGCAAAATTAGCCGCATAGAGCCGGTTACGCGCAACGATGCACATAAGATAATCGAAGAATGTATGTTAAGTGCCAACGTTGCTTGTGCACGCTTTTTGAAGAAACATAAATTGCCAGGGCTTTATCGTAACCACGAAGGGCCGCCTGAAGAAAAATTAGCCGATCTAAAAGTATTTTTAAGTGAATTGGGTTTACCCTTAGGCGGTGGTAAAAAACCACAACCTTTAGATTACGCAGCGCTACTGCAATCTATTCAAAAACGTTCTGATGCCAATATTATCCAAATGGTGTTATTGCGCTCTTTAAGCCAAGCGGTTTATTCAAAAGATAATTTGGGGCATTTCGGATTAGCGTATCCGGCGTATTGTCATTTTACCTCTCCCATTAGACGTTATCCCGATCTGTTGGTACATCGCCAAATTCGTGCGGTATTACGCGGTCAATGGACCGAAAAGAAGATTGCTGAAGCCAGTACAGAGGTATTTCAAGAATCACTTGTTAGATTAGGTGATCATACTTCTACAACCGAACGACGTGCAGACGATGCAACCCGAGATGCGGTGCGATGGTTAAAATGTCAGTATATTCAAAAACACATTGGTGAAGAATTTGAGGGCATTATCTCGGGTGTTACGCGTTTTGGATTCTTTGTAGAATTAAAAGATATTTATATCGATGGATTGGTGCATGTGACGAGTTTAAGAAATGATTATTATTTCTTCGATTCTATTCATCATCGTCTGGTCGGTGAACGCTCGGGTATTGAATATAAACTCGGCGGTAGTGTTAAAGTGAAGGTCATTAAAGTCGATATAGACGATCGCAAAATTGATTTTGAACTGATAGGTGCCCCAGAAGCCAGCAAGAAAAAAATGAGGGATCGAAAAAAAGGAGAATCCAAAAATAGAAAGAGCAGAAAAAAACGCACACAAAAAAAGAAAAAAAAGTCTAAAAAAAGAGCTGAATAAATGCGTGAAGATTTAATTTATGGTATCCATACAATAGAACAACTATTAAATTCAAAACCCGAGCAGTTTTTAGAATTACATGTTCAAGATACGACAGACAATGCTTCGTTATTGGCTTTAGTCACTTTAGCCAAAAAAATGGGGTTAATGGTTAATAAAGTTTCTAAAAAACAATTAGACCAGTGGTTGCCCGACATCAATCATCAAGGTGTTGCTGCCAAAGTGCGTTTGCAGCCTTTATTAACACAAGATGATTTGGCTGATTTAATTAATGCTGCCAAAAAGCCACCTTTGTTTTTAATTTTAGATGGTATACAAGATCCCCATAATTTAGGTGCTTGTTTGCGTACAGCCGATGCGGCTGGTGTAACAGCGGTTATTATCCCCAAAGATCGCTCGGTGGGATTAACCCCTGTAGTGCGTAAAGTCGCGAGTGGTGCAGCCGAAACCGTTCCAGTTGTACAAGTCACGAATTTAGTACGCACTTTAGAAGAATTAAAAAAATTAGGTGTGTGGATTATGGGTACATCCTTACAAACAACCCAATCATTATACCAAGTCGATCTTAAAGGCCCTGTGGCTATCGTTTTAGGTGCAGAAGGCACAGGTCTTAGGCGTTTAACCGAAGAACATTGCGATATCTTAATGCAGATCCCAATGATGGGTGTAGTCGAAAGTTTAAATGTTTCTGTTGCTGCAGGTGTTTGTTTGTATGAGGTAATAAGGCAGCGGGGATTTTAATTGTATATGCATTCAGTGCGATACCTTCTCCCAAATTTTATTTGGGAGAAGGTACCGGATAGGGCGGATGAGGGCTCAAAAAGAGGCTTTTAGCCGTTTGAAATGCGTAACCTATTTTCAGGTTGTTCTTCAGCAACAACCTGTGCTTTACATTTACGTGCAAATTTAAAAGTAAGCGTTGCGCCATATACTGAAAAACGATCAGCGCTAATGATTCTATTTTCAAGGACACTTGGAATGTCTTGGGGGGCAATTGGTGTTTCGTCTATCCTTGGAGAATTCCCACTCATTATATCACCTGAATATTGAGTTGAAGTGATTTTTTGAGTTTTAAAGCCTATGTTTTTAAACTCGTTTTGAAGTTTTTCTAGGCTTGAAGTAAGTTTTTGAACCATTTCTTTATTGAAGCCATAGGTATCCCAGCTGTGACGGCTGTAAATGATTTCAAATGTCTTTAATAAAGGCTGTGCAGCACATATTTTACCGAGTGCTATTAATCCATCAACCTGTGAAGTAGACAGCTCTTCATTTAAAGAAAATGTGTGTAAGACGTCACATCGGAGAAGGTTATCGTGCAACTGACGTATTATCTGATTGCCTGTTTCATCAGGAGATGATAATTGTTGACTGAGATTGTTAATTTCGACACAGCCTTTACCAATGGATTGTGTTGTTACATTAAATGTATTAAGAACCGCGCAACGTTCAGGAGATAGTGCTGTGAATTCTTCTAAAGTTAACATTCGCTGTTTTCGCCGTTCAAAAACGTTGCTGATACTATTGTCAACTGATTCTGCGAGCTTAGCATAGTGGCGTGAAAATACCTGCTTAAGAATTGCTAGTCTAGTTTCCTTATTGCAGCCCAATTGGTGGAGAATTGAAGATACAGTGATAAAAGGTGCTAGATATCTGTCGCGATTCTTTTCTCTAATAGGGTCAAAAGATTTTTGAAATGCCTGAACTTGCATATCTTGAGGGAATTGTCCTGGTGCTCCTATTGTTATGTTAGACAGCATTGTGAGATATGCTAACCCCTTGGATACATTGTCATAGGGGGCAAGCGGTCGAGTCGATGGATGTTGCCAGTATGGAGACTGTTGTAAGTTCATGGCCTGTAAATTTGGGAGTTGGGACAAGACATCACGACATAAGACTTTAAAGCGTTTTGAGTTATAGAATTCATTCTTACTTAAACTAATGAATTGTAACTCTTTTAATTGGATTAAAACACCGCAAAACTTCTCGAAGTCTTCAGGATCTAAGTCGGCAAGGGAATTCTCATCTAAATAGAGTCTTTGTAAGAGTTTACCTGCTGCCAGCGCGTTAAGAAGTGCATGTAATTTCGCTTTATAATCACGACCTATTGTGGGGAGGATATGGTGGCTCACATCAAGTACCGACACTGTTTCGGATTGTGTCAGGAACATTTGAAGAGCGTTATAATTATCAACCGTGAATATACAGTTTGAGAAATCAATGGATTGAATGGGAAGGTTCGCTATAACTAACCAGAAATTAGGCGTTAGTATTCTAGAATTTCTAGCTAGAGACAGTCTTTTTATGGGCCAAGTGGATAATGCATTTTTTAAATTATCATCTATTGCACCAATATTATACAATCCCAAGTCAATTTGTATGTGCTTGGATTCGGCTATTGCATTTCCTAATGCGATAAAAAGGTCAGGGTTTGAGAGGAAGAAACTATCATATAGTACAACGGTTTGTAATTGTTTGCATTGGCTTAGGGATTCAGGCAATATTTTAAATTGAGTCGCTACGTCTACATGCAAAGACCAACGCGGAGTTGATTCTATTGTCAGTGTAGTTAACTTTGCACGCTCATGCGTCGAAAGTCTCGAAAAATCGTTCAATGCACTCAAACTATCAATCTTATAAATAGACATTATGAACCTCCAAAAATTATTTAAGTTATTAAGCCATATATATTGGGCTATTACAAGCGAAAAATACTTAAAAAGTCAATTAAATAACGTTATTGTATAGGCATTCAGTGCATTTACATCTCTGAATAATGCGGTCCGCCCCCACCCTCGGGTGGAACCCAACGAATGTTCTGCGTCGGATCTTTAATATCGCAGGTTTTACAATGTAAACAGTTTTGTGCGTTGATTTGTAAATAGGGTTTTTTTTCTGCATCTTGAACAATTTCATAAACACTGGCGGGACAGTAGCGCTGTTCAGGTGCATCGTACAATGGCAGATTAACAGACAGGGGAATCTTAGCGTCTAGCAGTTGTAAGTGAATGGGTTGATCAGCCTCATGATAAGTATTTGAAAACTGTAACGATGTTAATTTGTCGAAAGATATTTTATTATCGGGTTTTGGATAATCGATGGGTTTGCAAGCGGCTGCTTTTTTTAAAGATAAATGATCGGGAGTGTGATGAAAAGTCCAAGGTGCACGACCACGAAATAAAAAAGTATCCAATGCTGCATAAAATAAACCTTTCCATAATCCACACCAGCCTTTAAAAGCCGGTCTAATGTTACGTGCTTGATATAGTTCTTGCCAAATCCACGATTGTCGAATGGCGGTTTCGTAGGAGTGTAGTGTGCGATCGTGTCTAGGATGTTTTTTGCTTAATTCCTCAAAGATAACTTCTGCTGCTAACATGCCAGACTTCATGGCGGTATGATTGCCTTTAATCTTAGGTACATTTAAAAAACCTGCAGCGCAACCTACTAATAAACCACCCGGAAAAGCCAGTTTGGGTATCGCTTGTAATCCGCCTTCGTTTAAAGCGCGGGCACCGTAGGCAATACGCTGTCCGCCTTCGAGTAAAGTTCGTATGGCAGGATGTTGTTTAAAACGCTGGAATTCTTGATAGGGATCTAAATACGGATTCACGTAATCTAAGCAGACCACAAAACCAATGGAAATTTTGTTGTGATCCAAATGGTAAATAAAAGATCCACCGTAAGTATCTGCTTTTAGCGGCCAGCCTACCGTATGTGTAATCTTGCCCAACTGATGTTTTTCAGGTGATATTTCCCAGATTTCTTTTATGCCAATGCCATAAGTTTGAGGATCAGATGTTTTTTGTAGCTGATACTTTTGACAAATCGTTTTTGTGAGAGAACCTCTAGCACCTTCGGCAAACAAAGTATATTTTGCGTGTAATGCAATGCCGGGTTGGTACGAGGGTTTGTGTTGACCGTGCTTATCAATGCCAACGTCTCCGGTTGCAACGCCTATGACTTCGTCTTTTTCGTTATAGAG
>JBGAIP010000012.1:0-43111 GCA_044225395.1 Gammaproteobacteria bacterium
AGCAATATCCCAAGGTTTGGGCTCTGGAGGCGAAGGAAAAATTTTATTTGTAGCAATATCTATTATTGTAATAGTCGGAAAACGATTGCTATTTATATTTAAAACACATAAATTGTTCCAATCTGGTGTTATTTTTATGCTTATTGGAATAAGCCCTGTTAATGATATAGCACATTCTGACAGAATCTTCTTATTATTAATATCTATTACAGAGATACCACTATTAGTAACATTTGATAAATCTATATTTGTTACATAGGCGCACAAACCATCCTGTGTAATGGCAATACCAGTAGGATACTGAGATTTTTCTAGCTCTAGTAATGTAGACACTGTATTCGCGGCAATATCTATTGCATAGACTTTACCCACGTAAATGTAATTGTTATCGGAATATTCAAGCACGGCTCCTGATGCATACACATGATTTTCATCGAAAGTAATAGCTATTCCACCCGGAATAAAAGAAGGAGGCTCAATAGAGTAGCGCAAATTTTCCAATAAAAATGCTGTTTTCAACTGATTAGTAGCAATTTTAATGAAAGCGACATAAGGGCTGTTTAGTTGCCACGGGAATTCTGTAATATGTGATTGAACGGCACCTAAAACACAAGCAGATTGGTTATCAGGAGTAATAACTATATCCCAAAGATATTCCATTGGTAAAATAGTATCTATTTTTATAGGCATAGGAATAGATGATTTTGAAAAATCAGTCCCTGCAAAAAAGTAGACATTACTATCTGTGGCTGTTATATATGAATAGCCACTCGAGGTAAAGGCCATACTAATAGGCGTAAACTTTAAACTAAACGGAGATCCGCTAACTGGCATAAATGGTTGTTTAGTAATGTCTATTTCAGAAATACTGTTATTACCAAAATTTGCTATATATGCATGTTTCTCATCTGGTGAAATCTTGATATCCGAAGGAAGTTTTTCTAATGGTGTCATGGGTTCAACAAAACTGCTTAAAACTTTGGTATTCGTCACATCAACTACCGAAAGATTGCATCCTTGTTTGTTGTTATCAGATGACGAAAATATTGTATTTGCAACAAAAGCATTTTTGCTATTTGGAATAATCGCTAGACCTGGTGCAAATCCACGATTAAACTTGTCATCTCCTAAAACAGTCGGGTTGGTTAAAACGGTGTTCGTATTAATATCTATCACAGAAAGGCTATTTTGAACACCGCCACCTAATTTAAATGTTGGATTTGTTACTATTGTGTTTGTTACATAAGCATATGAGCTATCAGGTGTAATGGCGATATCGGAAGGAAAAGTTATAGGTATAGGAGGTTCTAATGTTTTCCATTGATAAACCTCTATTGTCGTGTATTGTCTACTATCTTTTTCTAATTTAGCATTATTGTAAGCTAGTAGTTTATAGTTAGGTGTACAAGAAGGGCTGTCTATATATGTAACATTGTGTTTACTAAACTCGCCTTCAGAAGGTTCTTTAATTTGATCTTCATTCCTAAAAAGCTGACAATAAGCAGTAGCATCATTAGTTGTCCATGTTATTGTTACTGTTTCACCAAGCCATATTTTATCATCAACATTCTTGCGTTGGGGGATAACCGTAAAGGTTTTAATTTCCGCAGGATGTACTACAAGAACGGTATATTGATAAATCGATTGTAAAACAGTATTATCTGACATTTTATAATTGGCCTGTAGCGTAAATGTCTTATTATCATTATTTATTAGAATTCCTGTAGTATCGTTTGGATACCGAAAACAGTTACTCCCTGAAACAGAATATTTTGTTACATCAATAGGCTGTTGATTATCCCAGAGTAACATTAAGGTTGAATTCGGAATAAGATTTGCATCCCAAGTTAGCCAAATTGACGTTTGTGGATTTACTGGATTTGATATTATTACATCAGCACTGTCCCTCGCAACAAAATTATTCAAAGAGAAAGTAGCGGGAAATTTAGCACACTGAAGTTCCCCGTTATTTACCGTTGTTTCTGTTATTTCCGTTACGCGCAAAAAACACGGTCCTACGACCATATTAATTTTAATATTAGATAATTGTATAGCAAACCCTGCTGTGGTAATGGAAACCGGATTTCCATTATGCGATTTTAGGCTCACTGTCCCAGCACTTGAACTCATATCCCAAATAGGGCTTTGTGATGTTCCATTAGGAGTTACCTGATAACTAATACTAGTTGCATCTGCTGTTAACTCCTGTTCATTATCTCCAACTGGAATTTTTATATCTAATTCTTTCAAATTAATAACATTAGAAGAAGAATTACCAAATACAATGTCTATTTCAGCAATCCTAGGTGAATCAGCACTAGAGACCTGTACAGGATTTGGGTTAGAATTTATACTATAAATTAATATAAGTGATGAAGTGCTAAACACGAGGTTAACTCCTTATAAAATATTCTACTAAATATCCTTCAGTTTTTACCAGAAAAAATTCTTCAACTAACAGCACAAAACCTTGTTTGTGGCGGTTGATGTATACCTAATACCTCATCTAATATTTGTTCATATTTTTCTACATTGTTTTGCTGGCATTGTATAAGTAAATTAGAGCCTTCTCGTTCTGCTGTGTTAATATCATTCCATTCTGGCAATTCTTTTAAAGAAAGCAGCAATGTATTTACAATTTTTTCTTCTTGTGCTTTATTTGGCTTTGTTGACTGGAATTGTATCAGCAAAGTATTTGCAATACGCTCAACCCGCCAACGACCCATGGCATTTATTGAACTTAGCCATTTTTGTAATTTTTTAACATGTTTATCTGTTGGCTTTGATATAAAACTGAACAAAAGAGCCTTGGGGCGTGTTGAGGCTTCATATTTTTCTAATCGAACACTATCAAAAGATTGCTCAATATTCTTAGGCTGAGGTAATACTTTAACTTTTTGTAAAGCCGACGTTCTTTTTGCATCCTTTAAAACAGTATAAGACGATTTTTTTGCAGTTAATGGTATACTTAACCATCCATCGATTAAAGTATACGGTTGCGATTCAAAACGAGCAACAGTATCACTTGGTGTCAAACTAAAACTTTGCCAATCGTCGTTCGGTTGACCAGAAACACCTACTCTTTCTATCCATTCCCAAGATTTACCTATGCCAGGTGTGGGCATACGAATACTTAATGGTTGACTTAAAGGCATTTGGTGTTTTAGCGTTAATAAAGGCCCCACCCTAAAAGTCACTGCCATTTGCTTCAAAGCTTGATCAACAAAATTCATCGGTAAACTATTGCTATAAACCGGCAAAATATCACTATAAGCATGAATGGGGGCAACCGGATCTAATAAAAGCGTAGTCCGTAAAATACTACCATTCGTTAACTGTAACTGAAACTCTTGTCCCGTAATGAGTTGAACGTAAGAACTTATGCTTGTTGGTGAATAAACTGAGCAGAAGGTTTGATAATTTGTCTGGGTGCTACTTTGCAAGAAATAGCCTATTAAACCGTCTTGCGTTAAATTTGCATTCCCTAATCGGATAGGAAACGAATAACTCTTTAAAGTTACATCTTCAGTTTGTGCTTGAATACGCGAAGGAAAAGGGTCTTGTAAAGAGGGTAAATTTTTTAAAAGCGTGGGTAATTCAGGCCAAGCTTGATCTGAATAAGGCAATTGTACTAAATCCAGTTGCCACTGTGCACGTACTAGTGCCAATGGTCTACCCATTAGTGCTGATTCATAACGTAAAAAACGTGTACTTGCGAACATTTTAAATTCTAAGGCAGCATCAATTACCTCTAAAAAGCCTTCGTAGTTAACTTTAGCAGTTTGAGGATTTTTAGTATCTTGCAGCATAGTCAACATATTTCCTAACTCGGGATATTTTGCTGTTATGTCTGTCACACTCACGTAAGATGCGTAAGGCGCTGGCTCAAAAACAATCCCCTCATCAGTGCGAGACAGTTCTCCTAATACATAACCTTCAGGCGAATAAATTTGTAAAGCTTGATCTAAATAATTGGGTAAAAGCCACCCACAAACAGGATTGGCTTTTGCATTTAAACTGAGAGTTTTTTGCTGATCTTGGCTATCTATCCAATCTAATGATAACCGACTTGCTTGTACTACCCGTGGAGAGAGCTGTACTACCCCATCCGGCATCCCACCACCGGCAATATGCTTAGGATCTGCTTTCAAAGCATCACTCACCAAAGGGATTTTGGAACTACCCGTTTGAGTGACTATATCAATAGCTTGACCAAAACTATCAATAACACTTAACCTCTCTACAGAGAATTGCCCATGACGTACAGGTTGAAAACCAGAAGGTGGAATACTCCAAGGATCAGATGGCAATGGAATATTATTGACAGGGGCAGCATACATTTGTTCTTCCATGGCAGTTCGAAGAGGCGCCTCCGCTGCGTTGTCACTATTAGGAATACGGTTGATTCGTGGATCTTGATGAATAAAGTTTAAATGTAATCCGCTTAATGTTTGAGAAAGCAAATCCCATTGTTCTATCTGTTGTATAAAGTCCTTTGTATTAATATCCGGAAAATCTGTAGCTATATCGGGATGTTGTTCTAAGAGTTGAATTAACTTAGACTTAAATGAAAAACTAGCCTGCGGTGTTAAAAAAGTTCTGCCTATAAACGTTCTAGGATCTGGTAATTTATCTAAACCCTGCAACAAATAAGTTTGATCACTAAATTGCCAATTTGTAAAGAGTATAGAATGCCAGTTAATTTTCCACTCTAGAAAAAGAGGAGACCAAGGTTGCTGCCATTTTTCTATTCCTATACTTGGTAAAAAATAATTAGGATCCGCAGAAGTTAAATTTTCTCCACCCGAACAAATAATATTATCTACCAACAAAAATTCTTTCCATAAAAAATTTGCTGTAGATGGAATCTTACTTATATCTAATACGGGAATATTTGTTGTAGATTTCTGAGTCTTTGCTCCATTAAGATCATATTGTATATTTAATGCATTTAATTGACTGGGAACACGACAAGATGTACTGTCGGTACTTTCTAAACCAGGAGATTGAATACCCGTTATTAACACAACCGGATCGCGTGGCTTCCAGAAATTTTCAGCGGGCTTAGATTTTAGCACTAGAGGAACAGGTAACTTTTGTAATTCAGCTGCCAAGATATTACATTGACTTTGAATATCCGTTTGAAGTGTATTGACGGCTTGTTGCAATGATACCACTCTGGTCAAGAAACTAGTATCTGTTGTAGGATCTAAAGTTTTTTCTAAATCTGCTAATGTGGTTGTGGGCGGGTTGGAAAAATAATCGCTTACCTCTTGATCTACCCGGTTATGCTTACACCATAACATATAAAGATCCCATTGTGCATTTTGTAAAAAGCGATTTTTTATTTCTAAATCGGCTTGACTTTGATTCAACTTATCTAGTTTTGCAATTACATCGTCCGGTAATGAAGTATCAATTGTTTGATCAGTATCCTGATTTTCTTCTGATACAATTGTCCATTGCATACCACCAGATACAGAACTAAAGCCAGTCTGATGTTGTTCTTGTGCTAAAATTTCTTCTCCATCCATTTCTTCTAATCGTTTTAATAACCCCTGATTGAATGCTTTAAGCAATAGGCTAGGAATAGAACCAGGTAGCTTTTGTGTTAAAACTTCTAATGCATCAAACGCAGTATTTCCGAAGGCAAGATTCAGATTAGCTTTATCAACTTGATCTTCTTTAGAAGGTGGTGCTTTTGTTGAACTTCTATCCCATAGAATGGCAGTTGACATACCATGACAAACCGTCCTTTGTAAATTATTATACAAATTCGTGATATTTGCTTTGTCACTATCAGTGGGATTATTCTGAAAAGGGATCCCATCAAATTCACACAAGTAATCGTGTTGTAGCTTTCCATACCAATCATTCCATATATCTTTTACACCGCTAGTTGGTTTAAGTAAGAAAATTAAATCTTGGCTGAGATCTGAATACCATCCTAAAACAAAATAACTGACCGTATCCTGATCAATCCCCGTCAAAGGATCATAAAATGAAAACACATTTTGATGATACGACTGAAATGCCGTAAAACTGACATCTCCATTAGAAACAGCGGTTAAAGATTTTAAAAATTGACTGGGATTTTGTTGGCTGGTTTCTGACCACTGATCTAAAGGGACTGCTCGCCCTAACAAAATTTGACCCGAATTTTGTGGATTAGGAAAGGTAGCACCCGTATCATCCTCTAAGTAATTACTTTCAACAACCCACCCCGTAGCCACCCTTTGCTGTAACGGACCAGAAACACGAACAACCAACCATCGCTTTGGTACCTCTGGAAAACGAATGGGCTCTTTTGGATCTAGTTGTAATCCATGACGTAGACCTTTTGGTAACTTCCAATCAAGATAAATCCCTGTTGAAAGTGTGCTTTCACCTGAAAAAGGCGTTTGTTCCGGAGAATTAAAGTTACTAAGCTCGGAATAAGTATTTACCCAACGTCTAATCGTTTTAGTGGGATCACTTCCCGCATTTAATACACCTTGATTAACAACCCAAGCATTTACCTCGCAAGGTACAAGTAAAGCATCATCATTGTTTTGTGGCATACCTGATATCCTTATAAAGACTTTGAAATTTTAAAGGGTGTATCCAAAGGCGATCTCACAAATTGGATTGCCATTTCCGCTGGAGACAAGTCTTTTTGAAAGGTGGTTTTAAAGGCCGTTAAAAGCGTGGTATCTTTAGGGGAAGGAGGCGGATTGATAGAAGGTCCAATGTTTAGAACGCGATCTCCAACACGTAAATAATTTTCCACCTGAAGCGTTTGTGTGGGCCCTAGTGCTTTACCCAAATCTGCACCCGTAATTGCACGCAAAACAATTTCAGCATTTGTTGTAAGGTTATCTCCTTCTACACCAAAGCTCAACTGTTCTCTAGGCTGACAAATCTGAATTTGTTCTGAGGGATTTTTTTGGAACAACACAAAAAAAACAGTGGATGCTAACAAGTCTTTTCTTAAAATATCTGAGGGATCATCTGTATCATCAATTCTTACTAATAGTCCTGGCCAACCCGAAACCACTTGAGATCTTAATAAAAATCCACTAACCGGATAAGCATTTATGCTTTTTTTAACTTGCGTTTTAATTTGTTCATTAAATGTGATATCCTGTTCGCAGTGTAGACCAATACTAAAAGCACCATCTATTAGTCTATCTATCCAGTTTGGATCAACATAAAAAAAACGTATCGTTTCGCTGGGTAACATCAAATTATGTGGCACTAAATACTGAAAAGGGATCCCTTTTAATAACACCAATTGATTTACCCAATCTATCAAACTACTGGGTATAGAAAGCGGTTCAGGATCAACTGCAATATTATGATGCAATGCTTTAAGACGATCTACACGTTGTTTATATTTCTCAAAACGAGTAAGCGCTACGGTTGCCATTTTGGGAGCCCTTAGCTGCTCTTGTGCTACGTAATTATGTGTAGACACGCCCTGAACATGTTCTTTAAGACCGCTAGCAAATGCATGTAAAATAAGCTTGTTCAACGGTTTTCCATGCATACTAGGAACTGTATCAGTTATTTCCGCTATTTCTGATTCTCTTAATTTAGTATATAAATCTTTCTTTTGTTGCAGCCGAAGTTGCATCAAGGTTTGTGTAAAATTAGCATCTTGCAAAGCCAAACTTCTTCCTAATTGCCAAGCTGCTGCGTAACTCAGATCAAACACACCATTTTGTTCATCATAAATAATAGCCGCATTACCTGTTTTTGAGGATATTTCTAAAACTGGTGTGGGTGCAATCGCATTGGGGGTTAAAGGACCTTTATACCAAGCAAAAGCATTTTCCGCCGTGCGTGTTTGATAGGTTAAGGGTGCATAGCCTCGACTGAAATATTGATTAATCGCAGGCGGAACATTTACACCACTCTCTAAGGGCAAAGTTAAAGTCCCCTTGTTCGTGCTTTCTTCAGTGGCAATATTATCCATTAAACCTTCAAAATTTTCTTTAGGATCTGGTAAACATGTAAAAGTCCAACTGGCAAGCGAAATCAATTGCAACGGTTCCGTAATTGTTGCATCTTCCAAACTATCCGCCAGCCCTTCTAAAGAGACAAGATGAACAATATTGGTTGACTGTCCAGCTTCAGGCGCTTTTGGAAAACGATTGCTTACTGTTACTGCAAACCATCCAGTATCATTAATACCTAAGGTTTCTTGGCCTCCTGTATTAATTTGTCGACAATGTGTTAAATACTTCAATTCTGATAAATGTGGAACAAGCTTACGAAAAATATCTGCTTGAATTTGTATAAATTGACAGTTTTGATCTAATTCGGAAGTATCAAAAGACAAACCTTTAGCTTTAAAGACAGTTGCATCATTTTGCCAGTCTTTTACAGTTCGAGTAAAAGCTTTGGTAGATGTAACATTAGGTAGAACATCTAGTTCTCCTTCCTCAAAAACCAATAGAGCAACCCAAGGAATTTCTTTATCAGCGCTGGGTCCTAAAGCACGCTCCCAAGGTAATACGCGTTTGTTAAATATCATGTATGGCAAATGTGTCTCAAATTGACCACTGCTATTTTGCGGCGGATAAGTAGCATGGATATCTTCCGACCCTATGCTAAACCGCGGGCCACTGACGGCAAAATTTTGTGATATATCTGGTAAATCATTGCTATTATCTTTTACTTCTTTAGTACCTACTTTATCACCATCATAAGTAACACTCGCACTAACCTTGATAGTATAGGTCCCATCCTTAAATGCTGGTAGGTAATTATCATAAAATTGAATATCCCCAACTGGTAGTGGCAACGAACTAAACATATGTACTCTTCCTTGTTTTTAATACCATAAGTTACCCAAATTTAGCTCTTAATAAAGGCTTTTCAGTAAGCTGTTGTTGTATCTGGTTTGTAAAACGTTCCAAAGGATCAAGCTTATCTGTAGCTGAAAAGTAATTCTGACTCTGTAGATAGTTAAAAAGCAGTGTACATTGTTTATTTGGAATAACTTTTTTAGGATCACTTGGATCGGTAGTCACAAGTGAATTTTGTATCCGCGTAATAATATCCGTCGCACTTTGTACTGAAGTATCCACCACAGGAGATTCGGTTAAGGGCAATATACCACTTTTTTGTGTATCCACATCTTCAAATGCATCTTTAATATTAATAGGACCCGCTGTAGCACCTATTGTAGAAGCTGGTGCTGTAACAGTCAGTCCCACCGAACAATTGGGCAAAGTTTTTGCTTCGGGTGAGGGTGCTCTGTCCGTCGGTGCACCCCATAACGCTTCAGGCACATTGCGTTTTAAAGACGTAATTTGCCAATCATTTTCTCCCGTTGTATTAATAGAAACTGTATGGGTAGACTGAATCGCTTTTTTACCCATTGGCTTAATATTCAAAACTGTAGGTACATCATTATTACCATCTGGCGCTTTGCCATTAAAAGTTATACCATTAACAGGAATAATTGATTCTGTTTGAAAAGCAAATTGGTCTAGTCTAATTATCCAAACGCCATTGTTACTACGAACTAAACCACTCTGAGCGGTAATTTTGTTAGCTTGTACTTTGGCATTGTCTTTTTGTGTAGGTAGTTGTTGCTTAAACTCATTCCATCCGATGGCAGGTGTCGGTTGTCTACCAGCCCCAAAACCAACAGTAAAGGAAATAATTGTCCAATTAATATGTGCTTCCCCGCCTAATGGAGGACCCCATAAAGCTAAATTAGCATTTAAATCTACTTCTAAATTGACAGTGGTGAATAAAAGATTTAAACGATAAGAAGCACCTACATCTATTCCTATCCCGGCTTCATAATGAAAAGGTGCCCAATCGATTAGAAAGTCTGCGTAAGCTTTAAACCACGCGCGTAAATCACCACTATGATATTCGGCATCTAACTTGCTTCCTGCCATAACACACGAGGGCGTTAAGGCAAAGTAACTTTCTCCAGAAATATTAATACTGTCGCTGACACGCCAATTAAAACCAAGACGAGGTTCATCTGGATACCAGCTATAATTCTTTTTAGGGAAATTTGGATGATACCCACCTAGTGTCACCACAAAATCCCCTGCATGTTCTCCACCAAACCAAACATAAAATGCAAAACCACCCGTTAAATGGCAATTTTTATCTAATACATAAGAGTTAGGACTTAAAACAGCTGTCATGCCAAAGAAACCTTCCTCTGGCTTTAATAAAACTTCTAAGCCCATTTCTACATAAGCCAAGCCAGGCGCTGGTGCCATGGGTAATTGCATCCAAGAACGCCCGACCAAACCTATCGAAAATTCCGCACCAACGTTAACGAGCAGTAATGCTTTGGATTGAACAAGTTCAAAACTTGTAAAATCAATTCCAAAAGCTAGCCATTCTTGGCTTTGTATTGGCACTATCCAAGCAGCTTCGCCACTGTCTGGGGTTTCAAGTTTTGTCAATACTGTACCTAAGTCTGCACCAACACCGCCTAATATACTTGGGTTACTCGCCCCAGCAACTAAAGGAAAACGCACAACTTCATCCTGGTTGGGAAACCGAATGCGTTGATTATATCCAAATCCACCTGCAAAATTAGTAACGTATAAATAGGGAGGGCCACCAAACGGTTCATTCGATTCTGTACGCCCAAAGATAAATAACGAAATAAAATCAGCATTGGCAGCTTGTTGATGTATTTTGCTATAAGCACCTATGGCTGCAATACTAAACACAGGTGTTTTAAGAACAATACTTCCTTCGTAGTGTTCCACTTCATCAGGTGGTTTTGGAACACCCTTATTAAAACTCCCTCCCATTTCTAAAGACCCAACCGTATAATCTAACCCTAAACCACTGAGACTAAACTCAACCTTATTTAAAGCACTTAAATTAAACCCAACCGAAAGTCCTTGTACATTAATCTTTAATCCACCCAATAAAACAGTAGCATCTAAAGAAAATCGAAGCTTAGTATCATAATTTATCCCAAGCCTACGCAATTCAATAGGTCCAAAAGTTTTTTGAACGTCAATCCATTTAATAGATGAAGCTGTTGGATCTGTTGCAGCTAGCAAAACCATATTCTGGGCTGGTGTTGATAATGACCACTCAATTGGATCCTTCTGAATACTTGGATCTAGCTGAATACTTAGATTAGCCCCAGCATTTATAGTAGCCCGGTCAATTTGCACCAGCGACGAGCTGCCAATTTGTGAAATCAGCACATTAACGGCAGTTACATCTTCTTTAGCGATTGTGGAAGAAGAAAATAAAAATTCTAAAGTTTGTAATGGTAACGATACTTCGTTAACCACTGGTATCCCTGTAATAGTTTTAGGAAAATCATATTTAAGATTAAAGAGATACTTAAAATCAGTTTTATTTAATGAAAACAACATCAACTGCCCATTCAAGGGTTTATCATCTAGCTGTAGACTAACTTGAAAGACAAATAGTCTGCTATTTTGATTTTGTGCTACAGAATCGTCTGTCATCAAATAATCTAATTGAGCACTTGTAAAATTTAAATCTAAATCTGTCGGAATGGGTAACTTAATATCCATCAGCGACACTAACTGAGTTAAACTAAGGGACGCAGTATCAGTGCTTTGCCACTTAGCAGATATTAATTTTCCGTTTTTACTTGAATCTGCATCAACAGCAAACATTACAGAATCAAACCATAACTCACCAGAAAAGTGAAAGGTTCGTGCACTATCAAATGCTAATGATATATTATCTAAATTAATCGTTGGAAATGTAATAGAAGCAGATTTAATAAAAAGGTGGTAATATCACTAAAAGAAATATGAGAAATGTTAGCATAAAAATTCCACACTGCAGCTGTTTTTTGATAATCTGCTTGTACAACTACCACTGTACTTTCCAGCTTCAATGAAGCACCAAGGTTTACAGTCAGATCTGTTTGACTTTTTGTTAGTCCAAAGGCAATATCAGTCAGCGCAATCTGATCAGTAAATTGCCAAAGTCCACTCGGCCCATTATTTAAATCCACACTAAAGCTGTAATACCCTGAACTAGGAGAAGCTGAAAAACTCAAATTTGCGAGCTTCCACGAAGCAAGTTCCTTATCTGGAATTGATACACTATGCTTATTTGCAAAATCAGAAAATTCGATCTTACTAATCTGAGGCGTAGTCTCATCTTGATCTTCAGGACTGATACTAGAAGGTTCAATCATGTCTGGTGTTAAAGCACCCCACAAATAACCTGCCGGCCACGATATATGAGTATCGAGTTTATACTTTAAAAAATTTATTTCAGTTACTAATTCAACAGAAGTTAATGAAGGAGTAGGATTTAATTCAAAACGAATGATAGCTTGTTTTAAAATATCTATGTCGATTCCTAAATTTTTTAAGTTCTGTGATAACGTATTTCCAGGAAATAGACTTTGAGACAGTACATCTAATGTAAGTCCTGATCCTGCTTCAAAAGAAAACGTTCCTGACCCATCTTTACCTAAAGAAACAAACACATCACCTATATTTATAGGGTTGCTGCTACCAGTAATTGTACCTTGAGCTGAAAAAGTAAAAGAAGACTGACATGAAATATAACTTTCATTAAGCCTTCGATTAGTCGTAGGAAAACTTAACAACAAGTTATCAAATTTTAAAAACTTAAGATCTAAGGGAGCTAGTGCATTAACAAGACTTATTTGTGTTCCAAAACCTTGTGGATTAAATACAATTTGAGTGGTTTTAGGATCTAAAACACTACTTAAAGTGTTCGGAGATATTATCTTTAATAAATTTTCGAAAGTGCTAGCTTCGTCAGAACTTATATATCCAACAAAGCTTGCATTAGCCAAAGCTGAAACAGAAACAGAAACAGCTTGTGATGCAGAAGATAATGAAAAAATAACGGTATTATCCGCCGGCTGCTGAAACACACCATCAAAGGTAAGATCACTTTCTGAATTTAAAACATTTTTATCAATTTCCAATATCCACTTAACATCTTTATATTGAAC
Source organism: Gammaproteobacteria bacterium (assembly GCA_044225395.1). Taxonomy (GTDB): domain Bacteria; phylum Pseudomonadota; class Gammaproteobacteria; order UBA6186; family Azoamicaceae; genus CADEGZ01. The sequence continues at coordinate 12,962 of JBGAIP010000012.1, forward strand.
ATTTAAGTTTTTAGAAGCATCTAACGAGCCTGTTATTGTTATTTGTGGTTGATTAAAACTTAATTCTGTAAACCAATTCCCTACACTACCCCCTAATGAGCCTTGAATGCTCCAGGTTGCACCTTGCTGAGATGGGCTAGCATTTATAACAAGTTGATTATCGGATAATAAGCTAACGAACTTATCAAAATCAGAGCCTTTAACCAGAAGGATATCACCTTTTGCTGAACTTGATGCAATCGTAAAAGCATTAGCATTAATGTTAAAGAAGAATAAAGATGAAGTTTTTGTTTTTTTCTTCTTACTTCCTGAAGGCGTTCCTTTGCGTTTTCTTGGTGGAGCCGGTACCGGGTCAATCGAAGGCTGCTCAAATTCTACTGTATCAATCCCAATCCAAAAATCATTGTTGACCTCTTTCTTACAAAATCCTGTTTTTTCTATCTCCAAAGAAATCTTTTGTGTTTGAATATAGTTATACCCAGAATTTTTGAAGGCATCGGGATCTATTAATGAGGTAGCGGGATCTATAAATTTTGGGTATCCATTTAAATCTCCACTCCAAATTGTAGTCATCAATTTTTGGAGTGTAGTTGCATCTTTCTCTTTAGCTGCATCTTTTATCTCTTGTGGGCTTGTCTCCGTTCTAGCCATCTCTGCAGCTGCAGCAGGTTTTTCTAATCGGTCAACTTCCGGTTCTTTTTTTAGAAGCTTTTGCAAAACAGCAAAATTTATACCTACGCCACTTCGAATTCCTGCCATATTCTTTGCATATTTTGGATCTAAATAATAAGGCGCATTAGTTGCGATAATAGTGATTAAATCATTTTTAAGAACGTCCAGCGGTTCTCTACCTCTATTTGATATATTTAAATAATAAATATATAAAAGCAGTTCTATTCGTGGGTGTCTGAATGTCTTATTTTCGCCAGGCAGAAATTATTGCGTAATCGGGTTTAAAACATCTTAAAAGATCTATTGGAGTAGCAGATTTTAATCGGGATTTTTCTAGACTCATGATTTCCATACAACGCATTTTATAACCACCCGAATAGTTATCGATGCTCACCTCACCCGTAACGATGATCAGATTATCTTTGACTAACAATTCTTTATTTTCGCGATAAAGATCAGAGAACACCGCAATTTCTTGCCTACCCGTTCTATCATCTAAGGTTACAAAAGCCATTCTATCACCCTTGCGTGTAATCAGCGTTCTAACGGCAATAATCAAACCGGCGATGACATAACGACGATTACGCTCTACTTTGAGATCTCGAATCGTACTGGTGCATATCTGAGATAGCTCTTCTTCGTGTTGTGCCAAAGGATGCCCTGTTAAATAAAGGCCTAAAGAATCCTTTTCACCTTGTAGACGAAGGGTTTCAGACCATGGCTCACTAGTTTTAGGTTTAACAGACGCCTTGATATCTTCCGCTGAAAAAGAATCGCCGAATAAATCTGCCTGACCGCGTAACCGATTTTTGGAAATTTGCTCTGCTGCTGTTACCGCATCTTTTAGGGTTTCCATTAATTCTGCACGGTGTGTAAAATCTGTGCCAAAACAATCAAAAGCACCCGCCCGAATTAAAGCTTCTAAAACACGACGAGTCACTTTACGACTATCGACACGTGCACAAAAATCAAATAAATCTTGAAAAGGCTTTTTTGATCTCGCTTCTATCATGCTCTCGATAGCTGCTTCACCGACCCCCTTAATGGCTCCCAATCCAAATAATATTTGATTTTTTTCATCTACCGAAAATTTATATAAACTTTGATTAACATTGGGTGGCAAAATGGTTATTTTATTTTCTGCACATTCATGCACGAATGTAACGATTTTATCGGTATTGGCCATATCGGAAGATAAAACCGCCGCCATAAAAGCTTCTTTATAATGCGTTTTTAACCAAGCTGTTTGATACGTAATTAAAGCATAAGCAGCAGAATGCGATTTATTAAAACCATAACCTGCAAATTTTTCCATTAAATCGAAAATATGGGTTGCATTATGTTCGCTAACACCACGCTCTACAGCACCTTGTACAAAAATAGCACGTTGCTTTTCCATTTCTTCTGGTTTTTTCTTGCCCATCGCACGTCTTAACAAATCAGCAGCCCCTAGGGTATACCCCGCTAATACCTGCGCAATTTGCATCACTTGCTCTTGATATAAAATAACCCCATAGGTGGGTTTTAAAATCTGCGTTAATTTGGGGTGTAGATATTCTGGCCTTTCACGACCATGTTTACGATTAATAAAATCATCAACCATGCCTGATTGCAAAGGACCTGGTCTAAACAACGCGACTAATGCAATAATTTCTTCAAATTCGTCTGGCTGCAGACGTTTAACCAAGTCTTTCATACCGCGAGATTCTAGCTGAAAGACAGCGGTTGTATTACACGCTTTTAATAAATCAAAAACTTTTGGATCATCTAACGGAATTTTTTCAATATCAACAAGATTAACTTCATTTTTACGATGGATATTGTTAACAGTCTCGACCGCCCAATCAATAATGGTTAGCGTTCTTAACCCTAAAAAGTCGAACTTGACTAAACCAATGGCTTCTACGTCGTCTTTGTCAAATTGTGTAATTAAATGTCCTTCGTTAGCATCGCAATAGAGCGGTGTAAAATCGGTGAGTTTCGAGGGTGCAATTACCACACCGCCCGCATGCTTACCCGCATTTCGGGTAATGCCCTCTAATTTTTTGGCCAAATCGATGAGCGATTTTACTTCACCCTCGTCTCTATATCGTTGTTTTAAAGCTTCTTCTTGATTTAACGCTTTCTCAAGCGTGATACCTAACTCCAAGGGAATTAATTTTGCAATTTTGTCTACAAACCCATATGGGTGCCCTAATGCACGACCCACATCGCGTATAACCGCTTTGGCTGCCATCGTACCGTAAGTAATAATTTGTGAAACAGATTCTCGCCCATAGGTGTTTGCGACATATTCGATAACGCGATCGCGACCTTCCATACAAAAATCGATATCAAAGTCGGGCATCGAAACGCGTTCGGGATTTAAGAAACGCTCAAACAGCAATTCATACTGCAAGGGATCAAGACCCGTTATACCTAACGCAAAAGCCACTAATGATCCGGCACCCGAACCACGACCGGGACCAACTGGAATTTTATTATCCTTCGCCCATTGAATAAAATCAGCGACGATTAAAAAATAACCTGCATAGCCCATGGCATTTAAAACAGATAATTCTGTATTTAATCTATCTTGATATAATTCTGGAATAGGCTTATCGGCAAATTTCTTTTTTAAACCCACATTCGACAAATCGATAAAATATTGCTCTATCGTTGTATTAGCGGGTACCGGGTAATTCGGCAAATAAATCTTTCCGAGTTTTAATTCAAAATTACACCGCTTGGCAATTTCAACGGTATTTTCAAGTGCTTCTGGGATATCCGAAAATAGCGCTTGCATTTCCTCTGGTGTTTTTAAATATTGTTCTTCGCTATAACTTTTAGAACGTTTGGGATCGCTTAATGTTGTGCCCTCGTGTATACAAACACGCGCTTCATGTGCTTCGAAATCTTCTCTTTTGATAAATCGCACATCATTACTGGCCACCAACGGACAACCGGTTTTTTCTGCGAGCCCGACAGCGGCTTGAATATAAATTTCTTCTTCGCTACGATTGGTTCGGGTGATCTCCAAATAGAATCTATCTTTAAAAATATCACCCCATTCCGCAACTAAATTTTCTGCCAATTGAGTGTTTGATCCCAACAAAGCCTTTGCAACATCGCTTTCTCTTGCAACAGCAATCGCAATTAAATCGGCATTTTTTTCAATTAACCAAGCTTTTTTAACTTGAGGTTTATCCGCAAACTGACCTTCTGTATAAGCTCTAGAAACAATTTCTGTGAGTTTTCGATACCCCTCTGCATTTTGACACAGTAAAATCAAACGAAAGGGTTCTCTAGGTTCTGCTTCATTCATCACCCAAATTTCTGTACCAATAATAGGCTTTATGCCAGCAGATTCCGCTGCTTGATAAAATTTAACCATTGCAAATAAATTACATTGATCTGTCATCGCAACGGAAAAACTTTCTTGATTTTTAATCGCTTCTACACATTCGTCTATTCGAACAAGGCCATCAACCAAAGAATATTTGCTGTGTAAATGCAAATGTACAAAAGACTGCCCGCTCATGCCATTGCCTCTTGAATATCTATTGCTTCTTTAACAGGGCCAAAACTTAAACGATGAATTTTACAAGGACCCAAAGCTTTTAATATCCGTCTGTGCATCGCTGTTGGATAACCTTTATGTTTTGCAAAACCATACTCGGGAAATTCTTTATCCCATATTTTCATTTCGCGATCACGTGTCACTTTAGCCAGTATAGAAGCAGCACTGATCTCTGCCACCAAATTATCACCATCAATAATTGCTCGCGTTGGATAATCTAGTACGGGGCAACAATTACCATCAATTAAAACTTCCGTGGGTCTTATCTTGAGAGCAGCAACAGCTCTTTGCATAGAAAGTAAAGTAGCTTGCAAAATATTGATTCTATCAATCTCAAAAACTTCCGCTCGACCTATACTGAATGCAATTGCCTTCTCACATATTTCTATAAACAATGATTCGCGCTTAATTTCGCTTAACTTCTTAGAATCTGCAAGATCTTTTATCTTCTTGTTGGGATCCAGAATAACAGCCGCAGAAATAACCGGTCCTGCAAGTGGGCCTCTACCTGCTTCATCTACGCCAGCAATGGCCATTCCTACCCCTTATGGTTCGTGTACTCAATATTTGTTACAATGCTTGTGTTTGCACTGTAGCAGGAGACAAAAATGGATGCAATCCAACCTATAAAACCTCGCCTATTAACGTTAGTAGACTTTCATGATCCCATTTTACGTCAAGTTACCGAACCTGTTCATTTTCCCTTGAGTGATAAAGATAAACAATTAATTGCCGACATGAAATATTCTATACAGCCCGCACAATTAAAAGCCGCTAATGCACCTTGGGATTCTGCGGGCGGCATGGCTGCAAATCAATGGGGATTTAATAAGCGCATTTTTCTGTTTTGCCCAGATGGTGATTCCGTGCATGGTTTAGAAGTGATGATTAACCCCAGTTATGAACCGCTTAACGAAACAATCACGCTAGAGACTGATCAAGATATGTGCTGGGAAGGTTGTTTTTCTGTACCACTAGCGACCGGCAATGTTAAACGTTACACGAGCATACGCGCGACTTACCAAGACGAAAATGGTAAAACAATTATTCGCGAATTTAGCGGACGATCTGCGCGCGTTTTTCAGCATGAAACAGATCATTTGAATGGTCGTTTGTATTACGAATTAGATCCTAAACAATGCATAGACAAAAGAAAATTTTCCACCAAAAAGGACGTTGATGATTTTTACGATGCTATTTATGAAGCCAGAAAAAAATCACAGGAAGATTTTGTGAATTGTCCTTGTGGATCTAGCACCGATTTTAAAGCCTGCTGTGGTCTCTATCTTGAAGGGGGGAAATATCCCGCAACACCAGAAGCTCTTATGCGCTCTCGATATAGCGCTTATTTTAAGGCTAATATGGATTATATTTTAAAAACCATGCGTGCCCCTGCTTTGTTGAAATTTGACAAACGGATTGATCCTAAATACCCACAAGAATGGCTAGGACTTGAAGTGATTACTGCCTATAACGATCTGGATCCCAATATTGGATATGTAGAATTTATTGCTAAGTACAAACAAAATAATAAAGTTAACATGATCCACGAGTTAAGCAAGTTTCATCGTGAAGATGGGCGCTGGTATTATGTGGATGGGGAGTATTTGGGGTAGACTTTTTCTTTACTCTTAGATTATTGCTTAAATTCTGGTCTAGAGGTGCCCGTTAATGAAGTCTGTAGCAGTTGTTCTTGATTCACATCCTTAGCGATACTTCTTGAAAACAGTAAAGGCGAAGCATCTGGTATGACTGAAACAGAAGATTCGTTAGAGCTTGTTTTTGAAGGTTGATTGTCAGCAGCACCCAATGCCAATTCAACCTCTTTTAATGCGCATTCAACTTTAAGAAAATCCGGATGGTCTCCTGGAAAGTGTTGACTATAAATTGCTTTCGCATGCTGTAAATATTGAATAGCATCTTCAAATTGATTAAATGCTTGATACAGTATCCCCAGGTTTGTTAAGGTGCCTGCTGTCTCAATATGGCTCTGTCCATAATACTGCTCTTTAAGCTTTAACGCCCGTTCATAATACGTTCGCGCCTTCTCAAGCTTGCCAAACCCTAAGTAAACAACAGCGCCCAAGTTTTCCAACCATGCTGCCATCTCTAGATGGTCTTTGCCATAATGCTGTTCTTTAATCTTTAACGCCCGTTCATAATACGTTTGCGCCCCCTGAAGCTTGCCTAAATCTAAGTAAACAGCGCCCAGGCCTGCCAGCGCTGTTGCCGTCTCCTCATGGTCTTTACCATAATGCTGTTCTTTAATCTTTAACGCCCGTTCATAATACGCTCGCGCCTCCTGAAGCTTGCCTAACCGTCGGTAAACATTGCCCAGGCCTCCCAGCGCTGTTGCCGTCTCTACATGCTCTTGGCCATAATGCTGTTCACCAATCTCTAAGGCCCGTTCATAATACGTTTGCGCCTCCTGAAGCTTGCCTAACAGCCGGTAAACATTACCCAGGTTTCCCAACCATGCTGCCATCTCTAGATGGTCTTTGCCATAATGCTGTTCCTTAATCTTTAAGGTCCGTTCATAATACGCTCGCGCTTGCTCAAACTTGCCTAGCTGTAAGTAAACAATGCCTAGGTTTCCCAACCATGTTGCCGTCTGTACATGCTCTTCACCATAATGCTGCTCAGCAATTTTTAAGACCCGTTCATAATACGCTCGCGCATTTTGAAATTCACCTAACTTCGCGTAAACAGTGCCCAGGTTTCCCAACGCTGTTGCCGTCTTTACATGGTCTTGGCCATAATGCTGCTCACCAATCTTTAAGGCCCGTTCATAATACGCTCGCGCCTTCTGAAGCTTGCCTAACTGTAAGTAAACAATGCCCAGGCCTTCCAACGCTACTGCCGTCCTTACATGGTCTTGGCCATAATGTGTTTCATAAATTGACAACTTTTTGACCAAAAAGGTTAATGCTAATTGGCTTAAGTGCAATCGCACATAAAACATCCCTAAAGAAATGGGCTCAAGTAAAAGTAATTCTCGTGTTTTAATATCTGAAGTTTCCAGCACAATTTTTTGAACTCGTTCATGTAAATGCTCAGCATGGGGCACTAAAGCTTTGTAAATGGCTAGATTGGTTTGATAGAGAGGTGATTCTAAGGTATTTAAGACTTCAGAACACTGCTCAAAATATTCTAATTGCTCTGAATCATCTTGTTTTAAACGAATAATATCCTGCAATAACGGATGTATGCTAAGTTGTTTTTCCTCAACATTAATACGCATAAGTGAGTAACGTTTGAGATACTCTTTAATATCATTCCATATTAAACGTTTGTCTTCTGTACTATTTACCATTGATAACAGTAATATCTCGGGAATAGCAGAAGACCCTAACCAGCTTGTTTGCTTTAAGGTCTCTACAGCTTTTGGGCAATCTTTTTCCAATGCTTCTAAATTTATATCAAACGTTATCCAAATGGGCTCATGTTTTGTGCCTCTCGCTGGCTTGTCTGTTAATAATCTAGGTTCATAATCTTGATAAAGTTTTAAATAATCTTCTATAGATAAAGATTTTGCTGCCATATAAGCACCCGCCTGGGCCAAAGCCAGAGGTAAATATCCTAAAGTTTCTACCAATTGTTTAATACTACTATCATCTTCTCTGTAGCCTGTTATCTTGCAAATAAGCGCAATGGCTTCTGCTTCTTCCATCACATCTACATCTAACATTTGATGGATCGGCCAATCTATGGCATTTCTAGAAGTGATTAAAATATTATGCTTACCCATAGTCGGCAATAAAGCTTCAATTTCTTAGCATCTGATACATTATCGTAAACCAATAAACAATCTTTTTGAGTATCTAACCATTGTTTAACATGTTTAACTTTTTCTTCTATAGGCGTCTCTTTTGAAAACTTCATCCCTTCTGGATGTTCTGCTGCGAGATCGACGTACTGTTGATAGAGATGCTCCTTTGTTTCAGCATAAAACCAAGCACGTAATGTATAGGGCCTGGGAGGATGTTGGTAATAATATTGAGCTAATTCTGTCTTTCCCATCCCCCCTAAACCATGGGCTGTTAGGGCGAGTATTCGTTGGTCCGATTGTGCAAAATAACCCCTCATTTTATCCCACAGTTCTTGGCGCATAATAAAATCAGGATTAGCATAGGGTCGTTGGAACTGAAAACCATTTGGATCATATAGTGATTGTGGATCAGTGCCTTGAGACTCCATTAACGCTGCAATTATCTTTGATGTCACTGCAGAACTATGTTTAGTTGCTTCTTGTGCTTGTACAGTTTGGTATTGAATATCTTGTCTTAAAAACTCTAGCCGTTGGCCATGATATCCAAGGTTCAATTCTTGCTCAACAACAGAGAAGTCTTTAGGTAAGCCTGGATATTGATGATAAAATGATTGCCATAGGCCATTATATTCTAAGTTTTTTTGTTTGATTGAAGCTTCATAAATCCAATCGACGAGTTTTTTTAAGGTTCCTACATAACCAGCATCTCGTGCATCTTTGACGGTACGGTATTTATCATAAATTTCTGGATAAGCACTTTTAATCGTGCCACTAATCAACATTGGATAAATCCGACTTTGACCAAATTGGCTTTGGTCTTGTTCAAATCGATCATTAATAATACCGAGCTCGGTTTGAACGGCATGCGCCCCTTTACCATAGTGCTTTTGTAATAAAGACTCTGTCCCAATCAAAATAATATAATTACCCTCATGGTACTGCCTCATAAACCGATAAATACTATCTCCGGGATTATTATCTCGGATATCCATGACGACGCGAATACCTGCCGCTTTTAAATGATCGTACAATACAAACAAAAAAGGTTGTACCCAATATTCTCGTGCCTTATGTTGTTCTGAAGGCCAGGCATAACTGATATAACAACGAGGTGCTGGATGTCCAGAGACTAATAACAGTTCTTTAAGGCACTCTAAATGTCGCATCAATGTTTGTTGTAAAGACTCTTGTCTAGAGATAAAGCTTTGCTCTGCATAAAGATGCTTGGTTTTTAAATCTAGCTCGTCCCGATTAGAAACTGGCATCTCTATTCTTTTTTCAAGTTCTGCCTCTAAAGGTGTAATCCATTTGAGAATCAGTTCTTTCAAAGTGTTTGGCAAGGTTTGATGATAATTTTTTGTGAGTTCATATATAGCAGTAGCCGTATTACGAATATTTAGAACAGCTGTACGCATTGCTTGATAAAAGTTTTCTGGATGCCGCTTGGCTTGATATTTTTTAAGCTCCGAAACTTGTTGTTCTATATATTCCAAATACTCTGACAATCTGCCTTTAACATCAAGGCTCATTTTTAACTCTTCAATAATTTCATCTAATTCTTCATGATCGTAGGGAATAGATTGTAAAACCAAATCATCTTTTAATACTTGTAAACTCGAAGAAAGCTCTTCAGCTATTTTTTTAGGTGCTAACACCACAAAATATCCTCCTTCAAAACATCTTGGTTACTCGAGCATTCGAGTAACTTTTTCACTAAAACTTTTCTATTAAATCCTGGTAAATTAACAGCATGAAAAAAACAGTCTCCATCGCCTGCTGTTTCTCTTAAGGTAAATGACTGTTTCTCTTGGTCTGATTGCTGAAATTGATAAATGACTTCACTTTTAAAAGAAAAATTAACACCTGATTTATTGTGGTAGGCTTGTTTATATTCCTCAGCTTGTAATCGCCAAGCTAAATCACTATCCGCTAATACTTGTGGGTTAAATAAAAGTGCCTCAGATATTTTTAGGGATGGTAATGCCATGATAAATTTTCCTTTACTTTTGGTTGCTCCTGAGTTTCATTTTGCATCACTGTTGCATCTACTGAAAATACCAAAGGAGAGGTTCTTGTTCTTGTTGAGTCAAGATATTCAGTTTCTAACATGATTTCATCTAAAGTTACATTCATTATAGCCTCTCTACATTCTTCCAGGCGAGTTTTTGCTTTTTTGGTGGTTTCATGTAAATCGCCTAATAGACTTGAGCGTAAATCATAAGCTGTTTGTAACATAGCGATAGCAGATTGATAGTCATTTTGAAAAAAGTAAATACTACCGATATTAAAATGTAAGGTGGCTATCTCCTCATTAGGAATACTGCTGATTTGTTGTTGTAATTTTAATGCTTTTTCAAAGTAACGTAAGGCATTCGTATATTCTTTAGCCTGAAAATAGTACACGCCTTGTTTATTCAATTTAAGACTTAGCGTTTTTAGTCGTAATATAACCTCAGTATTCAGTTGCTCAGCACTAGAACTTGTTTTTGAGGATTGATTACCAACATTACTCAATGCCAATTCAATTTCTTTTAATGCTTGTTCAACCTTAAGCAAATCCGGGTAGTTTCCTGTAAAATTTTTCTTATAAATTGCTTTTGCGCGCTCTAAATATTGAATAGCATCTTCAAATTGATTAAGCTTTTGATAAAGTATCCCCAGATTTGCTAAGGTGCTTGCTGTTTCAACATGGTCTTGGCCATAATTCTGTTTTTTAATCTTTAGCGCCCGTTCATAATACGCTCGTGCCTGTGGAAGCTTGCCTAACTGTCGGTAAACATTACCCAGGTTTCCCAACGATGCTACCGTCTCTACATGGTCTTGCCCATAATGCTGTTCTTTAATCTTTAGCGCCCGTTTATAATACGCTCGCGCCTCTGGAAGCTTGCCTAACCGTCGGTAAACATTGCCCAGGTTTCCCAGCACTGCTGCCGTCTCTACATGGGCTTGGCCATAATGCTGCTCAGCAATCTTTAACGCCCGTTCATAATACGCTCGCGCCTCTGGAAGCTTGCCTAACTGTCGGTAAACAGTGCCCAGGTTTCCCAACGATGCTGCCGTCTCTACATGGTCTTGGCCATAATGCTGTTCTTGAATCTTTAGCGCCCGTTCATAATACGCTCGGGCCTCTGGAAGCTTGCCTAACTGTGAGTAAACAGTGCCCAGGCTTCCCAACGATGCTGCCGTCTGTACATGGTCTTGGCCATAATGCTGTTCTTGAATTGTTAACGCCCTTTCATAATATACTCGCGCCTCCTGAAGCTTGCCTAACTGTAAATAAACAGTGCCCAGGTTTCCCAACTCTGTTGTCGCCTCTACATGGTCTTGGCCATAATACTGTTCTTTAATTTTTAACGCCCGTTCAGAATACGCTCGCGCTTGCGGAAGCTCGCCTAACTGTCGATAAACAGTGCCCAGGTTTCCCAACAATACTGCCGTCTCTACATGGTCTTGACCATAATGCCGTTCTTGAATTGTTAACGCCCGTTCATAATACGCTCGCGCCTCTGGAAACTTGCCTAACTGTAAGTAAACATTGCCCAGGTTTCCCAGCGCTGCTGCCGTCTTTAGATGGTCTTTGTCATAATGTATTTCATAAATTGATAACGTTTTGACCAAAAATTTTAACGCTAATTGACTTAAGTACAATCGCAAATAAAACATCCCTAAAGAAATAGGCTCTAATAAGAGTAATTCTCGTGTTTTAATATCTGAAGTCCCCAGCGCAATTTTTTGAACTCGTTCATGTAAATGCTCAGCATGAGGTACTAAAGTTTTGTAAATGGCTAGATTGGTTTGATAGAGGGATGATTCCAAGGCATTTAAGATTTCAGAACATTGCTTAAAATATTGCAACTGCTGTCCAGCATCTTGTTTTAAACGAATAATATCCTGCAATAATGGATGTATGCTAAGTTGTTTTTCCTCAATATTGATACGCATGAGTGAGTAACCTTTGATATATTTTTTAATATCATTCCATATTAAACGTTTGTCTTCTGTACTATTTACCATCAACAACAGTAATATCTCGGGAATAGCAGAAGACCCTAACCAGCTAGCTTGCTTTAAGGTTTCTAAAGCTTTTGGACAATCTTTTTCCAATGCTTCGAAATTTATATCAAACGTTATCCAAATGGGCTCATGTTTAGGGTTTCTGGCTGACTTGTCTATTAACAATTTGGGTTGATAATCTTGATAAAGATCTAAATAGTCTTTGATAGATAGCGATTTTACCGCAATATAAGCACCCGCTTGAGCCAAGGCTAAAGGTAAATACCCTAAGGTCTTTGCTAATTGTTTGATATTGCTATCATCTTCTTTGTACCCTGTTATCTTGCCAATGAGTGCAATGGCTTCTGCTTCTTCCATCACATCCACATCTAACATTTGATGGACTGGCCAATCTATCGCATTTCTAGAGGTGATTAAAATATGATGTTTACCTTGTTCTGGAAGTACTTCTTCCACTATCTTGATACCAGAAACATTATCATAAATTAACAAACAATCTTTTTGCTCCCCTAACCACGTTTTTATTTTTTTGCCTTTCTCTTCAATAGGCATATTATCTGTAAATTTAATACCATGGACGTTGGCTAATTCAATATATTGCAGATAAATCTGCTCTTTACTTTCTCCATAAAACCAAGCACGTAAAGTATAAGGCCTGGGAGGATGTTGGTAATAATATTGAGCTAGTTCTGTTTTTCCCATCCCCCCTAAACCATGGGCTGTTAATGTGAGTATTCGTTGGTCCGATTGTGCAAAATGACTCGTCATTTTATCCCACAACCCTGGGCGCATGATAAAATCCGGATTAGCATAGGGTCGTTGGAACTGATAACCATTTTCAGCATATAGTGATTGCGGATTGGTACCTTGAGACTCCATTAACGCTGCAATTATCCTTGATGTCACTGCAGAACTATGTTTAGTTTCTGCTGCCGTCTCAACATGGTCTTTACCATAATGCTGTTCTTTAATCTTCAACGCCCTGTTCATAATACGCTCGCGCACTCTTGAAACTTGCCTAACTGTAAGTAAACATTGCCCAGGCCTCCCAGCACTGCTGTGTCTCTACATGGGCTTGGCCATAATGCTGCTCAGCACCTTTAACGCCCGTTCATAATACGCTCGCGCCTCTGGAAGCTTGCTCACCAATCTTCAACTCTCGGTAAACATTGCCCAGGTTTCCTACAACGATGCTGTTCTTATCTTTACGTGGTCTTGGCCATAATGCTGCTCACCAATCTTCAACGCCGGTTCATAATACGCTCGCGCCTCTTCAAACTTTTTTGCCTAACTGTGAGTAAACATTGCCCAGTTTCCCAACTCTGTTGCCGTCTCTACATGGTCTTAGCCTGTGTTAAGTTCTTGAATCTTTAACGTCCGTTCATAATACGCCTGCGCACTCTGGAAGCTTGCCTAAGTCTTGGTAAACAATGCCCAGGTTTCCCAACTCCGTTGCCGTCTCTACATGGTCTTGGCCATAATGCTGTTCTTGAATCTTTAACGTCCGTTCATAATACGCTCGCGCTTGCGGAAGCTCGCCTAACTGTCGGTAAACATTGCCCAGGTTTCCCAATCTGCCGTCTCTACAAGCTCCGCTCTTTAATCTTTAAGGCCCGTTCATAATACGCTCGCGCCTCTTGAAGCTTTGCCTAAGTCTAAGTAAACAGTGCCCAGGTTTCCCAACTCCGCTCTGTCTCCCCTACATGGTCTTGACCATAACATTGTTCTTTAATCTTTAAGCTCCGCTCATAATATGCCCGTGCCTCTTGAAACTTGCCTAAGTCTAAGTAAACAGTGCCCAGGTTTCCCAACTCTGCTGCCGTCTGCACATGGTCTTGCCATAAATCTTTAACGCCCGTTCAGCAATACGCTCGCGCCTCTTGAAGCTTGCCTAACTGTAAGTAAATAGTGCCCAGATTTCCCAACGATGCTGCCGTTTCTACATGATCTTTACCATAATGCTGCTCACCAATCTTTAATGCCCGTTCATAATACGCTCGCGCTTCTTGAAGCTTGCCTAACTGTCGGTAAACAGTGCCCAGGTTTCCCAACGATGCTGCCGTCTGTACATGGTCTTGGCCATAATGCGTTCTCAGTAATTTTTAACGCCCGTTCACAATACGCTCGTGCCTCTTGAAGCTTGCCTCAACTGTCGATAAACATTGCCGAGGCCTCCCAACTCTGTTGCCATCTCTATATGGTCTTGGCCATAATGCTGTTCTTTAATCTTTAACGCCCGTTCATAATACGTTCGTGCCTCTTGAAGCTTGCCTGACTTTAAGTAAACATTGCCCAGGTTTCCCAACGATGCTGTCGTCTGTACATGGTCTTGGCCATAATGCTGTTCTTTAATTTTTATCGCCCGTTCATAATATGCTCGTGCCTCTTGAAGCTTGCCTAACTGTCGGTAAACAGTGCCCAGGTTTCCCAACAATGCTGCCGTCTCTACATGGTCTTGGCCATAATGTCTTTCATAAATTGATAATTGTCTGACCAAAAACTTTAACGCTAATTGATCTAAGCGCAACCGCCAATAAAACACCCTTAAAGAAATGGGCTCTAATAAGAGTAATTCTCGTGTTTTAATATCTGAAGTCTCCAACACAATTTTTTGAACTCGTTCATGTAAGCGCTCAGCATGGGACACTAAAGTTTTGTAAATGGCTAGACTGGATTGATAGAGCGGTAATTCCAATGCATTTAAAGCTTCAGAACATTGCTTAAAATACTGCAACTGCTGTCCAGCATCTTGCTTTAAACGAATAATATCCTGCAATAATGGATGTATGTTGAGCTGTTTTCCCTCAATATTGATACGCATGAGTGAGTAACGTTTGATATATTCTTTAATATCATCCCATACTAAACGTTTGTCTTCTGTACTATTCACCATTGATAACAGTAATATTTCGGGAATAGCAGAAGGGGCCAACCAGCTAGCTTGTTTTAAGGTCTCTAATGCTGCTGGGCAATCATTTCCTAATGCTTCGAAATTTATATCAAACGTTATCCAAATGGGCTTGTGTTTCGGGTTTCTGGCTGACTCATCTGTTAACAATTTGGGTTGATAATCTTGATAACGCTCTAAATAGTCTTTGATAGGTAAAGATTTTACTGCCATATAAGCACCCGCTTGAGCCAAGGCCAAAGGCAAATACCCTAGAGTTTTTATTAATTGTTTAATATCACTATCATCTTCTCTGTAACCTGTTATCTTGCCAATAAGCCCAATGGCTTCTGCTTCTTCCATGACATCTACATCTAACATTTGATGGACCGACCAATCTATGGCATTTCTAGAGGTGATTAAAATATGATGCTTACCCATATTTGGTAATAAGGCCTCAATTTCTTTGGCATCTGGCACATTATCATAAATCAGTAAACAATCCTCTTGACTTTCTAACCATTTTTTAATTTGTTTAACTTTTTCTTCTATAGGTGTCTCTTTTGGAAACTTCATTCCTTCTGGGTGTTCTGCTGCTAGCTCAACATACTGTTGAGAGAGATTTTCCTTAGTTTCAGCATAAAACCAAGCACGTAATGTATAAGGTCTGGGAGGATGTTGATAATAATATTGGGCTAATTCTGTCTTCCCCATCCCCCCTAAACCATGGGCCGTTAATCTGAGTCTTGGTTGGTCCGATTGTGCAAAATGACTCGTCATTTTATCCCACAACCTTGAGCGCATAATAAAATCAGGATTAACATAGGGTCGCTGGAATTGGGAACCGTTTGCATCATAGAATAATTGTGGATTAGTGCCTTGAGATTTTATTAAAGCCCCAATTTGTTCAGCTTGTACTGCTTGACTATGCTGAGTGTGTTCTTGTGCTTGCACCGCTTGGTATTGAATATCTTGTCTTAAAAACTCTAACCGTTGTCGATGATATCCAAAGCTCAGTTCTTGCTCAACAGCAGAGGGACTCTTTGGTAAGCCTGAATGTAGATTATAAATGATTGCCATAGCTTACATGTTCTAAAGCCTTTGTTTAACTGAATCTTCATAAATCCAATCGATGAGTTTTTTCAAGGTTCCTACATAACCAGCGTCTCGCGCATCTCTCACGGTACGGTATTTATCATAAATTTCTGGATAAGCACTTTTAATCGTACCGCTAATCAACATTGGGTAAATTCGACTCTGACCAAATTGACTTTGATCTTGTTCAAATCGATTATTAATAATACTGAGCTCGGTTTGAACAGCATGTGCACCCTTACCATAGTGCTTTTGTAACAAAGACTCTGTTCCAACCAGAATAATATAATTACCCTCATGGTACTGCTTCATAAACTGATAAATACTATCTCCTGGGTTATTATCTCTGATATCCATGACGACGCGAATACCCGCCGCTTTTAAATGGTCATACAATACAAATAAAAAGGGCTGTACCCAATATCCTTGTGCCTTATGTTGTTCTGAAGGCCAGGCATAGCTGATATAACAACGAGGAACTGGATGTCCAGAGACTAATAACAGTTCTTTAAGTCCCCCTAAATGTTGCATCAACGTTTGTTGTAAAGGTGCTTGTCTTGAAATAAAACTTTGTTCTGCATAGAGATGCTTGGTTTTTAAATCTAGCTCATCTCTATCTACGACTGGCATTTCCATTCTCTTATTTAATTCCGCTTGTAGTGGGTTAATCCAACTAAGAAGCAATTCTTTTAAACTATTCGCTAAGGATTGATCATAAGGTTTTGCTAATTCATTCATAGCCAGTGCAGCACGACGAATCTCATCTATTGCGGATTTTATGCTTTGGTAAAAATCTTCAATATGCGCCTCAGATTGGAGGATTCCAATCTTTGAAATTTTATTTTCAATATTTTTTAGATAATCCATTATCTGAGATTTAACATCTACACTCATTTCAAAGTTTTTGATTATGTTTTCTAACCTCAAACGATCATAGGGGATTTCAGGTAATGGTTGTAATTGTGCAGCAGTAGAATACTTACGTAAAAATAGTTTTGGCATATGCTGAACATTAATAGCCTGATAAAAAAAGTGCTGGGTATAGGGTTTGCTTTCAAAAAAAGATCGAACAAATTCCATGCTTTTTTGTTCTGCACGGTTAGCGGAAAAACTATCTAAATCCCAATCTAATGTTCTCTCTTTATCATTACCCGTATGAATTTGAGGATCACAATATAAATAAACGCCATTGTTAAAATCATACTGATACAATCCTTGCAACTTTGTAGATTGTTTTAAAGACCAAACATTAGACTTATACCAATACATGATTGATGCGTTAGCAGAAGCTCTTAATCTATTTAAAACACCTGAAAACATTGGCTATTGTCCCTTAAAATTTACTCTGCGGTTACTGAAAATACAAATATTACTCCCTGACTTAACTATTGCTTAAATCCCAACTCAAAAATACCTGTTAAGGGTAGTTGTGGTGCTTGTTCTGAACGCTCGTTCATGGTTACACCTCTTGAAAACACTAAAGGCGAAGCATCTGGTATGACTGAAACAGAAGGTTCACTATTGTTTTGCAATATGCTCTCATTTGAAACCTCAGTTGTTTTAACCATAGCTTCTTCACACGCTCGTAAACGGTTTTCTACTTTTTTGGTAGCCTCATGCGAATCACCCAATAAGTCCCGACGCAAACCATAAGCTGTTTGCAACATATCTTTAGCAGATTGATAGTTGTTTTGAAAAAAATAAATGCTGCCTATATTAAAATGTAAGGTGGCTATCTCCTCGTTAGGAACATCACTGATTTGTTGTTGTAATTTTAATGCCTCTTCAAAACAAGGTAAGGCATTCGTATATTCTTTAGCCTGAAAATAGAATACACCTTGCTTATTCAATTTAAGGCTTAAAGCTTTTAGTCGTAATATAACCTCAGTATTCAGTTGCTCAGCACCAGAAATTGTTTTTGAGGGTTGATTACTAACATTACTCAATGCGAATTCAATTTCTTTTAATGCTTGTTCAACCTTAAGCAAATCCGGGTAGTTTCCTGTAAAATTTTTCTTATAAATTGCTTTTGCGCGCTCTAAATATTGAATAGCATCTTCAAATTGATTAAGCTCTTGATAAAGCATCCCCAGATTTCCTAAAGTCCTTGCTGTTTCAACATGGTCTTTGCCATAATGCTGTTCTTGAATCTTTAACGCCCGTTCAGAATACGCTCGCGCCTCCTGAAGCTTGCCTAAGTGTCGGTAAACAGTACCCAGGTTTACCAACGATGCCGCCATCTCTACATGGTCTTGGCCATAATGCTGCTCTTTAATCTTTAACGCCCGTTCATAATACGCTCGCGCCTCCTGAAACTTGCCTAACTGTAAACAAACATTGCCCAGGCCTCCCAACTCTACTGCTGTTTCTACATGGTCTGTGCCATAATGCTGTTCTTTAATCTTTAACGCCCGTTCATAATATGCTCGCGCCTCTGGAAGCTTGCCTAACCGTCGGTAAACAGTACCCAGGTTTCCCAACAATGCTGCCGTCTCTACATGGCCTTGGCCATAATGCTGCTCAGCAATCTTTAGCACCCGTTCATAATACNACATCGAATGGCAAGAAATTATCTTTTAGGAGAAACAGGAGATAAAATCAATGCTGTTTTAGCAGGGTGTGGTTTTAATTTACGAAAGATTTTACGGCTTTTAAAATCTGAAAATGAGCCCGTTTATGCGCTCGCTTGAATCGGGTTTTTCAGGGAAGACTATGTAGTTCGCGCACATTTTCAATAGTTCAACTTTATTTTCTAAAGCTACCCTTGAGCTAAATAAATTGGGCCTTTCTTTTAAAAGAGAGTAGGTTGGGATTACTATTGGGCAAAGCGCCTGTGTAAATAAAACATCACCAAATATTTGCTGGAGTATCTCATCGAAATGACTACGATCATACTTAGCACCCCAAAGACCAGCACCGGTTGTTATTTTCCTTAAAAATGACTTTTGGAATATGTGAGTAGCATGCTCTATGTAAATGTCAATAATTTCTTTGGCGGAATATCTTGCTTCTTTGGCTTGATTTGGACATGTTAGGCCCAAGGTAATTATTCCGCCCGTAGAGGTACCAACTATTAAATCAAACAATTTATGTATTGGCTGACCTGTAACTTCCTCAAGAAATTGAAGAATTTTCGCTGGAATTATTCCCCTTACTCCTCCGCCATCAATTGATAAAATCTTAAAAAGAGAAGTATTTTTTTGCATAAACCATCATCCCATAATAACACTAAATAATAAGCCAGTCAAGATATTACCGAGATAATATTCAAAAAATCAACTCACTGTTGACCACAGGGAGATTCAGCGAACAGTTAGCTTTTTAGATAATTTGAATTGATTAGCTTATTGTGTCCCGATTTCAGCCTATGCATTCCAATATCTTTAGAATATTCAAATTGTTAGATCAGGGCCGGCACTGTAATACTCCCCAATTTTCAGACCACTAGTAGGGATATAAAAATGGTTAGAATTAAGCTGCTAGGAGGTTTACTATGGGAAATAAAAGGGGAAAAAGTTACACTACTGAATTTAAGAGCATTGTCCAATGGGTTATGAGTCTATAAGAGGGNACGCTAATTGACTTAAGCTCAGTCGCAAATAAAACATCCCTAAAGAAATGGGTTCTAATAAGAGTAATTCTCGTGTTTTAATATCTGAAGTCCCCAACACAATTTTTTGAACTCGTTCATGTAAATGCTCAGCATGGGGCACTAAAGTTTTGTAAATGGCTAGATTGGATTGATAGAGGTCTGATTCCAAGGCATTTAAGACTTCAGAACATTGCTTAAAATATTGCAACTGCTGTCCAGCATCTTGCTTTGAACGAATAATATCCTGCAATAATGAATGTATGCTAAGTTGTTTTCCCTCAATATTGACACGCATGAGTGAGTAACGTTTGATATATTCTTTAATATCATTCCATATTAAACGTTTGTCTTCTGTACTATTTACCATCAACAATAATAATATCTCGGGAATAGCAGAAGACCCTAACCAGCTAGCTTGTTTTAAGGTCTCTAATGCTGATGGGCAATCATTTGCCAACGCTTTGAAATTTATATCAAACGTTATCCAAATAGGCTCATGTTTTGTGCCCCTGGCTGACTTGTCTGTTAACAATTTGGCTTGATAATCTTGATAAAGATCTAAATAGTCTTTGATAGATAAAGATTTTGCTGCCATATAAGCACCCGCCTGGGCCAAGGCCAGAGGTAAACATCCTAAAGTCTTCACTAATTGTTTAATATTACTATCGTCTTCTCTGTAATCTGTTATTTTACAAAGAAGTGCAATAGCTTCTTTCTCTTCCATCACATCTACATCTAATATTTGATGGACTGGCCAATCCACTGCATTTCTAGAGGTGATTAAAATATGATGCCTACCCATAGTCGGCAATAAGGCTTCAATTTCTTTAGCATCTGGCACATTATCATAAATCAGTAAACAATCCCTTTGACTTTCTAACCATTGTTTAATATGTTTAACTTTTTCTTCTATAGGCATTTCTTCAGGATATTCAATACCCTGTGTTTTTGCTAAATCAATATACTGTTGATAAAGGTTTTCCTTCGTTTCAGCAAAAAACCAAGCACGTAAGGTATAGGGCCTGGGAGGATGTTGGTAATAATATTGGGCTAGTTCTGTTTTTCCCATCCCCCCTAAACCATGGGCTGTTAGGGTGAGTATTCGTTGGTCCGATTGTGCAAAATAACCCCTCATTTTATCCCACAGTTCTCGGCGCATAATAAAATCAGGATTAGTATAGGGTCGCTGGAACTGAGAACCATTTTCAGCATATAGTGATTGTGGATTGGTGCCTTGAGATTTCATTAAAGCTCCAATTTGTTCAGCTTGTACCGCTTGGCTATGCTGAGTCTGTTGTTGTGCTTGCACCGCTTGGTATTGAATATCTTGTTTTAAAAACTCTAACCGTTGTCGGTGATATCCAAGGCTCAATTCTTGCTCAACAACAGAAGATTCTTTAGACAGTGCTAAATTTTGATTGTAGAATGATTGCCATAGACTACTATGTTCTAGCTCATTTTGGCTAACTGAAGCCTCATAAATCCAATCGATGAGTTTTTTCAAGGTCCCTACATAACCAGCATCTCGTGCATCTCTCACGGTATGGTATTTATCATAAATTTCTGGATAAGCACTTTTCATCGTGCCACTAATCAACATTGGATAAATCCGTCTCTGGCCAAATTGTTTATGATCCTGTCCAGAGCGGTTCGAAACAATACTTAATTCTGTTTTTACGGCGTGTGAAATAACACTATAATGCTTTTCTAATAAAGATTCTGTTCCAATTAAAATAATATAATTGCCATCATGATACTGCTTCATAAACTGATAAATACTATCTCCTGGGTTATTATCTCTGATATCCATGACGACGCGAATACCTGCCGCCTTTAAATGGTCGTACAATACAAATAAAAAAGGCTGTACCCAATATTCTCGTGCCTTATGTTGTTCTGAAGGCCAGGCATAACTGATATAACAACGAGGTGCTGGACGACCAGAAACTAATAACAGTTCTTTAAGTCTCTCTAAATGTTGCATCAATGTTTGTTGTAAGGGTGCCTGTCTTGAGATAAAACTTTGCTCTGCATAGAGATGTTTGGTTTTAAGATTTAGTTCATCTCTATCTGCGACTGGCATTTCCATTCTTTTTTTAAGTTCTGCTTCCAAAGGTGTAATCCATTTGAGAATCAGTTCTTTCAAAGTGTTTGCCAAGGTTTGATGATAATTTTTTGTGAGTTCATATATAGCGGTAGCAGTATTACGAATATTTAGAACAACTGTACGCATTGCTTGATAAAAGTTTTCTGGATGTCGCTTGGCTTGGTACTTTTTAAGCTCCGAAACTTGCTTTTCTATATGTATTAAATATTCTGATAATTTAGCAGTAACATCAGAGCTCATTTCTAACTCTTCAATAATTTCGTCTAATGCCTCACGTTCGTATGGGATAGATTGCAAAATCAAATCACTATCTGCTGACACTTGTAAACTAGATGAAATTAGTTCCAACACTTCGATCTGTGAAGATGCCACGATATCTCCTTTTTATTTCGCCTTAATTTAAGACTAAATTGCATGTTTCCTTTCGTTCTTAGTTTAAAAACTAAAGTTCTTCTTAAAATCAACAAGCAAAAGAACATCCTGCATGACAGCTTTTATTTACCCTTTTTAAATTTATTACCGTTATTAAGACTGCCACTCTTCTCAAAACTAAAAAGAATTTATGCTACTATCATTAAAGCCTCCCTTCGCATTGACAACCTGTAAAACTTTTTCTAATTTCCCAAAGAAAATATCTTGTTCATCATCTTCTTTCTCTGTTTCTGCAGCAGCCACCAACCTTAAAATTCCATACGCATCGTTGAATTGTTCCATTTCATTCTCCTTAACCTCTCATCCTTAAGATGCGATTCTACTGTATATTTCAGTAAAGTCAATCTTTTTAAATTCTAACGTAAGCGTAATACAATAAAAATTTGGGTAATAATATGTTATTTTTGTTCATGACGATACACTGCATTGAGGTTATTACCATTTATAACAACCTTGCCCCCAATGTTGGATATGTAGAATTCATTGTCAACCACAAACAAAATAATAAAGTTAACATGACTCATGAGTTAAGCAAGTTTCATCGTGAAGATGGGCGATGGCCCCTCATCCGCCCTTCGGGCACCTTCTCCCCAGCAAAGCTGGAGAGAAGGAATACCATTTATTAAGATTTATTCGTAGGTGAGGTATCAATTAACGCTTTTATCGCCTCAGCTGCAACCTGACTCGCGTTTTTCTTTAAGGACAAATGGATCTCTTTAAATTTTTCGATTAGTCTAGCACGATCAAAATCTGGAGATAACAATGCGAGTAATGCCTCACTTAATTTTTCGGGTGTAGCATTCTCTTGAATAAATTCTGGCACAATGATTTTTCCGGCCAATAAATTAGGTAATGCAATATAGGTTAACTTTACGACGCGTTTTGCGATAAAGAAATTAATGGGATTCATACGGTAAGCTAATATCATCGGTTTTTTGTGGAGCATCACTTCTAAGGTTGCCGTACCAGAAGTGACTAGGACAGCATCTGCGGCGCACATTGCTAAGTGTGACTTTCCCAGTATCATTTTTATGGGGACTTCTGGCGCAATGGTTTGATGACAATGCTCTAGCGTTGCTTTGTGTGCTTCTGAAACCAAAGGCATCACAAATTGTAAGTTTTTTTGTTTTTCAAAGCAAAGTTTCGCGGTTCTGATATAGCTTTCTGCTAAATATTTAATTTCACTTTTTCTACTGCCAGGCAAAAGCGCAACGACCGGTCTAGACACATCAAATCCTAATGCTTCCTTTGCCTCAATGGTATTCACCTCGAGTGGAATCTGATCGGCCAACGGATGGCCCGTAAAACAAACCGGCACTTGATGTTCTTCAAAAAATTTTGCCTCAAAGGGAAATAAAGTTAACATTAAACCGACGGCTTTTTTAATGGTTTTAATGCGTCCTTGACGCCACGCCCATACACTGGGGCTTACATACTGAACAGTTCGTATACCACGTTCTTTCAGTTTTTTTTCTAGCCCCAAATTAAAATCGGGGGCATCAACGCCAATAAAAATATCTGGCGGATTATCTGAAAAATGTTGAATAAGATGCTGGCGTATACGAATTAATTCTGGTAGACGTAATAGCGGATCAATAAGCCCCATGACAGACAAACGTTCCATGGGGTAAAAAGTATGGCCGCCTTCTGCTAATAATGCAGGACCCAAAATACCTTCGAAGATTAGATCAGGATAATGCTTTCTTAGGGCACGAATGAGATTAGCAGCAAGGTTATCGCCGGAGATTTCTCCAACAACAATACCAATTCTCATCCCCTCTCCCGTTTCACGGGAGAGGGTGCCCGAAGGGCGGGTGAGGGTCTATCGTACAATCCCACGAGTAGAATTCGATAAAAAATCTATCAAAATTTGTGTTTCTGGGGTTTCTGCTGTCATGGTTTTAAGCTCTGTCATCGCTTCTTGCAACGTTAAAGTTTGCCTAAAAATAATTTTATACGCTCGCTTTAGGGCAGCTATCGTATTCGTACTATACCCACGACGTTCTAAACCCACGGAATTTAAACCATGCGCTTCTGCAGGATATCCAGACACCATCACAAAGGGTGGCACATCTTTAATAATCATGGCTCCACCAGCTGCAAAACTGTGCGCGCCAATCGCACAAAATTGATGTACCCCGACCATACCCCCTAAAGAGGCGAAATCTTCTACTTTAACGTGACCGGCGATTGAAGCATTGTTTGAAAATACGACTTGATTACCGACTGTGCAATCGTGAGCCACATGGGTATAGGCCATAAACAAATTATCGTTTCCAATTTTGGTAATACCACCACCTTGTGCTGTGCCTCGATGAATGGTGCAGGATTCACGAAACACATTACGATCGCCAATTTCCAAATAAGTAAGTTCACCCGAATATTTTTTATCCGGAGAATCTTCACCGATGGTTGCAAACTGGTAAATCTTATTTCCTCGGCCAATACGGGTTGGGCCTCGTATCACCACATGTGAAGCAATCCATGTCCCTTCTTCAATTTCCACATCAGGGCCAATTAATGTCCAAGGGCCTATAACAACATTTGCCGCAATCTTGGCTTTGGGATCTACAATTGCATGTTTATCTATCACAAGTTCACCGATCCTTCTGCACAGGTCATTTCTACTGTGCATACAATTTCATTTTCAACCAATGCCGTGCCTTTAAATTTCCAAACACTGCCACGACGCTTTAAAATTTCAACGCTGAGAAATAACTGATCCCCTGGTACGACAATTTTCTTAAACCGTGCGTTATCTATAGAACCTAAATAAAACAAAGATGCGCTTGGATCCCAATCATCATTATGGCTGGCTAGAATGGCAGCCGCTTGCGCCAAGGCTTCTAAAATCAAGACTCCTGGCATTACCGCTTTAACTGGAAAGTGACCAGAGAAAAAAGGCTCGTTAATCGATACATTTTTAATAGCTACTAACGTTTTATCTTTTTCAAATTCTAACACACGATCGACTAATAAAAAGGGGTACCGATGCGGCAAGCACGCCAAAATCTTTTGAACATCTAACATTACTCATCCTCCTGAAGCCGTTCTGTGCTCGATACTTTATTTTCTAAAACACGAAGTCTACGAGCCATTTCATCTAAACTTTGAAAACGGGCCATATTTTTTCGCCATACGTTTCTGGGTTTTGCTGGAAATCCTGCATACACACCCCGTTCGTTTAAAGAATGCGTTACAACAGAAATAGCTGAAATATGAACATGATCTGTAATATAAATATGTCCATCGATGCGCGCTGCACCACCAATCAAACAATATTTACAATCGTTGCACTGCCTGCAATGGCAACGCATCCTGCAATGGCAGTTCCCACTCCAATTGAAACATTATGACCAATCTGAACTAAATTATCGATAATCACATTGTCTTCTAAACGCGTATCTTCCAAAAGTCCTCGATCAATGGTTGTATTGGCACCAATTTCGACAGCGTTACCAATAACGACTGTTCCTAAATGCTTGGCAATCTAGTCCAAACTACTGCTTCCTGATTTGCAAAACCAAACCTCACTGCAATAACAGCACCACTACAAATTTTACAACGCTGACCCAAACGAACATTATCGTGTAGCGTGACGCGTGGCATCAGGGTTATTGTTATCGCTAAAAAACAATCATTGCCTAGAATAGATCTGACCCAATAATAACCCCTTCCCCAATTTTTACCCTGTTGCCTAATACAACATGAGCGCCAATAGAGACAGATGCGGGAATATGACAGTCTTCGCCTATAACAGCGGTCTGATGAATACCGGGGGCTAGCGTTTCTCTATTTTCAAAAAGCTTAGCGGCTTTGGCTAAACTTAAACGAGGATTCTCGGAAATCAATGCGTGCACGGGACACAACAAAGCTTCTTTAGGACTCACAATAACCGCTGAGGCCTTTGTTAAAGCTAAATCTTTACGATAAATAGAAGGCAGTTCTTTACGATATTCCGCATTGCTCAAAAAAGAAATTTGACCATATTTTGCACTCTTTAAGGGTGCAATACCATCAATTCGACAAAGGGGATCACCTTGAAGGCGCGCACCGATTAAATCCGCGAGCGCCTCTAGTGTGTAAGACTGACTTTGCTTCATTCGTTATTAGTTAATATCTTACGATTTTGCGTCTGATTTTTTTCCGGAAGATTTAGCTATTTTCTCTAAACGTGCCAGAATTTTTTCAGTAATATCGATTTTATCTGCGATGTATAAAGTGGCTTCTTGTGGAAAAACTACATCATACTTTTCTTCATCTGCAAATTTATCAACAACATCTTTCACTTCTTTAATGAAGTTATCCATTTCTTCTCGATGACGTGTTGTATAATCGGATCTTAACTCTTCATCTAAACGACGAAGATCTTGTTCCATTTTGGCCAATTCTTTTTCTTTTTTTCCTCTTTCAGCCACAGACATCGCATCTGCATCACGTTGCATTTTTTCGCGTTTAGTCTGAAATTCTTTTTGTTTATTGACAAGCTTATCTTTGGGTGCTTGAAATTCTTTTTCAAGACGCTTAGCGGCTTCCTCTGCTTGTGGTGATTTTGATAACAGCAATTGCCAATCTAAAACACCGATCTTCGTCGCACCATTGGCATCAGCGGCTAGTGCTATAGAACCCATGCCTAGGCACAGTGTTAATAAAATTGATTTAATGAAACATTTCAAGGTAACTCTCCTCGCACACAAAATGCTAAATAAACACACTAAAACTGAGTGGCCATCGAGAATGTGAAGTAACGCTTCTCGTCACCCGGCTTAACATTCATTGGTTTTGCCAAACTAAACGACAGCGGTGCCCCTAATGGGGTATTCCATGTCAGCGATACACCCACTGCATACCGTATACCTCGAGGGTTACGGGACGCACCATTCACGATACTATGTCGATAGCTGGTATCATATACCTGACCGGCATCTAAAAACAATGCTGTTCTGACGGATTTTGCATCGGGTTTAATGGGATTTGGGAAAATAAGGGATGCCGTTCCCAAAACAAGTGTATTTCCCCCAAATGCCCGTCCATTAGAGTCCTTTGGACCTAGAGAATTTTCTTCAAAACCACGAATAGAATTGATACCACCCGCATATGAATTTCTATAAAAAGGCAAACGGGGTGTTTTTCCATAGCCAGAACCATAACCTAAGTTACACCTCACACCAAAAACCCATTGTTCCGATTCTGATAAGGGGTGATACCCCGTTAAAGAATAAGACAGTTGATAATATTGTTGGTTAGCACCCGGGACTACCGTTTTAACGCCAGCAGATTGTGATAAACCTCTGGTCGGAAATATACGTTGATTTAGGCTATCGTAAACCCACGCAAGCCCGACTGCATACTCACGAAACTCATTACCATAACGCGAAATAAAACTGGTGATTTCTTGTGCCACTAGTGGGTCTAGTTTTAATCGCGTATCATCATAACCGATAGAAACTTTTATAAACTCATATTTATCAATGGGGAATAACCAACGGAATTCTCCACCCAAAGTGTCTGTTGTAAAACTTGAAATATTGGTTGTTTTACTTAAGTCTGTTTGATTAAAGTAAGCGCTTACGCCCATACCCACGCCATCGACGGTAAAATACGGATCCATATATCCTAATGCGTAATTTGTGGTTGCTTTACTTTTATCGAAATTAAAATCAACCGCATTACCCGTCCCAAAGAAATTTTCTTGTGTGACTGAAAAGTTAAACATTAATTTTTCAGTGGGTGAATAGCCTAAACCACCACCCAGTTGACCTAAACGTGCTTCTTCAATTTTGTAAACGACATCGAGTTCGTCAGGTGTTCCGGGCACTGGTGGGGTATCAATTTCAATTTCGGAACCAAAACCTCGACGTAATATCTTTTCTTTACCTTCTTTAACCAACGCGTTCGAAATCCATGTACCTTCCATTTGAGGCAACTCACGACGCAATACTTCATCCTTTGTCGTTGAATTACCTTGAAACAAGATACGGCGTACACTCATGCGCTTGCCCGGGTGTATCTCAAAAACAATCTCGACGGATTTATTGCGCTCATTGATTTGATGGTTGGGTCTCGTTTCTGCAAAGGTAAACCCTTCATCACCCAATCTATTTTCGAGCGCTTGTTTTACTTCTAATAATGCTTTTCTAGAAAATGCAGTGCCTGATTTTAAAGGTGCAATCAGCGGCATTAATTCTTTTTCAGGCACGACAAAATGCCCTGCTAAACCAACATAACCAAAATTATATTTATCGCCCTCTGTGATATGTATGGTGATAAAAATATTTTTTTTGTCGGAAGATAAAGACACTTGTGAAGAATCAATTTGAAAATTAATATAACCGCGATCCATATAATAAGATCTAAGCGTTTCTAAATCGGCGTTTAACTTTTCTTTATTGTATTTATCGTCACTGGAAAACCAAGACAACCAATTGGTCTTAGCCGTTCTAAATTCTTTCAAAAGTTCTTTTTCGGAAAACAGCGTATTTCCCATTATTTTGATTTCTTTAATACGCGCAACATCACCTTCATAAATGGCTAATGTCACATCAACTAAAGAGCCCTTTTCTTCTGCAACCGTTGGCTCAATTTTTACCCCGTAACGACCACGACTGTAATAATAACGTTCAAGTTCTTTTTGCGCGCGTAATAAAATAGTCGGGTCAAATAATTGTCCTTCGGCTAAACCTGCCTCTCTTAAGAGTTTTTTGACTTTATCTTTGTCTTTAATACCCGTCAGTGTTAGTTTGCTGATGGTCGGACGCTCTATAACACGCACAACCAGCGTGTTGCCATCGCGATTTAAAGTAACTTCTTTGAAAAATCCGGATTTATAAAGTGCACGGATAGCCTCGGTGGCTTTTGCGTCTGTAACTGTTTGACCAACCTCTATAGGTAAATCTTCTAAAACAGCCCCTTTGGAAACACGATGCAAACCGTCTACACGAATGTTGCTGACCACAAAAGACTGAAAAGCCTCAGCCTGAAAAAATGCAAGAATTCCAACTAAAATTAATAGGGTTGAACGTATATTCATTATTGCCATCGTTTTTGGTTTCGCTGGTTAAAAATCTTAAGGGGCATCCTAACACAAAAAACCCTTGGCGTTCACCTTAAAAAATGCATGGTATCGTTATATAACGCCAATATCATAAATCCAACTAATATTATCCCACCGACCCATATTCCAACATACTCTGCCATTTCAGAAGCGCGACGTCCTCTAATAACTTCAAACAAGCAATAGACAATATGCCCCCCATCTAAAATAGGGATAGGCAATAAATTTAAAACACCCAGACTAATACTGATCACCGCTAAAAATGTTAAAAATTCTTTTATGCCAATAGCTGCAGATTCGCCTGCATACTGTGCAATAACAACAGGTCCACTGATATGGCGTGCAGAGACCTTACCCACAATCATTTTTTTAAGCAGTTCCAAAGTTAAAACAGAATATTCCGCGGTTTGCGAAATGGCTTTTAATAATGCCTGCCCTACCCCATAACGCTGAAGTCGCGTTAACGACGGCGGAATTTCTTTCAAGGGCGGAAATTTCACCCCTATAAATCCAATTTTTTTATCACCTTCTTCTGATGCTTTGACGGTTGTCTCTAATACCAATAATACTTTTTGTTTTCCGCGCTGAACGGTTAAATGGATTTTTTTATTGGGGCGAGATTGAACATAATGAATGATATCCATGCGAGATGTCATCAGATGTCCATCTGCACTAACAATATGATCACCCGGTTGCAATCCTGCTTTAGCAGCCGGTAATCCAGGTAAAACATTGCCAACAATTGCGGGCACAGGATCAACCGGCACAAGTCCTAAACTTTCTAAAAAATTAGATTCAGAGTTACCATCGGATATAATACCGATATCTAATATTTTCGTTTGGGGTAATTCGTTTAAGTGATCGCGCACACTTAAATTGATGGTTTTATCTTCACCAATAAGTGCCATCACTTGCATAGAAACTGATTCCCAACTCGGCGTTATTTTTCCTTCTACAGAAAGAATTTCC
>JBGAIP010000013.1:0-37745 GCA_044225395.1 Gammaproteobacteria bacterium
CATGCGTGGAATCGTCAAATGCGCATAAGATTCGCGTCTACCATTACCCGTCGATTGTGAGCCCATTAAACGCGCGTTTAATTTATCTTGTAAATAGCCTTTTAAAATGCCATTTTCGATTAATGTGGTACATTGGGTTGGCGTACCTTCATCATCTACATTAAGAGAACCACGACGCCCGATGATGGTGCCATCATCTACAACCGTACAAAGGGGCGAAGCCACACGTTCTCCAATTCTACCGGCAAAAGCAGAACTCCCTTTGCGATTAAAGTCTCCTTCTAAACCATGCCCTATGGCCTCGTGCAATAATACACCGGGCCAACCGGGGCCTAATACAACGGGCATCATGCCTGCAGGTGCAGGGCTTGCTTCTAAATTCACTAATGCTTGACGCACCGCTTCTTTTGCATAACCAAGTCCCAAATCAGATTTTAAAAATTCGGTATAATTAAAACGTCCGCCACCCCCTTGGCTACCTTGTTCACGTCGTCCTTTTTCTGCTGCAATCACGCTGATGTTCAATCTCACCAAAGGTCTAATATCCGCTGCAAATGTACCATCACTGGCAACAATTAAAATAATTTCATGTACCGCTGCAAGGCTTACAACCACTTGTTGAACACGGGGATCTAACTTTCTCGCCTCCACATCTAATTGACGTAATAAAGCTATTTTTTCGGCATCTTGCATCGATTTTAAAGGATCATCGATGCCATACAAAGCATGCACAACCGGTGTTTTGTGCCAAGCTTGTACCCTCTTGTCTCCACCCGTACCTGCAATTGTTTTCGCAGCCATTGCGGCTTCTTCTAATGCAGGCAAAATAATATCATCAGAATAAGCAAAACCGGTTTTTTCACCGCTCATGGCACGAACACCAACACCATAATCAATGTTGTAGTTCCCCTCTTTGATAATACCATCTTCTAATACCCAAGATTCTTGACGCGCAGTTTGAAAATAAAGATCGGCATGATCAACTGTATTGCCTAACACATTGCTTAATACTTTTTGCAATGCTTGTTCAGAGAGTCCTGCAGGCTCTAACAAGATATGACGGGCAAGTTCTAATGGATGTTGATCTGCACTCATAATCTTAAGTTCCTTAAATAATTCAATAATCTCTGGAAAATTTCCTGACCTTATGAGACAATAACAAACATTATGAGAGCCATACAATGCCCAAATTGCCAAAAGCCGGTGGAATGGTCAAGTCAATTCCCTTTTCGCCCTTTTTGTTCAGAGCGTTGTCGGATGATAGATCTGGGTTCCTGGGCAGACAATAGTTATGCGATTCCTATCACTACCGCTGTTGAAACCCAAGATTCTGAATCAGCAAACGAAGAGTAACTGTATAAATACATAGGTATCAAAAATGTTTGGACTAAAGCTTAAACTGCCCAAAATAAACTTATCGGTTAAATTAGTCGGCATTTTTGCTTTTGCCTTATTATTCGGCAACATTCTGCCAGAATCCCTACAATCTTTTTGTTACGCTATCAGCCTCTCTCTAAAAAGCATTTTATTATTTGTACTACCTGTCGTCATTTTCAGCTGTTTGTTCTCCTGCTTATTAACCTTTAGAGGTAAAAAAGCCATTGGATTTATGCTGGGCCTATTTGCGATTGTCTGTATTTCTAATTATGTCTCAACGCTTATAGCCTACGGAATTAGTTCTCTAGAATTAGTAGCTTTAAACTTAAATCCAGTTGATAGCGCCTTACCACTTAAGGAATTACAACCCCTCTGGCATCTTGAATTCCCAGCTTGGATCCCCAATGACTACGCTTTATATCTGGGCTTTGGATTAGGCGCAATATTTACCTTTTTTCCAACTCCCAGAATACTGCGATTTAGTGCCTATGCAAGACATTCCGTTACGCTTTTCCTCGAAAAAGGGTTTATTCCTGTGCTGCCTCTATTTGCATTAGGATTTATTTTAAAAATGCAATACGATGGGACGTTAGAGAAAATCATTGAATCTTATTTGCTTTTATTAATTATTATTGTTGGCATTTATACCCTGTATCTTTTATTTTTGTTTGCACTCGCTTCAAATTTTAAGCTTAAACGCTGGTTAGAATATCTCAAAAATATATTTCCTGTTGCATTGATGGGCTTTTCAACCATGTCCAGCCTAGCAACCATGCCTGTGACTTTAAACGCCGCCGAAAAAAATACAGGCGCTATTGATATCTCGCGTGCCGTTATTCCGGCAACCGTTAATATTCACATGGTGGGTGTGAGCATTGCGATCCCTCTAATGGCTTTGACTATTTTATTAGGGTATGGACAAGAACTCCCCAGCTTTGGCACTTACTGTCTTTTTGCATTTAATTTTGTACTGGCTCAACTTGCGATAGCTGCCGTTCCTGGTGGTGCTATTCTTGTGATGCTCCCAACTTTAGAAACACATCTCGGGTTTACAGGCGAGATGTCCGCGCTCATTACGGCTTTATATATCTTATTTGATCCAGCCGTGACTATCAGCAATGTATTGGGTAACAGTGCATTAGTGATTTTTATTTCTAAGTGGTTTAAAGGATTTACAACAACGGCTGCAAGCACTTAAAACCGCTTATCTCAAAGTATCATTTGTAATGTTCATATCACGGCTCTTCAGCTCTTTTTCTTGGCGAAGGTCGTGTGCTTTTTGGTGAAGACTGATTTTCACCTACTACAGAATCTGTTACAACATCTGAAACACTTGGAGACATTTGAGCAGCCTGTTGTGCTGCTACACTGAATACAAGCGCAGGTGGATTCTGAAGATCATGACGTTCAGCCTCTGGTGCACTGTTATCTTCTTCCTCTTCTTCTTCTATTCTTTCAATGTCGTCTAAATAAGTAAGCTCATTCTTTAGTATTTCCCCATCTATTTCTTGACATCTTTTAAAGTATTTATCAGTACACATAGCACTTGTATTTATAAAAAAACAAGCTCCAAGGCCAGTTACTGCACCAGCACCTACTATACCAGCCGCTGGTATCAACCAAATGGCAGCGGTTCCACATACAACCAAGATAGTTACCCCCCCAACTAGTTTGCCTATAAAACGCAGGTTTGTCCGTTTTTCATGTAATAACAAATCCATTATTTTATTGGCACTTTCATTTACGCTTAGCGGATTAAAGTACTTAAGAGCAGCGATTAATGAGCCATATGCGCTGTGCGAGAGTTCAACTGGTTTATAAGGTGGTATAAATTGTGGATCGGCATGGATAAAAGGAATAGGGATGGGAATAGGAGCAGGACCAGGAGCAGGACCAGGACCAGGACCAGGAACAAGAAGTTGTGTTGCTAGCCATCTATCTCTATGCACAATATATGCTTCTCTATAAGTTTCTAATGTACCATTCATAAAACGATGTAAAACCATAATCTTGTCATGAATACGTTTAAGCTTTCTATTGCTAGAAAGTATTCCCTTTTCAACACCTTTTAATAGTTTATCTGCCTGTATAGTGGCATCTTGTATATATAAAAATAATTGAATATTTCTAGTCTCTCCAGTTCTTAAAGCATCTCTTGCCCGGGAAAAACAGTCGTCCCTAAATTTTTCGCAAAACTTACTATCAGGCGCAGGTGTCACTACTTGAGTAATAAACTCAAGGTATTCCTTTAAAGAACACAAAAAATCTTCTGCTTTCTTTTCTATACTGTTTGAGTTTCTTTTTGATGAAGAAAATTCGTCTTGAAAAGAAATTTCTTTCCCAATAGTAGCCGTTTTTAAACATAAAACCTCGCTATGAAAGACGTTTGGTATTTCGTTAAATACTTCACTGCCCCAATGTAATTTCAGACCATTATCATCATCAGCAACAGCATTCGGCTTCAACAAACTCGGCTTCAACAAAGAATCCCAACATTTTGTTACATCAAGCCCTATTGCATAACCACTCCTCATTGCTTCCTCATAATTTTGTAGTCTTTGAAATGGGTATTGAAACGGATCTTTTTTCTTGCGTACTTTATAATAAATTGTACCTATTTCATCATGCGCTGGAGACTTTGTGAGCAGTAATTCAAGAGGCCACAATTTACCAGATGCCTGTTTCACTTTTTTATGTCTTCGTAATAAATATTCTTTATAAGAAGGATCACCTGCAGGAGGAATTGCATGTGCCAGCATTGAAGAAATCAGCTCATGATCCGATCCAAATCTGTATTCATTGCCTAATATATGAGAACAAATATGGGCGCTAATAAAGTTTGCAAGTTCATCTACACCTTCCTGACTTTCTTCTAATCTTTCAATAATATTGCCTAAACGATAAGCGAGTATGACACCCAAACTTACAGCCAAGTTATCTAACTTTTCAGGCGGACATACAAGAGTAAAAGCTTCAGCTGACCTACGGAGAGTATCAGTTTTATGCTTTTTTCTTTTAGCCGATATAGCAGCGCCCATCGCAATAAGTAGAGCTATAGTTTTTGTTTTTGCTGGAGCAGACGGCCCAGACACCCCACCAGCCGCAGCAGCCCCCATAACCACTCCAGCTGCCGCAGTAGCAGTAGCCTCTATCCAATAACTAGGGTGTTCTTTATTTTTTTCACATTTCTTGTATAGACCACGTATAAATTCGACTACTCTTGATACAAACCGATACTCTTTGTTCGATAAAACAACCTTAACATCATATCCTGGAAATGCAGACCGAAATATATAACTTCCAGTTTCACTGGCATCTTCTCTGATCTTTTTAATATGGCTTTGTAAAAATTCATTATACTTTTTACGCGAATCTTGCTTTTTGCTCCCTTTAAGTCGTTCAGCTACATTTTCTCTGGATTCCATATCATCCCTCGCTTCCATTTTTAAAATGTTCACTATACACAAATTTAAGCAAAGTTTAAATATTTTTTAAAAATTAAAATACCGTATCTTTAAGGTAATAAAAAAATTATTATACTCATTCAATCACTCAAAATGAACCTCCCGTGCTAAGCCACGGGGTATCAGAGGAGGCGCAATTGTGCTGTCTCTAAATCTTTCCCTTGTTCCTTGACATATTTTTCAACAATCGACCAATTGCCTCCTTCGCCAACAGTTGCAGCGTAATAACCATCAGACCAAAATTCACCACCCCAAAGCTCCTTTCTTAACCATCCAAATTTTTTAAATAATTCTCTAGCTGTTATGCTTTTAAATTTTCTAACGAATTCTCCAATGCTATATTTCGGATGAAACGAGCATAAAACGTGTATGTGGTTTTTATCACAGCCAATCTGCTCAAACTCAATTTCGTAACGTTCGCCTATCTGAATGGCTATTGCTTTGATTTCAAGTGTTATTTCATTATCCAGCAACGACTTCCGATATTTTACCGGAAAAACTATGTGATAATGCGTTTGATACA
The DNA here is from genome assembly GCA_044225395.1 of Gammaproteobacteria bacterium. Lineage (GTDB taxonomy): Bacteria > Pseudomonadota > Gammaproteobacteria > UBA6186 > Azoamicaceae > CADEGZ01. The sequence continues at coordinate 5,365 of JBGAIP010000013.1, forward strand.
CGCAATGGCTGGCTCTTTTAATACCCATTGCGCAGTATTTTACATTTGAAAACCCTGGGTTTTCAAACTTTCCTTTAAGGAACCGCGGCAAGCCGCGGGGAATCTAGTTAAATATTCTGAACAACAACCTCTCACTAACCCATTGGCACTCATAAGTAATGCTGTTTTATTGGCGTTTGGCATGTATCACTACCCCGCTAACTTCTCCGCTTGCAAGTAAATCCAGAAGGGTTTGATATCCATCATATAAACCATAAAAAGTCGATCCTCCAAACTGTTTAATAAGCTCAGGTTTTTGAGCATTCATTTTTTCAAATAGCCACTCATACCAAGAAATATATTTATGCCTTAGATTAAGGCTATTTTTTAATTGCCAATGATTTTCAGAAAGTGTTTTTTCTATGGTATCAAGGTTTATAGGCGAAAATATCTTAGAATACGAAAGTCCTACAGGATCAAAGAAAGGATTTTTATTTGTATAAACAGATGGACTTGCATAATCAAAAATAATGAGATCAGCATTTTCTTTTGAAATTTTTGCCATTTCATTCAAACACAAATTTTGATCTGGAAAACAAAAGAAAGCATTAAAACTGTAAACAACATCAAACTGGGGTTTAGGAAAAAAGGTAGATAATACTCGCGCTTCAGTTTGGTAAAACTTAAGACTTGAATACTGTGATTTTGCATGCTCGACCATGACAGAATCGATATCAACACCGATTACTTGCCCCCATCCGTGCTGCTCAAGATAACTAGCAGTCCCGCCAAGACCACAGCCAACATCTAATAGCATTTGATCAGAACGTTTGGGAATTAATTCCATGGCCAGCTCTATTGCTTCTTCTTCACCTGCATGTGCGTACTCACCTTTGCGAACAGCGGCTAGTAACTGTTTTCGATTAGACATAGCTTCTTTCCCTTACTGACTAATTTTTGCATAGCGCAATCTTAATGCGTTGCCAATAACAGAAACAGAACTTAAACTCATGGCTGCTGCGCCAATGATCGGATTTAATAAAATCTCTGTCCAAGGATATAAAACACCGGCTGCTATCGGAATACACAGAATATTATAGATAAATGCCAAAAACAAATTTTCTCGAATGTTTTTCATGACTTGTTTACTGAGTTGACGAGCACGTACGATACCCATCAAATCACCCTTTATTAAGGTAATACTGGCACTTTGTATTGCAACGTCAGTGCCTGTACCCATGGCAATACCAATGTCTGCTTCTGTTAAAGCAGGGGCATCGTTAATACCATCTCCCGCCATCGCAACGATATAACCTTGTGCACGCAGTTTTTTGACAATTTTACTTTTTTCTTGGGGTAATATTTCCGATTCTACAAAATCAATGCCTAATTTTTTGGCAACCGCATTTGCAGTAGTCGGATTATCTCCTGTTACCATAATAATACGTATTCCTTCTTGTCTTAATAAATCAAGTGCCTCGGACGTTGTTTCTTTAATGGGATCACTCACACCTATTAACCCAATAAGTCGATTTTCTACAACTAGATACATAACAGTCTCACCCGCTTTGCGTAATGCTTCTGCTTTTTTTTCTAATACATCAGAATCAATATGCATCAATTTTAACAAAGCAATATTTCCCAAACTGATTTTTTTGTTATCAAAAATGCCTGTCACGCCTTTACCTATTTCTGCTTTAAAATTGGTAATATTATGTAGCGCAAGCTGCTTATCTTTGGCAGCTTTAACAATAGCACTTGCGAGTGGATGCTCACTTTGGTTTTCTAAGCTTGCAGCCATTTGTAAAACTTGACTTTCATCAAAACCAGGCAAAGCAATAATATCCTTAACCACAGGTTTACCAACTGTTAATGTCCCTGTTTTATCAAGAACAATCGCATTTACTTTTTCAAAACGTTCTAAGCTTTCGGCATTTTTAATTAATATCCCTGCTTGTGCACCCCTGCCCATCCCAACCATAATCGACATCGGCGTTGCTAAGCCTAAGGCACAAGGACAAGCAATAATTAAAACCGAAATGGCTGATATTAATCCATATGTCATTGCCGGGTTAGGACCAAAGTAGGCCCATACTAAAAATGTAACGACCGCAATCAGTAAAACAATGGGCACAAAATAACTCGACATTAAATCTGCCAACCGCTGAATAGGCGCACGCGAACGTTGTGCTTCAGAAACAAGCTTTACAATTTGTGCTAACATAGTTTCGGTACCGACGCGTTCAGCACGCATGATAAAACTGCCTGAGATATTAAAGGTTCCGCCTATCACTTTTAGACCAACCTCTTTTTCTACAGGCATAGACTCGCCAGTAATCATCGATTCATCTATCGCACTATGCCCTTCAACCACAATGCCATCTACTGGAATTTTTTCACCTGGTCTCACTCTTAAGAGATCTTGCAATTTCACCTGATCTAAAGGCACATCAGTTTCAAGCTTTCCTTCTACTCTTCTCGCCATTTTCGGGGATAAATCTAATAGTGCTCTTAGTGCGCCTCCCGTCCTTTCTCGCCCTATTAATTCCAAAACTTGTCCCATTAAGACCAAAACTGTAATCGCGCTTGCGACTTCAAAATAGAGGTTTGCTTGGCCACCAGCCGCTCTAAATGCTCTTGGAAAAATATGCGGGAAAAATAGGGCGATAACACTATAAGCATATGCAACGCTGGTACCTAATGCAATTAAACTAAACATATTTAAATTGCGTTCTACTAAAGAAAACCACCCTTTTTTTAAAAGCGGCCAACCACAAATAATAATTACAATAGTTGATAAAAAAAACTGAATATAACCTGAGGTCTGTGCTGAAATTTTATGTGTTAAACTCGAAATGCCTGGAATATGCATACCCATCGTCAACACTAAAATAGGCAGTGTTAAAATAACACTGAGCCAAAATCGCCATAACATATCTCTTAATTCTGTATTATCTTGGCCTTTAGCTAATACAGCCTTTGGTTCTAATGCCATACCACAAATCGGGCAACTGCCAGGTTTAGTGCGAATCACTTCGGGATGCATAGGGCAGGTATACTGTGTTGATTGCTCAAACATAATTTCAGACTCTCCATATCCTAATAGCGAAGGCTGGCGGAGAGGCAGGGATTCGAACCCTGGGAGGGGGAATACCCCTCAACGGTTTTCGAGACCGCCCCGTTCAACCGCTCTGGCACCTCTCCTAAAACTGATTTAATGTCCGGGAATGCGATATTCCGAACTAAAAGATTCTGCATTAACACCTGAAGGTATTTTGATGGTCGGATAGGATTCTGCATCTTGATAATCATTGGAACGATCGCGAAACCATTTTTTTTGTCCGCCGCACGCAGAAAGCATACTGAGCAAACATAAACTGATTATCACTACTTTGATATTGTTAACTACACGCATTAAATAACCCCACTCTCTTTTATTGCCTCTCTAACAACCGCATGATATTGATCTGAAAGCGGTGTTAATGGCAAACGAATACCTTCTTGAATTAAACCTAATTGTTGCACTCCCCATTTTACCGGAATAGGGTTTGCTTCTACAAATAATGCTTTATGTAATGGCATTAAACGCGTATTTAGCTCTCCCGCCAATTGTACCTTATTGGATAATGCTGCAGCACACATATCATGCATTAATTTAGGTGCAACGTTGGCAGTCACAGAGATATCTCCATGTCCTCCTTGCAACATAAAGGCCAATGCGCTAGCATCATCCCCTGTTAATAGATTAAATTTTTTATCGCACTTTGAAACCAATTCGCGACATCTGGCTAAATCACCACTTGCTTCTTTTATACCAATAATATTAGAAATATCGGATAATCGCACCACTGTCTCTACTCGTAAATCACAGCCCGTTCGTATCGGTACATTATACAAAAGAATGGGGATAGAAACGGCTTCTGCCACTGCACGATAATGTTGATACAAACCCTCTTGTGTGGGCCTATTGTAATAAGGTGTCACAATTAAACAAGCATCTACGCCTAACGCCATTGCTTGTTCTGTTTGATAAATAGTTTCGAGTGTTGAATTCGTACCCGTACCTGCAATAATGGGCACACGACCAGCCGCACTATCAACAGCCATTTTGATAATTTTATGGCGTTCGTTATTTGTAATCGTCGGCGCTTCACCGGTGGTACCAAGCACACTAATAGCGCTTGTGCCTGCTGCAATATGTTTTTCGATTAAAACGCGAAATGCAGCTTCATCAAATTCGCCAGTTGCAGTCATGGGCGTTATTAATGCAACGATGCTGCCCTGAAACATATGAAAAAGCCCCTAAAAATCTAAGTCTGTTTATTGTACTTAAGAATTGTTTTATTAGCAAAATGGTATTTAGTTTATTAACTATCTAAATACTGTTTAGATCAATTCTCCTCAAAATTACAGTAAGAAAATTTTCTGCAATTTGTTAGACTAAACAGGCAAGGCAGAGAGGTATTGCACGCATGGCTTCTATTCAAAATTACTTAATTATTTCAGCCATTGGTTTAAACCGCCCTGATATTATCAGTGAGTTATCACGTGCTTGTTTACAATGTGGCTGTAACCTATTGAATACCAAAATCAATCTCCTGGGCGAAGATTTGGCCCTCGTGCTCTTTTTGTCTGGAAATTGGGGTGCGATTGCTAAAATGGAAACAACCCTCCCCAGCCTCGAACAACGGCTTGGATTATCTATTCAAGCGCGACGTACTCAAGAACCCAATGTAGTCGAGCAATTAATGCCCTATACCATCCAAATCACAGCGATTGATCGCACAGGCATATTAACTGAGATATCTGACTTTTTTCAAAAGCTGGGTGTTCAAACCGAAGAGATCTCGGCCCACACCTCTATTACCAATCCTGGTACGCGAATGGCTTTACTACATTTTAAAATCAATGTACCCGAAAAAGTACATCTTGCAACCCTTCGAGAAGATTTTATGGCCTATTGCGATAAAAAAAATCTGGATGCTTTTATTGAACCCCTAAGACCCTGATGCTGCCTTAGTCCTTATTCCCAACTCCTTCAACTGCTCTGCTGAAACCGAAGAAGGCGCAGACGTTAACGGACAACTGGCAGTTTGTGTTTTAGGAAATGCAATCACATCGCGAATAGAAGTCGAGCCTGTCATCAGCATGATTAAGCGATCGATCCCAATCGCGAGACCACCATGAGGTGGACAACCATATTTTAAGGCATCTAATAAAAACCCAAATTTTTCGGTTGCTTCATCTGGACCAACACCCAAAATATCAAAAACGGCTTGTTGCATCTCGGGTGTATGAATACGAATAGAACCACCACCCAACTCTATACCGTTGAGTACAATATCATAAGCACGCGAGGTAGAAAGACCTGGTTCTGCTTTTAATGCAGAAATATCAGAAATATTGGGTGCCGTAAACGGATGATGTACTGCTTGCCAACGTGTACCCATTTTATCACGTTCAAACATAGGGAAATCAATTACCCATAATGGGCGCCATTCCCCTTCCAATAAATGCAAATCTTGACCTAATTTATTACGTAATGCTGCTAAAGAATCATTTACGATCTTAGCTTGATCTGCACCAAAGAAAATCACATCACCCGTCTTGGCCTTTGTACGCACTAATATGGCTTCCAGTACATCATCTGGCAAAAATTTTAAAATAGGCGACTGTAAACCTTCGCGACCTTGTTCTCGCTGATTGACTTTAATATATGCAAGGCCTTTAGCACCATAAAGACTTACAAAATGTGTGCAATCATCGATTTCTTTACGACTCAGTTTTTCCACGCCACCCGGTACACATAATGCAGCAACACGGCCTTCGCGATCTTGAGCAGGTCCTGAAAATACTTTAAATTCGACATCTTGAACTAAATCGGATATTTCCACTAATTCCAAAGGATTTCGCAAATCTGGTCGGTCTATACCAAAACGTTCCATGGCTTCACGATGCGTCATCCGCGGAAAAGGATCCGGTAGAGAAATATTTAACAATTCCAAAAAGAGCTTTCGAATCATCTTTTCAACCAGATCCATAATCCCTTCTTCATTCATAAACGAGGTTTCAAGATCTAATTGCGTAAATTCAGGTTGTCTATCAGCACGCAAATCTTCATCCCTAAAACAACGGGCAATTTGATAATAGCGATCAAATCCAGACATCATCAATAATTGTTTAAACAATTGCGGAGATTGTGGCAACGCAAAAAACGAACCCGATTGCGTACGACTGGGGACTAAATAATCGCGCGCACCTTCGGGAGTCGCTTTAGTTAAAATGGGCGTTTCGACATCTAAAAAACCATGACTATCGAAAAATTGACGGATAATTCGAACTGCTGCCGAACGAAATTTAAATCTATAAAACATCTCTGGACGACGCAAATCCAAATAGCGATATTTGAGCCGCACCTCTTCTGAAATATTTTGATGTTCGTCTGGATAAAACGGCAATGGTTTTGCTTTGCTAATAATCTCGAGTGCTACCGCAGATAATTCAATTTTTCCGGAAGGCGAATTTAGATTTTCTGTACCTTCTGGACGTAACCGAACTTCACCCGTAATACACACAACATATTCTTTACGAATTTGTTCCGCTTGTTGAAAGAGTGTATTAGATTGTTCTTGTGGCGAAAAAACCGCTTGCACAAGACCTGAGCGATCACGTATTTCCAAAAAAATAAGACCGCCCAAATCGCGGCGATAATGTACCCAACCGCAAATAGAGACTGTTTTTCCAATAGAAGATTCATTCAATTCGCCACAATAATGGGTACGCATCTTTTTTTCCTTAATATAAAATATTTATGCAGGTGGTGAAGCTGCATCTGCTAGATTTTTCTTTGTGTCGTTATCTTTCTTAAAATCCGTTTCATACCAGCCACCGCCTTTCAAACGAAACCCCGTTGCAGAAATTAATTTCTGCAACGTCGGTTTACCACATTGCGGACAATCTGTTAAAGGCCGATCATTGATCCCCTGAAAAACCTCGTATTTTGCACCACATGTACAAACATATTCATAAATGGGCATGTGACTCTTTCCTCATTTTCATTTACGTAATTCTTCCCACATCGCACGCATCTTTTCCTCTTCGGCAGCATCAGTCGACTCGACTTTTTTATTTTCTTCACGAAGCGTTGGGGCTTTAAAACGCGCCCAACGATTTTTAGGTTTGCCGCCAATATATTCATCTTCTTCAATCGCTTCGTTGCGACAATTAATTTGTCCTTCTTGCCAACCTCTGGCATACAAAGCATCTTTTTCAAAACGCGTGCCATTTTTACGATACACAAAACGTTTATCCCCGGCTAACCGTCGACCAGCAGAACAACCATCCACATAGCCTGCAACATAGGCTGGTGGATTGCCTTCGCTGAGCATAAATGACTGCTTATTCAACAAATACCGTTCTGGACTTAAACCTGTACAGCCCGTTAATAGGGCCAATACCCCAACCATAAGAATATGTGATCTAACTTTCATATAAAGCACCTGGGTTAAACATCCGATTGTTAATTGAACTGAAGAGAGTAGCATTTTTTCATGGACTATCAAAGAGGGTTTTCAGTTCTGGAATTATGTACAGTTGTTTTAATACTGAGCGTTATCTCGACGTTTGCGATACCTGCTTTCACACGATTTTTAATGCATGAAGAGCGCGCCATGACACTCGATAGGCTACAAGCAGCCATTGAATATGCTAAACAAGAAGCATTTATCCGCGGTAAAAATATTAGGGTATGCGCGAGTATTAATCACAGAACCTGCCACGATAGCGATTGGAGTGCGGGATTCATTGTGCTTGAAATGGATGAAGATTTTCCCGATTTTTCGTCTAAAATACTGTACGTTTTTCCAAAACTCCAACACGGCAAGCTCCGCTTTGACCAATTTGGGACGCATATCAACATAACCGCAGAGGGTATGACTCTCAACAATGGCACCTTTACTTACTGCCCTAAAGACCCTGATAAACGCGAAGCAGATGCGGTCATTCTCAATAAGGCCACTCGAACATATCGACCTATACAAAAAAACCACCAGGGAATCTTGCTAAAAAATGCCGGAACCGCTCTAGAAGAACCCCTTAGCTGCCGATAGCTTCCATATGCAAAACAAATTTTTCAAAAGACATATTGCCGGGTTTACGACAACTGAACTCATGATCGTTGCAGCCTTAATTGCCATTTTAACAACAATTGCAGTACCAAATTATTTAACTTATCTTGCTAATAACCGTGCTGACAATCTTGCCACGCAAGTAAACGCCGCTTTACGTTTAGCCAAAAATGAAGCATTACATAGACGGCTTAGTGTAGAGTTATGTGGTATTAATGTGGTTGGTAGTGTTGATTGCAATCATACGGCCAGTAGTTGGCAATTTGGGTGGCAAATCGCGATTCTACCACTTGATACAATCGTTTATACATACGTCCCTACCGCTGCCAGTGCAGTCACCATTGCACCTGCATCGAGTATTATCTTTTCGCCGAATGGATTTCCGAGTCCACAGGCTTATACCATTACCATCAAACCACAAGGCTGTTCACGTGGCTACATTATTCGTTTTAATGCAACGGCTGCTAATGGACAATTAACAACACAACAGACAACCTGTCCTTAAACAAATAGGAATGAAAAACATGCGTAAAAATTTTCTAGGTTTCTCGTTATTAGAACTGATGGTTGTTGTGGGGATTATTGCTATTCTAAGCGTTATCGCAATCCCAAGTTACAACCGCTATATTATGAAATCTAGACGCTCTGAGGCTATGATAAATTTAGTTAAATTCCAAGGGATTTATGAAGAGTATAATGCTCAAAACAGCACATATCCCGCCAGCAACACACTTCCGCCTGCTGTTGTGGCACCCATTCCTGCGACAACTTATTATTCTTATACTTCAGCAACAACCAGCACTACTTATACCATTACAGCTACAGCGCTTGCTGGTAGTAGTCAAGTCAATGATGCTGAAGGTGCTGTGGCTTGTTCGACAATGTCTATCGATAATATAGGAACACAAACACCTGCAGCCTGTTGGACACAGTAAAAATTTTTTAAAAGGCATTAACTTGAACTTTTTTTTTAAACAATGTCGGTAATAATAAAACAACACCTAAAAAAATGGCTGAATCCGCGATATTAAAAGCAGGCCATTCCCAATCTTTATAATATAATAAAATAAAATCTGTCACATACCCATAACTAATTCTATCTAACAAGTTACCAACCGCACCACCCAATATTAAAGATAAGGCAAATGCTTCTTGTTTATCTTTTGCAGTTAAGCGACCTAGCCAAACATAAATAACCAGGCTCACAACGATCGCCAATCCAATAAAAAACCAACGTTGCCAACCTGCCGCATTGGCTAAAAAATTAAAAGCAGCGCCCGTATTATGCCTCAAAGTTAAATCAAACCCTGGAAATACTTTAATTTTATCCACTAACATTAAATGTTGTGTACTTAAATATTTGCTGATCTGATCAAAACCAACCACAAAAGCAGAAACCATTATCCATTGTTCGCGTCTACTTTTCATCTTAAACTCTCCTTCAAAATACCTTACGCGAATGCGCGTATTTCTCCGTCTCCCGCCATATTATCTATACAACGTGAACAGATCCCGGGATACTCTGGGTACTCATTAATTTCGGGGCGTCTATGCCAGCATCGTTCACACTTAGGATGTATTGAAGCAGCCACGACAACCCATAATCCCGCAACTGCAGTGGCCTTTGCAATAAGAGGCCGTTCTGTCTCAGGATGCACATCTGCACGCGAGGTAATTAACACAAAACGACATTCATCTTTTAACATCGATAATATCGCATGATTTTTAGGATCGGCATAAAGATCGACTTCAGCCTCTAATCCTGATCCAATAACGCCTTGCGCCCTAGCCTCTTCTAAGGCTTTGTTAACTTCATCTCGTATCGCTAAAATAGATGCCCAAAAAGCATCGTCCATTGTTTCAGATTTTGCTGCATCTTTTTTAACAAACAAGGATAAATCTGAATGCCAAGAAGACAAAAATACGGATTCTGATCTTTTGCCTGGCATATTTTGCCAAATCTCTTCCGCTGTAAAACTTAAAATAGGCGCCATCCAACGCACCAAAGCTTCGATGATATGAAACATCGCAGTTTGCGCAGATCGTCTAGGCAAACCATCCGTTTTTCCGGTATATTGTCTGTCTTTTATGACATCCAAATAGAAACCACCTAAATCCACAGCACAATAATTGTGTATAGCCTGATAAATTAAATGAAATTGATAGTTCTCGTATGCGGCAATAATCTCTGCTTGAAGCTTTGCAGCACGCGCAACAATATAGCGATCCAAAGCCAACATGTCTGAAGGCGATACCTTATGTTTTTCCGGATCAAATCCATTCAAATTTGCCAATAAAAACCGTGCGGTATTGCGAATCCGTCTATAAATATCACTGGTTTGTTTTAAAATGTCATCAGAAACGACAATTTCTGAGCGATAATCTGTTGCTGCTACCCATAAACGCAACACATCTGCACCTAAGGCATTCACCACTTTTTCAGGTGCTACGACGTTACCCAATGACTTAGACATTTTGCGACCGTCTTTATCTACGGTAAAACCATGCGTTAACACTTGCTTATAAGGCGCTTTATTTTTGATAGCAATCGCCGTTGTTAAAGAAGACAAAAACCAACCCCGATGTTGATCTGATCCTTCCAAGTATAAATCCGCTGGAAACCTTAATGCTTCATGTTTGTCTAATACACAATCATGATATACACCCGAATCAAACCAAACATCCAAGGTATGAGAAGCTTTTTCATAATCTTTTGCGTCTTCGCCCAATACTTCTTCGATATTTAAATCATACCAAGCATCTAAGCCTGTTTGTTCCATCCGCTTCGCTACTTCTTCTATTAATTCAATTGTATTGGGATGCAAATCGCCTGTTTCACGGTGCACAAAGATACTCATGGGCACCCCCCAAATGCGTTGTCTAGAAATACACCAATCGGGTCTCTCTGCAACCATGCCTTCTATGCGAGCTTGACCCCAACTCGGAATCCACTCAACGCTTTTGATGGCTTCCAATGTGGATTGACGTAATCCATTTTGTTCCATACTTATAAACCATTGTTGAGTCGCTCTAAAAATAAGCGGCGTTTTGTGACGCCAACAGTGTGGATAACTGTGTTGAATAGTACTTGCTTGCAACAAATGTCCCTGTTCTTTTAAGACTTGAATGATTTTGTCATTTACTTTTAGAACATGTTCTCCTGCAAATAACGGAGTAGTCGAAATATAGCAGCCATTACTGCCCACATAATTTTCCATGGGCAGCTGATATTTTTGCCCAATGAGATAATCTTCTTGACCATGTGCAGGCGCTGTATGCACACAGCCTGTACCCGTATCTAATGTCACATGTTCACCTAAAACAACTGGCACTTCCCTATCATAAAAAGGATGTTGTAATAATAAACCTTCGAGTTTATTGCCCGCATAAGTTGCAATTACTTTAGGATTTTCTAAACCAATGCGTTTGGCAAATACATCAACCAGATCTTCAGCGACTAAATAATAATGCTTTTTGTCTTGCGATAACACGAGGGCATACATAAAGTCAGGATTTAGGGCAACTGCTTGATTCGCTGGTAATGTCCAAGGGGTGGTTGTCCAAATAACAGCCCATACTGGTAAATTTGCTTTTGCTTTTAATTTGGGAAAATCAACAAAGGGAAAACCCACATCGATTGAAGGCGAAGATTTATCTTGATATTCCACTTCTGCTTCGGCCAATGTAGATCCACAATCAAAACACCAATGAACGGGCTTATAACCCTTGTGTAAATGGCCATTTTGAATAATCTTGCCTAAGGCACGAATAATATTGGCCTCATAAACAGGATCCATCGTTAAATAAGGGTTTGCCCAATCTCCCAAAACACCCAATCGAATAAAAGCATCTCGTTGGATATCGATTTGCTTCATTGCATAAGCCCGGCATTTGTCTCTAAATGCCCTAGCATCTAATTTAACACCTGGTTTACCCACTTCTTTCTCAACGTTTAATTCGATAGGTAATCCATGACAATCCCATCCGGGTACAAAAGGCGCATAAAACCTATTCAGTGTTTTAGATTTTAGAATAAAATCTTTTAAAATTTTATTAACCGCATGACCAATATGAATATTGCCATTCGCAAAAGGCGGGCCATCTGGCAAAATAAATTTAGGTTTACCCTTACTTTGTTCGGCTAACTGTTGATAAAGATTAATCTCTCGCCAACGCTTTAAAATGCTGGGTTCTCGCTCTGCCAAATTCGCTTTCATGGGAAATGCGGTATTGGGCAAATTTAACGTGTTTTTATAATCACTCATACATCACCTTCCGATATTACTTTGCCTAATATATGATTTGTCCGTAATCCTGTTAAAAATAAAGTGGTAATATAGGCTAAACCACCGGCTATTATTAATCCAAAGAGTGTTATCACGCGTGCGGATATCTTCATTGCAAACCAGGTTTCTAGATTCGGATTAAACATCATAATCACTATGCTCATGGCACTTAAAGCCAATATCAATTGCATTGATAAAAATCCCCATCCGGGTTGTAATTGAAAATACTGCCGTTTGAATAATCCATACCCCAAAAGACTGGCATTTAATAATGCAGCCAGTGATGTTGCTAGTGCTAAGCCCGTAGAAGCTAACGACATCATTAAAACAGCACTCAACACAATATTAGCTAGTACGGTTACAACACCCATGCGCACCGGTGTTTTAATATCTTGTTTGGCATAATAAGCAGAGGCAAAAATTTTAACCAGCATAAAGCCCATAATGCCCACCGAATAGGCTATCAAGCAAGTTCTGCTGGATAGTACATCTTGATCTGTAAATTTTCCCGATTGAAATAAAGTTGTCAATAAAGGCCCTGCTAACAACGCTAAACCTAATGCTGCTGGCAACCCAATTAACATCACCCAGCGCACACCCCAATCGAGCGTTGCAGAAAAATGCTCACCTTCTGCTTTAGTATGATGACGCGCCAAACGCGGCAAAACAACCGTTGCTAAGGCAACACCAAAACCACCCAAAGGAAACTCCATTAATCTTTCGGCATAATACAACCAAGATACGCTGCCAACTGGTAAAAATGAAGCAAAAACCGATCCTAACATGAGATTTAATTGATTCACAGAAACGCCTAAAAGCGCGGGGACCATAAATTTTAAAATTCGTCGAACACCCGGATCTTGCCAATCCCATTGTGGACGAGGCAATAATTTTATCCGTCTTAAAAATGGCACTTGAAAAAATAATTGCACGACACCGCCCGCAAACATACCCCACGCCAATGCTGTTACGGGTTCGGATAAATGCGGCGCTAATATCACCGTTGTTAATATCATGGCAATATTCAAAAAAACGGGCGTAAACGCAGGCACTGCAAATCGTCCGTAGCAATTTAAGATACCACCAGCAAATGCGGTTAAAGAAATAAATAAAAGATACGGAAAAGTAATGCGTAACATATCCGATGCTAACACTAAGCGTGCGCCTGATCCGGTTGTCGCAAAACCAGGGGCAAATAGCATTACAAATAAAGGTGCTGCAATCATGCCCAAAACGGTAACGCTCAGTAAAATCATCGTTAAGCAACCCGATACACGACCTACAAATTGCTCGACTTCGGTATGGGTTTTTTGAGTGCGATATTCCGATAAAATAGGCACAAAGGCTTGCGAAAAGGCACCTTCAGCAAATAGTCTGCGCATAAAATTAGGGATTTTTGAAGCGACGATAAAGGCATCGTACCCAAGACCCGCACCAAAAAAGTGCGCAGCCACCATGTCTCGTATAAAGCCCAAGACACGGGAAATTAGAGTCATCCCTCCGACTACTGCTGTTGATTTTAACAATTCTTTGCTCATACGTACTACAAACACGGTTGAATTTAGTGACTGTTAATAGTAACCTGGCCAACATCACAATGCTAGGTATAACATGCTGTCATCTATAGAAATAATTCCTGGATATCATAAACGGTTTTTAGCAGGCTACCCTTGGCTATATGCCAACGAAGTCAAACAAAGTCAATCAACTAAAAATTTAACGCCTGGGGAACTCGTTTCTGTCCTCTACCAAAATAAGCCTGTTGCCACAGGATACTATAATCGCCATTCCTTAATTTCTTTCAGAACGCTTTTAAATCAAAATTCTCTCCATTTAGACATTGATGTCGCCTTTTTTAGAGATCGCCTACAGCAAAGCCTGGCCCTTCGAGAAAAATTTTATCATGCACCTTACTATCGTTTAATCCATGCGGAAGCCGATGGTTTACCGGGTTTAATTATTGATCGCTTTGAGAGCATTTTTGTCATCCAAATCAATACACAAGGTATGGATAAACTCAAAGGTCTTTTAGTCGAAGCCCTACAAACCTTATTCTCGCCAACCACACTCTATTTTAAAAACGATTCCGCAGTCCGAGGACTAGAAGGTTTGCCTGTTAGCGAACCCGAGATTATCGGCGAACCACTTTCTACCTTAACAGTTGTCGAAAATGATATGAGATTTGAAATAGACATGACATCCAGCCAAAAAACCGGTTGGTTTTTCGATCACCGCGAAAATCGCGCTTTAATTGCTAAATTGGCACGTGATAAAACCATTATCGATTACTTCTGTTACAGCGGTGGCTTTAGTCTATTGGCGGCAAAACATCACGCAAAACAGGTCATCGGCATCGATCGCAGCGAAAGTGCGCTTAAAAATGCCAAACGCTCTGCTGCTTTAAATCATCTTTCTAATATAACTGAATTTCACTGCCAAGAGTCTTTTAAAGACATGGACGAACGTCTACAAAACGGCCAACTGTTTGATATTGTCTTGTTAGATCCCCCGGCATTTGTAAAATCAAAAAAAGATCTCATACCCGGCCTTAAAGGGTATGAAAAATTGCTGACAAAAGCATTGCCTTTAGTCAAACCTAACGGATTTTTATTAATCGCGTCTTGCTCTTATCATGTCAAAGAAGCTGATCTAAAAATCTGCCTTATTCGCGCATTACAAAAAATCAAACGTGAAGGGCGTATTGTTCAAACCCTGTCTGCGGGATTTGATCATCCTCTACACCCAATGCTCGAAGAATCGGGTTATCTAAAAGGGTTTTTAGTCTTTATTCATTAAGACATAAAGACTGTTTACCTATACACTCCGCAATTTTGCGGGTTTTCAACCCCTTAAAATAAACATACAGTTTGTACTAAGTTTATGATTATTTAGAACATTGTATATACATTAAAATTTTTACTTGAAACTTTTATACAAACATTTGTCTAAACTATTAGTAATAATATTTTAAATATTGATAATGACAGGAGATTGACCATGGCTTCAACACTCGAAAAGATATTCGATTTAAGCGCCGTATTAAAGAATCCGTTACCAGATTCTCCAGCATATCGATTTTCAGATGAAGAAAAAAATGCTGTTATTAAGGCGGCAGATGCGAAAGGTTCGTACACCGGTACTGAAGCCGGGGATGTTTATTGGCTTTCGGGTGCGATTTTACCTGCGCTAAAATCCCACAATCTCTTCTCTATGTGTAACACAGAACAAAAAACAGAATTAGCCAATCTATTAGCAACCACTATGGCACATGGCCGATATTTTTTAAGTGGAAATACTACTTACATTCCAACGTTTAAATCCGATTTTGAGGCTTTAAAGAAAAAATGTACTGAGTTAAAAATAGAAACAGATGATCTCCTGAAAATGTTATGTGAATTTTCAAAAAATGATACTGATACTAATAAAGATCAATTTCGATTTCTAGGCATACTGCCGGTTGCCATTCAAGAAATTGCCAAAATAGACAGTATGCATGAAATATTTTATGAGGCCGAACTTTTTGGGCATGGCGTTGCATATAATATAGGTAAGGCTGACCGAGACACTTACAATAAGGTTTCAATTGAAAAACTCGAAGGTAACAATCAAAAAACCACTACAAATTTTACAGTAACAGAAATTAATGTAAAAACAAAAGATGAAAAAAATCAAGATACATACGACGATGCGCTCAGAGCCTCTATTTTAATCCCAGAAGACATAGAAAATTTGGCAGAACCAACCATCTATATCAACTGGATGGGAACCGCCAGCCTTGCAACTGTAAAAGCTGATTTACAAATCTCTGCAGGAGAAGAAGCGTTTAGAAGAGGAGAAGTACAGATTTTAGATCACATTTTTTCTCAACTGAACAACTTACCGCCTACAACAAAACCCATTAAAATCGTTGTAACAGGACATAGTTTGGGCGGCGCACTCTCACAACTGGCTTACAATGCAATTCAACGTAGACTTGCTTTATCTAGTCAGAATTTAGAAACAAGAGAAGCTGCAAAAATTGAAGAACAAAAATTTTCAAAAGAACCACAAATTAAGAGGCACTACAATAAAGGTATTCAAAAAGAAGGGCTAGAAGATATTCGAGTAAATAATAATTTTCAAATAAAAGAAATGGCGCTGGAAGTATGGAATTCCACGCGTGTATTACCTGCTGTTGCCGAAAATAGCAATGCAATAAGCCAACTATTAGTTAAAGATGGCATAAAACAAACGGCTAGCTATGGAATAGTGGGTGGCGACGCAGTTTCTTCCACTGGTTCAAGACTTATTTTAGATGATATTGAAAACAATGGTGCAACGGTTAATTTAATGAAAGTAGAACCAAACACAACGCGATCATCAACCACTTGGTTGAGTCTTGCAGGATCAATTCCGGTTGGCATGGTGCTTGCAAGCCCACTGGGTGCGCCCATTTTGGGAGCAGTGGCGGTAGGTGCTTTAACGGGCACTGCTGCAGCGACGAAATTAGGTCAAGCTCACACACAAAAGAATTATACCAATGGTCTTAACGGGCAAACTGACCTTTTTCACATACATTCTAACCGAGATTCTAACGGAACACTGAATCCTAACGAATGCCTAGCCATTAGAAAAGACACCGACACCACTTCAAAGGCAATAGTCATGGCTGCTCAAAAAACACCTGAAATGATTAAAAAAGCAATCACTACGCAATTTACAACAGCATCAAAAATTGATAGCTTTTTTAGACGTGCACAAGAAGTACACAAACATCTCGTTAACCCAACAGATAATCATCCAACACTCAATTATATCAATACGCTCAAATATCTATCTACGGATATCGAGAAAAAGCAATTTGCCTTAAGGCTTATGGATTTTATTGAAGAAAAGGATAAAGAAGGAAACCCCATTTGGGAGATTAATCAACCAGATAAACATGGAAAGATTCTATGGCAAGTCATCATGGAAAATAAAGACTATGCATTAGCCAACGCTTTAGTAGAAGCAGACAAAAAGGGTGTTCTAAAAGAAGAGGCTAAGGATTTAATTGTTTTGGAATTATATAAACATCTTGACACGCTCAACGCACAATACTCGAGTGTCTCAAAGGAACAAGCAAAAATGGCTATTGATATGATGGGAAAAATAGATGTAGACAAAGTTTTACCCGATAGAAACACGAGTCCTTTTTTAACTTTTATCAATCACTTAAGCAATCAGCGCTCTGCTGTTTCTGAGGAACAAACAAAAATCGCTGAAGCGTTTGTTTACAATACAACAAATATTAAAAACTTAGCGTTTTTTAAACAAATAGTCGATGAGTGGGTTACAAAGGCTAACATGTCAACGACCACAAAGAAAGCCGGTCTGGAGCTTCAACCCCTAATTGAACGACAATTGATGGTTCTCCAAAAAAGAGGCCCAACGAAACCATCCGTTTAAAAAATAGCGTAACAACTGTGGGGTTATATCTTTTGCATTTCCCATAATTTCTTATAAACGCTATCGTGCGTAATAAGCATATTATGGGAACCTTCCTCAATAATTTTTCCCTGCTCTAACACAATAATTCTATCCATGTGTTTAAGTGTCGATAATCGATGCGCAATAGCCAAGACAGTGACGTTTGCATCGTCTAAAATGCTATTTAAGCTAACCTGAATTAACTGCTCTGTTTCGGTATCTAAACTAGATGTTGCTTCATCCAAAATTAAGATGGGTGCATTCTTTAAAATCGCACGCGCAATGGCTATACGTTGGCGCTGCCCGCCGCTTAACTTAACACCACGCTCACCTACAAGCGTTTGATATTGCTCTGGCAAACTCATGATATAATCGTGAATATTTGCCATACGGGCTGCAATCATCACTTCCTCTTCGGAAGACTTTAAATTACCATAACGAATATTTTCCAAAATACTGCGATGAAATAATAAAATATCCTGTGGAATAACCGCTACATGTGCTCGTATGGTATCTTCTGAATACTGTGCAACATTTTGATTATCAATTAATATACGCCCGTGATTTACCTGAAAATATTTCAGCAACAACGATACCAAAGTCGATTTACCCGCACCCGACATGCCGACCAACCCCACTTTCTCGCCCGGTTTAATATTGAGCGACAAGTTAGAAAAAATCGGTTTACTAGGCTCGTAAGCAAAACTCACATCATCAAACACAATACTGGGTCTCAGCACTTTGATATGCTTATCCAAATGCCATTTGCTTTTTTCTTGGGGTATTTTTAATAGTTCGAAAGAACTTTTAAAGTCTCCAATGTTTTTCATAAAGTCTTGCATTTTTTGAATCATTTGCCAGAGATCCCAGCTCATTTTAATGGTAATACCCATTACAAACACTAAGTCCCCTGTCGTTGCTTGCCCTGTTTGCCGCAAATGAATCATAAATAAGAATAATGAAATCATCATAATCCAATAAAGAACTGCAGCTACAACGTTAGAGAAAAAACTGAATTTATAGACTCTAATATTGGAGGGAATAAAATCTTTTTCAATAACATGATCTAAACGGTTTAACTCAGCTTTTCGGGTTGCGAATGAAAATATAGTTAGAATATTGCTCACATTGTCTGCAATTAATCCAAAAATAGTATGCCGATGATTTGCATTAGCAAAAGAAAGCTTATCCGTTATTTTTGAAAAACGATACATAATCAAAAAGAAACATACCCCCCAAATGGCGACAAATAAACACACTTTAACGTTAACAACAGCCAACATGGCGGTTAATACAACTGTATTAGCCACCTTTGGCGTAAAATCATGATGCATTGCCGCCCAAAAGTTATCGTACCCATCCAATATACCTTTGATCTTGCTTGTTATAGATCCTGCTTGCGTGTCCTGGAAAAACTGATACGGATGATGTTGTACGTAATCATAAACTTTCAGCAGAATAGAGCGCCTCACATAAGGCTCTGCACGCCACTCAGCGATATCTGCACCTCGCCATAAAACATCCAGCATAATTTGTGCGCCAATAAAAAGAGAGATTGGCCACAACAATGATTGGTAGGTAACATCAGCTGTGCCTGAAAAAGCATCCACAACCAACTTTAAGGCGTAGTTATTTGCAAAGTCGTAGAAGGCCCCTAAAATCGGTGCCATTAACATGACAACATAATGCCATTTAAAGGGGCGAATCACAGACCACAGAAAGGAATAAACAGATTTTGTATGCATAGGGTGATTATACAAGGTCAAACACAAACTGGCGATATAAACTTGACAAAAGTCCTTCATTTCAGTCATGATCCTTCCACTTGAACGTTTCAAGTGGATATGAATTTATTTGGAGTACTAACTTTGGCTAATACACTTCAAGCGAAGAAAAGAGTAAGACAAAACGAAAAAACACGTCAGCAGAATGCGAGTCAGCGTTCAACGATGCGTACTTATATAAAACGGGTTATTAAAGCGATTGCTGAAGGCAAAAGCGAAGTTGCGCTAACCGAATATCGTTTAATGTCTTCCATGGTCGATAAAATGGCTAGCAAAGGGTTAATTCCCAAAAATAAAGCGGCTAGACATAAGAGCCGATTGATTGGACATATCAAATCATTAGCAGCAGCCTAATCTCACATTAAGACTCAGCTGTCTTCATTTCTTCTAATCTTTGCATAATGGCATAACAAAGTTCTGTTGTGCCTAATCGCAATAAACCAGATATTTGAAAAACAGGTCCTTGCCATTCCAAATCAGCAATAATACGGGCACAATGCGCTTCCCGCGCTTCTTCTGGCATTTGATCGATCTTATTTAAGACTAACCAGCGTTCGTGCACAGCTAATTCTGGACTGTATTTTTCTAATTCTTTGACAATCGCTTTGGCTGTTGGTACAGGATCAGTACTATCTAAAGGCATCACATCAACCAAATGCAAAATCAAACGCGTACGTGTTAAATGTTTTAAAAATCGTAAACCCAAACCCGCACCTTCAGCTGCGCCTTCTATCACACCAGGGATATCAGCCACCACAAAACTTTGGTTAGGCCCAACCGATACAACCCCTAAATTTGGATATAACGTTGTAAAAGGATAATCAGCAACTTTAGGCGTTGCTGCCGAAATAGCTCGAATTAAAGTAGACTTGCCTGCATTAGGTAGCCCAAGTAAACCAACATCTGCTAATAATTTGAGTTCTAACCGCAAACGACGAATATCACCTAAACGCCCTTTGGTAAATTTGCGAGGTGCTTGATTAAGGCTGCTTTTAAATCGTGCGTTGCCAAGCCCATGAAAGCCACCTTTGGCAACTAAGAATCTCTCAAACGGATTAATGAGATCACCCATTTGCTCGTGCGTGTCGGCATCCCATACGACCGTACCCACAGGGACTTTTAAGATTAAATCGTCACCTTGTTTACCTGTGCAATCGCTACCCAGACCGCCTTGGCCATTTTTGGCTTTATAAATCTTATGAAAACGATAATCGATTAAGGTATTGAGATCGGGATCGGCTTCAAGGTAAATGCTACCCCCATCACCCCCATCACCCCCATTGGGACCACCAAACGGGATAAATTTCTCGCGACGAAAGCTTAAGCAGCCATCGCCACCTTTACCCGCTTGCACAGTAATTGTGACTTCATCAATAAATTTCATAATTAAAATTTTTCTAGCGGGATATGCGTTATCTACACAAAAGCAATAATGCTAAGCTGCTTCTGCTTCATTCTCCAGTGGAACAATGCTCACATAACTTCGTTTGTGAGGTCCTTTGACTTCAAATTTAACAATACCCGCTACCAATGCAAATAGCGTATCGTCTTTTCCAATACTCACATTAAATCCAGGATGAACACGTGTACCACGCTGACGAATCAAAATATTGCCAGCCTTAACGAATTGACCGCCAAATTTCTTAACACCCAATCGCTGAGAGTGTGAATCACGACCATTACGTGTACTACCGCCTGCTTTTTTGTGTGCCATCTTATTCTACCCCTGTGTCTATTTTATGCTGCTTGAATGCCGGTAATTTTAACTTCGGTATAGGACTGTCTATGTCCCATCCTCTTCATATGATGTTTACGGCGTTTAAATTTAATAACCCGAATTTTATCGCCACGACCTTCTTTAACGATTTCTGCGTTAACCGTATAGCCTGATACATAAGGCGCACCAACGACGGTTTTTTCACCATCAGAGACCATAAGTATCTTGTCAAACTTAATTGATTTTTTCTACTTTAAGAAACTGTCCTGGCTTAACTCGGTATTGCTGACCGCCGCTGACGATAACTGCATACATAACGCTGCTACTCCACTCATCACAAAAAAGGTTCACTTAAGGGTTGATATCCTACGTGAAAGGTAATCAACTCGCAAGCCCTTTTTTAGCACTTTTTTAGAACCCTTGATACTACAAGCATTTTAGCTGTATATTCAGGCCCTTAAATAAGGGAAAAACTAACGCATGCAATTAGACCCCATTAAAACGCTCGTTAAAGACGATTTTCAAGCAGTGAATGCCTTGATTTTAGATTCACTGCACTCCAAGGCCAGTATCATAAATGACTTAGGCCATTATATTATCCAAAGTGGTGGCAAACGACTAAGGCCACTCGTTGTATTATTGATAGCACATGCGTGTGGCTACGAAGGTCATCACCATATTCATCTCGCTGCTGTTATTGAATTTATTCATACGGCGACTTTATTACACGATGATGTGGTTGATGATGCGATATTAAGACGTGGCAAAAAAACTGCCAATAACGTTTGGGGTAACGAAGCGGCAGTGCTTGTCGGCGATTTTCTCTATTCTAAAGCTTTTCAAATGCTTATGGCTGTTGAAAATTTGCATGTGATGAATGTGCTCGCCAATGCGACAAACATTATGGCAGAAGGCGAAGCTTTACAATTATTAGAACGCCATAATCCAGAAACCACAGAAGGCGGGTATCTGAATATTATTCGATCTAAAACAGCAAAACTCTTTGAAGCTTCCGCACAAATTGGCGCTATTTTGGCCAATGCGGATAATACGCTAGAGATCGCACTCTCACAATTTGGCATGCATCTGGGCACTGCTTTTCAGCTGATTGACGATGTTTTAGATTATGAAGCTTCACCCACAGAAACAGGCAAAAAACTAGGCAATGATTTAGCTGAAGGCAAAGTCACATTGCCACTGATTTATCTTTTACAAAATGGTCATCAAAAAGATGCTCGCCTCATTCATGATGCCATTCGCGAAAATGGCGAACATCACCTGCCGATGATTCAAAAAATGATTCAAGAATCGGGTGCGCTCGATTACACACGCAATTTTGCTAAAGTTGAATGTGAGCGTGCCGAAAAAGCACTCGCAAAATTAGGCCCCTCTGTTTATAAAGACGCCGCTTTTGCACTGATACAATTTGCAATAAATCGTAATCATTGTAATCACCGGTTTTCGTCAAACTCATCCCGTTTATTGTATCTTAGTCACAGTCGGGGTGTAGCTCAGCCTGGTAGAGCACTACCTTCGGGAGGTAGGGGTCGCAAGTTCGAATCCTGTCACCCCGACCATGAAAACATTTAACATTACATCCTTCCTTGCAAGTGCCGTTTTGTGAATACACGTTGATCCTTGGGGAATTCGCCCTCTGCAATATAATGCGCCAATTGCCCATCTATCTCACATGCCAAGATGCGATAAAATAGCGTAATCTCGTCACGTGTAAAATGCGATTTTCCAAAGATATCACACTGTCTTTGCTGTATCTGCATCACCATATGTTCGCCTTCTGGTGTAAACGGTAAGTTGTACGTAACATGCACTTTATCGTGCCACGCTCTAAAGGCATGGTTTATATTCGGATCACCGAAGATGGTTTTATCGCTTGCACCACTCCACACACGAATGCGACCTGTTTGATTGTAGTGCTTCTTGAGAATATCGAATGGGTAGCATAGATTCTGATCGTCTGTGACATCAAAGCCATCTGATAATAATGCATTCACTGCCATTTTCACCATGCGGTTAAATGCAGGAAACATCGGTTTCTTGTTCTTAAATGCTATAGAGGGTTTCAAATTCGATTTGTCCTATCACCTGTATTGTTTTGATTTTTCTTCGCTTAATTTTCTGAGAATATGAAGATAAGATAAATACGTATTAAATACGTATTGTCAGACAGGTGCGGTAAATTCTTGAATTATACTATTATGCTGGGATGTTAAGTGATGTTAAGTCAGATCCCTTTACCATTGCTTACCTGGGTCTATACCGTTGCCGTTCATGCATAGTCAAAGCAATGTAATCTTTCTCTGGCCCAGTCACGTCATAAGTTAGCTTATAGCGATGAAATAGCTCTTCCGACCCTCTCTCAACATCAAATTCGTAGGTTGCTTGGTATGTATCTTGACCACACAGATGTTCACCAAGCGCAAAGATATTTTTTAAATCGGGCTGTCCAAATTGCAATGGATACATCAATTCAGAATTTTTTCCATTCTGTAATGAATATTTTTTAATTTCATTATTCTCAATCAAAAATAAATATTCTTTTTGAACTTTGAACATCGCTTTTCCAATGGGTGTAAAGACACCCTCTTCTTTATAATGCAGCTGATTCTCTCCAACACGCTCAAAAGTGGCTGTACCCTTTACACTGCCCACCGCAATATTAAGTGCATAATTATTTGGCTTATTTCTTGAGGTTAAGTATCTTGTAAAACTCCAAGCGCCGGCGAAATTCTGAAATAGTTTACTCAGTTTCATGTTAAAGCGTACTCCTAATGCTTTTACAACAGCCAAGCATTTTACGCATATTCTATTTGAAGACACAAATATTCAGTTAAATAGCACATGTTAGCACTTGCAAAAAGAGCCTATTTCTTGATAAACTCCCGGTTTCAGCAGTGAATTACCTATAAACTTATATGAATAATGGGATCCTTGTTTTTATTCAAACCTTGCAGTCCCTCCCGAACGAAGCCGTTGGAGCGCTTATCTATTTAGCAACTATTAGCAGCCTGTTTTTTTTACACCGGCTTTTTGGTAAGGAAGGACTTTTTGTCTTTATCGTATTGGCGGTGGTCCTCGGTAACATTCAATCTCTTAAGGTAATCCAACTCTCGTTTTTTGAATACCCCATTGCAATGGGCTCTATCTTATTTACAACAACGCTGCTCGCAACGGATATTCTCTCGGAATACTATGGCAAAAAAGAAGCAGAAAAAGCCATTTGGTTAGGATTTTTTGGGTTACTCATGGTTTGTGTCATTATGTTATTAACATTGGGTAGTAAAGTAATAGAAGCAGAACCTGCCTCATCTTTGTATCGATATGTAGAAACCCATAACGCAATGGCTTTATTGTTTACCCCAAGTCCTGCGCTTATTTTGGCCAGCTTAACAGCCTATCTCATTAGCCAATATGCCGATATGATTGTATTTTTGTGGTTAAAAAAACGATCTCAGGGTCGATTCGTGAGTATCAGAACTTTTGTAGCAACACTATTAGCTACGTTGATTGACAATTGTATTTTTAGCTTTTTGGCCT
The DNA here is from genome assembly GCA_044225395.1 of Gammaproteobacteria bacterium. Classification (GTDB taxonomy): domain Bacteria; phylum Pseudomonadota; class Gammaproteobacteria; order UBA6186; family Azoamicaceae; genus CADEGZ01. The sequence goes on from JBGAIP010000013.1 coordinate 30,260, forward strand.
GGCGCATTTTTTATCCCTTAGATATCGATTTAAAAACCTTTTTATATGCTTATATTTTAGGTGCGCTTGGCATACGAATATTTATTAATTTCTTAAATGCACCCTTTATTTATTATATGCGAAAGCAAAATCAGCAAAACCTGAGCATACTCCGGAGCACAGTCTAAATGTCGATTTCATACCCCAATTTCAAATTTGAAGTGTTAAACAAAAGTCAGAAGTCCAATGCGCGCCTTGGAAAAATCACAACCCCACATGGCGAAGTACTAACACCGGCTTTTATTTTTTGTGCAACCAAAGGGGCTATTAAAGGGGCCTCTCCAGCACAAATGAAAGCCTGCGATACACAAATTCAATTATCAAACACCTACCACTTAATGATTAGCCCAGGAAGTGATCTCGTAAAACGTATGGGTGGGCTACACAAATTTATGGGATGGGATGGTCCGTTGTTAACAGATTCAGGTGGATATCAAGTGTTTAGCTTAGGATATGGATCGGTTTCTAGCGAAATAAAACGTAAAAACTTAACACCCCGTCAAAAATCTGTGTGTCAAATTTCAGAAGAAGGTGTCGTTTTTAAATCCTATTTAGACGGAAAATTACACAAATTAACACCCGAAAAATCCATTGAAATCCAACGCGATTTAGGACCCGATTTAGTGGTTGTTTTTGATGAATGCACACCTTATAACGTCGATAAATCTTATACCGAAAATTCTCTACATTTGTCGCATCGCTGGGGTGTTCGTTGTTTAAATGAATTTAAAACACATCATAATGGCACTCAAGCATTATATGGTATTATACAGGGTGGAGTTTATCCAGATTTACGTCAAGTCGCTGCAGATTTTGTGAATAATCAGCCTTTTTTTGGACATGCCATTGGCGGTTCTCTAGGTGCAGAAAAAGAACAAATGTATGATGTCGTTTCTTTTACAGTTCCGTTATTAAATACATCTCGGCCCATTCACTTATTAGGCATAGGTGGTGTACGTGATATTTTTGCAGCAGTCGCACAAGGGATTGATACGTTTGATTGTGTGCACCCCACACGATTGGCACGACATGGCGGTGCTTTAATCAGAGCGATACAAAATGAAGACACCACCAAAGAGCATATTGTATTAAGCAACCATTGTTTTAAAGAAGATGAACGCCCGATTGATGACACTTGTTCCTGTGAATGCTGTCGTACCTATTCTCGTGCTTATTTACGTTATTTATTTCATGCAAATGAATTATTAGCCATACAGGCTGTTACACTCCATAACGTTACTTATATGAATCGATTGATGACTGCCATTCGCCAGGCTATTCTGGATGATCGCTTAGAAGAAGAGAAAAAGATTTGGATCCATGAAGAAAAAACTTTTCTTAAGCAAAAAACTATACTGGCGGAATGTGCTGCATAGAAAGTATTGTTACATCATCAGGCAAGTTTTTTTTATTTTCTAAGCTTAATTTTTCAATAAAATGCGCAATATCGCCTTTACCTTCGGATACCATCGATAACAATAGAGCCTCTTTTGCTGACATGTCTTTTTCTGGCAAAATTTCTGCAATGCCATCAGAAAATAGCAATAAATGCATATTGCTATTTAAATGAAGCGTATAACGCTGATACGTCGCGTTTTTCATAATGCCAACGGGAAATCCTTTACCTTCCAAGAATCGTGCCTTACCATTTTCTAACAACACTGGGTTAGGGTAATGCCCTCCAATACTATAGATTAATTCATTGGTTTCTATATCCACTACACCATAAACCATGGTTAAATACTTGCCCAAATTCGCAGAATGAATTTCTAAACCTAGTTTTTCCAGAACTTTTTCGGGAGCTAATATCAAATCATCCTGCTTTGCTTGGTACCGCGTTAATATTTGCCCCATAGTGCTTTTGAGTATAACGGTTACGAATGCAGAAGAAGAACCGTGACCCGATACATCAGCGATATAAAATCCAAATTTTTTATCGCTGATTTTAAAATAATCTACAAAATCTCCACTCAGGTATAAAGAAGGGGCAATATGATGGGTAAAATGATATTTGCTGAACTGAATACCTTGTTCTGGCAATAATCGCATTTGAACACTACGACCCGCTTCCTGATCTTGTTCTAAGATATCCAAACTCTTTTTTAAGGCTTGATTGGCTAATTCTAGTTCTAGTTTATAGATTCTATTTTGTTCTATTAATCGAGAGTGTTCTAACGCCCTACAAACCGCGTGTTCTAATACCGGTATCTGTGTAATAGGCTTTGTTAAATAATCCCAAGCCCCAATTCTTAAAGCTTTAATAACGTCATTTAAACCACCTGCTTCGGATATAACGACGATAGGCGTTCCAGGTGAGGCTTTAGTAACCGTGCTGAGTACTTCTAAGCCATCTAATATAGGCATTTGTAAATCGGTAATTACTAAATCGGGTTTTTCTTTATTAAAAATCTCGAGTCCAACTTGACCATTTTCTGCTTCTATTACGGTAAAACCACTGTCTTCAAAATAGTCTTTTACATTTTTTCTGAGAATGGGATCATCATCAATCAGCAAAATATTCGCCGTCAAGGGGAGCTGCATCATCGAGCGCATCAAGTTACTCAGGCGGTTCTTCCAAGGTTGTTTCTTCAGCCGTCGTTTCTTCTTTTTCACCACTGATGGCATATTTGCGATGTTGCAAATAGGCATCTCGAATAAAGACATACTCATCAACAGCTTCGCCTATCAGTGGTTCGGCTTTTAGCAAAGATGCTCGTGTATCGATAAAATTAAGTGCTAATAAGGCATTACGCAATTTAACTGATCTTAGATGTGATGGAACACTCATCTCATAGGTTACCGCTATACCCACACCATCTCTGATTGTACTGGGGCCCAAAATGGGCAATACAAAATAGCTAGACTCTTTGTAGCCCCATTTAGCCAATGTTATACCAAAATCTTGATGATGCCTTTCTAAACCTTTTTTACCAGCAACATCAAATAATCCACCCAGCCCCCAGGTGCTGTTAACTAAAAAGCGAGCCGTATCATATTGAGCGTTATATAAATTTCCTTGCAGAATATCATTACCTACATTTGGGATTTCGCTTAGGTTTTGGAAAAAATTGCCAACCATGGTTTGTATAGGTTTAGGCAATATCGCCTCGTAGGCTCTAGAAACTGGCTTAATCAAGACGCGATCTAGGCCTTTGTTAAAAGCATACGTCGAACGATTTAACTTTTCGAAGCGATCGACAGAGGGAGTATTACCACAACCGGCTAAAACAGCAGCTGCAACAAGAATCCCTACCCACTTGAAATATTTCACAAATTTTATTGTCTGCATACTGTCAGTGTAAGATAAATTCAATCATTCTACCAGCAAAAAAAAATGCCCTACCAATAACTTGATAGGGCATTTTTAAGAAAAGTGGGCTAAGCCCACATAAGTCTTAGAACGCTACAGCGAACCGTAAACCGAAGATATCCAATTCACGTTCGGCTGGGCTGGTCGCACTAACAACAGGATTTGTGCCTGCTGTTGTTCCCGTAGGATGAATGTTTGCACGAATGTAGTTGGCCGAAACCTTCACATGGTCGTTAACAAACCAATTCAAGCCCAACGTTGTGTTATGTTCGCTACCGCCGTAAACATTTTTATCAACCATGTTTACAAAGCTGTATCGAGCGGCCACTTCCCAAGCACCTGTTTTAGCACAAGGTTTTGGATTTCTGAGTGTGCCCGTTTCGAAATCATACACACGATGTTCACCCGTTAACACATAGGCAGCCTCAACATGCCAACCATGGAACCGTGGGTTGCCTTGGGTTGGTGCACCGAAATCGGTTGCCGTTGGTACACGTTGAACCGTCGCTTGATAGTATTCACCTTCAAGTGTCGCTGGTCCCCACATAGCCAATGCTTCACCATTAACAACATTGTAGCTTCTGCCTCTCAGGTTACCGGTATTAACCAGTTGGCCTGTTTGACGTGCTCTAGCTTCAGGTGTTGTCATAAACAAGTTGCTTTGACGAATAGCTGCACCACTCAATACATTGTTCATGGACTGATAACGACCCATGACACCTAAGTGATAAGTTGTGTCTTCTGTGTGAACAGGGGCAAACGTTAATCTTAACGCACCACCTAGACGATCAGAACGACCTGTATCACCATAGTCATTGTTGTGAGCAAACCCTAAGGTTCCACTCGCACCATTAACGTTGTTTTGTCTTGGTTGGAAAGCGGAAGCGCTTAACATAAACATGTCAATCGCAGTAGCATCAAACCAAACACCATATACCTTTGTAGGTATAGAAAATGCTGTGGTTGCTAGAGCAGATTCTAAGAACATGGTGTCCTTATCTGTTCCATAATTGCCCCAGTCATCGATGCTGGTTGGTGGTGTAAATTGACCAAACCGGAGGTTAGCTACACCGATAGCACCACCGTATTCTGAACATGCATTGATATAAGCATCTTCAAAATCAACAGATGTGCCATTTCTGCCACGACCATCTTGCTGGCCATCCTGATCCAAATTAATTTGAGCCCGTGCAAAATCGAGGGTCAAATTATAAGAAAGGTAATCGCCTACACCGCCCGCAAACTTCAAGAAAGCACGACGAATATCGCCGCCGCTTGCGAATTGATTTGTCTTATCCAATCTATTGCCTGAGAACACGGTTTCATCCAAGTTCAAACGGCCACCTACTGAAAACCAGTAAGCACTATCCGAAGGACAGTACACCATGACGCCGCCTTCAGATTTGACGTGCATATTTGCTGCCGCACCTGTGGAGACAACTGCCCCTAAGCCTGCAAGGGTTAACCCTATCATTTTCAAAGTTGTTGAACGCTTCTTCATGAACACTTTCTCCTAACTAGACACGCGTTAAGGCCCTAATGGACCCAATTAAATTACGTATACAATCCACTCATTTGTGATTAGTCCACTACCGTTTTAGATGCTAGCAGATCTTTTTCATTAATGCCAACTACTGGCATTAAAAAATTTACATTACTGTCTTTAGATAGCCTTGTCAATCATTATTTAAATAATTTTTATTATAGCGACCTACACTGTGAGTCGTTTTTTACTTTTTTATTTTTCGCCAAACCATTCTACCTAATTTATCTTTATCTACGCTATCAATAACAGAAGTAAGTTGGGAGCTAACGTTCAAAGTAATAGCTACTGGTTGATGAGAAGGCAAATCTAGCACTTCTGGTTTTTGTTTGGGATCGCTGGGTAGCAACAAGAGCCGTCCAAAACGAACAAATAATTCTGAGTAATCACCCGCTATAATAGGCATTACTTCTGATAAATCACTTGTGTTAGGGTTATTTAACGAGTCATACACCATAAATAAACCTTTCTTATCGAGATACTCACCCAAAAAATACAATCGTACCCCTTCCCCGTTAACATCTGGCACAATCCGTAGGTGACTGATTTGATTTACGGCAGCTAACCGATAAGAATCTCTATAATCGGCAAGTGTGGAATCGACTGACCATAGATGATCATGATCCCAAACGTACAATCTATCGATAGTGCCTGTTTGTTTTAAATCAGCGGCTGTTAGTAAAACTAAAGACTGTCCGTTTATCTTGGCAAGCAGCTGGTCACTATTCCATAATGCTGACGTCTGAGCCATATTCACCCTAACCGCAATAAAACTTTCTAGCGGTAGCACAGAGACTTTAAAAATTCGAACCCCTTCTCTACATCCATAGGCTAAATGGTCTGGCACAAATCCAATGGCATTCAAGAGATGCTTTTCTGGATTTTTTTTGATTTTTAATTCTGCTGCTAACAATTGATTATCAATATCAACCATAGCAAGTAACTGCTTTTGCAAACCGCCTGAAGTCTTGGTCGTTAACACCATTTGTGCCATCTTATGAATAACCATAAGCGCAATAATGCTAAGTAGCACTAGAACCAATATTAATACGATGCCCATTTCGGATCGCAAATGCATATTCCCAATGCCGATTTTTTTGTGATATGCCATGATAAACTTCACCTTTTATTTCTATTTTTAAACGCACCATGCGAACCAATGCCCATTGTTCGGGCTTTATAAGAGCCGCCTTATAATATTGAAATCCAGGGTTGGATTCATGAGAAGGATCCCAAAAACCATATTCCACAGAAAAATCAACAATGCCTGCTACAATTTCTCTCGGTTTTTTGCGGATATCGCTTCTAAACAAAGCGTAGGATCCTGAATCTGCTGTGGGCCGATCGGGGGCGCCTATATAATAAACGATTGTTTGTAACTCTGTAATTTCAGCGCCTTGTTGGTAACATTTACTTAAATTTAGGGTAGAATTTAAATTACCCCCTAATTGATGTTTTATTTTTTCATTTTCAACCTCATTAGCAATAAATACATCCCCTTGATGTGCATCCGATATCAACACCATGGCATTTTCTTGAATTTGCTTAGCTTGTTCTACCATTAACGCATCTTCTGGTTTAAGCATAGCGTCTTTAAGCATCAGTATTTTTTGCGGAATATTATAGATAACTAATACATCAGAATCTGTCTTGATATGAGAACAAAATTTCGGCGGGATAGAATGTTGACAAGCCCCTATTTCTGCCGAAAATCCAAAAACAGCGCGATCTGTTCTTAGAAATTGATGTGGATTGCCTATCTCTTTAAAATTTCGACGAATGGGATAATGCGGATCTGCTGTTCTACAACCTTTATATCCGCAAGATTTAAGATCACGCCCAATAAATTGAAAAACCGTTCGCCCAATGTCCATAACTTGTCTTTGAGTATTCTCTTTCAGCCTGCTGATTTTTACAATTTGATACCAATGCATGGCCGCTGTCAGTATCATTATTCCTATAGTCATGCTCACTAAAAGATTGACTAAACTAACCCCTAAACAGCGACTTTTACTGTGAACGGCTTTAACGTCGGTAACGCAAAAATTAAGATGATTGTGTAAACGCATGACTCTTCTAACTGCTGATGCTCTATCGTTAAATAACTACCCGGAAAAACCTGATCCAACTTGTTCTGCCAATCGTATCGCAGCTTATCTATTGTTTTACCTTCCCGATCTATAGAAATAGAATCGACAATCGCGCAAGTGAACAGCATGGCTTCTGTCTGTTGTTCGGCTATTTGATAGCCTGCTGTGCTTTCTTCTAACAATTTGGCGGACCCTATTATCCCAAACGATAGTATCACCAGTGCAACAAGCACTTCTATCAGTGAAAAAGCGGATTGCTCGTTATTTTTTTTGAAATAAATTTTCATAAGGCTCTTATAACATGATAAAACCCCGCATATAAAGCAATTCACGCTGTTATTCAGAATCCAAACCAATGGACTTATAGTATTTTCCAATCCAGAAATGAGTCTAACGATAGGTAAGTAACTCAACTCCACCTGTTCATATTACACAATTAAAAAGTACTGTATAACTTACGTCGATTACCGACCTTTTTCGTCTTACAGCAAGGTATTTGGCTAT
>JBGAIP010000014.1:0-35893 GCA_044225395.1 Gammaproteobacteria bacterium
GTCGGCTCATCACATCCTGGGGCTGAAGCAGGTCCCAAGGGTATGGCTGTTCGCCATTTAAAGTGGTACGCGAGCTGGGTTTAGAACGTCGTGAGACAGTTCGGTCCCTATCTGCCGTGGGCGTTGGAGAATTGAGAGGAGCTGTTCCTAGTACGAGAGGACCGGAATGGACGTACCTCTGGTGTACCGGTTGTCACGCCAGTGGCATTGCCGGGTAGCTAAGTACGGAAGGGATAACCGCTGAAAGCATCTAAGCGGGAAGCCTGCCTCAAGATAAGTTCTCCCCAGACTAAAAGTCTGCTAAAGGCCCGTTGAAGACGACGACGTAGATAGGCAGGGTGTGTAAGCGCTGAGAGGCGTTGAGCTAACCTGTACTAATTGGCCGTGCGGCTTGGCCATATAATGCTTAAATGATTTTGCTGTGTACCATCTTAATGAAAGTTTTATGCTTGGTGATAATAGCGAGCGTGCCCCACCCGAACCCATCTCGAACTCGGCAGTGAAACCGCTCAGCGCCAATGATAGTGTGGGGTTTCCCCATGTGAAAGTAGGACATCGCCAGGCGCCATATTTGTAACTGTAGGGGCCGGTCCCTGTGCCGGCCCGTTTTCTTCGTCAGAGAAAAAAATGCAAAATCCACTTCTACAACCTGCCTTTAACACATTACCCTATTTTCAAAACGTACAACCAGAACACATAGCGCCTGCTATTGAGACGCTTTTAAATAAAAATAGAAACACGCTTAATCAATTATTAGAAAATCAAAAAATCTATACATGGGATAATCTTGTTTTGCCTTTGGAAATCATGGAAGGTGAATTAGAAGACTTGTGGTCTACAATTTCACATCTTAATGCTGTGGTAAACACAGCTGATTTTCATCATGCCTATCAAAAATCACTCACGAGACTCACAGAATATCATACAGAAATGCGGCAAAACAAAAAATTATATCGCGCATATTCTAGTGTTATTGCAGATCCCGCCTATTTAAACTTAAACAACGAACAGCAGAAAGTGATAGAAAATATTATTCGGGATTTTAAATTATCGGGCATTCACTTGTCTGAAGAAAAGCAGATAATTTTTAAATCATTGAATATGAAATTATCTGAATTAGAAAGTACTTTTGAACAAAATGTATTAGAATCGACAGACGATTGGTCTTTGCATATAACAGACATCAATCAATTAAAAGGCCTTCCTCAAGATATCTTAGAAGAAGCAATAACGAATGCCAAAAACAAAGGTAAAACAGGCTGGTTATTAACGCTGGAATACCCTTGTTATATTGCAGTGATGACATATGTAGAAAATCGAGAAATCCGAAAGATCTTTTATACGGCCTACACGACGCGTGCTTCCGCTATAGAGTCTTCAGATAACACAATAAAATGGGATAATACCCCTGTGATGCAAGAAATTATGAAAGCACGTTTAGATTTGTCTAAGCTGCTAGATTTTCAAAACTATGCTGAATATGCACTTCGAACGCGGATGCTTAAAAAAACGACAGATGTAACTCATTTTTTAGAAGATCTTATCTCTCGTTTAAAAGAAGTTGCTGTAGATAATGTTAATGAACTTAAAGCATTTGCATTAAAAAACTGTCAAATAGAATCGCTAGCGGTATGGGATACTGCCTACGTTGGCGAAAAAATGCTGCAAGATAAATATGCTATTTCAGAAGAATTATTAAAACAATATTTTCCAGAACAAAAAGTTATTCAAGGTTTGTTTGATGTTGTTTATAAGCTCTATGGTGTTACTGTTAAAGAGGTTTTAGCATTTGATAAATGGCACCCAGATGCTCGATTATTTGAAGTTTATGATGAGCAAAATAAACTTTGCGGACATTTTTACATAGATATTTATGCGCGTCCTAATAAGCGTAGCGGTGCTTGGGTGTCAGATTGTAAAATACGCATGCAACATGCCAATGGCCAATTGCAATTGCCCGCAGCCTATCTCGTTGCTAATTTTTCCCCTAGTCGAGTCGATGGGTCGGTTTTATTAACCCATGACGAAGTTATTACATTATTTCATGAATTTGGACATTGTTTGCACCATCTTTTAACAACGGTCGATTACCCGAGTATTTCGGGTGGACACGGTGTTTCTTGGGATGCCATCGAATTGCCAAGCCAATTATTGGAATATTGGTGTTGGGAAGAAGAAGCATTAGATTTATTTTCAGAACATATTCAAACTAAAGAACCCTTACCAAAGGATTTATTTTTAAAATTAAAAGCCAGTAAAAATTTTCAAATTGGTTTAAGGTTAATGCGCCAGTTAGAATTTGCATTGTTTGATTTTGTTTTACATAGCCAAATATCTGAAAAGGCTTTTTTGGACATTCAAAGCATTCTAGATGATGTCAGATCAAAAACAGCTATTATGCCGCCTCCAAAATTTAATCGTTTTCAAAATACATTTTCGCATATTTTTGGTGGAAGTTATGCTGCAGGCTATTACAGTTATTTATGGTCCGAAGTGTTAGCCGCCGATGCTTTTTCTTTGTTTACAGAAGATCACCAGATTTTTAATAGAACAATTGCTCAAAGGTTTGCGGATACCATTTTGGCAAAAGGTGGTTCACAAGAATTTATGGACTTATTTATTGCCTTTCGCGGCAGACCACCTAAAACAGATGCATTGCTCAAAGAATGGGGTCAATAAAACAATTACAAAATCTGCAAGTCTGCTATCGGGAATCGAATAACACCTTCTTCATCTGCCTGTTGTAATGGCGTTTTACTAGATACCCATGCATGTCCGTAGATAACTTCAAACGTAGCAGGTAATTGATTATCGTGTCCGCGATAAGATTCATCGGCATTTATTAATTTCTCTGTCATGTTTAGTTGTAAAGCCAGGTCTTCACCTGTGTCTTTGAGATCAGAAATAAGCCCCGCAAAATTTTGATACATGAGTGTTATCATTTCCATATCCACCACGGGATCTTGTAATTGGTATTCAAGAAGCAGATCGCCAATATGATGCATATCAATAAAAGGATCAGAGGCGCGTAATTCTTTTAAGGTGTCTGGCCCAAAGGTTGAAAACAATAACAATCCATCTGGTTTTAAAACACGGCGAATTTCTGCTAGGGCATTTTGTGGATTGCAAAACCAATGAAAAACGCAGTTAGACAAAATAAAATCCACGCTGCGATTTTTAATAGGCAAATATTCGGCATCTCCACAAACAGCATGTTGTTGAGAAGCTTTATTTTTTTTTGCAATGCCTAACATGCCCTCTGAGAGATCTAGATCTATAATACGAGCTTTGGGATATCGTTGTGCTAACGTAGGTGTCAAAAAACCTGTGCCACAGCCTAAGTCCAGTATAATAGCGGGATCGCATTTAATTAAATCCAAACGTTCAAGTAAACGCAAACCGACTTCTTGTTGTATGATAGCCGCTTGATCATAAGATTGCGCAGCGCGATCGAAATGTGCTGCTATCTCGGAAGATTTGAATGGTGTTAGTGGTAAATGCATAGGATAATTGTCGCATGTTAAAAAGATTAGGACAATGGTTATTTCCGTTTATTTGTTGTTTTTGTGGTGGTTCTACAACCACAGAGCAAGATTTATGTACGGACTGTAAAATGGCATTGCCTTGGACCCATGAGCGGTGTTTTAAGTGTGGGTTACATTTAACACCTGGCAAAGATTCTATTCATTGCGAGCGCTGCCGAGAGTTTCCACCAAAATTTGATCGCCTTTGTACCTTATTTAGTTATGAACCGCCAATAACGAAATTGATTATGGGCTTAAAGTTTGGAAAAAGATTAGCTTATGGTCGTGTCATGGGGGAATTATTGACAGAACATGTGGAGGACAGATGGTATCAGAATTTATTATTGCCAGAGGCCGTTATTCCAGTACCCTTGCATCATTTGCGTTTACGAAAACGAGGATTTAACCAAGCCTTAGAATTACTGTGGCCCTTACATAAAAAAATGCAAATCCCTGTTTTAGCCGATGTGTGCATTCGTATTAAAAAAACAAGCCCGCAATCGCAATTAGATCAGTCTCGTCGTAAACGTAATTTGAATAGCGCATTCAAAGTCGTAAAACCCATTCGCTTTGAACACGTTGCCATTATAGACGATGTCGTTACATCCGGGAGCACGGTAAATGCCTTAACACAGGTTCTAAAAGAAGCGGGTGTAACAACAGTAGATGTTTGGTGTATATGTAGAGCTTAAGTTGTTTTTTGGGTTAAATAATAATAAACATTACCCGCTTTTTTACTTTTTAATATTGCCCAAGTGTTAGGTATTATTAATGATTCGATAGGAATATCCGATTCAAAATAAATCAATGAATCAATCTTAAGACATCCGTGTTTTTCGAGTAATGCAAAGCATGTTGATAATGCCTTTAGTGCATAAGGCGGATCAACAAAAACAATATCAAATGTTTCTGTTATGTTTACATTTGTTTTGGATAACCACTCTAAAGCATCTTTTTCAAGAATGTGTAATTTGTCGGCCTTCAGTCTTTCAGCGTTCTTGCAAAGTGCCTGATATGCGTCATGATTTTTTTCTAGAGACACTGCCCGCATTGCGCCTCTAGATATTGCTTCGAAACACAATGCACCACTGCCTGTAAATAAATCGAGGCACTCTGCATCTTGTATATAAGGAGCCAACCAATTAAACAGTGTTTCGCGAATGCGATTAGGCGTAGGACGTAATCCTGCAACATCGGGAAATTGTACTTTACGTCCTCGCCATTTTCCGGCAATAATGCGGACTTCGTTACGGGTCAAGGTTGTGCTGTTCCTACAACAATTAAACCCAATTTTTCAGGGTTAATGCGGCGTTCGAAAGCCGATTTAACCTCTGTTATGGTAACAGCTTCGACTTTTTCTTGATAAGTGTCTAAGGAATCTAATGGTAATTTATAAAAAGCAATGTTAGACACAGCTTCTGAGATTTTTGCATTGTTACTAATATCGATAGGAAAAGAACGTGTAATGGATTGTTTGGCCTCATGGATTTCTTGTTCCGTTGGTCCTTCTTTTATAAATTTTAAAAGAACATTTTGTAGTACTGTGATTGCTTCTTTAGCTTGGCTATTTTTGGTTTGCAGTTTGATTAGAAAAGGGGCGGGTTTTTCCAGTTGAAGAACAGCGCTCACGATGTTGTAAACGAGACCCCGTTCATCTCGTATTTCTTTAAATAGCCTAGACGTTAGCATGCCACCACCCAAGGTATAATTTCCAACCAACAATGGAAAATAATCCGGGTCATTTTCGGTTGCACAAGGTTGCCCTGTTAATATATGTGTTTGCTCGCTTGGAAAGGGAATATTAATATCCACAGATTGTGTTAAGGGCGCTACGTTTGGTAAGGCAGGTGGTGCGTTTCCAGAAGCTAATTTTTGCGTAATTTGATTGGCAATATCCATGGCCGTATTTTTAGAAACGCCACCTACTATTGTAATAGCTGCGTTTTTTGCAACAAAATATTGCTGATGAAATTGCACCAGATCTGCTTTTGTGATTGAAGAGACCGATTCTATTGTACCTAAAGAGGGTTCTGCATAAGGATGATTATGATACAGGGCTTTAAAAAACGCTTGGCTTGCAACCGCGTTGGGTTGTTGACAGTTTCGTTTAATCGCAATTAAGGTTTGATTTCTCTCAATCTCAATGTTGTTGTCAGGAAAAGAAGGCCTTGCCATTAAATCAGAAAATAAGGCGATAACAGGGCTTAAAAATTTGGGATCAGTTAGGGAACGTAAAGAGATTATGGATCGATCGCGATCGAGCCCTTTACCCAGCAGTGCACCATTATCTTCAAATTTTTCGGCAATAAGATCGGCATTTGCATTAGGGATGCCCTGGTTTAGTAAGTTAATGCAAAGTGCCGCTAACCCCGGTTTAGAGCCATCCCTTGCTGATCCTGCATCAAAGTTAACTTGTATATCAATAATAGGAATATCTTTTGTTTCTACAAAATAAACACGAGCACCATTTGCTGTTACCCAGTTTTGTATAACAACAGATGTTTTAAGTGCAGAGATTGTAGTGGGAAAGATCACGGCGAATAACAAAAATAATCCAGCTTTCTTTTTCATAACATTAAGTTCCAGATTTTATAGGGATTAGTTCAGCTGTTGTCAGTCTTTCAGTCGTTAAATATTTTTGAGCAACCTTTTGTACTGTTTCAGCGGTTACTGTTTGAATATGCTCAGGAAAGATATCAGATAATTTCCAAGAAAGTCCTATTGATTCTAAAGCACCCAGTTCAGTTGCCTGATCTGACATCGAGTCTTTGTTATAAGTATGCTGCGCAATGGCATTGACTTTAATGCGGTTTAATTCAGCATCTGTGATAGGTGTTGTTTTTAATAGTTCAATTTGTTTTAAAAATCCTGCTTCTATGTCGGCTATGGTGTGATTGGGTGTAGGGATTGCCGTAAAACCCATCAGTGTTTCATGTAAACTAAAAGGGTTATAGGAAGAAAAGACACTGGTTACAAGGCTTTGTTCTCTAATTAATGCTTTAGAAAAACGACCACTCTCACCGCCATCTAACGCCATTAATAAAACGAGTAGCGCATATGGCTCTTCTGGGTCCGATGCCGTTATTAAGGAAGGTACATTGTAACTCATAAAGAGTCTTGATACGGTTGCATTGACATTAACTTGAATATGACGTTTCCCAAGGTTAGTCAGTTCTTTACGAGGTTTTAGTGTTGGTATTTTAATAGGCTTTAGGGGACCAAAGTAGGTTTTTGCTAATTGAAAAACAGTTTTTGGGTTTACATCACCCACGACAACGACTGTTGCATTATTAGGGCCGTACCAATTTTTATACCAAGCGCGCAGATCATCGATTGTTAAATTTTCTAAATCATTCATCCAGCCTATAGGATCATGATGATAAGGATTACTGATATGTGCAGTGGCATGTAGACGTTCGTTGGTTAACGATTCTGGATTGTCGTCAACGCGTAATCGACGTTCTTCCATCACCACTTTAATTTCTTGTTTGAAGGCATCTTTTGGTAGTGTAAGGTTTGCCATACGATCGGCTTCGAGTTCAAAACAAAGCTTTAAACGTTCTGCATCGAGTTCTTGAAAATACGCTGTATAATCATTGGCTGTAAAAGCATTTTGATCGCCTCCGCCAATGGCAATAAGACGCGAAAATTCGTCTTTAGGGTGATTTGTTGTGCCGCGGAACATCATGTGTTCGAGCGCATGCGAAATCCCTGTAATGCCATTGGGTTCGTAACTGCTGCCCACTTTGTACCAAACTTGGGTAACAACAATGGGTGCACGGTGATCTTCCCGTACGATTAATTTAAGACCGTTATCTAACCTATATTCATAGGTGTTGGCCAGTGTAGGACCACTGATAACAAACAGCCAGCATAACCAGATGATTTTAAATCGCATGAATGACATAATACATGAAATTGACGTTATTAACTAACAGGCAATCATGAAATGTTAGATTTTTTTAAATGGGGCAAAAAGACAGAGCCCCCGGAGCCTACCCCTAAATCAAAGGGACTATTTACCCAGTTAAAAGAAGGGTTACGCCGCACGCGCGCTGTTTTCTCTGAAGGGCTTGCCGAGGTCTTTTTGGGCAAAAAAGAAATCGATAGCGAACTTTTGGCAGATCTTGAAACTTTTTTACTTTCTGCAGATGTTGGGATCGGCTCCACTGAACAAATTATGCAAGATTTAACCAAACGCTTAGATCGACGAGAATTATCCGATCCAGACAGTCTTGCAGCTGCACTTAAACAAGATTTGAATCAACTTTTAATCCGTGTGGAAAAGCCATTAGTTTTACCAACAGATAAAAAGCCTTTTGTAATATTAATGGTCGGCATTAATGGTGCAGGAAAAACCACAACCATTGGTAAGCTTGCAAAAAAAATTGAGGCAGAAGACAAAAAAGTTATATTGGCGGCAGGAGATACTTTTCGCGCAGCTGCTATTGAACAACTCAAAGTGTGGGGAGAACGCAATAATACACCGGTTATCGCGCAGCATACCGGTGCAGACAGTGCTTCAGTTATTTTTGATGCTTTTCAAACAGCCAAAGCAAAAGGGTTTGATGTATTGATTGCGGATACAGCAGGTAGATTACATACTCAAGATACCTTAATGGAAGAACTGAAAAAAGTGGTTAGGGTAATTCGCAAATTAGACGAACAAGCGCCGCACGAAATTATGTTAGTGTTGGATGCAGGCATAGGGCAAAATGCATTGGTGCAGGCGCAGAAATTTAATGAAGCCTTAGGGGTTACCGGAATAACGTTAACCAAACTAGACGGCACAGCCAAAGGTGGTATGATTTTTAATATTGCTAAAACGCTTAATATTCCTATTCGTTTTATCGGCGTCGGAGAAGCCATTGATGATCTTCGGCCTTTTGAAGCAGCACAGTTGGTCGATGCATTATTTGCCAACGATGTGAAATAAGATCTCATATGGAGTCAAAATGGTCAATAAAGATAGGGTATTAGGTGGTGTTTTATTGGTAAGCGGTACCGCTATTGGGGCAGGCATGCTTGCTTTGCCCTTAAGTACAGCGAGCAGTGGATTTTTAGCAAGTGGATTTGCATTTTTAGTCTGCTGGTTTTTTATGACGCTCGCCGCATTGTTATTATTGGAAGTTAATCTGCGCTTTACAGGCGAGAAAGATTTAATCTCGATGACAAATGCTACGATGGGGTTTTTAGGAAAAAGTGCCGCTTGGGTTTTATATCTCTTATTATTGTACGCATTAATTGTTGCTTATCTAACGGGCAGTAGCGCTTGGTTAGTAAAAATTTTCGAGAAATGGAATATCGCTGTTTCTGGAAATGCTGCTGTATTTGGGATGGTTTTTGTATTTGGATTAATTGTTTATTTTGGTACCGCAGTGGCTGAACATGTTAATCGATATTTTATGTTTGGTTTGGTTTTAACGTATTTTTCATTAATTATTTCAGCAGCACCCAGTGTTGAAGTAGCAAAACTGAATGTTGCAGCTTTCTCGCATTTGCCATCTGCATTGCCATTAATGGTGACAGCTTTCGGGTTTGCAGTGATTATCCCGAGCCTCACACAATACTTAAATCGTGACGTTAAATCTCTCTTTTACGTTATCCTATTCGGTAGTCTTATTCCATTAATGATTTATTTATTATGGGAAAGTGTTGCTTTGGGTATTATTCCGCTCTCAGGACCCAATAGTTTCGAGATCTTAACACAGCATCACGATGATGGTACAGGTGTTGCTGTTGCATTGGAACACATCGTGGGCAATAACTGGATTACACAAAGCAGTCGGTGGTTTACAATTTTTGCGATCTTAACTTCTTTGTTGGGTGTTTCTTTAGCGTTGTTTCATTTTTTAGCAGACGGGTTGGGTATACAGAAAAAAACAGGATTACGTCGACTTTTTTTGTTGGCTTGTCTTTATGTCCCACCAGTAATGGCCGTTTTATTTTATCCATCTGGATTTGGGCATGTGTTAAGTTTAGCAGGTGTATTTGCATCGCTCTTATTTGGTATCTTTCCCGCTGTTATGGTTTGGCGGACACGATATGGTTTTGCTCAAACTTCAGAACAAGCCTATCAGGTGATGGGTGGTAAGCCGTTGTTAATTTTGGTCATGATTTTCTTTAGTTATATTGTATATGTGGAGATTGCCAACTGCTTCATTTGCCCTATGAATTAAAAAAAACGGACGATCGCCTCGAATTAGTGATGACGGATGGCAAAACCTCGCATAAAATTTTTGCAGAATTTTTGACGGGTCCGCTGGGATATCGCCTTCGAAAAGGAGGGGGCAAAAGCCAAGCCATCGCGAGAGCCATTGGCTTCAAATCTCGTCAAGAACCGCTTAGCATCTTAGATGCCACGGCAGGCTTGGGGCGGGATGGATTTATATTGGCCTCTCTTGGTTGCCAGGTACAGCTAGTCGAGCGTTCTCCTATTATTGCAAAACTACTCTTAGATGGGTTAGCGCGTGCTAGTTTAGACGACAAAAGTGCGCCTATCGTCCAGCGTATAGAAGTGATTGTAGCGGATGCAAAAAAAATTTTAGAGGCTCTAACGCCCCGAAACCGCCCAGATGTGGTGTATTTAGACCCCATGTTTCCTCACGAAGACAAAAGCGCCTTGACCAAAATCGAAATGCGACTCATACGTAATATAGTAGGAGATGACTTAGATGCGGATGCGTTATTGTCTTTGGCCCTTCTGAAGGCCAGAAGACGGGTTGTGGTAAAGCGATCTCGGCAAGCACCAGTGCTTGCTGGCAAATCGCCAAGTTTTGTAGTCAAAGGTAAAAGTAATCGGTATGATGTGTACCTCACAGGAGACCCTACTTAAAAACCATGATTAACTATCGCGGTCAGCTTACCCGTTATACCGAAGGCAGTGTCCAAGAACTTTGGACTATTTCTTACCCCCTGATTCTTTCCATATTTTCTGTCAATATTATGATTTTTTTCGATCGACTTATTTTAGCACGATATAATACGAATTCGATGAATGCAGCCGTATTAGCCTGGTTAATGTTTAGTATTTTCCAATTAGCTGCAATAGGGATTGCTGCGATTGCAGAGGTTTTTGTAGGCCAATATAACGGTGCTAAAAAATTTAAAAAAATGGGAGAACCGGTTTGGCAAATGATTTGGTTTGCGTTAATGACCAGCTGCATTTTTATTCCGTTGGGTTTGTTTGCAGGGCCTCTATTAATCGCGAGTCCCGATTATATGGTCGATGGGGTTCCCTTTTTTAAAGTATTAATGTTGTTTGGCCCAACTTTTCCGATAGTCGCTGCTGTTTCTTCTTTTTTTATTGGGCGTGGGCGTGTAAAGCTGGTAATGTTTACCAGTGTACTCAGCAATATTTTAAATATTATATTAGATTTTGTCTTAATCTTCGGGATAGAAGGTTTTGTGCCAGCATTGGGTGCTAAGGGTGCCGCATTAGCAACGGGCATTGCACAAACCATTCAAGCCATTATTTTGTTAAGTGTTTTTTTAAGACGTCGACATCGAGAAATACATGGTACAAATCAGTGGCGATTTAAGCCCAAACTATTTTTAAATGCATTACGTGTGGGTGTTCCAAGTGCATTGGCGAATTTCATGGATGCCATTGCCTGGAGTGTGTTAGTTCAAATTTTAGCATCGATCAGTGTTGATTATGTCACAGTGTTTACTATTGGAGACAGTTTTTTTGTATTATTTGTGGTTGGATTTTTAGGATTGCAAAAAGGTATAACAGCGGTTGCTGCTAATTATATAGGCGCCAATCGTGAAGAGGTGTTAGCTAAAACCCTTCGTTCTGGTGTTAGGGTCGTATTAATGATTATGTTGTTTTTAAGTATTCCCCTTATCTTTTTTTCCGAAACGCTAACGGAACTTTTCTTTAATCAAGACCCTTCGTTAATGTTAAACGAAGCATTAAAAAACCAAGTCGCTGTAGCAATGCGATGGCTATGGATATATTTTATGTTTGATGCCATTTCTTGGATGATAAGCGGCGTATTAGTTGCAGCAGGCGATACCAAATTTGTCATGTTAATGAACAGCGCAAGTGCTTGGGTGTTTGCAGTTATCCCAACGGCAATTTGTGTTTATTGTTTTGATACCCCACCAGTTATTACGTGGATAATGTGGGCGATGTATGGGTTTCTTAATGCGGTTTGTTTCTTTATTCGGTATAAAAATAAGCGTTGGAATATAGAACAGCCCTTACATGCTTTGGCCTAATCAAAAACATCTTGACGGTCTATTGGGAATCGTTAATAATTAACTTTTATACACATAAAATGACGAGTAACCATCTTGAACATTTATTTGGTCGGTGGCGCCGTTCGCGATAAGCTGCTTGGACTACCACAACGTGAACGCGATTGGGTTGTGGTTGGTAGTACACCAGAAGCCTTATTAGCACAAGGTTTTAAACCCGTTGGCAAAGATTTTCCGGTTTTTTTGCATCCTAAAACGCAAGAAGAATATGCATTGGCACGCACCGAACGTAAAACAGGTAAGGGCTATTATGGTTTCGCATGCTATGCCAGTCCTGATGTTACCTTAGAAGAAGATTTATCCCGTCGCGATTTAACCATTAATGCAATGGCTGCAACTGAAGAAGGCGAGATTATTGATCCATACAAGGGTCAGCAAGATTTAAAAAATAAAATTTTACGACATGTCTCGCCAGCTTTTAGTGAGGATCCGGTTCGTATCTTACGGGTTGCGCGGTTTGCAGCACGTTTTCAACCCCTGGGATTTACAGTCGCTCCTGAAACGCTCGTACTGATGCGTACTATGGTGACGAGTGGCGAAGTAAACGAATTGGTTGCAGAGCGCGTTTGGCAGGAAATGCATCGTGCTTTAACAGAAGTCGATCCTACACAATTCTTTTTGGTTTTGCGTGAATGTGGTGCATTAAAACACCTATGGCCATCGCTCGATAAATTGTGGGGGATCCCACAACCAGTACAACATCACCCAGAAATTGATACGGGTATACATGTGATGATGGTATTAAGTATTGCTGCCAAAATGACGGCTGATCCTTTAACGCGTTTTGCAGCACTTTGCCACGATTTAGGTAAAGGCGAAAGTCCACCCGAAACCTGGCCCAGTCATCGAGGTCATGAAGATCGCGGTGTACCAATTATTGAAACTTTTTGCAAACGTTATCGCGTACCCAAAGAATATGGCGATTTAGCCAAATTGGTGAGTCGTTTTCATTTACACTGTCATCGGGCGTTCGAATTAAAGTCCACAACCCTCTTAAAAACACTGGAGCGTTTAGACGCCTTTAGGCAACCCGAACGGTTTGAAAAATTTTTAATGGCTTGTGAAGCAGATGCGAAAGGGCGTACCGGGCGAGAAGCAATTCCCTACACACAAGCCAATAGAATGCGTGAAGCTTTACAAGTCGCAAAATCTGTTCTGATTAAACCTTTAATGGATGCTGGATTAGAAGGTGCTGCATTGGGTGCAAAATTGCATCAAGAACGCGCAAAAGCCATCGAAAAAGCATTTTGTTAAAGCGCATGTCGGCGATCAACAAAGTTAAATCCTAACAAGGGACTTTCAATACCCCTACCTAATGCAATCACTTTAAATAATTCTCCCATTTCTGCTGGAGAGGTTAATGTTTGAATGGCATTATTTTGGATAAATTTTTCTTTTTCTGATTGATGATGCGTCTTTTCTGCTAAAGACGTTAATCCAGTCCCTAATAAAAAAGCAGCTTGTGTGGTATATCCTAAAACATCAAGCTCGGCCTCTAAAGCCGCTTCCGCAATAGCGGTAAAATCCACATGGGCTGTTATATCTTGTAAACCTGGACACCAAAAAGGATCAGTATGCGCACGATGTTTATGATGACACATCAGCGTGCCCATCGATCTATCAGGATGATAATATTCCGCTTTTGGAAAACCATAATCAATAATGAGCATAACGCCCAATTTTAAAATATCCGATAAACTGGCTATCCAGGGCTTCACATTTAAATTAATTTCTGAAGTATAGTCATCAGGCCAAGATTGAGAATGGTAAAGCTCTAAAAGGCGTGGATGGTTTGTTTTTGATAATTGATATTGCAATTGACCATTATGTGCTATTACTTCTACTTCATGCAACACGCCTTTCTGTATTTTAAATTGATGTACAGGCATTGCATCTAATACTTCGTTTGCTAATATTACGCCCTTAAAATCGACATTGGATAGTGTGTTTAGCCACACGACGCGATCAAGAAACTTTGGGCATAATACGGCTATTTTTTCTTGTTGTCGTTTTATCAAATCTGCGCTTAATTCCAGAATATAATAGTGTTGTGGTAAGCATTCTAATGTTTCTAAAGCCATTAGTACATCTGCTGCCATTTGTCCACTGCCAGCACCGATTTCTAAAATATCGCCACCATTCAAGTATTCTAAAATATCTTTGCATTGTGCCGCTAAACACTGAGAGAAAAGAGGTGTTAGTTCGGGTGCAGTTACAAAATCGCCCTCTGATCCAAATTTTTTCATGCTGCCACTGTAGTATCCAAGCCCTGGTGTATATAACGCGAGTTCCATATATTTAGCGAACGAAATTTTTCCGCCGTGAGATTCAATTTCCGAAATAATATGTGTTAGCAATGATATTTCCATCGTGATATCATAACACGCTATGCTAACGTTAATACTATTTTGTCTACTATCTTATGCCATTGGCTCGCTTTCCAGCGCAGTGATTGTTTGTAGGCTGGCAGGCTTACCCGATCCTCGCACCACAGGTTCTAAGAATCCCGGGGCTACCAATGTGTTGCGTTTGGGCAGTAAAAAAGCAGCCATCGCGACATTAATGGGAGATAT
Source organism: Gammaproteobacteria bacterium (assembly GCA_044225395.1). GTDB lineage: Bacteria > Pseudomonadota > Gammaproteobacteria > UBA6186 > Azoamicaceae > CADEGZ01. The sequence goes on from JBGAIP010000014.1 coordinate 14,363, forward strand.
GCTTAAGGGTGTCATTCCTGTCTTCATTGCCGTACATATTAACCCGGTGCCATTGTTTGTAGGGTCTGTTATGTTGGCAGCATTTCTAGGCCATTTATATCCCCTATTTTTTGGTTTTAAAGGTGGCAAAGGTGTTGCAACAGCCGTGGGTACACTTTTTGCTTTGTACTGGCCTTTGGGGCTTCTCACCGTTGGAACGTGGGGTATTGTTGTCTATTGCTTTAGGATCTCCTCGCTAGGTGCATTAGTTGCTGCGCTGTTTGCGCCGCTTTATACGATTTGGTTATTAAATGTTCAATTTGCCATACCGGTTTTTATCATGAGTGTATTTTTATTTTGGCGTCATAGAACGAATATAAAAAGATTAATGCAAGGCACAGAATAATCTTATTTCAACGTATCCATCGCCCATCTAGGATGCGCCAATATCTCAAGCGTTTTATCACCACCATTTTTTAGGCGTTGATATCCTGCATACGCAATCATGGCACCATTATCCGTACAGAATTCTAATCGCGGATAAAAAACACTGATATTGTCCGATTGCGTTAATAGATTTAATTTTTTTCTCAGTGCGCGATTGGCGCCCACACCGCCTGCAACAATTAATCGATTTAACCCGGTTGTTTTTAGTGCGCGTTTGCATTTCAAATAAAGCGTATCAACAACAGCATCTTGAAAACCCCATGCAACATCGGCTTTGTCTTGCTTCGTTTGTTCTGTTGTGCGTAATACATTCATTGTGAAGGTTTTAAGTCCACTGAAACTAAAATCTAAACCGGGTTTTTGGGTAAGAGGTCTTGGAAAGTCAAAACGATTGTGTACACCTTGCTCTGCTAACGCGGCAAGTGCGGGCCCACCTGGATATGGCAAGCCTAAATGTTTTGCGACTTTATCAAAGGCTTCTCCCGCCGCATCATCTGAAGACTCGCCTAAAACGGCATATTGCCCAATGCCCTTCACTTCTACCAACATTGTATGGCCACCCGAAACCAACAATGCAACAAACGGGAAAGCAGGTGCCGGATCTTCCAACATAGGTGCGAGCAAATGGCCTTCCATATGATGCACACCCACTGTGGGAATGTTCCAAGCGTATCCCAATGTTTTTCCAAAAGTCGCTCCCACTAGTAAAGCACCGATGAGCCCAGGTCCTGCTGTATAGGCGATTCCGTCTATAGACTCGGGCGAGATATCGGCATCCTGAATCACTTTTTTTAAGAGGGGAAGTAATTTTGAGGCATGATCTCTAGAGGCGAGCTCTGGTACAACCCCACCATAGGGGATGTGTGTGGCAGTTTGGCTATAGAGCCCATGTGCCAATAAGCCCATTTCTGAGTCAAAAATGGCAATACCCGTATCATCACAGGATGTTTCGATACCTAATACCCTCATAAAACCTTTCCAATTTTCTCCAAGTGGTCTAGAATAACATGCTTAATTGTCTATAGGTTTAATTTTAAGTAACTAACTTTAGGGGTGTGATATTCGATGCCAAGTGTTCGTATGAGAGATGGGGAGTCAATTGATTCTGCGATTCGACGTTTTAAACGTGCAGTTGAAAAAGCAGGGATCCCTAAAGAATTGCGTCGTCGTGAATTTTATCAAAAAGGTTCCATGATTCGCAAACGAGAAAAAGCCGCTGCTAAAAAGCGTCTTATAAAAAAATTAATGCGTGAGCAAACGGGGCAACCAGGTCATCGGGAAGCACGCGGTTAAAAACACAAGCCATTTTCCGCTGTCGGGTGATGGATGGAGGAGGCCAATATGACAGAAGAATCGTTGAAGAGTAAAATACAGGCAGGTATGTTGGCGACAATGCGCGCGCAAGATAAGCCTAAATTAGGTGTGATTCGCTTGATTCAAGCTGCGATTAAGCAACAAGAAGTGGATGAGCGTATTACTTTAAATGATGATCAGATCCTAAGCACGCTCGATAAAATGATCAGACAACGTCGCGATTCTATCAAACAATTTGAAGCAGCCGCACGAAACGATTTAGCCGAAGTGGAAAAGTTTGAAATTACTGTGATACAGGAATTTTTACCAGCCCCTTTAACGCAAGACGAAATTCAAACATTAGTCAAACAAGCGATTCAGGAAGTGGGTGCAGCATCCATTCGTGATATGGCTAAAGTCATGGATGTGTTAAAACCCAAAATTAAAGGCCGTGCCGATGTAGGTGAAGTCGGTGGTTTAATCAAAAATCAATTAGCGTCGTAAGTATTATGACGGGGCAAATTCCCCAATCCTTTATTGAAGAACTCTTAGCGCGTACTGATATTGCAGAAATTATTGGTGGGCGGATTTCTTTGCGTCGTGCAGGTGCAAATTTTATTGCACGGTGTCCTTTTCATCAAGAAAAAACGCCTTCCTTTACCGTTAGTACGAGCAAGCAGTTTTATCATTGTTTTGGATGTGGTGTCAGTGGCGATGCGATTCAATTTTTAACAGAACATGATGGATTACATTTTGTAGAAGCTGTTGAAACTTTGGCAAGTCGTGCGGGTTTAACCATGCCTATTGAAACACAAGAAGGCAACCAAACTGCACGATCAGCACCCATTTACGAAATGCTGGCACTAGCGGAGACTTTTTATCAAACACAATTGCGCGATCATCCAACTGCAAAAAAAGCGCAAGATTATTTAAAAAACAGAGGATTAACTGGAAAAATTGCCAAACAGTTTGGATTAGGGTTCGCACCCTCCGGATGGGATACCTTGCTTAAAACATTAGGGACTAATCAAGCGAGTATTGATGCATTGATGTCAGCAGGTTTAATCGTTAAAAAAGAAGCGGGCCGTTATTATGATCGTTTTCGCGAACGTGTTTTATTCCCTATTCGAGATAGGCGGGGTCGTGTGGTGGGGTTTGGTGGCAGAATTATAGGATCCGACGGCGAACCCAAATATCTTAATTCACCCGAAACAGTGGTTTTTAATAAGGGATCAGAACTATACGGATTATATGAAGCACGATTAGGAAACCGCGCATTAACGAGTCTTTTAGTGGTTGAAGGCTATATGGATGTTGTTAGTCTGGCGCAATTTGGCATTAAAAATGCAGTTGCAACCTTAGGCACTGCCTTAACAGAGAAACAAGTCGATGCCTTATTTCGACAAGCCTCAGAATTAATATTTTGTTTTGATGGCGATAAAGCGGGTAAAGCTGCTGCTAAACGCGCATTGCCGTTGATTTTACCGCACATGAAAGAAGGCCGTCGTGTTCGCTTTATGTTAATGCCCGAAAATGAAGATCCCGATTCACTGGTTCGACAATTGGGCCAAGTGGGATTTTTAGATCGCATGGAACGTGCAAGTTTGTTATCAGATTTTTTATTTGAAGATTTAACATCGCATTTAGATTTACATCATTTGGATAGTCGGGCACAGCTTGTGACCATGGCAAAACCACTCATTAAACTAGTACCACCTGGGGTATTACAACAAATGCTGTATGATCGTCTAGCAGAATTGGCGGGTGTAGATTCTCGTATTGTGCAAAAAAAATTCGGGAACCAAAATAAACAAACAGTGTCTAATAGGGCCACTGTTAGGGAGCTGGCTCTTCCTCCTACTCCGGCCTATCAGTTGGTTGGGATGATATTGGAACACAGGGAACTGGTCCAAAAATTAGAAGAATCGATGGAATTTCGAGGTTTGGAGATTGCAGGCGTAAATTTATTATGCGCAGCTATTGAAATTCTCCGTTTTGATTCTACTATTTGCATAGAAGCTTTTAAGGAACGGCTCCCAGAAGATTGTGTTAGACAGTTTTCTTACAATGCCTTAAAGCGTATAGTCGATCGCATTCCACCCGGTGGTGTGGAACAGGAATTTTTGGGTGCGTTGCAGAAATTGCGTGCAGCCGCTCAGGAACAGGCCATGGAATCTCTACTGATAAAGGCCAAAACGGGCGTGCTTTCAATGGATGAGAAAGCACAATTAAAAAATTTGCTGGCACAAAGGGAAAAAACGCGAGTGGATTAACTGGTTTTAGTGATAAAATCAGTGTCACTTAAGGTGCCTTTTGGCCAATAAAGACAGAGAGTAGAGAATAAACCATGAGTAGCTATATCGATAAAGACCGCCAAGCGGCACAAATTAAATTATTAGTCGCTTTAGGAGAAGAGAAGGGCTATTTAACCTATGATGATGTCAACGAACATCTCACAGAGGATGTTCCTGATGCAGAATTAATTATTGAAGAAATCGTTCAACTGCTCGATGAAAAAGGCATTACCGTTTACGAGATGTCTTCGGATGTAGACGGACTTTTGTTATCAGGAGAAGAAACAGAACCTGTTGTTTCTGAAGATGTTGTCGAAGGTGCTGCTGCGCAAGCGGTGTCTGCGACCAGCGAAACCGATAAAGTGCGCGATCCGACCAATGATCCCGTTCGTATGTACATGCGTGAAATGGGCACTGTTGAGCTTTTAACACGGCAAGGCGAAATTGCCATTGCCAAACGTATTGAAGAAGGTGCTAAAGAAGTTTTACAAACGGTTGCAAGCTATCCCACCTTGCTGGATATCATTCAAGAAGAATTTGCCAGAGTAGAAAAAGGCGAAATCAAAGTTGCAGAAATGATCAATGGATTTGTTGATACGACGTCTAGCGCTGCTACAGAAGAACCCGCTGCAGAAGAAAACACGGTTGTTTCAGTCGCAGAAGATGTAGAAGAGGAAGAAGAAGAGTCTACAGAAAGTACAGGGTTTGATACAGAGCCCGACTTTATCGAAACCAAAAGACGATTTGATGAATTATTCGATTTAAAACGTGAAGCGCAAGCAGCCATTGAAAAACATGGCCGTCATCACGCAGAAACTTTAAGCTTATTGGTTCGTTTAGGCGAGTGCTTAGTGGGTTTTAAATTAGTGCCAAGGCTGTTTGATGCGTTAACCGAAGGTATGCGCAGTATGTTAGAAAAAGTGCGTATCTCCGAGCGCGCTATCATGGATATCTGTGTTAATAAAGCCAAGATGCCAAGGCAATTGTTTATCAGTTCTTTTCCCAATCACGAAACGAATCCAGCTTGGGTAACAGAGCATTGCAATGGTGATGCGGCTTATGCGGCAGCGATGGCTGAGCATCAAACCGAATTATTTGCATATCAAAAAGATTTGGTAGGACTCGAAGAAGCAACGGTTTTAACCATCACAGAAATTAAAGAGCTCAATAGACACATGTCTATTGGTGAAGCAAAAGCACGTCGTGCTAAAAAAGAAATGATCGAAGCAAACCTGCGATTGGTTATTTCTATTGCGAAAAAATACACCAACCGCGGATTGCAGTTTTTGGATTTAATTCAAGAAGGCAATATTGGGTTAATGAAAGCGGTCGATAAATTTGAATATAGACGTGGCTATAAATTTTCCACCTATGCAACCTGGTGGATTAGACAAGCGATTACCCGATCAATTGCGGATCAGGCGCGTACCATTCGTATTCCTGTTCATATGATCGAAACGATTAATAAATTAAATCGTATTCAACGTCAAATGTTGCAAGAAATGGGTCGAGAACCAACGCCTGAAGAATTAGGTAAGCGTATGGGCATGCCTGAAGATAAGATCCTGAAGGTCTTAAAAATTGCGAAAGAACCGATCTCTACTGAAACACCCATCGGAGATGGCGACGACGATTCGCATTTGGGCGATTTTATCGAAGATACAAACGTGCAATCACCCGTCGATGCGGCCACCATGGAGGGCTTACGCGAGGCCACCCGTCGCATCTTGTCTGGCTTAACGCCGCGTGAGGCGAAAGTGCTTCGTATGCGTTTTGGTATAGAAATGAATACCGATCACACCCTAGAGGAAGTTGGCAAGCAGTTCGACGTTACCCGCGAGCGTATTCGCCAAATCGAAGCCAAGGCGTTGCGTAAACTTCGACAACCCAGTCGTGCTGAGCAGCTCAAAAGCTTCCTAGAAGAAGAAAAAGGTGAAGGTAAGGCTTAATTTTTTGGCAGGGGGCGTGCTATACTCCCCCTCTCCAATCCCCGATATCGGGCCCATAGCTCAGTTGGTTAGAGCAGGGGACTCATAATCCCTTGGTCCTAGGTTCGAGTCCTAGTGGGCCCACCAATAAACCTAAGAAAAACAAGGCATTACAAGTACAAAATTCCACCCTTCTCATGTCGCTAAAACGGCTTGCGCGATTTTTGCATGACTCAATTGTACTGCCGTCCTGAGCAACGTTAATTTTGGTGCGTGTTCTTCACTGCAAACCTTATTAACTGCTTGCCACAAGTTCAGCAATTCCACCGAAGAATAATGCGTGGTGATTCGCGTGGATTTATGACCCAACAGATCTTGCCTATCTTCGAATGAAACACCCGCCGATCTTAAACGCCTGCCAAATGTATGTTTTAGATCATGCACGCGAACATCAAGATTTGCTAAATCTCGCGCTTTGCGCCATCCCCGATTTAATATCCGATTAATTGGTTTGCCCTTATAGATAAAAACAAATTCAGGATGTTTCCTGCGTTGTCTTTCTATTACAGCGCGCGCGACACGATTCAGCACCACTAAGCGATCACTGCCATTTTTAACCCGCTCACCTGGAATAATAAAAACCGATCCGATTTCTGTCGAATGTGTTGCTACTTCCCATTCCCACCGCAGATTACAGATCTCTCCATCACGGCAACCGGTGTTTACAGCAAACAATGCCATTTCACATAAATGAAGTGGTAATGCTGCAAATAAACGATCCTGTTCTTCCCAATCTAAGGGATAAGGCTTTCGGGCGTCATGATCGGGCAATAGCTTAATCTTCGGTGCACTCGCCAACCACGTTAGTCCATATTCGTCCATCCATTCGCCCGCTGCAAGATTTAGGATATGGCGTATTACCTGTAAACCATGATTAATGGTTCGCGTTTTTACGCCTTCTAATCTTCTTGCTGCGATGTAGGGTTGCAATGCCCCCATATGAAGAGACTCCAATGGTAAATCGCCAATATAACCATCCAGCATCTTTAATCGATCCGCATCCGATCGAATACTGCGTTTATGCTGATGCTCTAGCAGAAACTTAGTGGCAGCTTCTCTAAAGATCCGCTTTGGTCTAATACCGTATACTTTCGCTTGGCGGATAGTTTCTAACCGTCGCATTAAGTATCGTTCTGCTTCTTCCAGCCGATGGGCTCCAGTGCTTTCGCAAATCCGAACCCCTTCGACTACTTTATTGATATGCCAAGTATCGTTTCTTTTAACGAGCCCTGGCATTTTTTTACGTCCCATATGCACCTCCTCGCACAGGACGCCCGTTACAGCTCTATCTTGATTTAACTGGACGTCCAAATCAAGCCTCTGTTTTATCAGTGTAATGAGGGATAGTGACAACGTGTTGTCATTTTTATCTGTAGGTGATGGTGTTACCCGTAAGACAAAAAAATACAAAAAAATAAGTTGTATTACAATGTAATACGTTTCGTGTGACGTTGTAATACACAGTGGTTTTTTTTAATATATTGATTTTTATAAAGAAAAAGATGGGTGTTAATTTTTTGTATTACAAATGTTACGATGTCACACGGTGATGTTAAAACCGTAACACGCGACGTTTTAAAAATATGCGCAGAAAATTTCAAAAAACACTTAAAAAATAGGAAAAAACTAAATTTTTTAGCTGGTGCGTCCGGTATGCGCCCATTTTTAGCGATATGCTTCAGTGTATAACTTAGGCGCATTGATTCCGCATATAAAGCTGATTTGGCATTTTAAATAGGATAAAAGGGTGAGCCAATATGGCGAGGTTCTCCTAAGAATACATCTAACCATCTTAAGTCAGATTCGAATTTAATTTTTTCCGTCCAATTTTGGGCTTAGGTAAACTGGCGAGAGTCTCTCGTAACTTAGTGTCAGATAGCTTTGCTAGAACACTAATGCCAGCGCGGACAAGTTCAGATTTATTCGTTTCTATGCCGAGCAGTAGGCATCGTTTTTTAACGGAGTCGATCAGATCTATATCGCTTTGTAGCACTGTAAAGTTAGCACGAACTATTTCTTCCTTGGGGGCAGGCATAAGACCTCTAATCAAACATATAATACACATGATAAGTATAATATTTGCAACAAGGCTTGACAAATCTTTATAAGTGTGTATAATAAGTATTATACTTATCAAAATCTGTTTATATCGGGATTTCAGAATAAGTGAGCAACCCACAGTTTGTCACAGGGTAATTAGGCTAAGGAGTAAATTATGGATCAAAGTAAACATTTACAGTACTTATCGTTATTGAAGCACCAATTTGCCTCGCAAGAAACCTTGCTTGAATACCACCTCAAGGCGGAAGCAATGCTAAAAATGATATTGGCGCAGGATTTAGCGGTTTATGCCCAAGAGACCCTACATCACTATCTTTGGGCCTTAAGCGATTTGGTTGGAAAAGGCAGAGAATTTAATGGGGAACTGCTTGATATGCTTGGCGAGATAATGCCATTATTGGAGATGTCCGATAATAGTAACGTAAGCACTCAAAAAAAATTCAAAGTTTAGATGCTAAAGTTTTAAATCTTGAAGAAGAAATTGTACGCTTAAAAGAACAATTAAAACTCATGCAACATCGAAAATTTAGTAAGAAAACTGAGATTAATGTTGGAGAAACTATCATCGATGCCAATGATAGTCTTTTACAAACTGTCTCTGGCTATACTCGAAAAAAAGGGTTAAATCTCGGGGTCGTCTGATAGATACTAGCCAATTGCCCCGACATCAATTTTATCACGACTTACCCGAAGACCATAAAAAATGCCGTGTTTGTCAGCATGATTTAGAAAGAATAGGCCAAGAAATTTCAGAGCAAGTTGAAGTGTTACCCTTAAAGCTTTATGTAGCAGAACATATTCGATGCCAATATACTTGTCGATGTTGCCAAACGCTTTTAATGGCACCTAAACCTAAGGCGCCTATTCCAAAAGCATTAGCCGGCAGAAGTTTAATTACCGAAATTATTATCAATAAATATCAATCACATCTGCCTTTATATAGACAATCTAAAATTTTGGCCAGCTACAACACCTTAATTCCTGATAATACTTTAGGGCAATGGGTTTTACAGGCGGGTTCGGGGTTAATGCCCGTTTATGAAGCGTATTGGAAAGCCATTCTCAAAACATTTTATCTTCAAGTGGATGAGACACTCGTTAAAGTATTAAAGCCTGAAAAAAAAGGTTATTTCCGGCATTCCGCACCGAGATTCAATTTTTTTCTAATTTACAACTATAAAAGGTTAAAAGATCACATCAAGAGTGGTTACTGGATCACAACAGCAAGGTAAACTTAGAGGTATGATAGCCTTATTTTTCTATCAGATAGGGCTAGAATGTCGGAAATATCTTCAGAAGGACTCAAGGTTATTCATTTGGGACATTTAGGTATCGTGGCTGCCATGATCAAGGAATTAGGGATCGTTGATAAAATTGACAAACGATTACCGATATCCAAAGAACATGGTGCTATTGTCACCATTGGCCAACGGGTATCAGCGATGATTTTAAACGGTTTGGGATTTTTAAATGATCGGCTCTATTTGCATCCTAAGTTTTTCGAAGATAAGCCGGTGAGCCGATTGTTTGGCGAAAGGATAACGGCGGAACATTTTAACGACGATGCGCTAGGTAGAGCCCTTGATAAAATCTATGAGTACGGAACGACTAAACTATATAGCGAAATAGGATTTGAAATTGCAAAGGAAAGAAATTTACTAGGAAAAACGGCTAAAATTGATACAACCAGCCTGTCATTAGAGGGTGATTATGAAACAGAGTTTGAAGAAACTGAATCGGATAAACCACCTTTGATTACGTACGGTCATTCTAAAGATCATCGACAAGATTTAAAGCAGGTCATGCTTTCTTTAACTTGTACCGGTCCCGCAGGATTTCCTTTGTGGATGGAAGCGCTAGATGGAAATTCTTCTGATAAACAAAATTTCCATGATAGCTTAGATAAAATGACCACTTTTCAAAAAGCGCTTCAAGATGCGCCTGATTTTATTTTTGTGGCAGATTCGGCTTTATACACCGTCGACAAATTGTTGAGCGCGCCACATTTAAGATGGATAACTCGAGTTCCAGAACGCTTGACTGAAGTTAAAACACTGTGTGAAAGCTCTCGTGATGCCTTCGAATGGGTAGAGCTAGGCGCTGGGTACCAAAGCGTCCTAATGAATTCAGAATATGGTGGCATTAAGCAACGCTGGCAATTGATTTATTCAGAGCAAGCGTATGCTCGAGAAAAAAAGAGTTTCTTAAAACGAATTGATAAGGAAGCTGAAGTGTTAAAAAAATCGTTATGGCATTTAGGTAATCAAATTTTTGGTTGTGAGAAGGATGCAGAGCGTGCGATTAGACCTATTATTAAAAAGTTAAAATATCACCAAATTAATTATGACTTTGAGAATGTTGAGAAGCATAGTCAATGTGGCAGACCTGGAAAAGGCTCTGTAGCAGAAAAAATTGGTTACCGGGTGAATAGTACTTTTGAAAAAGATGACACAGCCATACAAACAGCTGAGAATCGACTGGGCCGGTTTGTTTTAGCGACTAACGAATTAAATGTTGAACGATTAGCAGACAAAGATATTTTGTCGGAATATAAGGGTTTAAGCCAAAATGAGAGCGGATTTAGATTTATTAAAGACACACGATTTTGTATTGATTCTGTTTTTCTAAAAACACCTGCCCGCATTGAGGCTTTAATGATGGTCATGACATTATGCTTGATGGTTTATAATGTTGGCCAACACAAGCTTAGAAATATTTTGGAAAAAAAACAGGAAACCATTCCGAATTAAGTTAAAAAATCGATTAATAATCCGACCTTACAATGGATATTTAGGATATTGGATACGATATCAGTGGTTAGGATAGTGATTGACAAGGCCAATAATATTATCAAAGAGTTGACTGGAAATTTAACGGAATTATCGCGGAGAATCATCGGGTATTTTGGTGAAGCTGCCTTGAAAATATATGGGGTTATCTAAAAAATGCCGAACAAAGTGCTACAAAAGCCTTTCAGGCTGAATAAAATTATTCTTAATCAGCAGTTTATTGAAGAAAAACAACCAGCATTGCGTCATAAAGGACCCCAGTCTTTCACCGTAAGGCCGTTTTTAATGTTTGGGCTTAGATTGAAGACATAAAATATATTTATTCAGAAAAGAGGTGCGAAATCTCGGTTGAACCCATCCTAGTCTGGCTTTTATCTCTCTTTCCATAGAGAGTTGGAATACCAAAATTTAGAAAGGATGTCTATGAATCACACAACTAACCCAAAAACTTGCTAGAGGATATGCGGTTAGTAATTTGGGCACATTCTACAATCCAGTGCGACAAAAGTCTCGAAAGTGCTGTATAAGCACTTCTTTCGGGGTTTGATACCCTAAGCATTTTCTAGGGGTACCATTAATTTGCCTCTCTATTCTATCTATCTCTTCTTGGCTTGTCATATCAATATTGAATTTTTTTGACAAAAAACGCCTCACTCGGCCATTCGTATTTTCATTACTCGGTCTTTGCCATGGTGAATGAGGATCGCAAAAGAAAATCTTGCATTTTGTTTGACGCTCTATAAGCGGAAAAGACATAAATTCACCACCTTGATCAAACGTTAATGAACACCACAATTTTTTAGGTGAAGATTTTATCGTCTCACAGATTTTTTTAATAACGGGCTCACTTTTAGATGGTAGAACGATGGCGTCCTGTTCGTTTAGCTATGGTACTTATCTTGGTGTTCATTGAGAGAAAAGTGCTAGTTAAACATCGATCCTTCATGGATAACTGAGTATACTGGCCCATGCGGCAGTCTCCTTTGCTGTGTTTCAACATTTCCTAAGAACTTGAATATACAGCAAAAAACTGTCGCACTCCTATTTAGAATCTGCCTTAAAAAGTCCCAAAATAGTTTGGTAATAATAGGATCTCCTTGGATAAACAGTTTTTTTACTTTTTTAAAAGAGATACCTTTTTTTAAAGTTATCAACTTAAAAATTTCCAAGACAATTTGATTTGTTTTGTCGTGTTGATGCATAGCTCTATTGGGGCAACCAGATAATAAAAAGGAGGGTATCAAATCTAAGGTTTAATGAATAGAGAAGAAGCTTGTAGGTCTATGAAATGGTGTTAGGGGATTGCGATTAGCAAAATTTGTGTGATCAAAAGCTGCTGCCGATAGGCAGCTCTATCTTGTCTTAGATATTGGGGAAGAGGAAATAAGATACCTTAAGAAGGCAATTGCCATGGAAGCGAGTATTAGACTATTTAAGGTGGATTTCATGATTAAGCAACTTTAAAAAGAGTTGATTTAGCTATCCAGATCAGTTAGGATAATATCTTTATTTCGAATAATGTGATATATTGAAAACGCTAAATTGTTTGGATGGGGTTGATTAAACGGGGGATTTATGAAAACAGGATTATTAACCGAGAATAACGAAAACGATGTATCGATAAAGACCACAGATCAAAGAAATAAGGCAGAAACCAATAGAGATTTAACGCGTAAAATTGTCATTGGATCTTTATTGTTATCGTTGCATAAACAGCAAGGGACAGTGCCATATTTGATCCAGATGGTAGAGCCTTACTTAAAGAAAGCAGATAGACAGTTATTTGGGTTACCGTTTTAGAAGGTAAGGAATTTTTCAAGATAAAGAGTTGTTTTATCGAAAAATGAAAAAGTTAAATAATTGGTAAATAAAATGAGTCAATTTGAACTTGCGATCCCTTTGCTTCTTAAGCATGAAGGAGATCTTGTAAATGATCCTTCGGATCCAGGAGGAGTAACGAATCGAGGAATTTCTTTTCGATATCTCAGTTTATTGATAAAACAAGATTCTTCACGGTTGTCTAAGTTCGATTTAAATGAAAATAAGGTTATTGATCCAGAAGATATTCGTCAGATCTCAGAACAAGAAATTATAGAACTTTATCGAAAAGAATGGTGGGAGAAATATTCTTATGGTAAAATTGACAATCAATCTTTAGCAACTAAATTGCTTGATTTATCGGTTAACATCGGACCATACGTGTCAGCGGAATTGTTACAAAGAGCTTGCTGTCAATTAGCAGGACATGCATGTGTAGAAGTTGACGGTATACTGGGTTACAAAACGTATCATTATATAAATCAATTAACTTTTTCGAGACAACATCAATTGTTATTAATATTTTGTGATTTAGCTTCTGAACATTATCGGTCTTTGATTAAAAAAAGGCCTGATTTCCAAAAATACCTGAATGGGTGGTTAAAAAGAGTGTACGATTTTGGTTAATATTTGAATAGGGGAATTATTTATGATAGTGAGAGTAATCAATCAAAGGTTATTAAATCAATGGAAAGCTCTTCGTAAGCTATCAGAGCCGTATTCTCGTTTTTTGTTTTATCTTATTTTGTTTTTTTTCTGTTTTTTTATTGTAGATAAAACTCTGAGTGCAGAGCCGATTGTTATAGAAAAAATGTTAACGGATGAATCAGGGTTAGAAGGAAAAAAATTTGTTAAAATACTTTCTATTGATGGTGGAGGGATTCGGGGCATCATCCCAGCGCTGATCCTTCAAGAAATAGAATCCAAACTTAAAAAGAAAACCCATCTATCCCAATGTTTTGATGTAATGTCTGGCACTTCAACGGGTGGCATTATTGTATTGTTGTTAAATACGCCTGATGATAAAGGGATCCCTAAATATACTGCTGAAGATGTAGTTGAGTTTTATAGGAATTTAGGCCAAAAGGTTTTTTATCGATCAATTTTTCGTAATTTAATAACCTTAAATGGATGGATAGGTGAGAAGTATTCAGCAGAAAACTATGCGGATAATATGGAAAAATATTTTAATAACACACAATTAAAAAATGCCATAACAGAAGTAATTATTCCTTCTTATGATATCAGTAAAGACCAAACTATCTTTTTTAAATCTTCTTACGCTAAGGAAGATAGCGCTAGAAATTTTTATTTCAAAGATATCGCGCGCGCCACAAGTTCTGCCCCTACTTATTTTAAACCAGCAGCCATTAAAGATTTGGCAGGAAAAATGGATTATACTTTGATAGATGGTGGCGTTGCTGTCAATAATCCAAGCTTATCCGCTTCTATTCATGCGCTTAAAGTATTTAGCAGATATAAACATTTTTTAATCATTTCAATTGGTACTGGCACCAACTATGGAGCTGCAGAAGGAACCCTTTCTTTTGGAGAGAAAAGTGTAATGAAAGGCGGAAAGTTAGCGTGGGCTGAAGAAATTGTTTCTGTAATGTTTCATGCAGGAAACGATGTGGTTAATTATCTTTTGCAAAATGCTTTTGTGCCAAATAAGATAAAAAAATATTATCGTTTCCAAGTTTTAATTGATCCTAAATATGCTGCATTGGATAATACCAGTGTAGGTAATATTCAAGCATTAGAGGGGTATGCAAAAGAGTTAATAAAAAAACACGATACCGAGTTAAATCGTATTGCGGAAATACTAGATAATTGACTAGATGTTGCACGACAAGCTGCATATCTTTATACTTTTATAGGAGAATTTTTTATGCAATGGAGTTTAAATTATCAACCTATACTTCCTCTTTTGAACACAGGAAATATTATGGTTCCGTCAAAAACGAGTACAAATTCATTTCAAAGGTTGGTTATAATGGAGAATATCTCAAATTTGAGGAAAGCCAACAATGGAATGTCCATTTTGCCAATCAAACAATGCTAGGCTGCGAAATAACAAAACCCAGCTAGGATATTGTTGCTACCAATGTCGAGACTGCTCTAAATACTATAATGAACGCACCGGTACTCCTTTTAATTTTCTACAATATCCAACCGATGTTGTTTTATTAACGGTTTTTTTGTACTACCGTTACAAAAATAGTTTGGTAGATGTTACTGAGCATATGGCATTAAGAGGCTTCTCCATTAGCCATGAAACGGTAAGGCTATGGTCTCAAACCATAGGAACTGAACTCGGAATTCAATTTCGTCATAGGCGTTGGAAAGAGTGTGGTAAAAAATGGCATATGGATATCACCTATTTATTTGTAGAGAGTCGGTGGTGTTATTTGTACAGAGCCATTGATGAAGAAAATAATTTAATTGACGTTTATTTAAGTGATACTCGAGATAACAAAGCAGCAGAAACATTTTTTAAAACTTGTGAAGCCACCACCGGTGTTAAACCTACACACATCACTACTGATAAAGAAAAAGCATTTCCCAAAACTATTAGCAAAGCGTTAGGCAAAGGTGTTAAACATAGAAATAGTAGATATTTGAATAATCGGATCGAGCAAGATCATCGAGGGATTAAAGCTCGAACAGGGCTAATGAAAGGATTTCAAAATATTTGGTGCAGTATGATTTTCTGTCATGTATTTGAAGAAATACGGCAATTTTTCCGTTCAAAAAATCGCTCTCTCGCAAAGCATCGTGAAATTTTTGCGAGTAAATTTCAAGAAGTGATGGGATTGATGACAAATCATCGTTAAGTTTATCAAAAGCACCATAAATTTAGCTTAATCGTATTGAATTTTGACGGAACCAAGAGGACACATCGGTTAAAACCATAATTTAGAATGTTTTATGGTAAACGTGCAACGTAGGTTTCTAACTCTATCTTTAATTATTTGGAATTCAATAAATTTTCATTATATCAAAAACAGTTTTCAATTTGAAAGTGCCATTTAATATTTAAAAAATACCCAAAAATTACTCACGTTTCCAAACCGTATCAGATAAAAAATTCATTTTTTTCAATAACTTGAGCTTTTCTGATTGTAACCAATCTCCATTTAAGTTTCCTTGCAATGATTTACGCCTTTCAAACATTCTGTTAGACTGCCTTAAGTACAAAGGGACAGATGTGGACGTACCCTAACGTGGAACCTTGAATCTAACTACCGATCTTACTGGTGCTATCTAGAAGAGAAGGGCGAAAATGGAAACTACAGAACAACCCCCCATCTTAAAATTACAATCTCAAGGTGCATCGGTCAGGTTGCTTCAATTTAAGCTAGCGCTTCTTGGGCTGGCGAATGAAATTCCAGAATCAGAAATTACAACAAATACTTATGGATCAGGAACACAGAAGGCCCTAGTTGCTTTCGAGAATAGAAGAAGACCTCGTCCAACAGGTATTCTAGATGATCAGCTCTTAAAAACCTTGGATGCCGCGGTCGCGTCCATTCCGCTACCAGAAATACAAAAACAATTATTTTTTGAATTTAAACGTTATCAGAACCAGATAGATAACTTGGATGCAAAGACTTTCAAACCAGTTCAGGAAAGCTTAAAAGCTCTTCAGTTGGAATACGATTTGTTTAAAAAGAAAACTGAGGCTTTAAATACCAGCGTCCCTGAATTAGCCCAGTTAGAACAAGCAATGAAGGAAGCAGCAAAGCGGATCAAGGACTTTGAAACTGCAGGCCTAGATAAGGTGAATATCGAGGAATTTATACGGGGTGAAATCCTGGATTCAGCCGGCCTGCCTCTATCTAAAAAAGTCAATTTGCGTCTTTATGAGCCTGACTTTGGCGGAAAGGTAAAACTATTAAGTGAGACTACCACAGATCTGAATGGTCGTTATTTGTTCAACTATGCTATCGACAACAAGCTAGTGGGCCTGGAAATTCGAGCGATCGATGAGACAGGGAAAGAAACGCCTGTGTTTAGTAGCTTTGACGGCTTAAATGAAAAAAATGCTATTAATATAGTAGCACCTCCGGCCCTACAGCCCAAAAATGTTGAGTATCAACGGTTAAAAAACGACTTAGAGCTTAAGATTAATAAAATGAGCGTTTTGGCTATTGCAGAAGAGAGCTTTGAGCGCCGAGATTTAACTTTCTTGAATAAAAAAACCAATTGGGATGCACGCTTAATAGCGTTGGCCAGCAATGCTGAAAAATTAAGCAATGATCCAGAATTTAATTTTCCCCCAGAAGGCTTGTATGGCTTGTTTCGTATGGGTTTACCCCTAGATAAACAAGGGCTAGTCAGTATTCGAGTAGAGGCTATCCGAGAAGCCTTGAAAAAAGCGAACGAAGCGGGAATCATCGCTTTAACAGATGATCAAATAAAAGCCTTTACAACACAATTTAAAACTGTTGCACCAAAGGTATTGTTCAACAAATCTGTCCCTGGTTCGTCTTCTACTTATAATGATTTGTTAAAAATAAGTAATTTAGACAAAGACAAACAAGAGAAATTTAGTGTCCTTTATTTAAATCATGAGGGTACTGATGAAGAACTTTGGGAGAAGGCGGCAACAATACTGACTTCAGCAGAAATTGGGGCTTTACAACTACAGGGAAAGTTGGCCTATCTCACCGGCAATAATGTTAATTTAGTCTCAGATCTCCAGAAGAGTATTCAGGATCCCGTTCAATTAGTGAATAAGGATTTATTTGAGGCAGAAAAGTGGAAAGCACTGATCACCGCAGTAGCTAACAGTTCTAATATACCCTTAGAAAAATTTGTACCCCCTGCTTACGGTGGCGCTCTGGAAGAACGATTATCTGCGTATGCAGAGGATATGGCACGAAAATTGCGCCTTAGTTATCCGAATGAAATTGTGGCTCGGATGATTAATAAAGATTCAGATCAATTCAAGCTCGGTGATACTCGACAGGAAGTGAGCACTTTTATACAAAATGCAATTCCCTTAGGGTTTAAATTAGGAGAAGTACCCGTAACTACTTTTCTTCAAAAAATTAACCCTGCTCAATTGGACTCTAATAAAGTATTTTATTTTGAAGCGCTGAAGCCCATTAAGGATAAAAAGCCTGTCATTGATCAAGTAAAGAAAATTCAGAGGCTTTATCAAATTACTCCAAGCAATGAAGCCATGAAAACAATGCTTAGTCTTGGGTTTACCTCGGCCTACGATGTGGTTTCAATCTCAGAAGAGGCATTTGTAGAATCTTATGGCAACCATTTTCCCTCAGAGGAGCAGGCAAGGCTTACCTACCGAAAATCCACTCAGGTCGCCAGCACCGTTTATAACCTCTTTACAGTCGCTAAAAATTTAGAGAGCAGGGTGCCTGTTTTTGCCTATTCTGCTTCCCCTGAAGTACGAGATCAAGTAAAAAGCAATTTAATTAAAGAATTTCCAACTATGGAATCTCTTTTAGGTTCCATGGATTACTGTGAATGTGAGCACTGTCGCTCTATCTTAAGCCCAGCGGCGTATTTGGTAGATTTACTGCAATTTGTAGAGGGTGAGAAGGCATTTTGGGATCGATTTCAAGAAGAGTGGAAAAAGAAACATAACGATCGAGAATATGGGCTGTCAGATTATAAATTCCCTTATAAAGAATTGACTGATCGGCGCCCTGATTTACCACAAATTCAATTGACATGTGAAAATACCCAAACGGCATTACCTTACATTGATCTTGTGAATGAAATTTTAGAATATTATGTGGCTAATGATGCGCTGGATGCTAAAGCAGCTCATGACACTGACGGAATTTCTTCTTCGGAACTCTTAGCTGAACCTCAAAACATTGTTCCAAAGGCATATAGCCGCTTGTTAGAAGCTCGCTACCCCTTAACGCTGCCGTTTGATCTCTGGATAGAAACCGTCAGAGCCTTTGCCAATTATTTTGAGATGCCCTTATGGAAGGTTTTAGAGGCCTGCCAAAGAAATAAGAAACTGTTTGCAGCCAATCAAGAGCCTTATGGTTACTCCGCCATATTTGCAGAGCAATTGGGACTCTCGCCTGCGGAATACAATATTTTTGTTCGATCAGATCTGTTGGATATATGGCATGAATTGTATGGTTATCCGAATAAAGAAATGGCAGTCACTGAGGCCATTGATCCGATAACAAAGCAGCGTATTGATTTAAATTCAGCTAAAACACTTTCACGACGGTTAGGGGTAAGTTATAAGGAATTAGTCGAAATTATTGAAACCAATTTTATTAATCCCTTATTGGAACCTTTAATTAAACTTGGAATAAGCATTACAGATGTATTATTTTATAAAAATAATCATCAAGTTAAGAATGCAGCACAACCTTTATCGCTTGAAGATCAAGCTAAGTTAAAGGATATAATCGCCTTTGAACAACGGTTGAATGCCATCAGCCAACAATTTCAAGTCATCGGCTTTGATGCTTTAACCTGGTTGAACAAGAAATTGCAGGAGAATACATTTAATAAAGCTATCATTTTGGTAGAATCTGGTACAGGGAGTGATTTCGATAACGTTACCTTGCGGTATGTCGATAACAATAATGTAGATGTCATCGATTTTTTGAAAATCAATTTATTTGTAAGATTATGGCGTAAGCTGGGCTGGACCATTGAAGAAGTAGATTATGCGTTGCAGATATTTACAAAAAATATGCCTTTTACTGTCAATAACGTAAAAGATAAGCCACTCAAAATAGCCTTAGTTTATTTAGCTCATCTTAAGATGATAGATCAACAAGTAAACCTCGGTAAGCTAAGCCGTATAAAGTTGCTCACCCTTTGGTCTGATATACCCACCACAGGTAAACAATCATTGTATGCTCAATTATTCTTAACTAAGAATGTGTTGAAAAATGATATTGTTTTTGGTAGTCCGGCTGGTGATTATTTGTTATCGAAGGATTTAGACGAAGTAGTAAAACTTCTTGATAACCCGCCTGCAGATTTAAAGATGTTGTTGCCAAATATTCAAAACATGACTGAGGTGGACAAGGAGAATTTTAAGAAAGACTTTAAACGGATTAAAGGACATCTCTTTGCATTGCAAGGCTCGCTTGGCTTAAGTTTGGATGACATTCGAGCTATTTTATCCGACGCAAGGATCTCAGCGTCAAATGAAGCTTTTGATACGACGGAATTGTCATTGGCGAACGTCTCAGTATTGTATCGTTATGGTTTATTAGCTAAAGCATTAAAATTATCCATTAGAGATTTGATTACTTTGAAAAAAGTTTCAGGGATTGATCCTTTTATGGCATTAAGTACAACTCCTATAGGTTCATTTGAAATAGAAGATGATCATCCTTTTAATCAAACATTGAAATTTATCCAAGTGGTGGAAAAGATAAAAGAAACTGAATTTAAAATTGAAGATCTTGATTATTTAATTTGTCATCATTTTGATCCTACAAAGAGTCAATATCGTACTAATGAAGAATCTAGGCAAGTGTTATTAAAAAGCTTAGCAGATGGTATTCGGGCCATTCAGTCTGAACATGCCATACTAAAAGAGTTGAACGTAATAGCCGATGAAGCCTTAAGACAAAAGTTAAACACAATGTTGCCCACCGATACCGTATCGCGTTTACTATCACAGCCGATTCCGAAAGATTCAAGCACTATAATCGAAGAAGTGTTGAAGCAAAAGCTAAGCTTAATATTGCCTTCAGACGTGGTGCAGCGTTTTCTCTCCATGATAAATGGTACCGTTGAATTTACAGTGAAAAAAGAGGACGTACCAGACACCCAATTAAAACTAACGGATTTTGTTAATGAACCTTCTATCCGTCAAATAAGTTATAATGCAACGCGAAGAGAACAAAAATTGACTTTCCGAAGTGTTTTATTTGGAACGCAAAAAGCCGAGCTTAAACGGAAATATCCCTATCCAGTCTTTGGAGATTTGTTAGATGCTGTTGAGGTAGAAGCCAGAACCTTTTTCTCTACCTATTTAGAGAAAACTGCCAATACCTCTCTAAAATATGGTTTCCTGGAACGCGAAGATTTTGAAATATTGTTTGTACCTCAGCCAATTATGCCAAGCAATTTAACGGATAGTGAACAAAAAGAATATATAAAAGCGCAAGAGGAGATTATAAAAAGACAAAGGGCAAAAATAATGCTGGCTTTCCTCCCTGCCTTACAACAACGTCTAATTCGCCAGTTTGTTGTGCAGACACTAACGACGCATTTCAGTGTTGATGCCTCGTTATTGGAATATTTGCTGACGGACAGCCAATTATTGAAAAATCCAGGTTCATTATTGGAAAATTTTGCAAATATTGATACGGGTGGCATAAATGTTGATTTTTCTGTTGTTGGCAATAACATTGCTGAAACTGTTACATTTTATTCTTTTCTAACCGTGGACACAGGATGGAAAAATAAGGATGGCAGTTACCTAAAACCTCAAAATGCAGAAAGAAAAGTGAATGGAGCAAGGTTTGATGGATATTTTGAGGTGCCGGTATCGGCTGGCTATCGTTTTTATATAGAATTTGATAAGAAGGAAGGAGGAGCTGAACTACGTGAAGCCCAGTTTACTCTTAAGCATTTGTCAAATTCTGTCTTAGAAAAAAGCATGCGATCAGTAAGTAATGATAAATCTGCAGTTGATGCGTATGTAGAATTAAAAGCGGGTATCCTGTATCGTTTAACTTTCGAAGTAAAGAATCTCAATGGAAGTGATGTTCGACTTTTGGTGCAAGGAGAAACATTACCGAAGGGCAATTTAAGTAATTTGACACTATATTCAGGCGCAACCATTGGAAAAGCCAATGATTCCTATATTCTCTTAAGTAAAGCCTTACAAATTATTCT
>JBGAIP010000015.1:0-35737 GCA_044225395.1 Gammaproteobacteria bacterium
CAATGCCAAAAATAAAGTCATAGCAGCCAAACCCGGCCATCCTATATTTTTAAGCGCGACAGCAAATGGAAATAAAAAGACAATTTCTAAATCAAAAATGATAAACAAGATGGCAATTAAATAAAAGCGGACATCAAACTGCCGTCTGGCATTTTCAAATGGTGGAAAACCGCATTCGTAGGGGGAATTTTTAGCGGCATTAGGACGTCTTGGCCCTAAAATAACGCCTATGGTAATAGGAATTAAGCCGCAGAGCGCACCTAAAACAATAAAAATCAAGACGGGAAAATATTGCTCGATCATCAACGGAGTATAAAACAAAAAATGAAAGCAAAGCCACTTTATAAAAATGACCTATTCTTATCGTTGGTGCCGAAGGCCGGACTCGAACCGGCACGACTTGCGTCACCACCACCTCAAGGTGGCGTGTATACCAATTTCACCACTTCGGCAGATTTTTTACTGTGACTCTTGACTCCCAGGTATAACTTCTGGAATTTCGTTATTGTGCTTTGTTGCTGTAGCAGGTTGAACTTTCTTTAAAAGCTCGTCGAGATCTTTAGGTTTTGCATGATGAGATGCTAAATACCCTAAAGTAAGGCTGGTAACAAAAAATACAGTTACCAAAATCGCGGTAGTCCGGGTTAAAAAATTGCCAGACCCTTGGCTACCAAAAAGGGTTTGTGAGGCACCGCTCCCAAAAGAAGCACCAACTTCTGCACCCTTGCCATGTTGGATTAAAATAAATCCAATCAATCCAACAGCTGCAATGACATGTATCACTAAAATAATTTGTTCCATTTTAATACTCGCTCACTCTAAAATTTTTATAAGGCGCTCTCACAAATCTTTAAAAAGTCCTCTGCAACCAACGAAGCGCCACCCACCAATGCCCCATCAATATTAGGCATGTTAAACAAGCCTTTGGCATTCTCCCCTTTAACGCTACCGCCATACAAAATACGCGCTTTTTTGGCAATTTCGGCATCGCGCTTACTTAAGCAACCTCGCAAAAAAGCATGTACTTCTTCCGCCTCTGCTGGGGTTGCAGTTATCCCTGTCCCAATAGCCCAAACGGGCTCGTAGGCAATAATGACCTTAGAAAAAGCGCTGATGGGCATCTTTTCTAAAACCGCCTGTAGCTGACGGGTAAGGACCTCAAAAGTCGTCCCGTTTGCCCGCTCTGCCTCGGTTTCGCCGACGCACAATACGGGAATCAGTCCTGCATGATACGCGGCTACGCACTTTCTTGCAATCAGTGTATCATCCTCAAAAAACAGCTGACGGCGCTCAGAATGCCCCATAATGACGTATTGACACCCCATGTCGACTAACATATTAGGAGAAATTTCGCCCGTATAAGCCCCTTTAGGCTCGCAATACGCATTTTGAGCACCTAGCGCAATTTGACCTTCCAAGGCATTCTTTTCCAAAGCAGTTTGCACTGTCTCGCAGTAAATAACGGGGGGACACAGTACAATATCAACTTTGTTGTAAGCTGTGCTTTTTGATAATCCCGAAATTAAATTCGCGATCATGCTTTTAGAACCCTGCATTTTCCAATTGCCGATCACACAGGGTCTTCTAGTTTGTGTTTGTGATGGTTGTATCAAGGCAAAGGATTCCGCGTATTTTCTTCAAGCATGATTTGATTACCCACAATTTCCATCCGTTCTAAAGCTTCCTGTGGGGTTTTGCGCCCACGTACTGCTTCTTTTATTTCTTGAATCATCACTTCACGTATCTTTGGAAATTGTGGTAACAAAATACCACGTGAATAAAGTGTCGGGGAACGTCCCATATAAGATTCTAAGGCCAGCTTGCCGGCTTCTCCTTTCACGCCATCTTCATAAAAATGATTTTTTTCGGCAATTGCTTGCACGCCTTTTACAACAGGGATATAAGAAGTTTCTTGATGCCATTTTGCTTGTAATTCGGGTGATGCTAAATACTCGAAAAATCTTTGTATGACTTGATAATCTTCTTTGCAATGACCAGACAACACCCAAAAAGAAGATCCTCCTGCAATTGTATTTTGCGGTTTAGATACAACGGATTTCCAATAAGGAAATTTTGCAACACCAATTTTAAATTTACCCGCTGCTAATTTTTCCAAAGTAGACAAACGATTTGCGCCATGGGTAATAAATACAACGTCGCCATTACCAAACGCTTTTTCAGCCGCAGGGCCTACATCTAAAGTAAAAATACCAAGATCATACCAACTGGCTAATTTGTGGAGATGATTTACAAAAAATTCGCTATTAACGACTAATTTTGCATCATTACCATCAACACCATTTCCCTGTGTTGCAACAGGTAGATTATGCCACGCGCCTAATTGATCAATATGGTGACTAGACAAGACTGCAGAAGCTAAGACACCTTTGTTGCCACTTTTTCTTAATACAAGCGCTTGCTCTTCAAATTCTTCCCAAGTAACAGGTGGTTTTTCGGGATCTAAACCAGCGGCTTTTAAAGCATCTTTATTATAAAACACGACAACGGTTGTTGCATTAAATGGTAACGAAGGTAAACCCGTCTCACCGTTTCGACTTTTGTAAAAAGCACGAATGGGCGGAATAAAATTTTCTGATTTTAAGTATTGACTTGGTTTATCGGTGAGTTTATCTAGCGGTACATAAGCGCTTGGACGTCTTTGCATCACCAAATTACCCATCTCGTAAACTTGCATAATATGAGGTGCGTTAGGGGTCCCCACGGCTGCAAGACCTGATTCTAATACGGTTTCGTAGTTGCCTTTATTTTGGGTAACAACTTTTATACCCGCCTTGATATTTTCAGGTTTGTTGTTAAACGTTTGAACAATTTCTTCAAATTTTTCACCGAGTGGACCGTCCCAACTGTGCCAAAAGACAATTTCTTGACTTGCCGCGTTTGAAATATTGGCAACCCCGGAAAAAAGCAAAGTAACTAACAATCTTGAAACTTTTTTACAGATCTCTTTCATGCTATCAACACCCATATTTTGATAAAAACATTAATGCGTGCATGTTAACACAATTATGCTTCTCAAATATATATCCATATACTATGTTACCTAACAAAATTTTCTGGCAATTTCTCGCTCTGCCTTCTAAAATCAACCTATGAAGCATTTTAAAGTTTCTTTTTTGGTTACCTTTTTAGGACTGCTGATTGCCTTTTTTTGGGGTGGTGTTAACGCACTTCTCTTAACTGTTATGCTCGGGATATTAGAAATCAGTTTATCTTTTGACAATGCTGTGATTAACTCTTCCGTATTACAAAAAATGGACGAAAAATGGCAACAACGCTTTTTGATATGGGGAATTCTAATTGCCGTTTTTCTCGTGCGATTCTTGTTGCCGGTTATTATTGTTGCTATTGTTACCCACCTTGGTTTAATCGATATACTTTATTTAGCTATTCAAAATCCAACCGAATATGCTAAACACCTTGAAGCAACCAAAACAACGATTTCAGGTTTTGGCGGTATATTTTTACTGTTAGTCTTTTTATCCTTTTTATTTGATCAAAAACGTGACATACATTGGCTTGGGGTTCTAGAAAGAAAATTGAATGCTATCGGTCGACGAGGTTCCCTGGAAATTATACTGGCATTGCTAGTCCTACTAGGTATACAAGCTTGGCTGCCTGATTCAGAACAACTCAGCATGATTATTGCAGGCAGTGTCGGTATTATTCTTTTTGTTATCTTAAATAGTCTCACTGCATTATTAAGCCGTAGTGTCACACAAACCAAACATAGCGGTGCTATTCAGTTTATCTATTTAGAAATATTAGATGCCTCATTTTCTCTTGATGGGGTTATCGGTGCTTTTGCAATGACTAAAGATATTATCGTTATATTAATTGGTTTAGGTATTGGTGCTATTTTTGTGAGATCTCTTACCATTTTTTTAGTCCATAAGGGAACGCTTAACAAATATCGATTTTTAGAACATGGTGCACATTACGCCATTGGTGCGCTTGCTATTATCATGTTGGTTAGTACAAAAATTCATGTTTCGGAAATTATCACGGGTTTAATAGGCGTAGGTTTTATAGGACTTTCGCTTTTGTCGTCTATTTCACATAATAGAAAGGTGGTTTAATATGCGTTTTTTTGTCTTAGTTTGTATTTTATTTTGTACAACTACTTCTATGGCTTTATTACCACCCTATTACGAAAGCGCAAAAGAAATTACTGCCATACTGAATAATCCAAAAGTGATAGAAAAAATAACGTCTGGTCGTGTTATCAATTCTATTACAAGAACAGACGCAGGTTATATCATAAATGCGAGTAATTGCACGTTACTGATTAAAATAAAGTACTTACCCCTACCAGATGGCATGGTTGGTGCCGCAGTATTTGAATTAGAGCCAGGTGAACTGAGCTGCCAAAGCTCGTAGGTCTAAAATACCCTTCTACGGAACTTTTGATTGCATTAATAGCCTAAGTAATGAGAGCTCAAAATGTAAGCGATGTTTGTAGGGGTGGTTATGGCAATAGAAAAAATAGAAATAAATACTAAGACAATTGCAGAAGCGCTTTCAAAACAAAAAAGAGAACAAGAAAAATTTTTTGGAAAAGACGTACTAAAAAATGCTATTAAATTACGTGGCGAATCTTATATTAAAGCAGCTTTTTTAATAGTAGAAAACTCTAAAACATTATCTCCATTAGAAAAAGAGAGAATACTTGACAATTTAAATCTTATTAGAACTAATTGGGCCCTCGAAACAGAAAATCTTGACAAGAAAAATTTAAATCGCCTGCTAAAAACCCTGTGCGTCGCAGTTCAACCTTGTTTTCCTGAAGTAGATATCGAAACTATACTAAATAATCTAAACAATGCAGAAAACCATGTTAATTGGCAAATAGAAAGAAAGCCTATTAAAACAATTATCCAACTTGATGAAAATACTATTCAAGTTCGAACAGATACACCCATTACTGAATTTACTATAGCACAAGAAAAAGAATGGCTTACAATATTGAATCAACCTCCAGAAACTCGACCTGATTGGTTTAAGAAATTACATCCATGGGAACAAAACTATTTTACAAATATAGTTGTAAAATGGCACAGAATGAATCGTGAACAATATATAAATCTAGGAACATTAATGGGCGTTCCTCCAACAACCATTAGAGGTTACCCAGGTGCCAGAAACTGTTATCAATCGGATATTTATAGCTATACACGAAATCCTGCAAACGGAAAACTTGAACAAATTAGCCATATTTCAAAAATAAGAAGTGGACACATCTCGCCAAGTAAAATGAAAAACAAAAAAGAACGACAAAAAGCGGCACAAGATAATTTAGAGCAATTGATTTTAATAGGTATTCTAGAAGATTTGACTGAGAACTCAGCAAAATCTAACTTCTTAATAGATCTCCAAACACTTATTTCACCACCATTTAATTCTGATGATAGAAAAATGGACTCCGACCGCATGGAAGCAATAAAAAATCTTAGGGAAAAGTATGCAACAGAATCAGGCAAAAAAGAAGTAATAGATTTTCTAAAAACTAATCTAAAAAATAAAGAAAATATTTCTGACAATCTAAGTATAACATTAATTACATCTAATCACCCTGTTAACAAAGTAAGGACCCTTAGTAATTTTTTTAAAAAGCCCTCTGTACGTAAAGAAAACAAAAAAACACTCAAGGCACTTAAGAGAAGAGCAAAAAATCTTGAAAAAAGAGAAAGCACAGGAACAAAACTTACACTGAATGAAGAAATGGCAATAGAAGCACTAAGAAAAATGCGAGCGATTAGCGGTGCTAGAAATAGGACTCGTAATTTCTTTAAACGCGGTATTAATCACAATGCCGAACGTGCTGCACTTGAACAAATTGCTGTTTCTGGATTAGGGGGTATTAGAATAGGAAGCTGTATGAGTGGAAAAGACCGAGAAGGTGCTGTTACGCAACATGTTGCAGCCATGACAGCTTTCTATGCTAAATACAATATGTTCCCCCCTATTCCTCCCACTTCTAAGATTGATCAACTATATCTTCCTCAATGGTTTACTAACCAGAATTTACGTAAAGAATATGAAGAAATGGTTGCCAAAGAATTCCTTTCTTGTCACGACCATAATATTGCAGAAGAAAGCGCTAGAGGCGCAAGAGGAATGAAAGACGCGGCAGTTATTCTTGGCAAGAATGTCAGGAAAAGAATAATTGCGTTGTATCCCGGAGAAATGGATAAAAAGCTTGGACATAAGCTTGCAGGATTAAATAGGCCCGTGGCTAGCGATGTTAAAAAAGCAGAACCATTATTAACATTTCAATACGATCAAGATAAAACAAAACCAAAGGCAGCACCAACTACCTCTAATAAAAAATATTCCCATAAACCGTGGGAGGAAAAACCGTAATAAATTTACTGAGGCCCCCTTCAAAGGAGAGGCCGTTATTTTTAATACCAACTCCGCTTAGCAACAGGCTTGATAAGGATAGGCATTTGAGAAAGTGGCACGACCTCATCATATTTGAACTTTATGCTGACTCTTGTGGAACCATCAGAATTTTTTGATACCAACTCTAAGTCTTCAATGATGTTATCATCTGTAATGTAATTATTACGCAAATCAAGCTTCGTAAGTGTTCTGTTGTCATATAATGCCTCAGCAATAGCCTCACCGCCATCAGAAGTAATAGTACAATTAGATAGATTTAATGATTCAATACTTGTATTTAATTTTAGCATACGCGCAAGTGCCACAACATTGTTCTCGGTTAAATAACTACCGCTAAGTACAAGTGCCTTAAGTGTCACGCTTAAACCCAATTTTCACGCCATTTAATTTTAAATCAATAAGACTTTCATTTCGTTGCAAAGCGCTTGTTATTGCCTTAAGCCCTGGATATCCAATTTGAGAGTTTGATATTTCAAGCGTAGTCAATATCTTACTTTTGAGTAAAACGCTAGACAAATACTTTGCACCTACAGGAAATAAAGGAGTGCATTTAAAGACAAGTTTTTTAACGGCAGCATTAGATTCTAAAGCTTTAAAAATAAAATTAAGACCGACAGGATCTATTTTTACATTTATAAAATGAATTTCTTCTAAAATCATGTTTGATTTAATATAATTTGCAATTTCAAGAGAACTGCCAAGGTTAATTTTTATATCGCGAAATTGTAATTTCTTGGTTTTTGCTTCTAATGAAGACCGTATTTCTTTTTCTCTTTTAAGGATTTCAAATCCTTTAATGGCAAATAAAACGAGCTCGGAATCGATACGCTTTTGTTCTTTTACTAATTTAGGTTGTTTGGGATTCTTCTTGTCTAGTACAAACAACGGTTTAGAAGTTTTAGCATTAAGGCTATCTCTAAGTAGCTGAAAAGCATAAAGCGATTTCTCCAAGTGTTTCACAATATTTCTTTGTACGAATGGTTCTTTTTTTGGCATGTTAAGCAACCTCAGATTTAATAATAATTGTCAAAGGATATCAAAATAGTTTTTGTATGTCAACCAAATTAACCTTATGTTTTTGTTGATTCTACACCTAATCTCGTGATACAAATACTCAACCTAGGTTTACCCCAAAGAGGTCCACCATGAGCGTAACCCCAAACGATATACTTACCATTATTCGAAATCAAACCAACCTATTTAGTGATATGTTTCCTGAATTGCCAAATACGCTGCTTAATACACTGAAATTTGACAAAGATAAAATCATACAGGAGACCAAAAATAAAACAGATTCTATCACCGTAGAATTAACAGATGGATATATAGACACGGAGTCTTCGCGTTTAGATTACATGCAGAAATTGCTATCAGGCATTAATGTAAACGATCCAAAATTTGAAAAGTTTGCTTCTATCAAAAAAATATTATCAAATCCAGCTAGCCTTCAACAATTAGCCCAAATTTTAACATATGGCTATTATGTTTCTAAGGGTATTTTGGGACAAGGATACGAGCAATTATTTAAAAATAGTTTAAAATCATTTTTAGCATCTTTAGCAACAGATGCCACAGAAATGATCAATGCTCTTGCATTAATCAAAAGTTTTACAGAAATTGCTAAGATTTCGAACTTCGAAGTTTTGGGCTTATTGCCCCTTGCTTGCCAAACCATGTCGAATATTGATGAAAAAATGGTTGGTTTTATTGATGCGGATATTATTGGGCATGGCGTTGCTTATGTTATTGCAGAAAATTCGGGCGTTTATAAAACGTTGTTAATTACCAATGATGCGGGTGAATTATTAGAATCTTATACGATACAAGAAATTATTGTTGACATTAATAGCCAACAAAATATGCGACTCATGGGATCTTTTTTAATTCCCAACCATATTGACACTATGCAAGAACCCAATTTGTATATTACCTGGGCAGGAACCTATGATTTAGCAACCTTATTGGCAGATTTCGAAGTTTCTGCTGGCGAAGAATCTTACCGTAAAGGCGAATTGCAAATTTTAAATCAAATTACGGCTGTTCTATTAGATCTTTCTAAAAAAACAAGCAAACCCATTAAAATCACTGTCAGCGGCCATAGCTTAGGTGGGGCGCTTGCCCAATTAGCGTATAATTCAATCCAAAGATTACTCGGGTTAAAGAGTCAAGACAAAGCCTTGGTTAAAGAAGCCCAAAAACAGGAAGATATCTTTAAAATCGCACCCGATATTAAACCTAATTACTGCTTACCTCCTGACTTTTTTGAAACCTTAAATTTTCCTGAAGGTCTTATTGTTAAAGAAATGGTTTTAGAAACTTTTAATGCAACCCGCGTATTACCGGCTGTTGCAGATAATGGTAATGCAGTCTGTAGATTATTGGTTGATGCAGAGGTCCACCAAACCGTCTATGTGGGTGCTATAAAAAATGATTCTGTAGAAGATACGGGTGACCGATATCTTTTAGATGATATTGCCAATAATGGTTCGACTTTTACATTATTATTAGTCAATACAGGCGCGCCTACAATTGCTAATATGCTAGAGTCTGCGGCTGCCATTAAGATAGAAAGAAGCTTAAACTTGTTTATCAACGCAGAAAGTGAAATGCTGATTGGCGGTTTGATCTATTTTTGTGATCAATTGCGCTTAAAAGTGAATGCCCATATTGCACAAGTTTTCCCTAATAGCACAGTAGACCCCGATTCTGCTTACGTTCTTTATTGTAACAAAACAAAATCGGGCGATATTAACCCCTTTGATGTTTTTAGAATACATCGATTCTTATGTTATTCCTCTTATATCGTCAGACTGGGAACAGAATTAATTGCAGAACTTGTCAATAGCGCAATACCTGAAGATCAAGTTCGCGATTTAATACCCAGCACTAAACCTGATGATACTTATTTGTCTAAGATTATCAATGTTCAAGATCAAGAAAGCAAAAAAACACTGCTACATATTGCTATTGAGAATTATTATTTTAAATTAGCACTTGGCTTAATGAGTATTGAAACTATTGATATTAATCTGAGAGACAAAAACAACACCTCACCTATGCTTGCATTAATGAATGCAATGAATACTTATCAGTACTCATCACCACCAGCAGAAGCTTATGAACTGGCAAAATTAATACTTGAAAAAACAAAACAAAAGCTTTTAACAGAGCCGAATACCAATCAAAAAAATTCTGTGAAAAGCATTTCAACAGCTTGGAATGCGCAATGGTGGTTGTTTAGACGTAATGCGAATATTGATTTATGCGCGGCTATTCAAGATAAAATTAAAAGTGAAAGTGAGCAGTCTACACCATCGCCGTTTTAACAACTTCGGCGAGTTCTTCTGCAACCTGTTCGACGATGTTAGAATCGTGGCCTTCAACCATAACACGTACCAATGCTTCTGTACCCGAAGCACGCAGCAACACGCGACCCCGGCCATTTAGATGCGATTCAGCTTTGCTAACAGCAGAAGTAATGCTGGGATGATCAATCACACTGGTTCTTTCGGCTATGGGAACGTTAATTAACATTTGTGGAAATTTAGACATACCTTCTTTTAATTCTTTTAAAGAGCGCCCCGTACACACCATAACAGCCAACACACGTAATGCCGAAACAATGCCATCGCCAGTGCTATTGGCATCTAAACATAAGATATGTCCTGAAGGCTCGCCTCCTAAATTCCACCCTTTATTTTTGAGCATTTCTAAAATATACCGATCGCCAACCGCTGTGCGCAAAAAGGGAATATTGAGCGCTTTAAAAGCCATCTCTAAACCATAATTGCTCATCGTGGTACCTACAACTCCTCCTGTTAAGCGATCGGTTTCGGCATACCAACGGGCAATAATAAACAATAATTCATCACCATCGACCACCGTGCCAGTCTCATCGATCATAATGACACGATCGCCATCGCCATCTAAGGCAATACCCAGTTGGGCTTTTTCTTGTATAACACGTTCGGCCAATGGACCAGGGTACGTTGCACCACAGTTATCATTGATATTAAATCCATCCGGATTAACAGCCATTTCTACAACCTGTGCACCTAATTCTTTAAAAACATTAGGTGCAATTCTATACGTTGCGCCATGTGCACAATCCACCACAATTTTGATGCCCCGCAGATCTAAACTCGATGGAAAAGTACTCTTACAAAATTCGATATAACGACCTTCCGCATCTTGCACACGGATTGCCTTACCTAAAGCTCTAGAATCAACCGTTTCTAAAGGTTGTTCCAAAGTTTCTTCAATGAATGTTCCATCTCATCTGGCAGTTTTATTGCCTTCAGTTGAAAAAAACTTAATGCCATTGTCGTAATAAGGATTATGCGAGGCGCTGATCACAATACCGATGCTTACACGCAGCGCGCGGGTTAAATAAGCAATACCCGGTGTTGGCATAGGTCCTAGTAATAAAGTATCGACACCCGCAGAAGATAAACCCGCTTCTAGTGCAGATTCAAATAAATAACCAGAAATACGCGTGTCTTTACCTATTAAAACTTTACACCGACGTCCACCGGCTTTAGCAGTTAGTACTTTACCTACCGCCCAACCTAATTTTAATATCCAATCAGCAGAAATGGGCGGTTGTCCAACACGCCCACGAATACCATCTGTACCAAAATACTTTTTCATAAATAATACTTACGTGTTCTTTATCTTATTGTTCATTGGGCGCTGGATCCCCTATTGCTGAATCCGAACGTTTTTCCATGCGTGTCACTTCACCTGGCTTTTTCTTTTGGGTACCACTTCCATGCGTATCCGACCAATCAACGGGTTCTCGAGGCACACGCCCTGCCATCGCATCTTTAATTTGTTCTATATCAATGGTTTCGTATTTTAACAAAGCTTCTGCCATTAAATGTAATTTATCGATGTTGTCTGTCAGAATTTGTTTTGCCAATGCATAATTCCGATCAATGAGCTGTCTGATTTCTTCATCGATCACATGTGCCGTTTCATCAGACACTTCTTTACGTTTATTAACAGAATGCCCTAAAAAGACTTCGCCTTCTTCATCACCATAAGTTAAAGGCCCTAAGCGTTCAGAAAGCCCCCAGCGTGTGACCATATTACGTGCAATGTCGGTCGCACGTTTAATATCGTTGGATGCACCTGTTGTAACACTTTGTTTGCCAAAGATTAATTCTTCTGCAATTCGACCACCAAATAGGGATGCAAGCTGGCACTCTAATCGTTGCCGGCTATAACTGTAGCGATCGTCTTCTGGTAAGAATAAAGTCACACCCAAGGCTTGCGCACGTGGAATGATGCTCACTTTATAGACCGGATCATGTTCAGGAACGATGAGACCCACAATCGCGTGGCCTGCTTCATGATAAGCCGTTAGCTTGCGTTCACTCTCGCCCATCACCATCGATTTGCGTTCTACGCCCATCAATAATTTATCTTTGGCTTTTTCAAATTCGGTCATTTCAACCGTACGTTTGTTGCTTCTTGCTGCAAATAACGCGGCTTCGTTAACCAAATTAGCCAAATCAGCACCTGAGAATCCTGGCGTTCCACGTGCAATCACACGTGCATCCACGTTATCAGAAACAGGCACTTTACGCATATGAACTTTTAAAATCTGCTCACGACCCCGAATATCGGGTAAACCGACAGGGCTTGCCTATCAAAACGACCAGGTCATAATAATGCAGGATCTAACACGTCTGGACGATTGGTTGCAGCAATGACGATAACACCTTCATTACCTTTAAACCCGTCCATTTCGATAATAATTGATTGAGTGTTTGCTTCCGCTCATCATGACCACCGCCCAATCACCGTTACGATGTCTACCCGGCATCGATTTCATCAATAAATATAATGCAAGGCGCCTGTTTTTTAGCTTGCTCAAACATATCACGCACACGAGAAGCACCCACGCCCACAAACATCTCGACAAAATCAGAACCTGAAATTGTAAAGAATGGTACTTTAGCCTCGCCTGCAATAGCCCGCGCTAGTAACGTTTTACCTGTGCCGGGTTGGCCAACCATTAAAACGCCCCTAGGAATACGGCCACCTAAATTCTGAAACTTGCCAGGATCCCGTAAGAATTCAACTAATTCTACAACCTCTTCTTTGGCTTCATCCACACCTGCAACATCTGCGAAAGTGACTTTCACTTGATCTTCGCCTAATAAACGCGCACGGCTACGTCCAAAAGACATTGCACCTCGTCCACCGCCGCCACCTTGCATTTGGCGCATAAAAAATATCCAGACACCGATAAATAAAATGATTGGAAACCAGCTCACAAAAATATTCATCAATAAGCTGGGTTGTTCTGGTGCCTTACCAACGACAATGGCACCAGATGAAGTGAGGCTATTTATAACAGATTCTGGCAACTCACGCGTCGGGATATAAGTGGCAAATGGCTTATCATCTTGGGTAGTACCGCTGACGTTTTTATCTTCAACCGTTATTTTTTTGACATCGCCAGATTTTACTTTATCTAAAAACTGAGAATAAGCGAGTTTTGTAACTTGTTTTGGCGGAGGCCCAAAGTTACTGAATACCGACATGAGTACCAATGCGATAACCAACCACAAAACTAAATTTTTAAGCATGTCGTTCAAGGTAAACCCCCTGTGTTTCTTTAAAGTATGGGTTATAACCCCTTGCTAGTAAATACACTTCGCGAGATTCTGCACGAGAAGCCTTAGGCTTTCGTATCAATACGCGCTGAAACCGTTCTTTTAAATGGGTTAGGTATGCCTGAAAACCTGAACCTTGAAAAACCTTAATTAAAAAAACTCCCTCTTTAACCAGTACTCTTTCAGCAAAATCAAGCGCTAATTCCGCTAAATCCATTGAACGTGCTTGATCTACTGCCGCTATACCACTTAAGTTGGGGGCCAAATCGGAAATTACAAGATCTACACCCTTTCCATCTAATAACAACATCAATGCCTCTACGGTTTCCGTTTTTTGAAAATCTCCATAGACAGTATCGACCCCATTTAGAGGTTCAATAGGTAAAATATCAATCGCGACGATTTTACCGGTTTGACCTATATACTTAGTCAATACTTGCGACCACCCGCCTGGCGCAGCACCTAAGTCAACGGCACGCATCCCTTTGGCAATAATTTTATCTTTTTCTTGGATCTCTAATAGCTTATAAGCTGATCGCGAACGGTATCCTTCTTGTTTGGCGAGCTGGGTATAATAATCTGAATGCTGTCTGTCTAGCCAACGACGACTACTTTTAGACTTTGATTTGGGACCAGATTTGCCTGCCATATTTTTCCAGGCGCTTAATAAATAACTTCGGCAACCTCGTAAGATACAAGACCACCTGGTGCTGCCACTTCAACAGTATCTCCTTTGTGTTTCCCGATCACTGCGCGCGCAATAGGGGAAGTCACGGAGATTTTACCGCTTTTTAAATCGGCTTCTTCTTCACCGACAATTTGATAAACCATCGTTTGATCAGTATCTATATTAACTAAGGTAACAGTTGCACTAAAGACAACCTTACCAACATTAACCATGCCGGCTAAATCAACCACCTGGACATGCGATAATTTATGTTCGATATCACGAATACGTCCTTCAATAAAACCTTGTTGTTCTTTGGCGGCATGATATTCAGCATTTTCTTTAAGGTCACCATGTCCTCTTGCCTCAGCAATAGCGGCAATTATTTTAGGTCGAGCGACAGTCTTAAGCTGCTTTAGCTCTTCTCGGAGTTTCTCGACGCCTGTTGCTGTCATGGGAATCTTAGTCATGGAGATATTTATACCTTTTTTGGGGTAGTATTGGCAACCCCATAACCCCTCACCCGCCCTTCGGGCACCCTCTCCCGTGAAACGGGAGAGGGATAATAGAAAAACCTATTTTGTTAAATTGCCGAACCCTTCTCCCGTTTCACGGGGGAAGGTGTCGCGCAGCGACGGATGGGGGTAAATTTAGTCAGGAATTGAACATTTGTACAGTATTGAACTATCTAAACAACCCGGTATAATGATCCAATTCAACTAACTATTACAGGGTCCAAAAGACTTAACTAGACTAAAGGGGAATCATAATGAGCAAAAGAATAGATAAACGCGTCCGTTTGGTGGAAGCCGCCGATAAGCTATTTTACGAACAAGGTGTGAATATCACAACCTTGGCGAATATCGCATCGCTGGCTGAAGTCCCTCTGGGTAACGTGTACTACTACTTTAAATCCAAAGAATCCATCGTTATGGCTGTTATTGAGCGCCGCCGTAAAGCCATTGAAGCACAATTTTCAGCATGGGAAAGTTTAAATAACAAAGAACGTTTAGTTTCCCTTATCGAACAAAATGCAAGCCAAGGCGACCAAGCCGTTTCTTTTGGAGACTGGCTGGGCAGTATGTGTCAAGAACTCTGCAAAAACACCGATGAAATCTCCAATGCCGCCTCAGGATTACTGAAGGATGTATTGAACTGGTGTGAAACTCAATTTAAGGGCATGGGAAAAGGTGAAAACGCACACGGCCTAGCACTGTCTTTAGTGTCTGGATTACAAGGCACCAGCCTTTTAACTTTGACCTTCAAAGATGCACAAGTCATCAAACAACAGAGTCACTATCTAACCAAATGGTTAGAAACCGTCTAAAAATCAATACGATTTTTTATCCAAAATAAGTAGGACAAGGATGTCCATTTCCGCAACTTAAACGCTAAAAAAAATACCTGCTTATCCACAGCTTATCCACTTGACGTTTTTTGTGTACTATCCCAGAATGCATATATGTAGTGTGTTTTCTTAAATAAGAACCACAACATATTGGGTTACCTACCAAGTGCTAGATGACTATAATTCTGGAGATTTAATATGAGTAATGACTTAAAAGACGATTTCAAAACCGCATCTCAGTCTAATTCAAGCACTACAACACCCGAAACCCCAACCCCCGGTACCTTAACGGTCATCTTGCGTAATCATACCTTAACGCATTTTGAGCCAACACGCATTTCACGCGCTATCACAAAAGCATTTTGGGATGTAGAAGGCGAAAGCGCTGCAACCTCCTCTAGTATTCCAGAAATTGTAGATACCTTAACAGATGATGTTATTCGCGCCTTTATGGAACGCCTACCTATTAATGGCGGAACTGTTCATATAGAAGACATTCAAGATCAAGTTGAATTAGCCTTGATGCGTCGTGAATATCATCAAGTTGCACGTTCCTATGTGCTTTATAGAGAAGAACGTCGCAAAGTACGCGACGCTGAGCTTGCTAAGACAACGCATGCTTCTGAACCCACAATTTCCATTACTTTAGATGATGGCGCTGTCGTGCCACTCGATAAAAAAGCGCTGGTCCAAACAGTGGCTGAAGCCTGTTTTGGTCTAGAGGCCGTTAGCCCAGAACCGATAGTTAAAGACACCTTAAGAAATTTATTCGATGGCGTACATCAAAAAGATGTTTTACAAGCATTGATTATGACAACGCGTACACTCATAGAACAAGAACCCAATTACAGTATGGTTGCCGCACGTATTTTATTAAAAAATCTACAGTCTGAAACGATGCAGTTTTTAAATTTACCTGTACCAAAATCGCGTCAAGAAATGGCAAAATACTATGCGCTTGCGCTAACAACGGCTATTGATAAAGGTATTAAACTAGAACGATTAGATCCTAAACTACAATCGTTTGATCTCGAAAGACTAGGTCGTGCTTTAAAACCCGAACGCGATTTTCAATTTACGTATCTCGGTTTACAAACACTTTATGATCGTTATTTTTTGCATAGCCATGGTATTCGCTTTGAATTGCCACAGATCTTTTTTATGCGTGTTGCTATGGGACTTGCCATGGCAGAAAAAGACAAAGAACGCTACGCCATTGAATTTTATGAGCTGCTCTCTAGTTTCGATTATATGAGCTCTACCCCTACCTTATTTAATGCGGGCACTACGCGAGCACAATTGTCGAGTTGCTTTTTAACAACCGTGCCGGATGATCTCTCTGGCATTTATAATGCAATTCGAGATAATGCATTACTCTCTAAATTCGCAGGTGGCCTTGGCAACGATTGGACGCCTGTACGCGCCATGGGCTCGCTAATAAAAGGTACGAATGGTCATTCTCAAGGCGTTGTACCCTTCTTAAAAGTCGCCAATGATACCGCCGTTGCGGTTAACCAAGGTGGTAAACGCCAAGGCGCTTTATGTTCTTACCTCGAAACTTGGCATTTGGATATTGAAGAATTTATTGAACTCCGTAAAAATACGGGCGACGAAAGACGCCGTACACATGATATGAATACTGCCAATTGGATCCCCGATTTGTTCATGAAGCGTGTGGTTGAAAATAAAGAATGGACACTCTTTTCGCCTAACGATGTACCCGATTTACATGATCTCTATGGCAATGCTTTTGAACACGCTTACACAGCGTACGAAGCTAAAGCCGATCAGGGTGAAATAAAACTCTTCAAAAGACTACCTGCCATCTCTTTATGGCGGAAAATGCTGGGCATGATATATGAAACGGGTCATCCTTGGATTACCTTTAAAGATCCCTGCAATTTGCGTTCGCCTCAACCACATACGGGTGTTGTCCATAGTTCAAATTTATGCACAGAAATAACTTTAAATACGAATATTGATGAAATTGCTGTCTGTAATCTGGGTAGCATTAATTTGGTACAACATGTGACAGAAAAAGGCCTAGATCTTGAAAAGTTAAAACGCACTGTTACAACGGCTATTCGCATGCTCGACAACGTGATAGATATTAATTACTACACGGTCCCTCAAGCCAGACGTTCTAATCTGCGTCATCGTCCCATTGGTCTTGGTATTATGGGTTTTCAGGATGCACTCTATAAATTAAACATCTCTTATGAATCTGATGAAGCGGTTGAATTTGCTGATCGATCTATGGAACAAGTCAGTTATGATGCGATTTCAGCCAGTGTTGATTTAGCAGAAGAACGCGGTAGCTACCCTAGCTTCGAAGGATCATTGTGGAGCCAAGGTATATTGCCTATTGATTCTATCGAACGCTTACAAGAAGCGCGTGGTATTTATCTTGATCAAGATCGCAGTCAAACACTCGATTGGGCAACTTTACGAAAACGGGTACAAACGCAAGGCATACGTAATTCTAATATGTTGGCGATTGCACCCACTGCGACTATTTCTAATATTTGTGGCGTCTCGCAATCTATAGAACCGACTTATCAAAACTTATTCGTTAAGTCTAATATGTCGGGAGAATTTACCGTTATTAATCCCTATTTAGTCCAAGATCTTAAAAAACTGGATTTGTGGGATTCTGCCATGGTGAAAGATCTGAAATATTTTAACGGCAGCGTTAAAAATATAGATCGCATACCCGAAGCGCTTAAAGCCAAATACACAACGGTATTTGAAATGGAACCTCAATGGTTAATAGAAGCTGCGTCCAGAAGGCAAAAATGGATAGATCAGGCGCAATCGCTTAATTTATATATGAGCGCACCATCGGGTAAAAAATTGGATATTTTATACAGAACAGCTTGGTTGCGGGGTCTTAAAACCACCTATTATCTACGGAGTTTGGGTGCAACCGATGCCGAAAAATCGACGGTTTATACAGGCGCCTTAAACGCAGTACAAGTGTCTGACACCACTGTGATGGCGTGCGCGATAGACAATCCCGATTGCGAAGCGTGTCAATAAGTTAAAACGACAACAATGAGGAATTTAATATGGCAGTAACAGGTCTTGAATTGCAGTTTGGTAGTGCACGCATCCGAAAAGAAGACAAAAAAATGATTAATTGCCCCGTTGATCTCAATCAACTGGTGCCCTTTAGATATGAATGGGCCTGGGATAAATATTTAGACTCTCTTAAAAACACCTGGACACCCGAAGAAATTTCTATGTCTGCGGATATTGCGCTCTGGAAAAAACAAAGTGGATTAACAGCAGATGAAAGAGAAATTATTGAACGAAACTTAGGTTTTTTTGCGACAGCTGATTCTTTGGTCGCCAATAATTTAGTATTAGCTGTTTATAGACATATTACGAACCCGGAATGCCGACAATATCTACTACGTCAGGCTTTTGAAGAAGCCTTGCATACGCATTCTTACCAGCACATCATCCAAAGTTTGGGAATGGATGAAGGCAAGGTCTTTAATATGTATCGCGAGATCCCATCCGTTGCTAAAAAGGCACAATGGGCACTTCGTTTTACCGAAAGTTTATCTGACCCAACGTTTAAAACGGGCATGCCAGAAAATGATCAGCGTTTGCTTCGCGATCTTTGCGCTTTTTATATCGTATTTGAAGGTATTTTCTTTTATGTCGGCTTTACGCAAATACTCTCGATGGGTCGCCGACAAAAAATGGTTGGTACCTCAGAGCAATTTCAATATATTTTGCGAGATGAATCCATGCATTTAAATTTTGGTATTGATATGATTAATCAAATCAAAATTGAAAACCCACATCTGTGGGGACCTGATTTCCAATCAGAAATTATTAACATGATTAAAGAAGGCGTGGATCTGGAATACCAATATGCGGTTGATACTATGCCACGCGGTA
Source organism: Gammaproteobacteria bacterium (assembly GCA_044225395.1). Taxonomy (GTDB): domain Bacteria; phylum Pseudomonadota; class Gammaproteobacteria; order UBA6186; family Azoamicaceae; genus CADEGZ01. Next base: position 18,977 of record JBGAIP010000015.1, read on the forward strand.
TTTTGGGACTAAATGCTGCTATGTTTAAAGACTATTTGCAATTTATTGCTAATCGTCGACTGATGCAAATTGGTTTACCTGAACAATTTTCAGGTGCCACCAATCCATTTCCCTGGATGAGTGAAATGATGGATTTAAAAAAGGAAAAGAACTTTTTTGAAACACGCGTTACCGAATATCAAACGGGTGGTTCGTTAAACTGGGAAGAATAGCGCTTCAATGCTAAATAAGGCCTTATATCAGTCCCCCAAAACGGGAAGAGGCCTAAGGCCTAATCTGTGGGATGCCATCGCGCTTATCATTATCCTTGGAATATTGGCAATTCTAGGATACGCCGCCAATCAAATACAAGCGCCTTATCTCGCCGGACACCCCATTGAAATTTCGCTCTCCCCCACTAAATTGCCAGAGTATGCTGCCAATACTGTGCTTCGTATGTTTATTGCCCTTTGTTTTTCACTACTATTTACTTTTATGGTTGCACCGCTGGCAGCTAAAAGTAAACAAGCTGAAAAATTACTGATACCGCTTATTGATGTACTGCAATCGGTACCTATTCTGGGTGTACTTTCTATTACAATAGTCGCCTTTATTCAATTATTTCCAAATAGCTACTTAGGCCCCGAGTGCGCTGCTATTTTTGCGATTTTTACATCACAAGTCTGGAATATGACCTTAAGTTTTTACCAATCGCTGCGCACTCTCCCTAAAGAATATATCGAAACCGCTGATATTTTTCATCTAACTGCTTGGCAGAAATTTTGGCGAATAGAAGTGCCTTACGGTATCCCTGGTTTGTTATGGAATACTATGGTATCCATATCTGCCGGATGGTTTTTTGTGGTTGCATCTGAAGCCATTTCTGTTTCAAACCAAAACATTATGTTGCCTGGTATTGGTTCTTATATTAGTGTGGCTATCACCAACGCTAACCTCCCTGCTATTTTTTATGCGATTTTCACCATGTTAATTGTTATTTTACTCTATGATCAACTACTATTTAGACCTTTGCTCACCTGGTCTTTGCGTTTTAGTGCCAAAGATATTGAAGATGAACAACCCGAGCGGGCATGGGTTTATGAATTATTAGCTAAAACACGCGCACTTAAAGCGATACACAGTGCTGGACATTTGCTAACAGATTTCCTGTTAAATTCACCTTATTTACGACTGCCAATCAAAGAACCACTTGTTATAAAGCCTGTTGTATCTCGTCTCGTTGTAGTCTGTTGGAATATCATACTGCTCGTTGGGGTTATTTTTTGTACTGCTTATTTATGGCGATTTATTACAAAAGATATTTCCTTAACAGAGATACAACACGTTTTTTATTTGGGGGCTATTACAGCTTTCAAAGTCATAATCCTTATTATATTGGCTTCCCTTTTATGGGTGCCGATTGGTATTTGGATTGGACTACACCCTAAAGCCAGTCAATATATTCAGCCGATTACACAATTTATGGCAGCATTCCCTATTAATCTTATTTATCCCTTAGCTGTAACGGGTATTCTATATTTTAAGTTAAACGTCCAAATTTGGGCTGCACCTCTGATGATTTTGGGAACCCAATGGTATATTTTATTTAATGTTATTGCCGGCGCATCGGTAATCCCTAAAGATCTGCGCTATCTGACCAAAAACTTTGGTGTTAAACGCTTTTTATGGTGGAAAAGACTCGCTCTACCTGCTATTTTTCCCTACTATGTCACGGGTGCAATGACAGCCGCTGGCGGGTGTTGGAATGCGAGTATTGTTGCAGATGTTTTGCAATGGGGAGACCACAAACTGGTGGCAACAGGTTTGGGCAGCTATATTTCAGAATATACGACGACTGGAGACTTTCCCAGAATTGCTTTAGGAATTGGTGTTATGTGCTTTTACGTTTTAATGTTTAATCGTCTTATATGGCGACAATTGTATCATTATGCTGCAACACGATTTGTGCTGGATTAAAATCGATGAAAAATGAGCTACTACGTTTAGATAAAATACAAAAATCTTTTAAAACAGCCGAAGGTCAAAATTTGCTCGTTTTAGAAAATATTAATTTTTCTTTAGTTGAAAATGAAATTGTCGCGTTGCTCGGCAAATCGGGATCTGGAAAATCAACCCTGCTTCGTATTATTGCTGGACTTATCAGGCCTTCTGAAGGGACAACTTCTTATAGATCGCAACCCTATCATAGTCCTGCCCAAGGGATCTCGATGGTTTTTCAAAACTTCGCCTTGCTCCCCTGGCTCACAGTCCTTGAAAACGTAGAACTTGGCTTAGAAGCGCTTGGGATCCCCCAAAAGGAAAGAAGACAAAAATCTTTGGCTGCTATTGATACCATTGGCTTAGACGGATTTGAATCTGCATACCCTAAAGAATTATCGGGCGGTATGCGGCAACGCGTTGGATTTGCACGGGCGTTGGTGGTCGAGCCTGAATTGTTACTAATGGACGAGCCCTTTTCTGCGCTTGATATTTTAACGGCTGAAAATCTCCGTAACGACTTACTCGATCTCTGGACAGACAAAAGAACTAACACCAAAAGCATTTTATTTGTAACACATGATATCGAAGAAGCCATTATTATGGCCAATCGTATTTTACTTTTCTCAACAGATCCTGGCTGTATTCAAGCAGAAGTACCTGTCAATTTACCGTTTCCACGTGAAACACAAAGTAAAGAATTTAGACAATTACTGGATCAAATTTATACATTAATGACCATTAGCGAACGCGAAAAAATCTCTAAAGCAAAAGCCAGACCCAAAACAGCATTCAAACATCCTGAATATGCCTATCGCCTACCCGACGTAGGCGTTTCTGAATTGATCGGTTTATTAGAATCCATGGAAGCACATGAAAAAGAAGGAACTGTAGATTTACCACAATTAGGCGAAGAATTACATCTAGACGTCAACGATCTATTTCCTCTAACTGATATATTAGACATGCTACATTTTGCTAAAATTTCTGATGGAAACATTATTCTATTAGATGCAGGTAAACAATTTGCAGCGGCTGATATCTTAGATCGTAAGCATTTATTTGCGAAGCATCTTCTTGCTTACCTCCCACTTGCGCATCATATACGCGAGGTACTCGATGCCCGATCAAATCACTTGGTTTCTAAAAATATCTTTTTAGATGAACTAGAAGACTTCTTAAGTGAAGAAGAAGCCGAACGGGTGTTGCGTATTATGATTGACTGGGGTCGGTATGCAGAGCTCTTTGCTTATGATTATGATTCGGGGGTATTAAGCCTGGAAAACCCGATTTAATAATAGGCCAATGGAATGGACCCCAAAATATGTTAACATTCCACATGCGCCTCATTATCTATACATTATTGACTATATTTCCAGCATTATGTTGGTCTTCAAACAATATAATATCAATAGAAATCAGCGGAGTACATAAAGAAGAACAAGCCATTATTCTTTCAAATTTAAGCATTAAAAAAAGCGAGCAAGATAAAAACTTAACAGAAGAGCAAGTTTTTAGCTTATATCAAACGGGCACAGAAGAAATTGCAACGACTTTGGAATCCATTGGTTATTATCATACCAAAATAGCTAGCCATTTTTCTTGCAATGCAAATCAAGATAAATATATTGTTAAGTATCTTATTACATTGGGGCAACCCATTCTGATTAAATCCGTTAATGTCACACTAACAGGCGAGGGAAAAAATCAACCCGCATTGCAACTCATGTTGTTACATCCTGCGCTTAAAATAAATAAAATCCTGCAACATAATAAATACGAAGCCTTTAAACAAAATTTATTAGGAACGGCTTTACAATTGGGTTACCTTGATGCGCACTTTGTGACTAATAAAGTTTTGGTAGACACCCTTAAAAATCATGCCATCATCGTGCTTGAACTAGATACCGGAAAACCCTATACTTTTGGAAAAATTGATTTTGTATCTCCCCCCTACCCTGCCGAATATTTAAAACAATATGTGCCTTTTTCTGCGGGTGTACCCTATACAACGGATAGGCTTTTAGCGCTTCAAAAAAATCTAACAGATACCGATTTATTTTCAAAAGTGAAATTAAGCCCGGATTTAAATGCAATCCAACAGGATGCAGTGCCTGTTAATATTACCCTTACCCCAAAACCGAGCAATCGATACACAGCCAGTCTTGGATATGGTACCGATTCTGGACCCCGTGGTATGGTTGGATGGGAACGTAGACGTAAATCGCATCCCGGACATCGCATTAACATTAATTTTCGCGGTTCAAAAAGACTTAACCAGGCCAATGCACAATATACTATTTTAGGCAAAAATCCTGCGACTGATCGTTTAGCATTTGGTACACAGATTACCGAAGAAAAACCTGTAGACAAAAAATATAGTCTACAAAATGAAACTGGAGTAACCCATGTTAAAAAAAGAGGTCATTTTGAACAAATTGTAGGCCTACATTATTTATCTGTGGCTTATAGAGATCTGCCAACCGACCCAAAAAGTCATTCTCATTTTTTACTACCCAGTATCGGTGGTGCATGGAGCAGTATAAAAAAAGAAACGCTTTTGCAGGAAGGGTTGCGAGTCTCTGTTAACTTACAGGGTGGTCTAAAATCTGTCTTGTCTACAACCAATATGATCCAAGCAGTTGGACGATTAAAATGGATAACGCCTATCACAGAAACATCCAGAATGATTTTAAGAGGAAATCTCGGCAGCATAGCAACACACGAATTTAGTAAAATTCCTTGGAGCTTACGTTTTTTTACAGGGGGTGATCACACCGTAAGAGGCTTTGGATATAATTCTATTGGTCCAACAGAACCTGATCTCAATGGCAACCTCATTGTCGTCGGTGGTCGACATCTTGCTGTAGGTAGCGTAGAATTTGAACAAAAAATCTACAAAAAAATAGGCGTGGCTGTTTTTGTGGATTCCGGTAATGCGATGAACAAATGGGGTTCGCGACTAAAAACAGGTGCGGGATTTGGTGTGCGTTACGAAACACCACTCGGCCCTCTTAGGTTAGATATCGCAAGACCCCTGATGCATGGTAAACAAAGACTTCGACTTCATCTAACTTTTGGTATGGATTTATAATGAGATGAATATGTTTTGGAAATTAATTGGTCGTAATCTCTTTTATCCCTTAACCATTTTTATGCTGGTAACACTGTGGCTATTTACTACAAATTCTGGTTGTAAAGCAAGTTTTTGGATGTTAAAAACGGTTATACCTGGCGAATTAACAACAGAAAGCATCACGGGCAATTTAACAAACCAAATAATTCTCAAAAATGTAACCTATGAAAATTCAACGTTAAATTTGTCGGCAGAGGAATTGATTGTTAAACCTGAAACGTCTTTTTTATTAAAATCTGTTTTTAAAATACCCTACATTCAATTAAAAAATGCAAAAGGTGTTTGCAAAGAAAAACCTGCTGACCTTCTATTAATAGAAGGTGCCGAGGGTGAATTTCAAGCAAGCTTTAATCGCAAAAATATTAGCTTTAATATTCAACATCTAACTGGAACCTTTCGCGACATGCCACTAACGGGGCATGCAAATTTTAAAATCATCAAAGCGCAGCTACTAACCCCTACAGGTTCGCTGGCTTTAGGCGAAAATAAAATTTATATTATTGAATCTGCCACAATAAAAAATCAATTCGATTGGGCGCTTAATATTAGTACAGCAACAAAATTAAAACTCAATCTTGGTGGCATACTTAAAGAAAAACAAGAAAAAAATCAATGGGTAGGACAACTTGAGAAAGGTCTATTTGCTTCTGAATTTTTAGGAACCTGGAAACTTAAAAATCCTGCGACTGTTGAAATTTCTTTAAATAATTTGACCATAAGAGGCATTATATTAAATAATGCTACCAAACGCTTACAAACAACGGGGGATTTTAATTATAATAAGCAAGGCTTAAATGCAAATATTCTTTTAGGATCTCTATTTGTGCCAAAACAAGCGCTTACCCTTAAAAACCTGCATCTTAATATTGCAGGTCAAATGGGGAGACCTTTGCAATTAAAAGGCTCTGGTTATTCTGGGGAAGGCAAATTTCTAGTGGATGGTACCTGGACTTTTAACACTGAAAAAAAATTGGCACTTAATCTCTCTGGTAAAAATCTAAAAATCTATAATACCCGAAATATGCAGATTATTGGGGCGCCAGAACTAAAATTAAACCTTATCAACCACAATCTATTTGTACAGGGCACACTGCAAATAAACCAAGCTTACATTGCCATGCAAGATCAGAAAAACATCGCCTTGCTCTCTAAGGATATTATTCTGACACAACCACTGGAATCTAAACAATTAGCCCAGGGGCTTAAAATTATCCCTAATCTCTCTGTCATAATAGATAATAAGTTACATTTTGAAGGCTATGGCATAGATGGCATTGTCGGTGGAAAATTAACCATTAATGAACGTCCCGATGGACTCCTAACAGGCAATGGAAAACTGACTATTAAGGAAGGTAAGTATCGTTTACAAGGTGCCACACGATATATCCATCGTGGACACTTATTATTTCCCCCAGGGACTCTATTAAAAGATCCGCTGTTAGATATTTTTATCTCTCAAAACCGTGTTCAACAACGTGCCAGTATCAACAGCACCAATATTGGTCTCTATGTACAAGGCACCCTGCTACACCCAATCTACCACCCCTATTCCAACGATAATAATTTAAAAAGTGCGGATATTTTATCTCGACTGGGCTTTGGACAAAGCGAGATGGCAGGAGATGAAAATCAAAGACAACTTTTTGCACAAACCGCTTTTTTATTCTCGGGTACCGCAAATCCTTTTATCGATTTTTTGCAGAAAAATTTAAGTTTGGAAGAGTTTAATTTAGAATCAAAACAAACCAATAAAACCTTTTATACGCAAGGCGGTGCCGATACTGTGCTCGTCATCGGAAAATCCCTTTCAGAAAAAATATATTTACAATATTTACAAAGTATCATAGAACCTATTACAACAATACGTTTAAAATACTTTCTAAGCCGTTATTTTACAGCCAGTGCTGAAACAGGATCCGAGGGTCTAGGAGGCGATATGACATTTTCAATGGAGCGTAACTAACATGAGCAACAATATAGCTGTGACAGAACATACCCCGATGATTCAACAATATTTACGTATAAAAGCCGAACATCCTGACCATTTACTTTTTTATAGAATGGGTGACTTTTATGAATTATTTTTTGAAGATGCAAAACGTGCATCAACCCTTTTAGATATTACGCTAACAGCCAGAGGACAAAGCAATGGAACCCCCATTCCCATGGCAGGCGTTCCTTACCATGCTGCTGAAAATTATTTAGCAAAGTTGGTTAAACTCGGCGAATCCATTGCCATCTGTGAACAAATAGGTGATCCTAATACCAGCAAAGGGCCAGTAGAACGACGAGTTATTCGTATTTTAACACCTGGCACTTTAACAGACGAAACGCTATTAAACGAAAAAGAAGACAATTATATTATGGCGTTACATTTAGAAAATGCCCTATATGGTATTGCCTATTTAGAAGTTGCGAGCGGGCGATTTTACGTCTCTGAACTCACTACCGAATCGGATTTGCAACACGAATTAGAACGTATTAAACCCTCTGAAATTTTAGTTTCCGATGCCATTCCGAGTAACCTTTTGTTCCCCAAAAGCAGTAAACTACAGTATCTTTCTAAAACAGAATTTGATATTAAAACGGCTAAAAAAACGCTAAACAAACATGTCAACACTAACACTCAACTTTCTGCAGGACTAAGTGCAGCAGGTGCTGTATTTCAGTATGTAAAAAATACACAACGTGCTGATTTGCCACACATTCATAGCCTTATTATCGAATCCAAACAAGAGATGCTCGAAATGGATTCTAATACCCGTCGAAATTTAGAATTAACACGAAATTTAAAAGGCGAACGTGATGGTACCTTGTTATCTGTAATGGATTCTACGAAAACCCCCATGGGCAGTCGATTGCTAGCACGATGGCTACATAAACCTGTATTATCTAGGGAACTTCTGAATGCCCGATTAGATGCTATTAGTGCCCTACTTAAGGCACAAGGTTACCTAACATTACAAGACACCCTAGATACAATGGGCGACATAGAACGAATTTTATCGCGTATTGCTTTGCTTTCTGCAAGACCGCAAGATCTCTTAAAGCTTAAAAATGCACTCGAAAAACTACCCCACATTAAATCATTAACCAGTAAATATTCAGCCTCTTTATTAGCAAGTCTATCAAAACAACTACTGACTTTTCCAGAACTTCATCAATTACTCGAGAGCGCTATCATTGAAAATCCGCCAGCTATTATCAGAGACGGCGGTGTTATTAAAGCGGGATTTGATACTGAACTCGATGAACTTCGCAACATGAGTCAAAATGCAGAAGATTTTCTAATTAATTTAGAAAATAAAGAACGTCAAAAAACAGGTCTTTCAAGCTTAAAAGTCGGCTATAACCGTATTCACGGATACTATATTGAAATTAGTCGTGGCCACAACAACAAGCACCCAGTTACTATATGCGTCGCCAGACTTTAAAAAATGCAGAACGATTTATTGTACCCGAACTTAAATCCTTTGAAGATAAAATTTTATCGAGTAAAGAACGCGCTTTGACGAGAGAAAAATATTTGTATGAAAAACTTTTAAACGATATTCAAGCATCGTTATTGTCCCTACAAGCAACCGCAGAAACCCTAGCAACTTTGGATGTGTTAAGTTGTCTTGCCGAACGTGCTGAAACACTGCATTGGCATCGCCCCGAATTATTAGAAACAACAGAATGTTATATACAAGCAGGAAGACATCCAGTTGTAGAACAAATGCTGAAAGCTCCTTTTATTCCGAACGACTTAACTTTAAATAATCATCGTCAGATGCTCATGATTACAGGCCCTAATATGGGCGGAAAATCAACCTACATGCGACAAAATGCATTGATTGTATTATTGGCTCATATTGGCAGTTTTGTGCCCGCAAAATCGGCTAAAATTGGACAATTTGACAAAATTTTTACTCGCATTGGGGCACAAGACGATCTCAGTGGTGGGCGCTCTACCTTTATGGTCGAAATGACAGAAGCCGCACTCATCTTGCAAAATGCAACCAATAAAAGCTTGGTATTATTGGATGAAATTGGTCGAGGCACCAGCACGTTCGACGGGTTGTCGCTCGCTTGGGCAATCGCTTCTTATTTAACTACAGACATCAAAGCTTTTACGTTGTTTTCTACACACTATTTTGAAATGACCCAATTGCCTACCCTTTACCCCTCTGTATCAAATATTCATTTAGATGCTGTGGAATTTGGTGAATCTTTGGTATTTTTATATAGTGTACAAGAAGGGCCTGCTAGCCAAAGTTATGGCATTCAAGTCGCACAATTGGCGGGTGTGCCAGAATCGGTTATTAGTATTGCAAAACAAAAACTGCTGGAATTAGAACAATAATTACCAATTAATGGTTTTAGGACGACCCTCTTCATCAATCGCAACAAAAGTAAAAGTTCCTTCTGCCACTTTTTCGTGTGCACCTATACGCATACGGCTCACAAACACTTGTAATTGAATGGTAATAGAAGAATGACCTGTCTTAAGGGTATTGGCATAACAACAGACCAAATCACCTACATAAACGGGCTTCATAAAAACAAGCTTGTCTATTGCAACGGTTGTTACACGACAATGTGCACGTTGGTGCGCCATAACAGCGGCACCAACGTCCATTTGAGAGACTAACCAGCCACCGAAAATATCCCCGTATGCATTCGCATCTGCAGGCATGGCAACCGTTTGTATAACGAGTTCACCTTCGGGTGTCGATACCATCAGCCTTTTCTCCCTTGTTTATAGAGATAGGTACACATCAAAATGTAAAATGCCACACCAATCAATGTCTCATATCGTGTTAGCCATTCTATCTTTAAGGCAAAAATTTCCGTTGATTGATAATACGCAAACGGAATAGTTAAGAGTGCACCCAAAATGGCTTCACCGGCAATAATACCTGCAGCACACAAAATGCCTCTGTTTGTTTCTAAAGCATCATCAGAACCACGTCCCCAATGAACCAAAGAACGAATAACGCCACCAACACAAAATGCCAGCACATAACTTAGGGGGAAATAGATACCTAATGCTAATACCAACGGTGGAAAACGATATCCACTTTTTGTATTTTTCAAATAAGTATCCAGTACGATCGCGATAACGGCTAATCCTGCCCCCCCTAGAATCATATTCCAAGGTAAATGTCCTACAAAAAAGCCTTTAGCAATAGTAGCCATTAGAGTTGCTTGTGGTGCAGGCAAAGCATGTTGCGGATTCATATCAGGTCTTGGCAATACATCGCCTATCCCATAAGCCTCAAATGTTGTCTGCAATATAAAGGGGATGACTAATGCAGAAGCAACGGCACCAACCGCCAACATCAACTGTTGCTTCCAAGGTGTTGAACCCACCAACTGGCCTGCTTTTAGATCTTGCATGTTATCGCCACTAACGGCGCCTGCAACACAAATAATGGTCGCAAACACAATAACGACTGCTGCTGCTTGTAAAGCCATGTGTGGATTGATTGAAAAATCAACATAAGGCTTTAATATCAGCAATAAAGTGCCCGCAAAAGCAATAATACCAAAAATAGTTAACCCAGAAATCGGTAAGGTTGTTGTACCAACAATACCCGTAATATAAGCGGAAATGGTCGAAACGATAAATGCCATTATCAAAGCAAACAGCGTTGCAAAAATAACAATTCCCCAGAATACATTGCTTCCAATGGTAAAATGTGCGCTTTCGATAATGGTTAACAATAAAATAAAAATAGGTATGGTTAACGCAGCAACAGCAGAAAGCACATATTTAAAGGGAATATCGCGATTAGTGCGCGGCATATTTGCAAATTCGCTTTTATGGGCTTTCATTGCCGCAAAAGACATTTTACAAGCATCCATAATGGGCTTGATCAGGCTTATCACGCCCCATACGCCCCCGACTGCCAATACGCCAACCCCTACATAACGAAAATGGGCTTTTTGTATGGCTGCTAAAGCCGATGCTAAATCGGGTGCTTCGGGAAGCCCATGTACGCTAACAAAGATTGGGATAGCCAGTCCCCATGTTAATAAAGCACCAACCGCTAAAGCAATCAGACTCCGCATTCCAACAATATAACCAGCAGCCATTAATACCGGAGACATCGTTAAGCTAGCGCCAAAAGCCGTGCTACCAGCCTTTGTAAAATATTGAATATGTTCTCCGGCAATTTTAAAGCCACTTTGCAAAAACGCCAATACAGCAGAAAAAAATCCACCCATTAATAATACTTTGGCAGAGCCTTTATGTGTGTCTTCCCCTACCATTAACACTTCACCCACCGCTAAACCTTCTGGAAAAGGCAGCTTATCTTTAACGATCATGGTTTGTCTTAAAGGAACAGAAAACAAAACACCGACGATACCACCAATCATCGCAATCATCGTTGTTTGCAAATAATTAAACGACTGCCAATATCCTAAAATAATCAAGGCGGGCAATGTGTAAATTACACCCGCTGCAACCACTTCTCCGGCAGAAGCAATGGTTTGCACCATATTATTTTCTAAAATATTCGCATTTCTAAAACGACGTAACACAACCATAGAAATTAATGCCGCAGGAATAGAAGAAGAAATAGTCCGCGCAATTTTTAAACCTAGATAGGTACTCGAAGCTGCCAATACCACCGCTAAAAAAACACCTAGAATAAGTGCACGGAAGGTAACTTCGGGTAAGGATTTAGATGCAGGTATAAATGGAACGACTTCATGCGTTGACTGTGCAGATGACATTTTCTTACCTCTTAGTTTGTTAACCTGGTAAATAAACAAGCCCATTACTTAAACAGACTAGACTAACATGAGATGAGGCAGAAACGAAACTCTAAATTTGCAGTTTAATGGTAAATATATTTATCCGCCAATACCACCGTTGCGGCGACGCTAGCGCTAAAAACAATAAAGGGATCTTCGTTAAATAAAGCATCTTTAATTTGAACAACGTTCGTCTCTAAAGTGCCCGTTCGCTCGCGATATTCCACAAGATTAACGAAGCTTTCTCGAAGAAGCTTGATATATTCTTCAAATCGATATTCAAAGGAGCCAGACTTCACATAATTCCCCTTAAGAAACAACCAAAACTTGATTTTAGTTATTTAGCTTAGTATTTAAATCTATACTATTTACAACAACAAAGCCCATCCTACCACAAAAACACTTCGCTTGTCTTTAAGATTTGTGTAAAATTGAAACACGTTTTAATAGGTTATTTAACTATGAGCATACAATCACCAGAATCTTTGAATTTCGAAACAGCTCTTAGCAATTTAGAGGGCATGATTGAAAAAATGGCAAGCGGGCAACTCACGCTGGAAGAATCATTAAAAAACTTCGAGCAAGGCATTGCACTCGCACGTCAATGTCAAACAGCACTTAAAGAAGCTGAGCAAAAAGTTCAAATTCTAATTTCGCAAAATGGTGGATTTGAAACACGTGATTTTATTGAAGAAAAATGAAAATTCTAGCAAAATTAGCAAGCTTTGAAGAATTTCAACAAGTCTGCATCAAACGCTTAGAACTTTTTCTTGACACATTATTACCGCTTAGTACAACAACCCCTTTATTTGAAGCCATGCGATATGCTGTTTTAAATGGCGGGAAACGTATACGTCCGCTTTTGGTCTATGCAACAGGTAAAGCATTGGGTTGCACACTCACACTTTTAGATGCACCCGCTGCTGCTGTTGAATTAATTCATTGTTATTCGCTTATTCATGATGATTTGCCCGCAATGGACAATGATGATCTGCGACGCGGTAAACCCACTTGTCATAAAGTTTTTGGAGAAGCCACCGCTATTTTGGCAGGTGATGCTCTGCTCACTCTCGCCTTTCAAGTGTTAAGTGATCCTGTTCTTAACCCCATATCTCCTGAACAAAAAATTCAAATGCTGCAGGTGCTTGCCGAAAAAAGTGGTAGGCATGGAATGGTAGGCGGCCAAGCCTTGGATTTAGCTTCTGAAGGTAAAGGACCGGCCATTTCAATAGATTTACTAACAGAGATCCATCAAAAAAAAACCGGCGCATTAATTGAAGCAGCAGTCACATTGGGTGCACTCAGTGCGAATAGCAATTTAAAAACAATTTCAGCATTACAACAATATGCCCGTTGTATAGGGCTTGCTTTTCAAGTACAAGATGATATTTTGGATGCTACCAGTCATTCTAATATCCTCGGAAAAACCAGTGGAAAAGATGAAGAACAAAATAAAGCTACTTTTGTGCGTCAATTGGGTATTGAAAAATCGCAGCAATATGCACAGAAATTACATCAAGAAGCGCTAGAGGCTATTAAGCTTTTGGATATCGAAGATAACCATCTCGTAACACTTGCTGAACATTTGATTAATCGAACCTATTAACAAAAATTGCTGGACTATATAATACTTAATTGTTATTGAAAGCTATAACGGTTATTATTTAAGAGATTAGCGAACAGCTGGTCACGCTGCTGAACCCTAGTTACTAAGAGGGTCTGGCATGCATTGTAATCCGTCCCTTGTGCGCGCCCAGCCAACCCTCCACCACTCTCACCATCCCAACACACAGCCCTGAGATACACTTGGCCACGGTAAACTCCAAATTCTTTTCCTAACTTGCCTCCGTTGTAGGTGGCCCTGAACCATTCGCCTTGGTCGAGTTGTCGGGTGCGGGGTAAGGGGTCTGATTTGCTGAAGTCAGGACAGGGCTCGAATGAACGATTGGGGTGACAGTATTCATTAATGACATGAACGGGAATTAAGCGTTGGGCGCCACCCACTTTCGTTTTCCATTGGAGTTCGGCTTCAGACCATTTGGATTGGTTGCATAAATTAATATAGATTTGCAAAGCATCTAGAAGATTTTGTATCAGCCAATCTCCAGATTTGCGGTGTTGGGGTATCCATGACCCTTGATCCATAGCTTTGATTTGTTCTGCGACTCTGTCTTTGGGTAAGTATTTTAAAATCATTGTCCACATGTGCCAATCTAATGCCCAAATCGCATATTGAAAACCTGTGATGCCTTTGAAAATGCGGCCTGATAAATCTGTCACGTTGCTAGGCAATAAGGCTAAAGTGGCATCTTTTTGAAGCAGTGCTTCAGCCTGGTCTTGTTCGCCTTGGACAATAAATTGTAGAAAGGCAGCAATGTCTTCTGGTGAGGCTTGTTTTAGAGGTGCAGGTTGTGGTCTAGGTGTATTGATATGAGCAGCCTGTTTTGGTTGTGGAGGCAAAAATACGAGAGGTTTAGGCACCTCTTCAGAAACAAGATTACTTAAATACTGCGGCCCTAAATGTGCAGGGAAAGGTGACGGATTGGGACTGAGTGTATTGCTTATTTTTGGCGCGGAAAATGCTTCTACTGATTTTTTTAATTGAGTGGTAGGCACGAGACTGAATTCTGTTAGGTCCCAGACCCTAAGGGTATTATCACCTGACCCACTCACTAGCCCACCATGGGGAAGCAGTTGCAAGCAGGAAACCGAGTCAACATGCCCTCCCAGGGTTTTAAGGCAAGTGCCCATTCTTAAGTCCCAGACCTTGATAGTCTTATCAGATGAGCCACTCACCAGCTCACCACTCGGGAGCAGTTGCAAGGACCAAACCGCATGGGCATGCCCCGTCAGGGTTTTAAAGCAAGCGCCCGTTCTTAAGTTCCAGAGTTTGAGGGTGCTATCACTTGACCCACTCACCAGCTCGCCACTGGGGAGCAGTTGCAGGCAGCGAACCCAGCCGGTATGCCCTGTCAGTGTTTTAAGACAAGCGCCCGTTCTGAGGTCCCAGACCTTGAGGGTGCTATCACTTGACCCACTTACCAGCTCACCACTGGGAAGGAGTTGCAAGCACAAAACCGGGCCGGCATGCGCTTCCAGCGTTTTAAGGCAAGTACCCGTTTTGAGGTCCCAGACCTTAAGGGTCCTATCACTTGACCCACTCACCAGCTCACCACTGGGAAGCAGTTGCAAGCACAAAAGCACGTGGGCATGCCCTTCCAGAGTTTTAAGGCAAGTGCCGGTTCTCAAGTCCCAGACCTTCAGGGTCTTATCCAATGAGCTACTCACCAGCTCGCCACTGGGAAGCACTTGCAGGCACAAAACCGGGCCGGCATGCCCTTCCAGAGTTTTAAGACAAGTACCCGTTTTAAGGTCCCAGACCTTGAGGGCACCATCACCTGAGCCACTCACCAGCTTGTCACTGGAAAGGAGTTGCATGCAGAAAACAGAAGCGGCATGTCCAGACAAGGTGTTCAACAATAAATCCTTGGAAGATTTTTTTGTTATTTGGGGTTCTGCAGGTCTTGGTGTGTTGATATGTGCAGGAGATTTTGCTGGAGAAAACATCGAAGGTTTAGGAGCCTCTTCAGAAACAAGATTACTTAAATACTGTGTACTTGAGGGTGCAGGTAAAGGTGAGGGATTGGGACTGGGTGCATTACTTGTTTTTGGTGCAGGAAATGCTTCTACGGATTTTTTTAATTGAGTGATAATTAAGAGTTCAGCGAACAGCTGGTCGCGCTGCTGTGTGCGGGTAACTAAGAGAGTGTGGCATGCCTTGTGGTCGTAGGACATGGTGTTTTGCGGATTCACCCGTATACTACCCGCGATAGAGAAAGAAGTCCGGGCCACTGCAAATTTCTCGCCTAACTTGCCGCCGTCGCAGTACTTCCCTACCGCGGTGAACCATTCGCCTTCGTCGATATTTCGGGTGCGGGGTAAGGGGTCTGGTTTGGTGAAGTCGGGACAGGGATAGAATGGGCGGGTGGGGTGACAGTATTCGTTAATAACGTGGACAGGGAGTAAGCGTTGGGCGCCACCGACTTTTGTTTGCCATTGGGAACGGGCTTCATCCTGTTCGGGTTGTTTTAATAAATTAATCTGGGTTTGTAAAGCGTCTACAAGGTTTTGTATCAACCAATCCCCGGATTTACGATACTGGGATATCCATAGACCTTCATCCATTGCTTTGATTTGTTCTGCTGCTTGTTCTTTGGGTAAATATTTTAGAATCATTGTCCACATGTGCCAATCCAATGCCCAAACTGCATACTGAAAGCCTGTGATGTCTTTGAAAGTGCGAGCAGATAAATCAGTGACATCGCTGGGCAATAAGGCTAAGGTGGCGTCTTTTTGAAGTAGGGCTTCGGCTTGCTCTTGTTCACCTTCGGCTATTAGTCTGACGAATGCAGCAACTGCTTGAGGAGTAGCTTGTTTTATTTGTGGTGCAGGTTGCAATTTTGCTGGTGGTGAAAATACGAGAGGTTTAAGCACCTCTTCAGAAACAAGATTGCTTAAATATTGTGGCCCTGAAGGTGCAAGCAAAGGTGACGGATTAGGACTGGGTGCATTGTTTGTTTTTGACGCAGAAAATGCTTCTACGGATTTTTTTAATTGGGTGATAATAGCATTCGTATCGGGACGTGCACTAGGATCTCCTGACCAGCATTGTTGAATCAATGACCCAAAAGTAGGAGGACAATCAGTTGGGATATCTTCTCTATCACCTTTTAGTACCCAAGTTGGAATTAAAGTAGGAGAAATTGCATCTGAAAAAGGAATTTGTCTAGAAGCCAATTCCCAAAATGTAACACCCAAACTATAAATGTCGGACTTTTGTGTAAATATCGCTTTACGATCAAAAAGCTCTGGAGCCATCCAGGCAATGGTTCCTACCGTAT
>JBGAIP010000016.1:0-35933 GCA_044225395.1 Gammaproteobacteria bacterium
CTTGTCTCCAGGTCTCAACGTTCCTAGCAACCGTTTCTAACGTAATATCGCTTAACATATACTTGCTCCTTTTTTAAACCTAAAAAAGCAAGTTTATCGAGATCAATTATTTAAAATAGATGGTATTTTTGAGTGCTTACCTTTGAACAGCCTGGAACTTATATGCGGCGGCTGTGAGTGCAGCCATAACTCTACGTATTTTGCGTACTATTAACAACCACAAAAATCTTAAGATTTTTATTTAACATTTAGTAAATGTTTCTTCTGATATTTGCCTTAAAAAGGTTTTCAAAAAACTTACATCGAAAAATTCATTAAACTTGTAAAGTTTAAGCTTTTTTCTTAGACTATATTAGGCTTTCTTGTTTTATTTAAAGCTTCATCTGGCTTTGCATCATCTGGATTAGCTTTCTCTACTTTTTCCCCAATTTTTATTCTCTTGGGATCAGGGGTAGAAAGTTCCACGCTATGACTTAAAAGTGCTTTCTTTTCAATATTAGCATCTGGGCTCGACTCTGCCTGTTGCTTGCCATATATGGCTTCCATTTCTTCCAATCTCTTTGCTAATACTGTATTTTGTTGTTCTATTGCCACTCGTGCCCTTACTTCTTCTTGTCGTGCTGCTATCGCTTCTGCTGTCTTTTGTTCTGCTACCTGCCGTGCTGCTACCGCTTCTTCTATTTGCTTCACAATATACTTTTCAGCTCGGTTAACCCATTTCATGAGCTCCGCTTTTACTTCTTCTTGTGGTATTGCACTATTGCTTTCAAGCTTGATTATTAAATTAAGTAACTCTTTAGCTGTTACCTTGTCTAATTGTAGTTCTCCCACCATTTGTTCTAATTCTTGCCCATATCGTCTTTTTAATATTCCAGTCAATCGTGATATTCCTTGTATTTCCTGCCCGTATTTATGTACTAGCTCCCGCGTTTCCTGTAGGGCTTCTACTTTCCTTTCTTCTATTTCTTCTGGTGTTGAATCTACTTTCCAGGTTTCCTCTATATGGGCCACAAGCTTTGGATAAACATAACGAACAAGACTTTCTTGTTTCCGTGTTAAATGTACCTCAGTACTTTTTTCTGTTGAGAACATCGTTTTATCCCTCCTTATTAGTCATGCAAACAGATTTATCTTAACATAATCTCTAAGTTTCTTAAATCATGAAGTGTACTAAAACCACTACTCCGTTAAATTTATTTTTTGTATTTTGCCATGAGGCTATCAAAATAGCGAACTTGGTTTTGGTATATTTGATTTATTTTTGACTGGAACCCCGCATACGCGAGGATGACAGCCGGACGCAGCCAAACATAACTTCATATTAACAACCTAATTTTTCTGGAATTTCACTTTCTGCTTCGTCCTCTTTAATGCATTGATGGCGTGACCAAGAAGGAATGCAGCCATACCACGCACCTTGGTATTGATATTTTTTGATAAAGCCATAAGTTTCAAATGCATCCAATATTTTCGTCATATCAATATCATCATCGTAAGGTAGCATTTCTAATTTTAAACGTCGGGGTCGCCAGCAAAAACGGCCTTCTCGATCACAGCAGCTAAACAACGCTATAAAAGCCAATCGTAACGGTAATTGAGAAGCTATCTCCGCCTCAAACAAATCTTCATGCTTGAATAGTTCGGGTTTTACTATTCGAGTTCTTGGCGTCATGATTTACTCCTTGTTTCTCATTCAACCCAGGTAATAGTTAAATTAACTGGGCATACAATGATTAACCCATAAAAAAGCGACAATGTGTTGTCGTTTTTTTATAACGCATTCTTCGGCGAAAACAGCCTATCTTCGGCAAATTTACTATATCTTGATGATAACTTCGGCAATTTTCTATTTACCACTTAGGCGCATGTGAGCTGAAGTTGGATGCCCTTAGTATTGTAAATGCTCCATTCAACGACATTTTGTATTAATTCCAAGGTTTAATCTTGCCAGTATCCCTCAACCATTTGGCCAAGCAACCTAATATCGCTGGATCTTTTAAATCTTCGTAATCTTCTGGGATTGCATGATGCAATATCTCTGAAAGTTTGCAATTTTCTACCATTTCGGGATGGCTCTTTGTTAAATCCAACAAAAGTTGTTCATTATTTGCAAAGGTGTTCACCATTTTGGGTTGAGCATCTTTGGGATCTTTGAGCAACTTTGTGGGTAAATACGATACCCAATAACTCCCTTTTCCGAATCCTATATGTTTGTATTTCACACCTAAAAACGTTTTTGCTCTACGTAACGTTATATACGTAATCCCTGCTTGTTTTGCTTTTTCACCCATTACATCTCTGTTTACTTCACCATCAGCAAGCAATACTTTCAGAAAATCAATTGCCTCCGCAAGCGCCGAACGTTCCTCTGGCGTGCAAGAATCGTTTGGATCGGTTAGTAATTCTCGTGCACTGCCTACTACAGAAGAACCCCATATCACACGCGATGAAAATACAGCTGGATGGTTTACAAGTTCTCTTTGCTCGATTTGGTAATTAAAACCATCTCCATCGGGACCATGGTTGGATTTTGCACGTACCAATACACGCTTTGTTTGTCCAGTAGGATCGGTAATTTTTGCCGTTGCCAACACGATTCTGGCTAATGCGCCAAAGGCAATTGATCCGGTTACCCGTTCTAGCGGATCACGTCCCATGGTTCCCTTGCTGAAATGGGATATCCCTAATATCACCGCATTTAATTTCTCGCCCAGTTCCACGAGTGGTTGTAAGGAGCGTCTTACTTCACCATTCTTATGAGAATCGCCAGAAACAGCATTAACGATAGGATCAACGATGATTAATCGGACATTGCCTTTTTCAACCGCTTTTTCATATAACTTTGACATGTCTTGGGATGGATCGAATACTCTTGACGTATTATTTTCTTCCACAGCGCTGATAAAATAGATTTGTTCGGGATCGGCACCATGCGCATGCAGCCGGGGTAATAAGGTATTCTTGATATCATCTTCACCAGACCAAATCAAAACATTACCAGGAGATTCACATTGTGTGCCATCGGGCCATTGACCGCCATTTGAAATAATCGCCGCTAAATTTAATGCAATGGTGGTTTTGCCTGTTCCTGGTGCACCCGCAAGAATATGGAGTTTCCAACTAGCCAGCCAATCCGTCCAAAGCCAAACTACCGTTTCTGGTTTTACATCTGTGGCATGGATTAATTTAACGCCTGGTTTAAGGATAATTTTTGATACTATTGGCTTTTGCTGATTTATCATCTTAATCTCCTTTCTTTACAGTTCGACTTTGTTCAATCTGATTCAAGATCCAGGCTTCAATTTCATTTTCGACCCAACCGATGGCACTACCCCCTAATGAAATCTGCTTAGGAAACGTGCCCTGACACATCCGCAGATAAATGGTTGAACGAGAGAGGCCTGTTCGGTTCTTGACAGCTGAAAGTCTTAGAATTGCGTTCATGTGATGCTCCTTGTCCCGCTTGGGAATGTGTTAAACATGCTTTTATTTAAAACGCAATTTTTAGAAAAAAAACGGTGGAATGGGTGGGTAGGTTACATAAAAAAGGGGTGGATAGGTTAATGAAAACCCCTGTAATTATAGACTGAGAATGGGTGGGTAAGTTTTATTTTTTTGAAACAGAATTAACGGGTTTCTTATAGGGGGGGGTGGTAGGTTAGCATAAGAGGTGGACGGGTTATTTTTTACGGCGTAACAGGTGCTCCGCCGCTCTTTTGCCAATTACAGATCTTTGCTATACGTTCCTTTTCTTGATTCAAGAGTTCAGGATGATTTTCCTGAAGCCACGCAGAAATCTGTTTTTTTATGCTACTGCCTGCTTTCCAATTTTTGCTAATGGCATTATGTGCTTTAACAGCTATGGCTAGTTCTTTCGAATAGGTACTTTCATTCTCGTCAAAGCCCTCCCAAACTAAAGTTTCCTGTTTTTTTGTTTGAATAGCGTTATTTATATTTTTTATAATGGCCATTTGTTCTTGCAATTTTTCAGGAATTTTAATGTCTTTACCCTTTGCCCATGCAATAAAAATATCTGGTGCAATGGGATCGGTAATTTCTTGCATTTCAAACGCCCGCAATACTACAACCCTCAGTTTTGCATAATCCAACGAGAGTTTGGTAGTACAAGGCCATTCAACGTAATCCTTTACGATATCCCAATTAACAAACTTGGGATTTTGGCCAAGCAGTAATGCAATAGCTTCCTCCAAAGACCAGTAAGACATTTTACCCCAGTGGATGAAATCTGCTTTAACTTCAGGCAAGAACTCTGGTGCATCTGCTTGATTTTTCCCCGATCCTTTTTCAAACTCACTCATAATAGCTCCAAATATTGCAACACCCGTTTTAGGTGCCCTTTGTTAACTCATCTAAATAATCCGCCCATTTCTGCATCATTTTTTTACGCTCCGGCAGATGAGCGGTTCGGTTATAAGCTCTTCCGTTTGGATCACGAACAGCATGTGCCAATTGGTGCTCAATAAAATCGGGACGAACTCCTAAAACTTCATCAAGTATGGTTCTAGCAGATGCTCTAAACCCATGTCCGCTTGCATCTTCTTTACTAATTCCCATGCGTCGCATAGCGGCTAGAATCGCATTATCACTCATGGGACGATGATTGCTACGCGGGCTTGGGAATATGTAACGACCTTTACCGGTTAAAGGGTGGATTTCTTGCAAGATAGCTAATGCTTGCTTTGAAAGAGGGACAATGTGAGGCATATTTGTTTTAGTAACCGTATAACGCCATTCAGCCTCCTCGAAGTTAATATCTGCCCATTCAGCTTTACGCAACTCCCCTGGCCGCACAAATACCAACGGTGCCAATCTAATCGCACAGCGTACTATCAATGTGCCTTCATAACCCTCAATGGTCTTCAATAGTTGTCCAAAACGCTTAGGATCAGTTTCTGCTGCAAAATGTTTACCTTTAAATGAAGATAATGCACCACGCAAATCTTGTGTTGGATCTCGCTCTACACATCCAATCGCAACTGCATAACGAAATACTTGGCCACAATTACTCATGGCCCGATGCGCAGTTTCCAGAGCACCACGAGCCTCAATACGATTTATAACTGATAGAAGTTGGGGTGGCGTAATCTCTGCTATCGGTTTTCCACCTAACCATGGGAATATATCTCGCTCAAGACGACGAATAATCCTGGAACCATGACTTTTATTCCATTTCAATACATTTTTAGCAAACCATTCTCGAGCAATGATTTCAAAACTGTTTGCAGCACGTTCAGTACTAGCAGTTTTCATTACCTTACGATGCTCACCAGGATCAATACCATCAGCCAGTATCTTCCGTATTGCATCACGACGATCCCGAGCGTCTTTTAATGCAATTTCAGGAAAAACCCCTAATGACAAACGTTTCTCTTTTCCATTAAAACGGTATTTTAAGCGCCACCACTTGCCCCCACTGGGGGCAACTTCAAGATAAAGACCACGTTCATCAAATAACCGATAGGCTTTATCTGCGGGTTTTGTATTGCGAATTTCAACCATAGTTAAAGCCATTGGGGGCAACTCCTATAGAACCCGTGCACTTGCCCCCAATGTTGCCCCCAAATTTTTAGGATGTCAATAGGTGTCAGCGAACTGCGTAGGACTAGAAATTGTCTTATTTGATTGATTTTATTCAATATTTGGACTTTGCGGGATGTTCTAGGATTTTAAACTGGTGGAGGCGGCGGGAATTGAACCCGCGTCCGTAAGCACTCTACCGAAAGCTTCTACATGCGTATCCCATTATTCATTTAACAACCCGTTATCTAATGGACGCGAAAAACGAGTTGCGAGATCGATTAGTCTTAGCAGTTACCCTCGAACACTGTAACTGAGCGTCCTGTGAATATCGACTCCTGATTCCCAGCCGCACAAGCACGAACCGGTCAGAAGGCAATCTACTGGTTATTAAGCAGCGATTGCAAATTGGTCTTGATTGGCAATTACATGCCTGCAGCTAAGTTTTACGAGATTAAGCTACCTACTCGGCATGCACTTAGGGCTTTGCAACCCACGTCGAACCCAGGTCGCCCCCGAGTGACAATAACTATTGTAGATGAATGTTCACTAAAAAAATAGGGTGTGTAGATGCAATTCTTTAGGTTTGGGGTAATGTCACCCCTTTTTGCCCTTGATATTTGCCTGCTCTATCGCGATAAGAAGTTTGACAAATCTCATCAGATTGGAAAAACAACATCTGTGCAACACCTTCGTTTGCATAAATTTTAGCGGGTAACGGCGTCGTATTTGAAAATTCTAAGGTCACATGCCCTTCCCATTCAGGTTCCAAAGGCGTGACATTCACGATAATACCACAACGTGCGTAGGTGGATTTACCCACACAAATCGTTAACACATCACGTGGAATTTTAAAGTATTCTACGGTTCGCGCTAACACAAAAGAATTCGGCGGAATAATGCAGATATCGGTTTCAACATCTACAAAGCTGTTTGAATCGAACGCTTTGGGGTCAACAATGGCAGAATTAATATTCGTAAAAATTTTAAATTCGTTAGCACAGCGCACATCATATCCATAACTAGACGTACCATAAGAAACAATACGTCCACTTTCGTTATGTCGCACTTGCGTTGCCGCAAAGGGATTAATCATGTCTTGCTCGACTGCCATGCGTCTTATCCAATTATCCGATTTTATTGCCATTTTATTTCCTCTTTCTTAAGGTTCATGAAACAAATCTAGTCAGTCGTAACTGTTCGTACAGCTACATTTAAATCCCGTGGCTGCAAAGATAATTTTGTGGCTACACGACCCGCAACTTCTCGATACTGCACCGCAATAGTTCCCTCGGGATCTAATATCACACTGGGTTTACCCCTATCTGCTTCTTTGCAGATACGATTATCTAAAGGCAATTGCCCCAACAGAGACACCTCACAGGTAGTCGCGAGTTTTTCACCCCCCGAACTGCCAAAAATAGCATCTTCGTGCCCACACTGTGTACAAATATGTGTACCCATGTTTTCGATGATACCTAATATTGTCATGTTAAGTTTTCTAAACATCATTAAGGCTTTTTTGGCATCTAACAACGCGACTTCTTGTGGGGTTGTTACAATGACAACACCTGCAACAGGTATTTTTTGTGCGAGTGTTAATTGAATATCACCTGTGCCTGGTGGTAAATCCACAATCAGATAATCCAAATTATCCCAAGCGGTTTCGTATAACAGTTGCTGCAAAGCGCTGCTAACCATCGGGCCACGCCAAACAGTCGGCGCATCGGAATCACTCAAATAGCCTATAGACATGGTTTGCAAACCATATTTTATAACAGGATCTAAACGTTTTGCGCCCCGATCTTTATGCACAACTAATTTTTGTTCCTTTGTGTCTAAAAACAAAGGTTGGCTGGGTCCATAGATATCGGCATCCAATAGTCCAACCCGGGCACCATCAATAGATAGCGCCAAAGCAAGATTAACGGCGGTTGTCGATTTACCGACACCGCCCTTCCCTGAAGCAATGGCAATGATGTTTTTGATGCCTGGAATTGGCTTTAAGCCATTCTGACAAAGATGTTGGTTTACTTTCTTTAATTTATTCATAACCCGGATTAAATTATCTCTCAATCTAATCCAAATTTTAGCATAGGTTAGGTTTATTAGGCTGTAGATTTTGTCGAATTTTCTAAGGTATGTAACGCTGCAATAATTTTATCTTCTAAATCAACGTCAATCTGATCTTGATTAGAATGCATATTTTCTTCTTCGGCAACGCGTCGCAACTGAATATCATACTGCCAGGTCTGCAAGGCCCTTATTTTTTGTTCTCGGGTTAAAGTAATTTTTGTATCTTGCAGGATTTCTTCTGGTTTTTTAAACACACTAGCGGGGTTAAAAATGGCTGTATCAAGGTTCACTGGACTCATGTATATACCCTCAAATTCAATAACCCTTAGAGACAATTCTACACCTATAAGCTTAGACCACGAAATACCATTTATGTTAATCTTGACAATTGCATGAATCA
This sequence comes from Gammaproteobacteria bacterium, assembly GCA_044225395.1. Taxonomy (GTDB): domain Bacteria; phylum Pseudomonadota; class Gammaproteobacteria; order UBA6186; family Azoamicaceae; genus CADEGZ01. The sequence continues at coordinate 8,015 of JBGAIP010000016.1, forward strand.
GCAGGTAAGTTATATGCCAAACAATAATCGAAAAATACTCGTGACAGCAGCACTGCCCTATGCCAATGGGCCACTGCACTTAGGGCATATGGTCGAATACATTCAACCCGATATTTGGGTGCGTTTTCAACGATTAGTCGGCAACACATGTCATTTTGTGTGTGGTGATGACGCCCATGGTACACCCATTATGTTACGTGCCGAAAAACAAAATATTAAACCTGAAGATTTGATTGCACAATACTACCAAGAACACACAGCTGATCTTAAAGCCTTTAATATTTCCTTTGATAATTTTTATACAACCCATTCTCCCGAAAACAAAGCGCTTGCTTCAGAAATTTACCAGAAGTTATTAAAAAAGGGCGATATTACAAAACGCGTTATCAAACAAGCTTTTGACCCCATCAAAAATTTATTTTTACCTGATCGTTATGTCAAAGGCGAATGCCCAAAATGTGGCACGGCAGATCAATATGGCGATAGTTGCGAACACTGCGGCGCGACTTATAATCCTATAGAACTCAAAAATCCCATTTCCGTTATTTCAGGTGCAACACCCATTGAAAAAGAATCGGAACATTATTTCTTTTGTTTAGATCATTATGAAGCATTTTTGAAAGAATGGACACAAAACGGACATCTGCAACCTGAGGTCACTAAAAAATTAGCCGAATGGTTTAAGACAGGATTAGAACAATGGGATATCTCCCGCGATGCACCTTATTTTGGGTTTGAAATACCCAATATACCCGGCAAATATTTTTATGTGTGGTTAGATGCGCCTATTGGCTATATGGCGAGCTTTAAAAATTTGTGCGACAAAAATCCTACACTTTCTTTTGAAGAATATTGGAAAAAAGACAGCGCCACTGAACTTTATCATTTTATTGGCAAAGATATTGTTTATTTCCATGCCCTCTTTTGGCCTGCTGTTTTAAACGCCAGTGAATTTCGCACGCCTACTAACATTTTTGTACACGGATTTTTAACGGTTAATGGACAAAAAATGTCTAAATCTCGTGGAACGTTTATTAATGCCAGAACCTATTTAGACCACCTTAATCCAGAATATTTACGTTATTATTTTGCGAGCAAATTAGGTAATGGTATTGACGACATAGACTTTCAAATGGAAGATTTTGTATCGCGTGTTAATGCCGATTTGGTTGGCAAATTAGTGAATATCGCCAGTCGCTGCGCAGGTTTTATTACCAAACAATTTAATGGGCAATTGTCTGCCAATTGTAGCGAACCTGAACTTTACAAATCATTTGTCTCCGCTGGTGAAACTTTAATCTCGTATTTTGAATCGCGCGAATATAACCGTGCAGTGCGAGAAATTATGCATTTAGCCGATATTGCCAATCGTTATATAGACGATAAAAAGCCGTGGATTTTAGCAAAATCACCTGAACACCAAACAGAAACATGGGAAGTCTGTAGTTTGGGACTTAATTTATTTCGATTATTAATGACCTATTTAAAGCCCATTTTGCCAACCCTGGCAGAAAAAGTCGAAGCTTTTTTAAACACGGAATTGCGCTGGGATAACAGGCACATGCCTTTAATATCGCATGTTATTCAGCCCTTTCAACCCCTTTTACACCGAATTGAACTTAAAGAGGTACTTGCTATGTCTGAAGCATCCAAAGAAGATTTAAATCCTTCTACAGAAACACAAAAAACGGGCCTGTTAGCAACTGATCCCATCCGAGAACACATTACGATTGATGATTTCTCAAAAATCGATTTACGCATTGCAAAAATTCTTAATGCAGAACCGGTTGTTGAAGCACAAAAATTGCTTAAACTGACGGTTGATATTGGCGGCGAAACACGTCAAGTATTTGCAGGCATTAAAGAAGCTTACGAACCCGAAGCTTTAATCGGTAAACTAACCGTCGTCGTTGCCAATTTAGCCCCTCGAAAAATGCGTTTTGGTATTTCTGAAGGCATGGTACTCGCCGCAGGTCCCGGTGGTCGTGATCTCTGGATTTTAGAACCACATATAGGTGCTGAACCTGGCATGCGTGTCAAATAACCGCTATGCAATTGGCCGTTATTCGGGAAACAGAATGTGTAGGCTGCACTAAATGCATACTGGCATGCCCTGTGGATGCCATTATAGGGGCCCCTCAATTTTTACATACGGTTATCACAGATGAATGCATTGGTTGTGGTCTTTGTGTGGCGCCCTGCCCAATGGATTGTATTGATATGATAGAAAATACCATAGAAAAAACCAACGAAAAAATCAAACGAGGGACTAAAGCCAAAGAACGATATCAAGCGCGACAAAAACGTTTGATTTTACAAGAACAACCTAAACTACCCTCGCAAATAGACCCAGAACAAAAAAAGCATATTCAAGCAGAAATTAAAGCGGCTGTTACACGTATTCAAGAAAAAAGAAGATTAAAAAATGAATACTAAAGATTGCGCAGAAATTTTTAAGCGATTTTCTAATCAAAACCCAAATCCGGTAACAGAGTTAAAATACAATTCGGAGTTCGAGTTACTCATTTCTGTTATTCTTTCGGCTCAAGCAACAGATGTTAGCGTTAATAAAGCAACGGAAAAATTATTTTTAGTCGCTAACACACCAGAATCTTTATTAAAACTAGGCTCCCAAAAATTAAAAGATTACATTAAAACTATTGGTTTATATAATACTAAAGCGAGTAACATTTTAAAGACCTGTGAAATTTTAATGCAAAAATTTAACTCAAAAGTACCCAATACACGTGAAGCATTAGAAAGCCTACCGGGTGTAGGCCGAAAAACCGCCAATGTTATTTTAAATTCTGCTTTTGGACACCACACAGTTGCCGTAGACACGCATATTTTTAGGGTTGCAAATCGAACGGGATTAGCAAAAGGGAAAACGCCAAACAACATCGAAGAACAATTACTAAAAGTTATTCCCAAACCTTATCTTAAAGATGCACATCATTGGCTGGTACTGCACGGACGATATGTCTGTGTTGCCAGAAAACCAAAATGTGAACAATGCATTATTTCTGATTTGTGTGATTATTATAAACTCTCTCGCCCATAAGTATCCGCCATTTATGCTCCGTTACCTGTCGGATTGTTTCCATACTTGATTTCCATTCTAATTATCCTGTCATAAGGAAATCATGGTCTGCCAAGGATGGCCTTAATTAATGTTAAGATTGGAGAAACAGGTTATGAAAAGAAACCAAAAAACCAGATCCCCTAAAAAGGAACTGGCACACAAAAATTCATCTCAGATTTTGAATGAACTCGAACATCAGGCCAAAAATATGGCGTTTGAATTGAAAGGATGGGAAGAATCTTTAACAATATTGGAAGCCAATATTGTTAAATTTGAAAGGGTTGCGCAAAAAACAATCATCATGGATAGTCCGGATCTTGTTAAAGAATTCTCGGATACACAATCCAAGCTAATAAAAGTCAATAAGGAAATAGAAAGCACACAAAAAGCTTTTAATAAACTTCAAAGCAATTTTGAAAAGAAACTGGTTACACCAATGGCTGTTGGCGATTACAATGGGTTAGCTGCGAGTGTTCTGGCCGAAATCCAAGAAAATATTCAAAAAACAACAGCGGGTTTTGAATCTAGTTTTAGAACCTTGAATACGGTGCTTGCTAAAAGCACAGAATACACCCGAAGGCTTGCACTATTGGAAGAAAGCATTAATAAAATTTGCCTGCCAGATGCAATGGAAAAAACTGCTGAACTCAATGAAAAACTAACTAAACGGTTAGTGTTCTTGTGTGAAGTGACAACCTCACCAGAGCAACAACAAGGTGCAGTAAGTTGTGATCCAAACCTAAGGAAATCCTTTTTGAATCTCTATACTGCGCATTGCAAGGAAGATGCGTTGTTGGCACGGATTCAAAAAAACATCCATGTCCCAGACGAAGACATTGCTAAATTAAAAGCAGCTATTTAAATCTGGGTCCTACTTAATATACTCATCGTGCATGAATCTTAAGTATTGTTTTGAATAAGATTCATATGCGATGAGGTATAGGATGAAGCATAGAAAGAAATTAACTTCTTGAAATATCAGCTATCTTTAGCCTAAACTGTATGAGATTTATAGTGAAATAATAGGAACAGAGTTAAACAAATGACCCAAGAATCTATCCAGCCATTTTTAGATTGGATCACAGCACACCCTACCTGGTCTGGATTTATTGTTTTTCTGATATCGCTTTCGGAGTCACTGGCTATTGTTGGACTCGTGGTTCCAGGTGTTGTGATGATGACAGCTATTGGTGGCATGATGGGTTCAGGACATTTGCCGTTCTGGGAAACTCTGTCGTGGGCCATTTTAGGAGCTATCGCAGGTGATGGCATTAGTTATTGGTTGGGCTACCACTACCATCAACACTTACGAGAATTTTGGCCTTTTAAGCAATTTCCCAAATTATTAGCACGCGGCGAATCATTTTTTAAGCTACATGGCGGTAAAAGTATTATTTTTGGTCGTTTCGTGGGGCCTGTTCGTCCGATGATCCCGGTTATCGCTGGCATGATGGATATGTCTCCCAGACGCTTTCTATTCTTTAATATCCTTTCTGCGATCGCTTGGGCGCCATTATACAGTTTACCCGGCATTTTAATCGGCCTCTCTTTAGGTACCTTGTCTTCAGAAGTTGCCAGTAGAACCGGCATTTTAGTACTGCTTGTCTTGCTTGCACTTTGGTTAATATATGAAACGTTAGTCCTCATAGGCGCTTGGATACTCAAAACCCTTCGCCGTATGCTACATGCCATTTGGAAAATACTGCGCAAACTTTCGTGGTTACATCCGCTTCTTAGAACGTCCCTGGGCTCAGAGCAAACGCAACTGGGGATTCTTTTACTCTGCATACTCGCTTTTACAGGCTTTGGTATTACGATACATGACGTTTTAACTTCTTCTGGCATTGCCAGTTGGAACGAACCTGTTTATCAAGTATTCCGTGCCCTTTATAATACGAAAATTATTGCCTGGACCGGGTTTTTGACAGGACTAGCAGATCCCTGGATATTATTACCCGCAGTAGCCGCTATTGGATGTTGGTTACTGTGGCGTCAACGGTATAAAGCAGCGTTTTGCTGGCTCTTCACCATTGGCTTAGGCTTTATCGCGGGATTACTACTTAAAATAGAAACTGCCATTCCAAGACCTGAGGGTTTAATTTACTTATCGAATAAATTTTCTTTTCCGAGTGCGCATGCATTAACAGCAACCTTAACATTTGGTCTAGCAGCCGTTTTCATCCAACAAACCATCTCAACGCTAGAACCGTCTGCTTCTAAATATCGATGGGTTCCTTGGGTCATTGCTATTCCATTGATTTTATTTATTGCTTTATCTCGCGTATATCTTGGTATGCACTGGTTTACAGATATTGTCGGCAGCCTGACATTAGGTATTGCTTGTGTCGCACTTGGCACCTTTATTTATAGACGCATTGAATCAAGATCTATTCAAATACGTGCTATTTTGATCCCGGGGTTATTGGTTATTACCACGACCTTAACACTGTATGCTATTTTCTTTTATCCAACATACAAAACTGAATTCGTTCGACAATGGCCCATACAAACACTCCAAGAAAAAATTTGGTGGCAAGGTAAAGGAGAAACGAATGCACTCTATCGCACAGGTGCTTTTAAGCGTCAAGCAACCATATTTGATGTGCAATGGTTAGATACTTTAGATTCTGTGCAAACTTCACTCGAAAAAGCGGGTTGGACCGTTATTCCCAAACTTAACTTTAAAACAGGCGTTATACTACTCGCGAATAATCCATCCCCCTTATTATTTCCGACGATGCCAAAATTCCACCGCGATAGACTGCCCATCTTAGCGGTTACAAAAGATATAAACGAAACCAAACGAATTGTGTTACAAATTTGGCGTTCTGATTACCAAAGTGAAAAACATGTCCCTCTGTGGGTGGGTACTTTACGAATAGAAGATGCTTCTCATCCACTGCCTATGGTTACTACTTTTATAGAACAACCTCAAAAACACAACATCTTAAATGAATTAGTGAAAAGTTTGTCTAGGAATCCGCATATTGACACACGGATTATTACGGCAGAGGATACGGATGGTTACAAAATTTTACTTTTAAAGTAAAAACCAAAAATCACTTTAATTTTTCTAAATACTGTGTTTGAATACCATTAAAACCACCGTTACTCATAAAAATAACCTGTTCATCTTGTCGATTTTCGGCTAACAAAGCACCCAGTAAATCGTCGATATTACCAAATACACCACCAGGCTTATTAGCGGATTGCCAAATTTTATTAACATCCCACGTAATATCGGGTGATTGAAAAAAATAAACAGTATTTGCATCTTGCAAAGCAGCAGGCAAATTCTCTTTATGATGTCCCGCTTTCATGGTATTCGAACGAATATCTAAAACAGCGGTAATGCGAACACTGGGTCCTACTTTGGCACGCAATCCTGCTAATGTTAATCCAATCGCTGTGGGATGATGCGCAAAATCATCATAGACTGTCACACCCTTTTCTATCCCCTTAATTTCCATTCTTCGTTTAACGTTCTGAAAGGTAGATAACGCTTTAATCGCTATTACCGGATCAACACCTATATTGTGTGCTGCCGCAATTGCCGCTAATGCATTGTTAATATTGTGTTCCCCCAGCAAAGACCAGCTTAATGTGCCATAGTTCTGATCCTGAAAACACACATCAAATTGATTATTTTTGGGCTGATGATTTTGAGCTCGCCAAGCGGCTGCACGCATTCCAAATGTTTCGGTTTTAGTCCAACAGCCTTTTTCCAAAGTTGTTTTTACATGCGTATCTGCTGCGGGATAAATAATTAAACCTTCACTCGGTACTGTGCGCACCAAGTGGTGAAATTGCTGTTGAATAGCAGCCAGATCTGCAAAAATATCCGCATGATCAAATTCTATATTATTAATAATTAAAGTTCTGGGATGATAATGAACAAACTTAGAGCGCTTATCAAAAAATGCAGAATCATATTCATCCGCTTCTACTACAAAATATTTCCCAGCACCTAATCGTGCTGAAACACCAAAATCGTTTGGAACGCCACCAATCAAAAATCCTGGCTTTAATCCTGCTACTTCTAAAATCCATGCGAGCATACTAGTGGTTGTGGTCTTACCATGCGTGCCAGAAACCGCTAAAACATGTTTATCATGCAATACATAACGAGCAAGCCATTCGGGACCCGATAATATTGGATAGTTTTGATTTAACAGCGCCTCAATAACAGGCATACCACGAGACATCACATTGCCAACAACAACACAATCAGGTTTAGGGGAAAGTTGATTGATATCATCATACCCCTGAAATATTTTGATACCTAGCTTGTTTAACTGAGTACTCATCGGTGGATAAACATTTTGATCTGCGCCTGTGACGGTACAACCTTTTTCTTTAGCCAGAACCGCTAAGCCACCCATAAAGGTGCCACAAATGCCGAGTATATGAATATGCATGGTTTTTCCCTAGAATCAGCTCATCTCAATAGTTTGACTATACTGCATAATATGGTATTTTATATAAAGTTGTATAGTCATGACGGAAAACAATGCCTAATAACGCACTCTATGCACAATCCGGTGGGGTTACCGCCGTTATTAATGCTTCTGCATGCGGATTGATTGAAACCGCACGCCTACATCCTACACAAATTAACAAAGTTTATGCCGGAAAAAATGGCATTCTCGGAATCCTTGCAGAAGAATTAATAGACACGACAGACATCTCATCAGAAGAAATTGCCGCACTTAAATTCACACCCGGTGGTGCTTTCGGATCTTGTCGTTATAAATTAAAAGGCTTAGCAGAAAATCGTGCAGAGTACGAACGCTTAATTGAAGTATTTTCTGCACATGATATTGGTTATTTTTTCTACAACGGCGGTGGCGATTCACAAGACACAGCGCTCAAAATTTCAGAAATGGGTGTAAAACTCGGATACCCTATTACCTGTATTGGTATCCCCAAAACCATTGATAACGATCTTCCCTTTACAGACAATAGCCCGGGCTTTGGATCTGTTGCTAAATATGTTGCGATTTCTACACTAGAAGCCGGGTTAGATGTTGCTTCTATGGCAAGCTCTTCTACCAAAGTTTTTATTTTAGAAGTAATGGGACGCCATACAGGTTGGATTGCCGCAGCAGCAGGATTAGCATCAAATAATCCCAATCTCTCACCACACTTAATTTTATTTCCGGAAGTGCCTTTTGTTGAAACGCAGTTTTGCAATCAAGTTAAAGGAATGGTTGAAAAAAATGGATATTGTGTCGTGGTTGCTTCTGAAGGAATACGAAATACCGATGGTCAGTTCTTATCAGAAAGTGGCCTTAAAGATGCCTTTGGACATTCGCAATTGGGCGGTGTCGCACCTGCGCTAGCAACCATCATCAAAAGTAATTTAAACTTAAAATACCATTGGGCTGTCGCAGATTATTTACAACGATCAGCACGTCATATTGCCTCCGCTATAGATGTAGAACAAGCCTATGCATTAGGCAAAAGTGCTGTAGAACTCGCATTAACAGGTAAAAATGCAGTCATGCCTGTTATTGTACGAGATAGCAATCTACCCTATCGTTGGCACATTGAAGACGTTGCTTTAAGCAAAATTGCCAATCAAGAAAAAATCTTACCTAAAGATTATATTCGACAAGATGGCTATGGCATTACACAAGCCTGTAGGGATTACCTAAAGCCACTGATTCAAGGCGAGGCTTATCCACTTTATCAAGAAGGCATCCCTGGTTATATTAGATTAAAAAATACGTGCATATCAAAAAAACTGGGCTCATTCTAAATAAACCTTGCAATCCTTAAAAGACTACTGTACTATCATATTAGTACAGAAGGACAAAAGAGTATGGCAACTAAATCTGAAAAATCGCTCTATCAGGCTATATTGGCATTAAAAAGTATCGAGGAATGCTCAGCGTTCTTCCACGATCTCTGCACACCGGCAGAAATTACAGCGATTACTGAAAGATGGCGTGTTGCCGAGCTTTTAAACGAACGAAAGCTGTCTTATAGGGAAATTCACCAGAAAACCGGCGTGAGCCTTGCAACCATTGGACGCGTTGCACGTTTTTTAACCCAAGAAGCCTATCAAGGATATAGGCTTGTTCTAGACAGATTAGGAAAAAAATCATGATTAATCTGATAAAAAGTGTCTTAATAGGAATAATAGCTATTTTATCCATGAATGTGAGCTTTTCTGCAGGGCCTTTACAGGCTAAACCAGAAAAGCACGTCTCTATTATGCAGATAGCTGAACATCCTGCACTGGATGCTGCCAGACAAGGCATTATTGATGAACTTAAAAACGCTGATATCCAAATCGATTTTCAATCGGCTCAGGGCAATAACATACTTGCCACACAAATCGCGCAACAATTTGTAGGCAATGCCTCCGATATCATGGTCGGCATTGGCACGACTTCAACGCAGGCACTCATCTCTGCGGATCAACGTCGTACCATTCCCATTGTTTTTGTATCGGTGACAGATCCCAAAGGGTCCAAACTGGTTAACAATCTCAATCGCCCAGAAGGTCTTGTCACCGGTGTTTCAGATCATGTGGATACCGCACCGCAATTTGATTTATTTAAAAAAATACTGCCAAAACTTTCTAAGCTTGGGATTATTTACAACCCAGGGGAAGCGAATTCTGTCGCACTGGTAGAACAAATGAAACAAGCAGCGACAAAAAAAGGTATCGAATTGGTATTCGCAACAGCGAATAAAACAGCGGATGTTGCAGAAGCAGCACGTTTTTTGGTAACAAAAGTTGAGGCGATTTTTATCAATAACGATAATACAGCGCTCTCGGCTTTTGATGCCATTGTCAAAATTGGTACCGAAAGCAAAATACCTGTATTCTGTAGCGACACCGACATGGTTGATCATGGTGCATTGGCAGCACTTGGACCAAACCAGTATGCACTCGGCAGACAAACAGGTCAGATTATTCTAGAAATCTTAGCGGGTAAAAGTCCACGTGATATCCCGGTTGCTTTTCCGGATAAAACAGAAATTAAGATAAATAAAGCCCAAGCTAAAAAATTGGGTATTAATATTGGAGATATGTCGTGAATTTAATTCAATTTTTCGGTGCCGTCGAAGTCGGTCTTTTATACGGGCTTGTTGCATTGGGTGTTTATCTTACCTTTCGCGCTATTAATTTTCCCGATCTAACGGTTGATGGCACCTTTCCATTGGGTGCCGCCGTTGCTGCCACATTACTGGTGAATGGCACACATCCCATATTGGCAACACTGGCCGCCGTTTGTGCGGGTGGTGTTGCTGGATTTATCACGGGTTATTTACATGTACGTTGGCATATTTTAGGCTTATTAGCAGGAATATTAACCATGACGGCCTTATATTCTGTCAATTTAAGAATCATGGGACGACCCAATATTGCCCTACTGACTGAACCAACGCTATTTGGATATTTTAAAGGTTCTCATGTGGTTTTATGGAGCATGTTAGTCATCATTGTTTTTGTGCTTTATTTATTATATCGATTTTTGGCCAGCCAATTTGGCTTAGCATTAAGAGCAACCGGTATCAATCCACGTGTTAGCCCAAGTTATGGTATTAATATTGGATTAATGACTCTAATTGGACTGGCAGCAAGCAATGGGTTGGTTGCATTAGCAGGGGCTCTATTTGCACAAGCACATGGTTTTGCAGATATTTCTCTTGGCACAGGCACACTCATTACCGGATTAGCTTCTGTGATTGTGGGCGAAAGTTTATTGCCTAAACATCGACTGTGGTTAGTCTTAATCAGTTGTGTGCTTGGATCTATTCTCTACAGATTGGCTATTGCAATGGCCTTAAACAGCCAATTCGCAGGTTTGCAAGCACAAGATCTCAATTTAATTACGGCAATTTTAGTGATAATAGCCATGCTTGTTCCTAAAATTCGCCAAAACTTTACCATTAAATCACGGCAAAACATATGATTACACTTAACAACATTTCAGTGACTTTTGGAAAAGGCACGCCTTTAGAAACCCGCGTTTTTAAGGATTTCCATTTAGAAATTAAACCGGGTGAATTTGTAACGGTTATTGGCGGCAATGGCGCTGGTAAATCAACTTTAATGAATTTAATTTCAGGTGATATTATCAGCGATACTGGCAGTATTGTTTTAGATAATATTTCTGTTACAAAATGGTTAACTCACGAACGCGCAAAGCTTATTAGCCGTGTGTTTCAAGATCCTTTATTAGGCAGCTATGCCGATCTTACGATTGAAGAAAATTTAAGCCTTGCTGCCTCTCGCGGAAAGCGTCGAACGCTTAAAATGGCATTACGACCCAATATTCGCGAACAATTTCGCGAAAGACTTAGTCATATTGGCTTAAATTTAGAAAATCGTTTAACCGATAAAATGGGGTTGTTATCGGGCGGACAACGTCAGGCCGTTAGTCTTGTTATGGCAACCATACGACCTTCTAAAATTCTACTTTTAGATGAACACACCGCTGCCCTAGATCCCAAAATGGAAAAGCTTATTTTGGAACTCACACAACGTTTAATTCAAGAAAAAGAGCTGACAGCACTAATGATTACGCACTGTATGTCTCAAGCACTCGAATTTGGTACCCGAACGCTTGTAATGCATCATGGCAAAATTGCACGCGACTTAAGTGGCACCGAAAGAAATCACTTAAAAGCAGAAGATCTGATTGGTTTCTTTTAGTGATGTGCTTTAAAATTTATAAAACTTTTCTTAACACGGCTGAATTGCATGTAACAGGTAACGTACAAACCGTTCTTAACGGGTATGTCGATAATACCAACCTGCAAGATGACATTCTACATCAATTTAAATATGGTTTAGGTGCCGGCAGCTTTTCTGATTGCACCTGTCTTGGGGAAGCCATCGTATTAAATCAAACAGGTTACAACTGTTATTTAAACCCTGAAAATAAAATAATCACCCATAAAAAATTATCAGGATTAAAAAGCCCATTTTTTATGGGTCTTCAACTGGATAGTCACCCTACACATTTATTAGAAATTAACTATGAAGATGGCATTTCGCTTAACGATCTTTTTGAAGAGCCAACTAAAGAATTTCATGCCTATGCATTTGTGGGCAGTTTTTTATTTAAAAATCTTGCCTGTTCATACCTTAAGAAGGCACCTATATTTAAAGAAAACATAAACGAAAATTCTGACAAATATTGGGCAACAACAGAGGAACACCCAGAGATTTATGCACATCTGTTCAGTGTAGTCATTAGAGAAACAGCAAAACAGAATTTTTCTGCTGAAACACTCAATAAAGCTTTTTATATTAACCCACTTGAGAAAAATAGAAGTTCTACGCTAAGCCACACACACGCCGTTTTGGTTAAAAATATAGTTAATTTTTCAGAACTAAAAAAAGATGACCATTTTTATGAAAAACTAAAAACTGATTCTGATGTGGAAATTCGCCATGTTTTTACACAATCCATCGTCAAACAAGGTTTATTTGCCCTATTCAATCTTAGTCAGTAATGCTCAACCACTTTTTAAACATTATTTTTGTTTTTTATATAACTCTTTGTTTATTTCAGCGGTCATACGATCCTCAGCTTCTTGCCGCGCTTTAAAAATATTATCCTGTAACTCCTTTGCGTCTTTCGGATTTCTCTTTAGTTTTTCAATTGCCGTTTTAATTTCCTCACCTGAACCAATTACTTTTCCAATCCATGGTTTCCAGAGTAATGTCTTTTTCATGTATAGATCTCCTGTACTGTTGCTTGTTCACAATCAGAACCTTTCAAATTAATATTTTAACTGCTTTAACTTCTCTGTCTGACTTTTTAACAATGGACCACCTAATGTTTCTTTTAGAAACTGATCTAGGTCCTTACTAATCATACCATCAATTTTATTAATTAACTCATTTTTTCCTTTTTTAAGTTTTTCTATATCTTTCAAGCTTAAAGGTACAACCTTTGCTGCTTTATCAATCATAGTATCAAGATTAGCATTTGTTCCAGATTGATTTATCTGTTTGCCCAGTTCATAAAAAAAACTTTTAAGATCTTCACTGCTGGCTTGCATTCCTACGGCTTTACATAACTTCACAAACGTCTCATCATCATCAGGACTTAATGTCATGTTTACAAGTCGAGCGCCAAAATGCAATACTTGCTCTTCTTCAGACATAAATTCAGACATAATTTTTGACGATACTATCGGATTACAATTCCGACCAGAACCATATAGACGTTCATTGACATACCATGTATCTCTGTCATTACCAAACATAGCATGAGTATTGAAATAATAATTACCAGGAACTTCCTGTTTATCTCGATTGAGATAAAATGGCTCATACCCAATGCAATTCACATGTTCAGCGATTTTTATAATTTCAGTTGGATCTGTCTTATTTACATATAATATTAAGTGTTCAGGAGGTATCCCGCTTTCCTTTGCGTATTTCATAAGCGCTGTGTACCAAGCCTTAACTGTAGGATCATTGGGCGCTAATCGCATATCCTCTATCACACCAGAACCAGTCAAAAAGGGATGCTTCTCACCTAAACAGTGCTGCTTAAATTTATCAGAAAGAATATAATCGCATTCAAGATCATGCTCTCCTGTATTTTTAAGTTGCTTGGCCCAAGCTCGAAACGAATTAAGAGCTTCTTTATCGGTTAAGATGAAATCTCGTCCTGAGTTAAGACATTCTCTTATCATAGTAATGGCAGAGGGACCAGTTCCCGAGATAGATAATGGGACATTCTCATTCCAATCTCTTTGTAGAAATTGATCAGAAATTGGAAAGTTACGTAATGTTGGGTTGTTATGCTCGCGAAAATTATTCATCGAGCAATGATACAGAGTTCCCGCAGAAAATGGACGTCTCTTATACTCTCCATCTATTTCTGTCGTCTTCACTAATGTCACACCATTTACATCTTTTTCCACACCCTCTATTTGAGAGACAATGTTTACTTCAACTCCTTTCTCCTCAAGATATTTATGTAATATTAGGTCTATTTTATTTAATTGCTTCGTATTCAAAGTGTCGTTTTCATTATAACCTAATGCAATTGCTATTTTCTGACGAACAGGATCAAAGTCTTTAACTTTTTGATAAAAATTTATTTCCCGTTCCATATTACTATAGAAGGTAGGACGTCCAAAATAAGTGGTCTTCCGTGAGCCTAGCATATTAAGTGCAGCATAAGTGGCAAGGGTATTATCTCCATGAATAAAAACAAGATTAGTTTCTTCTGGTAATTTATGAAAATCTCGTTTAAATTTTTTTCTTTGTTGCAGCCTTTTTCCCGAAAAACTCCTACTTTTACCCCGAACATGCTTAAATAAATGCAACATTTTTTAATCCCCCTATATAATACGTATTTGTAAATATTCAGTAAGAACGCGATGCGCTTATTAATCCCCATAGCATTTTCTTGCCCTTTTTATGCTTATGTGAAATATCGGCATTGAAAATTAAAACTTTATCACTTCATGAGAAGATTTGTGTATATGCAACAAAATGATAGAACTATACTATTAAGAAAGAGATAAATAGATCGAGGGGTGATGGCTATGGTGGTGTTATTAGGACCTGTTGATACTGATAAAGAAATAAAAGCAATTTTAGGCATTTTGCAAAAAGAACGTCATTTAGATCCAAATCGAGAATTTACTGATAGTGAGGTCAGGAACCTTTTAGTGGCTCTAAAAACATGGCGCTTTAACAGAGTAGAGGGCCCGGTTGATACCCCTCGTGAAATTGAAGTTTTTTTAGGTTTGTTAAGAAAGCAAAATCTGTTATCGGTGGAGTTGCCCCTATAAAACCGGACCACTTAGCTTGCCGATTTATGCTTAATATACTGCCTGGGGGAACGCATTTGCAATGCTTTATGAGGAGCTCTCTCATTGTAATCCTCAAACCATCCCGGCAATTGCCTCATTACCATTTGAGCATCCGATAAATCAGAAACCCAGACGTAATCCCTTTTCAAAGTTTTAACCAATGCCTCAGCCATACCGTTACTCTCTGGACTATAAGGTGGCGTAGTACAAATCTCTAAACCTATCCTTCGTCCAAATTCTATTGTTTCGTGAGCAACGTAAGCTGGACCATTATCGGATAACCATTGGATTTTATGATTCGGCATAATACCTTTAAGGCGATAGTCGAGCGTTTCCACCATCAAATCACGGATAGCTTCGCCATTAATCCCCTTCGTTGATGCTACGTATCGCATAGCCTCTCGGTCGCAAGTGTCTAGGCTGAAAGCGACATAAACCCTTTCTCCATTCCAACAAGGGATCGTAAAATAATCACTGCACCAACGCGTATTGCTTCTTAGGTTTGAATTTGACCAGTATGAGTTCGCGAAGGTCTTGAGATACCGTGCTTTGGCAATAATAATCCAGACAATTTCATCAGACGATATACTCGTTTGTGATTCACTTTTGACTGATTAAGAACAATGATTTAATAATGCTGTTACTCGGCGATAACCATAAGTTGGCCTTATTTTTATCAGCTCTTTTATCGCTTCTAAGAGTGATTCGTCTTTTCAATTTCAGTTGAAATCATACCTTTATCCTTCGTTTCTCTGTCATACAAATTAGAACGTGATATTCTAAAGCCTTTGCAATGCCTCTTATTCGAAATCTTCCACTCCGTATAAGGGTTGCCGCGAGATCAGTTTTTTTTCCTACCAATGGTGACAGCCTCTTTTAAAATCTCGACTTCCAGGGTCTTTTTCCCCAGAATACGCTCTAACTTCTTGATCTGTTTCTCAAGTTCCTTAACCCGACTTAACGGTACGACCTTTTCTTCGGAATCAACGCCTGCCAATGCTCCCCCCTCCCAATGTTTACGCCAAGCGAATAATTGGCTAGGAGGTATACCATGTTTTCTGGCAATATACGAGACTGATACTCCTGCCTGATATGTTTCATTGACGATCTGTCGCTTTTCAACGCCAGTCCATCGTTTCCTCTTGTTGGTTGAACAAATAATTTCAGTAACCTCTACACCGTTGTTAATAGTCATATTCCTACTCCTATTCCTATCTCGTTAGAGCAGTCCTAGGTGGTCCGGTTTATTTGGGGAGCACTACAATCGGGACCTATCGATACACCTGAAGAAGTAAAAACCTTTATGGATAAACTTCGGCAACAAGGTGTCTTACAACCTTCTAATAAAAATATTATCAATAACGATATGGATACTAACAATAGACGACCACGACCTAAACCTCAGGACTAGATTTGACCTCTTCTACTTATTCCATTTTGGAATAAACTGAATTGGATCCATATGAGGCGATATACTAGTAAAAAAAAATCAATAACAAACGATTTTTCTATTTAACAGGGAAGCTGTTTTTTGTTATTATATTTTAAATATATATAGCGAGTAAAACATCATGACAATTACAAACACATCGGAAACGATTGTTATATACAGGTCTAAAGCCAAGGATGTAGAGTTAAAAGTCAATTATCTGGATGAAACGGTATGGCTATCTCAAGAGCAAATGACCAAGCTTTTTGGACGAGAACGTACGGTCATAACTAAGCATATCAATAATCTGTTTCGTGAAGGAGAATTGCCTCAAAAAAGCAATGTGCAAAATATGCACATTGCAAATTCAGACAAACCAGTCAAATACTACAGTTTAGACGTGGTTATTTCCGTTGGATATAGAGTTAAATCACTTGAAGGTACACGCTTTCGCCAGTGGGCTACCAATGTCTTACAAGATCATATATTGAAAGGTTATACCATCAATCGTAACAGATTAAAATCTGGTTATGATGAATTTCTAAAAGCAGTTGAAGATGTTAAAAGCTTGTTGCCACATGATTCAAAAGTGGACAATGCCAGCATATTAGAACTTATAACTATGTTTGCCGATACGTGGATGTCACTAGATGCGTATGACAAGGATATTCTGGTTACCCAAGGAATAACGAAAAGAAAAGTGGCCTTAACGGCAAACAAACTGAATAAGGCTCTACTAAATTTAAAACGCGCTTTAATTAATAAAGGTGAGGCAACAGAATTGTTTGGTACTGAACGAACAAACGACAGCGTTTCTGGAATAGTTGGCAACGTTATGCAGGGTTTTGGCGATCAAGATTTATATGCTAGCGTGGAAGAGAAAGCAGCGCATTTATTGTATTTCATCATCAAAAACCACCCATTTATAGATGGTAACAAACGCTCAGGTGCATATGCCTTTATTTGGTTCTTAGAACAAGCCAAAGTTCTGGATACATCACGTATAACACCACCAGCACTTACTGCTTTAACCCTACTAATTGCGGAAAGTGATCCCAAAGATAAAGCTAAAATGGTTGGGCTGGTTTGTAGTATGTTGATGAAAAAGGCAAAGTCTTAACAATTTCATATTTGGTGCCCGGGGCCGGACTTGAACCGGCACGGGGTTTAAGCCCCGAGGGATTTTAAGTCTATGCTATACACAAATGTACAGGAACAAACTCTATACAAATCAATGATCAGTGTCAAGGGTGTTTGAGGCGATTTTGGGACTTTTGGGTGGGGTATTGCGATCGCAGAGCGCCCATTACACACTATAGAATAGGACTATTACCCACCAATTAACCTGGCTAAATCGGCTTCGTTTAAAGAACTTCTCTCGCACTTGTTTCTTGAAAACTCATAAAATTTATCCCGCGAAATACTATCAATTTCCTCCTGAATATTATTTTTTAAACATGAAATTTTATTTTTAAGATTTATAATGACTTTTTCCATTAAAAACTTAGCGTTTCCAAAAAAATCAGATGTGCCCGTGGTTTGATAAAGTTCATGACATGTTAATACTCTAACAGTTTTACCCTTTTTTTCGGGTGGCAAAAGAAACACAAACTTACAACGCTCTAAATTGGTTTTACCTGAATGCGCCACATATTGATTCCTCATATTTATTAAATCTTCATGAACTATTTCATATTCTTTAGGAATATCTTTTCTTGATAACTTAATTTTTCTTCCGTCTGCCCGAGAAAAACACTTTCCATATGTAATAACTATGGCTTTCATTAAGCCTTTTAAAACAATATTTTTTGAAAAAAGAGTTCCCCCTGATGCAGTAAAAAGTTTAGAATATTCATTCAAAAGTTCAATGCTATCTCTTAAATCTTTTTCAATTAACATGAATCCACAAAGTTGATTTGTTTTTTTTGTGGTTACTTCAAACACTTTACACGAACGACTTAATTTGCTCTTATAATGATATGTGAATTTTGGCTCACTATTAGAAATAAATGCTTTCCGATACCACCATCGATCAAGTTTTTCCCAATCTTCTCTTATTTTATTCGACATTTAATATTACCCCTTCAAAACAATGTGTCCATAATCATTTCTAACTATAGTTTATGATCCAAATTAGGTGAGCCTTAGGTGTTTCGAAGACATTTAGGGATAGAGTAACTTTTATTCTGTAAATTCGGTTACCCGTTTTTAGACAACAGATCTTGTGACAAAATCTAGCTTTTGAGCATAATAATGCACCCCCACTACACCTACATCTTACATAATATTGCATATACAACAAATAAAATATTTCGTATATTTCATTTATTTCGAATATATGCTATACTCTTACTAGAAGAAGATTAGTTAATCGACTTATATCTTGGCAAGATTATTTTGGGACAATAGGAGCAAGTAATGTCAAATAGTATATTGAAAAAATTAGATCCCGTTATTCCTAACGAAAAGGATATTGAATTGGCCACTGAGTCAAGCCGATCCTTAGCAGGAATAGACACAAACAAAATGCATACGTTCGAAATTCAGGTTGACGGAAAAAAAATGATACGTATACCCGCATCGGTTTTTAAAATGCTGTTTACTATTTTAACCCAAATGGCGGCCGGAAACGCAGTAACAATCATTCCTATCCATGCCGAACTTACCACACAAGAAGCTGCAAATTTATTAAACGTTTCTCGTCCTTATCTTATTTCTTTGCTAGAAGAAGGTAAGCTACCCTATCGAAAAGTAGGCACTCGTCGTAAAATTTTATTTGAAGATCTCATGAATTACAGAAAAAAAGACGATGCTGAAAGATTAAAAATTCTAAACAAATTAACAGAGGATGCTCAAGACCTCGATATGGGATATTAATTTAATGGTTGAAAATTTTATTGTTGTACTAGACTCCTGTGTATTATACCCAGCACCGCTAAGAGACTTATTAATTCGATTGGCGCATAATAATTTTTTTAGAGCAAAATGGACAAACGATATTCATAAAGAATGGATACGTAATGTACTCAAAAACAGATCTGATTTAAATCAAGAACAACTTGAACGAACCAAAAATTTGATGAATAACAGTACACGAGATTGTTTAGTAGAAGGCTATGAAAGTATCATACCTATTATAAAACTACCAGACCCTAATGATCGGCATATTTTAGCAGCAGCCATTCGATCAAATGCAGATACTATCGTTACATACAATCTTAAAGACTTTCCAAAAAAGTTATTATGTTCGTATAATATTGAAGCACAGCACCCGGATGATTTTGTAAGCATGTTGATAAATATTGCTGCAGGCTCGGTTTGTACAACAGTAAGAACGCTAAGAAAAGGCCTTAAAAAACCAACTAAAAATGCAGATGAATACTTGAAAACATTGGAAGGACTATCTCTCCCACAAACAGTTACCCTATTAAGAGAATACAGCTCATTAATTTGAAGTTTTGGAAACCGTTCAGAAAAGAATTAAATTATTTGTCTGTGCCCAGATCTAACCCCTTCCACAGAATATTTGGTGCCCGGGGCCGGACTTGAACCGGCACGGGGTTTAAGCCCCGAGGGATTTTAAGTCCCTTGCGTCTACCAATTTCGCCACCCGGGCATGTTTTAAGGCAACGGACATTATAAGAAGTTTGAGTAATAGGGTCAAATCTAGATTTTAAGCTAGTTATTCGATTGACATCCACTGATATTCACTCACAAAACATTTCCCAGCTTGGGTGATACGGTAAAAAGCTCCCCTGTTCCAAGCTGCTCTTTTGGAGCATCTATATACTTTGGCAAATCATCATTAAAATCAATAATCCTGTTAGTGTACCAGATGTGTCTAACGGGTTTGAAAGCATCCGGCGTTGCATAACTAAATTTAAAATTATTTGCATTGACACCAATGCCAGCTTGCTTTTCAGGATCCCTTGATATCCCGTAAATAAGACTATGACATGATTTGCATCTTAAATGATTAACATTGTTTGCAATAATTTCTTCGAGGTTGTGATTACCAGATGTTATTCTAAAATTTTGCGTTAAATAGGCCGCGGTAAATGCGTAACCCGATTTATCACTATCGCGGTTTGAAAGTGAGGAAATGTCACGGCACTTGTTGCAGTGACAATATTGAGTAAACAAAGGATCGCCCTTGCAACTAAACTTAATCAATCCACAGGAGCATTCACCTAAATAATCCAACATAAACCCACCCATTCCGTTTTTTGCGATAAATATGATGTATCTTATATGTAACAAATAAAGGTGCCTATCATCGAATTTTAGCAGTGAGTACAGTTACCCCTCAGCTATTGTACCTATACATTAAATGTGTCGCAATGAGGGCAGATTCTATAGTTCCAAACAAGGTTCAGCGATACTTGATGCATTGAACTTGGTGGTCCCAGGCGCATCGCCGATTCTTAAGATTGAATATTATAGACGTTAGACTGCACGTGCCAGAAAGAAAGTTCCTGGCATTGCTTGGCTTGGCTCACGACTACATGCTATTTAATTATAGCCATAACGCTTACTGCTCGAGAGATCGGCGATCAGTTGGTCACGCTGCAGCAATCGGGCTGC
This sequence comes from Gammaproteobacteria bacterium, assembly GCA_044225395.1. Classification (GTDB taxonomy): domain Bacteria; phylum Pseudomonadota; class Gammaproteobacteria; order UBA6186; family Azoamicaceae; genus CADEGZ01. The sequence goes on from JBGAIP010000016.1 coordinate 28,915, forward strand.
TAAGAGAGTATGGAGTGCCTTAAAATCATATGGTGCTCCAAAACCTCGCCATGCAGCTGCAATCGCCGCCCCAACTGGGCCACGAGCAGGCTGCTGCCCCAAAGAATAACGAAGTACTGGAAATTTTTTTTCAAGTCCACCGCCGTTATGAATCGCCGTGAACCATTCTCCTTTATCAGTTTTACGCATGCGAGGTAAGGATGCTAATACGGCAAATTCGGGACAAGGATTGAATGGACGATTAGGATGACAATATTCGTTAACAAAGGGTATCGGAAGCAAATATTGAGAGCTTCCAACTCCTTTGTACCATTGGGCATCAGCTTCATCCAATTTGGATTGCTTTAATAAATCAATCTGTATTTGCAAAGCATTTAAAAGATTTTGTACTAACCAATCCCCAGATTTGTGGTGTTGGGATATCCATAGACCTTTGTCCATGGCTTTGATTTGTTCGGCAGCGACGTCTTTGGATAAGTACTTTAAAATCATTGTCCACATGTGCCAATCTAATGCCCACACTGCATACTGAAACCCCGTGATGCCCTTGAATGTTCGGCCTGATAAATCAGTAACATCGCTGGACAATAAGGCTAAAGTAGCGTCGTTTTGAAGGAGCACTTCAGCTTTGTTTTGTTCGCCTTCAGCTATTAGTCTTACGAAAGCAGCAACCGCTTGAGGTGAGGCTTGTTTTATTTGGGGTGCAGGTTGTAGTTTTGGTGATGAAAATACTAAGGGTTTAGGCGCATCTTCAGAAACAAGGTTACTATAATATTGTGGGCCTGAAGGTGCATGAAAAGGAGATGGATTAGGGCTGGGTGCATTGGTTATCCTTTGAACAGAAAATGCTTCTAAAGATTTTTTTAATTGTGTGATGATGACGTTGGTATCTGGACGTTTAGTGGGATCCCCATCCCAGCATTGTTGAATAAGTCTGCCAAATACAAGCGGACAATCTGCAGGAATGATTTCACGTTTGCCTTGTCCTATCCACATGGGTACTAACATAGGATTTATTGCTTTTTCAAAGGGAATTTTACGAGAAGATAATTCCCAAAATGTAACACCTAAACTGTAAATATCCGATTTTTCTGTATAAACACCTTCTGGATCAAATAGTTCTGGTGCCATCCACTGTAGTGTTCCAACAGCACTATTTGTTTTAGTCGCTGCTGCGTGGGATCTGGTTTCCGCTTTAAGTTTGGATAACCCAAAGTCTGTTAATTTTGCTTCAAAGTGTGCGGTTAATAATATGTTTAAACTCTTAATATCTCTATGTAAAATTCTTTCCTCATGTAAAAAAGCAAGGCCTTTAGCGGCGCCTAAAGCAATATTAACACGTATAGACCATTCCAAAGATTGGTTGCTATGCAAGACACTAAAAAGTGAGCCATTCGAGCAATACTCCATCACAATACAACGTTCTGGTGTTATCGAATATCCATAAAACTGAACAATGTTTGGAGAACGTAGGCGAGCCATTATTTGGGATTCGGTTTCAAATTCTTGGGCTGATTCAGGGGTAATATTTTTCAGAAGGAGTTTTTTGATGGCGATATCGTTATGTCGCCAGGTGCCGTGATAAACCTCACCAAAGCCGCCACTACCAAGTAGTTTTCCAAAGGTAATATCTTGGTAATTAACAAGTGCTTCGTTTTTATCTGATTCACGTCTTAACATAATCTTTTACTCCCTGTTCCTTTGTTGGTTTAGTCTTTCTCCTGGCTGTCGAATTAGGACCGCGTTTCATCAAGATGCTACGCTTTTAATGCGCGGATGTCTTTGGATGATCCGGTACTTAAACGCAGTAGCTGTGAGTAAACCCACATTCAATTTGTTATGGATAATCAGCCACTAAATCTTACTCTCTACTGGGCCCTGTGTAAAGTTCAAATTACGACATTCCGGAGTGTCCATTATATGATCTAGAACGACTGTTGTTTGAACCATCGCTCGAAGGACTAGAAGTAGGGTTTCTCCTCATTTGATCGAATGCAGGAAGCATAGGTGATTCTGGTAGCGGTGGGCTAATGGATAAGGGCGAACGAATTTCAGATAGTCTCTGAATGTTTACTTGCTCAATTAACCTGGGTACCACATTTTCGACATGATATTGTTCAACAATTTCTCTAATACGCTCAAAATTCTGTCTTTGAACAACAACACAAGCACCGTTTCTCAATAATTTTATTAGCACTTGAATGCTAACTCGAGAGTCTTGAATCATACATGCTAAATCTAATAGGGATGCCTGAAAATTATTGACGGTGTCTAGTTTTGCACTTTTCTGAATTAAACGTTCTAGGCAACGCAGTTGTTGGCTTTTCACAGCATAATGTGCAGCTGTATTACCCTCTTTATCCTGAGCATTAATATTTATTTTCAAACCGTCTAAAAATTCTATTTCCGAATCTGTACCATATAAATAAAATTTGTAAATTAATTTTGGCAACATTTCAGGATTTATTTCTATACCTTTAATCTCTATACCTCTTTCTCCTTGGATAAGTAGAGGGTGTTTAGAAGTTCTAACTAGAGTGGCCAATAAATGAGGTGAAAGCGACACTTTTTTGTCTAAAACCTGCATTCGAGAAAAATATTCATCGGCAGCCCTATACCCAGCATTTATTAGATTTCTTTTGTTTTCGTCGCTTAGATTAAAGTCCAACATCGATACTCCTACGGTATCAATATAAATGGTCCGATGCAGGCTTTCTTTTTGACGCGCATGCTCGCTTTCTTGTTTTTCTAAATAACAATTGATAATAGAAAAGATAAAAGAAATCAATCCATCAATATCTTTACTATCAGGAGCTCGTTGTTGTTCATAGCGAACTTTGGTGTTCCAGGGCACTAAACGAAACCCCAGGGTTTCTTGGTTTATTTGCGAAAATCCGGGACCCTTGGTATTTTCCAAATATTTACTATTATCAAAGAGCCAAAGTGGATAGTTTTCGGTTACCCCACCATCTATGTAACGGTCATTTGTTTTTAAGGTGCGCACACCATTAATCTTATCGTATCTCTGATGTGGCACAAACAAGATTGGAATAGACATGGAAATACGAACAGCGTCTGCAATAATCATATCACGGGTATGTTCATGAGAAAATACTTCTGTTTCGCCTGTACTGACATTGGTGCCTATTAAATAGATGTCTTTAAAATTTTTAGGATTACCGTTTTTTGCTTTTAGCTCAGCTAATTCAAAAAAGGTAGCATCTTTAATACCTGTTTTCTCGAAAATTATTCGCTCAATCCAATTTCGTAAAAACTCTCCCTTAAAGATACCATAATCTGCTTTGAGCTTATTAATAAAACCTATAATCGTGCCCGAATGAAGCAAAACCTTTGCCCAACTCGATCCTGTGTTTTCAGCCATTACATCCTTAAGTTCAAGAAAATTCTGACTTTTATCACTGTCTAACAAATCTTTAAAGTCTAATTTATCAAGTACCGCTTCAATCTCTGATATTACATATCCAAGTCCTAATAGAGTGGCAGTAATTGCACCTGCAGAAGCACCCCCCATTCTCTCCATATCTTTTAACAAAACACCTTTATTTTCTAGCTTTTTTAAAGCGCCTAAATATGCTATCCCTTTAACACTTCCACCTTGAAAAACAAGATTGCAAATTTTTGATTTTTTAACATCATGGTAACCTTGTCTCACTTCATAATTTTTTAGATACCCTACTATTCTAGGGTGCGAGCATTTTTCAGCATGCCTAAGGGCGCCCCTTTGCAGCATAATAATTGAACAGCTAAATTTAACCCTGTTTGGCTTGCCAAATGTAATGCAGTTTGACCCTTTTCATCGCGCATTCCCATTTCAAAATTAGAGGGCAATAAATCATGATTGAGTAAAAACGTGAGCATTTCCATCTTGTTATATACTACACCTAAATGTAATATAGTTTGACCTCTCTTATCTTGGTGATAAAGATTAACTTTAAGAGCTAATAACAATTCCAATGCTTCTGTATAGCCATGTATCATAGCAATCTGTACAGGAGTACGGCCATCCTTATTTTCAACTTCTAAAATTTTATCTAAACTTTCGGTACCGATGAAACTTAAAAATGTTTTTGAAAATGCCATGCACCCATGTTGCATCGCAATGTGTAAAGGGGTATCACCTTCTGCATTGACTACAGTGAACCCACAACCTTGCTTCGCCAGATATTCTATGAAATTCCAGTGGTTTGCCCGAGCAGAAAAATGAAGCAAAGTGTTACCTTCTACCGTTTCAGCTAGGTCTACGTTAGGGGTATCATCGATAAAATTTTTCAGGGACTGCAAATCTCCAACCATTACAAACATAAGAGCTGCTTTGATTTTAGAATTTGGTAAAATAGAATCTCTCTTATAATATTCATACGCTTTTGTATACTTTTCTTGACTAATAAATGCTTCCATTTTTTGAGAATTAGGCGTTAACAACTCAACAATCTTGGCGTCCTTTGTTACCTTTAAAGGTGTATCACCAGAAGGCGTTTCGATAAACTCATCAGCGCCACACTCTAATAAATAGTTAACCACACTAAAATATCCATTTTGAGCAGCAACAAAAATTGGTGTCATTTTATTGTTATCAGATGTATTCACATTTGCGCCTACATCACATAATGCAACTATCGCTCCTGTACATCCGTGCATGGCAGCGACAAAAACAGGAGTTCTTCCATTTTTATCAGGTGTATTGACATTCGCACCTTCGTTGCTTAATACGCTTATCGCTTCCGCATAACCATTTTGAGCAGCTATATAAACCGGTGTCTTCCCATCTTTATCTGCCATATCCATATCCGCGCCCGCACTACGTAATGCAGTTATTGCTTCTACATTTCCATGTTCAGCAGCTACATAAACTGGTGTCTTCCCATCTTTATCTGCCATATTCATATTCGCGCCCGCACTACATAATGCAACTATCGCTTCTGTATAGCTGTACATGACAGCGATATAAACAGAAGTTTTTCCATCTTTATCAGGCGTATTGACGTTCGCACCTTCGTTACTTAATACGCTTATCGCTTCCGTATGACCATTTTGAGCAGCTATATATACCGGTGTTACACCGTCGCTTCTAATTGCATTTACATCTGCACCCAAAAATTTTAACACAGTTATCGCCTCCGCATGTCCATTTTGAGCAGCGATAAAAACAGGGGTTATGTTATCTTTATTAGGGGTATCAACTTTCGCACCTGCTGCGCATAACGCAGTTATCGCCTCGGCATGCCCATTTTGAGCAGCGATAAAAACAGGGGTCATGTTATCTTTATTAGGGGTATCAACTTTCGCACCTGCTGCGCATAACGCGGTTATCGCCTCGGCATGTCCATTTTGAGCAGCGATAAAAATAGGGGTCATGTTATCTTTATTAGGGGTATCAACTTTCGCACCTGCTTTTTTTAACGCGGTTATCGCCTCGGCATGTCCATTTTGAGCAGCGATAAAAATAGGGGTTATGTTATCATTATCAGGGATATTAACATTTGCACCTGCCGCATGTAAGGTAACTATTGCCCTTATATTTCCGTTGCAAGCCGCTGTATAAACCGGGGTTTCACCATCTGCATTTGGTTCATCTACACTACAACCTAAAGAATGTAACTTCTTTACTGCATCCACATGCCCATGATAAGCAGCAGCATAAACTAGGGTCCAGCCAACGTGATTCAAAGTGCGCATATCTGCTTTGAGCTCATATAACTTAGTTATGGCTGCAGAATATCCATGCATAGCAGCAACCATAATTGGAGTCGTTCCATCGTTATCAACTCTATTCACATCCGCACCTGCACGATGTAACGCAGTTATTACTTCTGTATCCCCCTTTTCAGCAGCTATATGGACAGGGGTACGACCCCTGTTATCAGCATTATCCATATTCGCGCCCAAACAATTTAATTCAACAATTGCTTTAATATGTCCATTATTAGCAGCAGCGAAAACTGGGCTTTCTCCATTGTTATTGATTGTATTCAGATCCGCACCCATACGACGTAGTTCTCTTATAGTTTCTGCTTCTCCACATTCAGCAGCAATAAAAATCGGGGTTCTACCAATTCTATCAGGCTCATTAACAATACTGATGCTTTCTACAGCCAAAAGTTGTATTAAACGATAATACCCTAATTTCGCTAACCACCATAAAGCAGTTCCTCCTAATTCCTCATCCACATCATTGATACTAAACTCTCTTATAAAAGGTTCTTGATTTAATAGTCTTACAACTTCTGCTTCATTATTTTCTTTAATTGCGTTGATTAGTTTCATCCTTTTCTCCCTTAATCAAAATTTAACTTTTGAAATCCTACAGACATTGCTGCATCCATATACTGCGGACCTGAGTTTGCAAGCGGTTGCAGTTTATCACATTTTTTTTTTGCTTGTGTCATGACTTTTTGGTACTAACTGAAAGCCTCAGATACGCTTTTAGGAATACTGTCTCCGTACTCTAACACGGACGCAAAATTAAACATGGCACGGGGTGACCACCTTACTCACTAGTCTTGACAGGAACGGATTGATCTAACGTGAATCTCTGTTTTATCCGGTGGTGTCGTCGTGGTGCCCGTCTTAGGATTTTTAGAACGAGGAAAAAACGGTAATGGAGGCTGAGGACGGAATCGAACCGTCGTACGCGGCTTTGCAGGCCGCTGCATGACCACTCTGCCACCCAGCCGTCAGAGGTATTTTCTAAAGCATGGAGCGGGAAACGAGGCTCGAACTCGCGACCCCAACCTTGGCAAGGTTGTGCTCTACCACTGAGCTATTCCCGCACTAAGGATGCATTCTATCGAAGAAGATGATGCGATTCAAGAATTTATTAACCTTCGGCGATTAGATCGTCCCAAGCGACCCGCAGATACACAATCATTGACCAAAGGGTTAAAACGGATGCAGCATAAATCAAGCTATAACCTAACACAGAAATCCAGTTTAATAACTGTGGGTCTTGAGAGAGCAATAAAAGAATCGCTATCATTTGACTCGCCGTCTTAAATTTA
>JBGAIP010000017.1:0-35084 GCA_044225395.1 Gammaproteobacteria bacterium
ATGAATGGGTACGATTAAGGCGGGTGTTAGTTTTTTTGTGTTTAAATGTCTAACACCCGGGTGATATCTAAAGCTTGAAGGTAACACACCCGTGATACCTCTAAACGTTTGCAAATACTTTTCTGCCAGGGTACCTTTTATACAAACCGATTGTTCATATTGCGCTTTAGCGTAATGGATTCTGATTTCTTGAGAAGTTTTTTCGGCTAAATTTTTGTTATTTTCTTTGTCGTATTTGCCGTTGATGTTTTCAACTAGGCGATTCACACTTTGGCTTAATTGCTGCCAATTCGGATCAAGGTGGCTTAAAACCGATGCTTTGTTCCTCTTATGTTTCTCTAAGGTTTTCTGAAAATCGGGGATATAAGGCACCACCAGATATAACCAGTCCCCACGGGTAATCTGAACAATGAAGGATTGTTGAGAGGTAGATAAAGGCAACTCATGGTCCTTACGTTCAAAAAAAGGCGGAAAATATTCCCATGCTTGGTTTTTGTTTGTTATGATTGAGCTGAGGTGGCCATCAACTCTCATAGTCAAGTGTTTCTCCTCGACTACGGCCACCTCGCCTATCTTAGATTTTTCTGGTGATAGGGAATTATTCGTCTCTTGGTAGGCGCCCGGTACTACAATGATGTCACCTTTTTTAAGTTCGGATGTTTTTTTAGAGTAAGGTTTTGGACCTTCACCATAGGCAATCACATATTTCACATCTCTGCCTTGGGCTGCATAAGGCGTTAATGCATACCCATAATCTAAATGTTGGTTTTGTTTTTGAGATAAGTCTAAGGTTATATTTTGGTTATTTTCTAATAGGACGGTTATATGGCTGTCTTGTATGTTGACAATTGTTGCTTTGTCTCCATTGAAGATACCTAATGCCTCATTATTTCTTTTAAAAATAACGATGTCATTTTGAAGTAAATCTCTCTTCTCTTGTCGATAAATCTCAATGTCACTGGGCTTTTCACTATTTTTAGGCGACCAATAAATTATTTTACCATTATCGAGCTGCAAATGTAGGCGATGATGCTTTGTATCAATGTCAAGGACTTGTAGGTAATCTCCTGATTTAACCCCTAAACGTGGATGGTTAGTACTAAACCGAATAATATCGGTTGAGCGATAAGCATGGATGTCCTTTTTATCGATTTCTCGTCTATCGGTTGGTAAATATACTGGGGTTTCTAATGCGAGGCCGCTTAACTCTTTTTGTGCGATACGTCTTTCTCTAATGGTATTATTAACAAAGCGTCTGTCTTCGTTTAAAGGTGTCATCACGAGGGGCTCTGTTTTCTTCAAATCCCGCATTAAAAAATACACATCAACAAGGTTTTGAAGGGCTTCTGTTTTATTGGGTATTTCTGCAATGCTGTCTTTCAAAAGATTAAGTGTACTCGCCATATCTCCGGCATAAGCGCTCTTCATGGCAGCTAAGGCTGTTCTGTCGTTTAAGCGTACATTTTCTGTCATAGCGGTTTGGCTTATGCCATAGGCCAATGCATCTCTAAAAGGGTCCCCTGCTCCTATAGCGCCTATTTGTTTAAAGTCTCCTATCCAACGTAAACGCGCTTCTAATTTTTCAACAACGGTTTGTAATCTAAACATCTCTTGGGTGGAGACCATCGAGGCTTCATCCAGAATGATTAACCGGTTACCCCCAAAATCTGCTTTGGCTTTGATAGGGTTTGTCCGAAGTAAAGTTTCTGTACGGGTTAAAAACTGGGCGGTTGTCATGGCTTCTATACCCGAGCTATGCTTGGCTTGGTTTTTAGCGCTGCCGGTATTGGCTAAGACCAGTGTTTTAAAGTCTACAGACAGACACTGGGCATTGATTTCTTTTAAGGCCGTTGTTTTACCCGCCCCTGCAATGCCTTGTACGGCTGCAAATCTATCGGGGGATGTTAAGAGTAGGTGAATCGCTTTTTTTTGACCGCGGGTAAAGGTGGCTTGTGATTGAATGGTTTGTAAAGCGGGTGCCTCAGGGGGAACAATAGGCGGGAGTTGGTTTTTGCCCCTCTTCATGTTTCTAATGCAAAGCTTTTCTAAAAGGAGAGTATGGCGAGTAGCCACAAGGGTTTTGTCAGAGTTGGAAGGCAGAACCACTAACCACCCTTTGGTAATAGCACAGTTAAATGCTTCATTAATTAATTCAATAGGCGTTTTAAGTCCGCCACATTGTGCAGCTTCAAGCTGTAAGGTTTTTAACTTTAAAACAGCTTCTCGTTCTGAATGAAATAAACACACCTTATCAACCGTGTCGCAGGCTAATCTAAATTCAGGCGAGTATTTTCGTTCAGGTTCCACTTTTTCAGCGTTCGCTAAATTTTGTGGTAAAAATTCTGGGTTTAATTGTCTGACCTTTAAATAGGCCTCTTGTAGCCCTTGGAATACTTGTTGGGTTACTGTTGTTGGGTGTTCAGATAACGCTTCAGAACGAACATAGGGTACTTCAATAGAGGCTGCATCAAAATATTCAATCCCATTAGCCTCAATGACTTGTTTTATCTTTTCAAAGTCATCACAGATAAGGGTGGTGGTTTTTTGATATTCTTGACTGTGTTCTAACAATGCCTGGATATTGTGAATGGTTTTGTTATCAATTTTATTGCTGTGTAATACGAGAACACTATTTTGTGTTTTATTGATATCAACATTTTTCAACATCAAAGCATAGCCGTGGTCCCAGTGTTGTTGTTTTAAATGCTGGGTTTCTAATAACGTTGTTTGTCCATTTTGCAGTCTGATTGTAGCTATGTGATTGTTAATGGAAAGTACTAAAGCACTTTGGTTTTTAATTCTGTGCAAGGTTTTATCGTGAATGTCTTTTAGAGTATGCGTCCAAACCAAGGTATCCCCTACCATCAGTTCGCGTTTTTCTACCCTGAAGACATCAATTTGTTTAAGATTTTCGGCAAAGGTGGGGTTCCAAATCCGTTGTTGTTGATTGTGATTATCAAAGAGGGTGATTACACTTGAAGCTAAATCAACACTTAATACCTCGCAATAATGCACGGCTTGGGTGCTGCGTTTCTGTAAAAATTTAGGGGGTACTTCAACCGTAAACCGTATCATGTCCCCTGGCTGATAAGACTGTGGTTGGCTTTTTTCTGTTGAGCTAAAACTCAAGGCTTGTAGCGTGGGAAATGCTGGGCTATTACCTCTTAAATACTGTTTTTCTTTTAAGGCTATTCTCACTTGTTCATTTAACACCAAACGCTCATGATTGGTTAAAGCCAGCATTAACGGTAAAGAACGTTGCGTAAGACTGTACTGAACCGCTAAATCTAATCGCCCTTGGTAGTCTGAGTTATTGTGTAGTAACTGTTGCGTCTTTATATCGTTGAGGTTTTTAATCAGTGCATCTTTGAGTTTGAGTTCTTCTTTATAATACTGAGGAGCCGAAAGATGGCATTGGCTAATACCTTCTACAACCCGCCATAAAAAAAATGATATAATTTTCAATCTGGAACGGGCCTAGAACAAAAATAATACTGTAAAGAAAACATAAAAAGATAACAAGTAATGGTAAATAAAAAGACTGACGATAAGCTTTAATTAAAAAATACCAATTTGCAGTATAATGTATTGCTAATAAATAAAGCTTCATTCAGTGCTACCTTTCAACTCACCACTTACTACTGAGACTGCTCTAGGCTTAACCTAAAGATTAAGCTTATTTCAGCTCCAACAAAGTCAAACCTCACTCACTCCTATCTATCATTGAGATTACCCTATTAAAAAATCAGTTGCAATAAACACAAATAATATATAAAAAGCCAGTTGAATAAAAAATATAGTTGTTGTACCTTACTAACATCTAATTCATTGATGAAAAAAACATACCTGCTGGAACAAATAACACCCCAAGACAAAAATACTACACATTCTTTACCGCCTCTCTCTAGAAACCTTCAAGAAATCTTGCTTCGTTTTGAAAAGCTGTCTTATTTTCAAAACCAAGAAGTTATTCGGTGATCAAAAGATATTATTCCAATATCCCCATGCTTTCTAAAATTAAAAGAGAAGGTTTGAAGAACATAATAGTGGATAATTTTCAGTGTCCTTTAGTACTTCAGATGATAAAATACGCTCTAAAGGCTTTAGGTTGGTAATCCATTTTTCATATTCAAGAATATTTTCAATGGGCTGGCTAGGTTCTTTTAAGTTTATTTCATAAAAAAGACAACAAACAGTACACATAATACAGAACATTAAAACTGTATAAAGTCCAATTTTCCAGATGATATACAATGCAAGTTCTATCTTACCTTTATTATAAGGCTTTAGATAACGCGTCTTCACCGCCCAAACATGATACGAAGTCATAGCCAGTTTAATTTTCATTAATTATTCCTTCAGCATTCTTTACCAAAAAAAATGCTGAGTTCTCAAAAAGAGCAAGTCAGGCCTATCGACGGACACCAACAAGCTTAGAACCCAGCTTCAAGTTTAAGGAGAGTAGACCGAAGCTTTGCTGAATATATTATCCAGATTACGGTAGGTTTTGAGGTGGCGCTTGAGGTTGAGCACTATTACGCTTGGAAAAAACAACTTGCCAAAATGAATCCGGGATCTCCAAAAACATCTTCCTAAAGTCTTCAGACTCTAAAAATGTTGAACAATTAGATAGACCAGACTCCTTTCCAAAATCACGAAACACCCTTTTCTTTAATGCATTCAAGTCATTCTCTATATTTTCACATTCTATCATTTATCTCTCCTTGTAAACATTCCTTTTAAACTTAGCATGTTATTGGTGGGAGTACCGTTGATGGGATCTAGGTGGTGGCATCGGAGATTTCAAAATATTTGATGCCAAAACATTAGGAATAGAGACAAAAAACTGGGTACTGCCTGCACCTCCCACTTTAAGACGCTTCCAACGTTTTTCTTTCTTCCCTGCCATCATTAGCCCCCACCACCTATCCTTAGCAAATACTAACATCCTTTAATTTAAAAAAGCAAGCAGTCAATGCTCATTTTTTCTAAATAGCCGCCGAGCTAAAAATCACGTAATTAGTTGAATAAATCTGTAATGATAAGGACAATTGCTTACAAAACTTTAAGCCTTTAACTATATAAACTATTCTAGATGTTTGTTACTCTGAGGATAAACTATGCTTGAGGAAATGGATTTCCCATCCCAGCAAATGAAAGAAGCGTTATTTGCGTGGATGAAGCTTGTTTTCAAGTTGTTTCTTGATCTTCTGGCATTAGGGCAAATCCTAGACTCTGATGTCGGGCTATCTGTAGAGAGTGTTCTGTTAAAACAACTCTCTCGTGAATGGTTTATCGTCAATTGACTATTTTATGATAGATACGAATATAAGAGTAAGTAAGAGATAGTTGTCTTAAAAAGAAAATTGGCTGCTATCAAAGTTATTGATTGACAGTACAAAGGATATTGAAAACTTTGTTGGAACACTATTGGCTTGGGTTTGAAAAAGGAAAAATTAAGGGGAAGGAAGAAGCCTTAGTCTTTTTATTACAGAAAAAATTTAAAGTTTTTCCAAAATGTTATGAGAAAAGAGTTTCAGAAGGAGATCCAATTTTATTACAACATTGGATGGATAGGCTGTTAGATTCTAAGACTATTGAGAATATTTTTCAGTAATTGAACTTTGAACAAGCATTGTTATTGGGCGATAGGGTAGTATAGAATTTGCCTCAAATAGGTTACTTTGAATTTAAGATCAGGTTTATTACCGCGTTAACGGGAGCTTAAGTAATGGTGTTACAACAGTTATGTGGTGAGGTGGCTATTATTGAACATAAGGAAAAAGACATTGAATGTACACATTTATCACCGAGTTCAGAAATAACAAAGATGAGTGATCAATCTATTCTCGATTACCGTAATCAAAAGATTTGCTTACAAAAATTTTTAAGAGAAATTGATTCAGCCATCAACTATAGGAGGTGATGGTTTTTCATTGGTAATGAAGTCATTGGGTACTTTATCATTTATCTAGATCGTAAAATTGTCGGCGGCTTGATTATATTTGCTAAACTCGCTAAGTTTTGTTTTCGTTATTGAATTTCTGTAGAGGGTAATAAAACAGTCCCTGTTTGATACTTTTAGAATGAGAAAACGAGTTAAAATCAAGTTTTTAGAGGGATTTTATGATTTATGTCTTGTGATATGTTTTTAACATGTGGTAGCATGTATTTGTGTTTAAGATAAAAACAGGGAGGTATTAAAATGATAACTGTAGAAGATTTTTATGGTATTTTAGCTTTAAATGCGGTTAAGGATCCAATTGATTTAGTAGATGAAGATGTTTTTTATGATCAACTGTTATTTAAAAGAAAAAAAAGACCCTCATCAAGACTTAGGCAGTTAATGAAGGACAGAAAAGCACGGCACATAGAGACTATATGCTAGGAGAGGTATTTGGATTTAGATGAAAAAACCATTGTTCGATACGAACAGCTCTCTTTTTTTGAGAGAGAAGAAATATTACATTGGATAGAAGAAAATTTAAGCACTATCCCCCTACCCATCCAAATCAAAAAAGTAGCCTTAAATAACCTGCTTTCTGGCTTTTGTTCCTCTCGTTCTACGCTATTGCTAATTCGCTATGCTATGAATGCCTTAAAGATTGAGCAAGACGTAGAATAGCCACAACTCCCTCACAAGAAAAGATATCAAAACCATTTAGACAAGCCCTATTAGTTGATTGAGGGTATCCCCCTAATAATCCCAAGTTGCACAGGTTAATTTAATTCCTTTAAGCTGTTTCCAATGTAATCATTATTCGGAAGGAACAGCTATGATGAAGTCAATCCCTAGACCCACTAAACGGGCTAGACGCAAATTTAGTCTGAATGACAAAAAGAAATTGTGTGAACAATGGCAAGCCTCTGGATTAAATAAACACCAATTTTGTAAACAGCAAGACTTGGTTCTCACCGCGTTTTCTAAATGGTGCCATAAACTTTTACCTAACAATATCGATGTCTGCCAAAAAGATTGGGCGCCAGTAGCATTGCGGGATAACGCTGATAGAGTGAAGGAACCAATATCCGTTGAAACCCTATTGCCAAATAAAATGATCCTGCGTCTTTCTTTGGCTTTGTCTTGCCTAAATGAACTCTTGAAGGATTTATATCATGCAGCTCCAATTATACGGTAAACAGATATGGATTTTCCGTCAACCAATCGATTTTAGGGCTTCTATAGAAGGATTAAGTGCTTTGATTATGAATGGAATGAAGCAAAATCCACAAACGGGAATTTTTTTATTTTACAATCATGGAAGAGATAAAGTAAAATGCCTTTCATATCACAAAAACGGTTTTGTGTTGGTTTATAAGCGACTTGATAAAGGCCGCTTTTATTTCAACTTTAACAAGGAACAAGGAGTGAATGAAATGAGCGTGGAAGAGTTACAATGGTTGCTGGCAGGATTGGAGTGGCAGAAGATGCGCGATTGGCGTGATTTATCGTACGATAAATTCAGTTAAAAAACATGTCTTTATTGTCCACTACCGGCAATGTTGATGCATCAACCCATGCAAAGATGGAATATTCTGTATTATGGGCTGAATACCAACAAGCAATCCAAAAGATCGAAGATTTAGAAAAAGAAAATGCTTATTTAAAAGAACAATTACTTTTAATGAAGCAAAGACATTTTGGAAAAAAAAGCGAAATTGGGGAAGCTATCGTAACCCCAAGACAGTTGCAAGTAGTATCTGGTTATGTGCGTCAGAAAGGCAAAAAAAGGGTTGGCCGGCATATTGATACGAGTGGACTGCCAAGATACAAAATTTATCATGACTTAAAAGAAGGTGAACAGCATTGCCATTGTGAATGTTTGCTTCAAAGAATGGGAGAAGAAGTTTCTGAACAACTAGAAGTGGTTCCCTTACGCTTATACGTCATTGAGCATATTCGTGGGAAATATAATTGACGCCAGTGCCATACGATTCAGATGGCCCCTAAACTGATGTCGCCAATACCTAAAGCGATGGCTGGAGGGAGCTTATTAACTGAAGTGATTATCAATAAATATCAGTACCATCTTCCACTGTATAGACAATCCAAAATTTTAGAGAGTTTCAATGCCCTGATCCCAGATAATACGCTCGGCAATTGGGTTATACAAAGTGGTGCTGGTTTAATGCCAATTTATGAAGCATTTTGGGAAGAGGCCTTAGCGGCTCGTTATCTACAACTTGACGAAACCCCTATTAAAGTTTTAAAGCCGGAAAAAACAGCTTATTTAAGGGTCTATTACGCTCCTCTTATAGGGAAAGGGTTAGTAATATTTGAATTCAGCTTAACTCGCAATGGTAGCGTTGCAGAAAATCGACTGCAGGGGTTTAAAGGACTTTTACAAACGGATGGGTATCATGGATATCAAAATTTAAGAGACCGGGAAGATATCACAGGCTTTGGATGCATGACCCATGGGAGGAGAAAATTTAGTGAGGTTTTAAAAATTACTAAAAATCCTGAAGGCATTGCGGCAGAAGTGATTGAACGTTTAAAGCCAGTGTATGCCCTAGAAGCGAGAATGCGTGAACGAGAGGTATCATTTCATACTCGAAAAAGGTTACGACAAAAACATGCTCGGCCTTTATTAAAGGCTTTACACGTGTGGCTTAAACAAAATCTCAATAAAGTTCCTACTAAAAGCGCTTTAGGAGAATCTATACGGTATATGTTGAAACAATGGTGCTACTTAACCGCCTATCTACGTCATGGATGTGTTGAGATTGACACAAACTGGAGCGAGAATTTGATTAGGCCGACAGCTTTGGGCAAGAAAAATTGGTTATTCATGGGGCATGAAGAGAGTGGTAAAATTCATGCTTTGTGGTTTAGTTTTATCATTTCACCCATTTTAAATGGTTTAAACCCTCGGGTTTACATTTATTTTTTATTAACTAAAACACACGAGCTTAGAACGAAAAAAATAGATCCTAAAACCTTATTACCCCATACCATTGATCGTGTTCAATTACAAGCTTTTGCTGATCAACAGATCGCCTTTGCCAAACAACTTTTAAATAGCTCTTGAAATCTTTTCAACTGACAACCTGGGATTTTTAGGGGCATACAGATAAGTGCCAGTAACATATTTACAAAACAACCTATTCGCGCCTTGTTCCAACCTAAATATCCGTTTAGAATATCTGTTAATTCGCTGACATGCTCCATATAACCTCCTACTCATAATTGAGATTATATCTTGTTTTATCAGTGAGTTACGTTTCAAATCAAAAATTGTCGTGTACAGAGATAATTATTAAATAAGTGTTGGAGATCTAAAATGAATATTGATAAAATTGACTCTTTATTTGCACCATCAGCAAGCTGTTTAAGCACACTACAAGAAGATGTTGTCGCATGTCTATTCATCCTAAAGGACTGTTGGCCAACTGAAGAAATACTATTAACCCTTAACGAAGCACAAAACGTTTTTGATAGTTCGCTAGAAACACCTTGTACAATGGTTTACGAAAAATGCAAAAATACACTTTTAGAACTCTTTAAACGTTTAGATGATGTTGGGTTAGATGATGCATTTTTTAATTTATTAATTGCGAGACGATATTTGAAAACAGTTCTTAATAAAACTCAATAATAAAAAAATCATATGGCTAGAGCAAAAGCTTAAACGCTTATTCTCGCTTTTCATGCTTTTTCATCAACTTCGGAGCATCTGCGACTATGTAAAGTATCGTTTAAAAATGCATAATTCATCGGGCAACCACATATAACCTTTTAATTCTATTAAACTATTTTATAATTATAGCGCTACTCATAACCCACAAAAAAATGGCAACTCGTTGTCATTTTTTCTTCTTACACTAAGTCATGATTGGGTTTATTGAGATTTCACTGACTGGTCGTTAAGCGAAAAAAGTATTCCAACATCCAATTAAATCGACACTGTTAAATAAGAGGAATAGAAGATGTTAATACCAAAACGTCGTGTAGGGCAGTTCTTTTGGATTATGAATGAGATCCAAGTCATTTTATTGGGTCAATGCAACGGCATCATACGTATAGGTATTGAAGCGCCTCGTGAATATCACATTGTCAGACATGAAATAACATTTGAGGGAGTATCTGAAAAACATGATTAAGTTATTACCAAGACTTGTTCGTTTTAGAGATGCCCCCGGTTATTTAGGTATGGATAGAAATCGCTTCAATAGTGATGTAAGGCCGTATGTCACGCTTATTCCCATCGGAACACAAGGTATAGCCTTCGATAGACTTGATTTAGACGCCTGGGTAGAACATTATAAACAGCGTAGTGGTCGTCCCGCGGCATCCAGCAATAGGAGTTTGGAACTATGGGACGAAAAAGGACGTCAGGGATCTACAAACGTGGAGATGCCTGGCATATTGACAAGAAAATCTTCGGATATCGACTTTGCGAAAGCACTGGTACTAGCGAACTCGAAGAAGCCGAGAAGTACCTAGCAAGGCGTTCCGAAGAAGTAAGACAAGCTTCTGTATATGGTGTACGACCTAAGCGGACGTTTCAGGAAGCAGCGACTAAGTTTCTGATGGAAAATCAACATAAACGTAGTATTGCTGATGATGCAGGGAGATTGAAGGTCTTGGTAAGTTATATTGGAAATCTGTCACTGGAGTCTATCCATATCGGTTCTTTGCAACCTTTTATGGAAGAGAGACGCAAGGCGGGGATTAAAACACGTACTATTAATCATGGATTAAAAGTAGTGCGACGGATCCTCAATTTGGCATCCAGTGAATGGATGGATGAATATGGACTAACCTGGTTACCTCACACGCCTAAGATCAAGTTGTTACCAGAACATGATCTGCGTAAACCCTATCCGTTAAGCTGGGAGGAACAAAATCAACTCTTTAAAGTGTTACCGAAACACTTGGAAAAAATGGCTTTATTTGCCGTTAATACAGGATGTCGGGATCAAGAGATCTGTCAGTTACGTTGGGACTGGGAAATTGTAGTTCCAGAGTTACCCGATCTCATGGTGTTTATTGTTCCAAGTACATTGGTTAAGAATGGCGACGATCGTTTGGTCGTTTGTAATACAGTAGCGCGATCTGTAATAGAGAGCGAGCGTGGAAAACATCCAACACATGTTTTTACTTTTAGAAAGAAGCCGATAGGAAGAATGTTATCTTCAGGTTGGCGTTTGGCTAGACAAAAAGTGGGGTTGGATAAAGTTCGCGTACATGATCTTAAGCATACTTTTGGTCGACGCTTGCGTGCGGCCGGGGTCAGTTTTGAAGATCGACAAGATCTTTTAGGTCATCGTTCTGGACGGATTACAACACATTACTCAACAGCTGAATTGCAAGATCTTCATGAAGCAGCAAATAAGGTTTGTGAAGAACGTCGTAGTGGAGTTGTACTCAGACTATTACGTTGCTCAACTCCAAGGCTTGTGACTGAAGATACGAGCAATAAACAGAGTGTTCTGTTGTGACCTACTGTATATGCATTGTCGCCAGGTCCCGCAAAAGTCCCGCAAGGTCTTTTTCGGGAAAAAAAATTTGAAGGTAAGTGATTGATTTTATTGGTGGGCCGTGATGGACTTGAACCATCGACCAACGGATTAAAAGTCCGCTGCTCTACCAACTGAGCTAACGGCCCCGGTAAAGGAACACATTATACCGTGAAATGTTCCAACGTCAACCCGTGAATTTAATTCAGAATTATTACTTTAATACCCTTAAGACCATTTTACCTATTTCTGCTGGTGAACGCACAATAAAGACCCCTGCTTCTTCCAGTGCATCGTATTTCTCAGCTGCCGTTCCATGCCCACCAGCGATAATCGCCCCCGCATGCCCCATGCGCTTGCCTGGCGGGGCAGTAACTCCAGCAATATAGGAGATAACGGGTTTTTTGATATAACGCTTAATGTAAGCTGCGGCTTCTTCTTCTCCACTACCTCCGATTTCACCCACCATAACAATCGCTTCGGTTTGAGAATCTTCGTTAAAGAGCGCTAAAATATCCACAAAGCTGCTACCTGGGATTGGGTCTCCACCAATACCCACACAGGTACTTTGCCCCAACCCAACATCTGTCGTTTGTTTAACTGCTTCGTACGTTAATGTACCCGAGCGAGAAACAATACCAACTTTTCCAGACATATGAATGTTGCCAGGCATAATGCCAATTTTGCAAGCATCCGGGGTTATCACACCTGGGCAATTTGGCCCTATTACTTGTACTGCTTTGTCTTGAATATAATGCTTTACTTGCAACATATCTAAAACCGGCATGCCCTCTGTAATACAAACAACTAAGCGGATCCCGGCATCAACTGCTTCAATAATAGAATCTTTACAAAACGGTGCAGGCACATAAATAACACTGGCATCGGCTTCTGTTGCTTGTATTGCTTCTCGCACCGTATCAAAAATGGGTAAATCTAAATGTACTTGACCACCTTTGCCAGGTGTCACACCACCCACCATGCGTGTGCCATATTCAATCGCTTGCTCTGAATGAAAAGTCCCTTGTTTACCTGTAAAACCTTGGCAAATCACTTTGGTATTTTTATCGATTAAAATACTCATTTTTTGTCTCCTGCTGCTTGTACGACTTTTTCTGCAGCTTCTCCCAGTGACTTGGCAGCAATAATATTTAAACCACTTTTATCGAGCATTTGGCTCGCTTCGAATGCATGATTCCCTTCTAGCCTAACAACAACAGGGACTTTAATACCGACTTCCGAAACAGCCTTGATGATGCCTTGTGCAATAAAGTCACACCGCACAATCCCGCCAAAAATATTCACCAATACAGCTTTAACATGCACATCCGATAAAATAATTTTAAAGGCTTCTTTAACGCGTTCTTCCGTTGCACCACCACCCACATCCAAAAAATTTGCAGGTTCGCCACCATATAATTTAATAAGATCCATGGTTGCCATTGCAAGCCCTGCGCCATTCACCATGCAACCAATTGCGCCTTCTAACGGAATGTAATTTAATTCCCATTCTCGCGCGAGTATTTCACGATCATCTTCTTGGGTAATATCGCGCATTTCGCGTAATGGATGTTGTCTATACAGCGCATTGTCATCGACATTGAGCTTTGCATCTAAACAGATCAGATTACCTTGTTTTGTAAGAACCAGAGGATTAATTTCTATTAAACTTAAGTCATATTCTATAAACAATTGGTATAAGCCATGAATAATTTTGAAGAGTTGTTTTGATGCAGATTCGGACAATTGTAATTTGACAGCTAATTCCCTAGACTGATAAGGCATCACGCCCAAGAAAGGATCCACTGACAATTTTAAAATTTTATCGGGTGTGTCATGTGCCACTTTTTCGATTTCGACACCACCTTCTGTAGAGGCCATAAAGACAATTTTTTTTAAACCGCGGTCGATAACAGCACCCAAATACAATTCTCGATCTATTTCACACGTTTCTTCAATCAGTAATTCATTAATAGGCTGCCCTTTATCGTTTGTTTGAGCCGTCACCAATCGTGTATGCAATAAACTTCGTGCGACTATTTCTAATTCCGCTTTGTTGTTAACCAGTTTAACACCACCCGCCTTTCCACGCCCACCCGCATGTACTTGTGCTTTTACCACCCAATTTTTAGTACTTAACCCATCTACAGCTAACAACGCTTGTTCAACACTCATCGCCACAACGCCCTTAGAAACAGGTATGCCCACTTTGGCTAAGAGTTGCTTTGATTGGTATTCATGCAAATTCATAGTGACTATTCCTAATACTTCAACTAGATATTAAACATTTAAGAGCAACCGGGCGGGATCCTCTATTAATTCCTTTACGGTAACTAAAAACTGAACCGCGTCTGTGCCATCGATAATACGATGATCATAAGACATCGCGACGTACATCATGGGCCTAATAACAATAGTACCATTTTCTACAACCGGTCGCTCTTCAATTTTATGCATACCTAATATGGCACTTTGGGGTGGATTGATAATGGGAGTAGACATTAACGATCCAAATCCACCCGCATTTGAAATGGTATAGGTACCTCCAGAAATTTCTTCTATCGTCAATTGACCATTTTTTGCTTTTTCTTTGTACTCAGCAATTTTCTTTTCAATTTGTGCCATATCGAGCGTCTCTGCATTACGTATAATCGGTACAACCAGCCCTCTAGGCGAAGAGACTGCAATGCCTATATCGTGATAACCATGATAAATAATATCATTGCCATCAACCGAAGCATTCAGAATAGGAAAACGTTTTAGCGCTTCTACAACAGCTAATGTAAAAAACGACATAAATCCTAATCTAACACCATAGTCTTTCTCGAAGGTTTCTTTGTATTTTTTACGCAACCCCATCACTGGCTGCATATTAATTTCGTTAAACGTTGTTAAAATGGCAGCAGATTGTTGTGCTTGCAATAAACGCTCTGCCATACGCGCACGGAGGCGAGACATGGGAACACGTTTTTCAATACGTTCGCCCATAGGCATATCAACAGATGCAGCTGATGATGCGACTGATTTCGAGACATCTTCTTTGGTAACGCGACCATCTTTACCTGTACCCTTAACGTTATCAAGATTAACCGATTGCTCTGCAACCAATTGTCGAACAGACGGAGATAACGGTTTGGGTGCAGGTTGTTTTGTAGAAGCCTGTTCAGTAGGCGTAGCAATACTTGAAACCAACGTCTCTGTTGTAAATAAGGCTACAACTTCTTCAGATTTTACAATATCGCCTTCTTTTTTTAATATACTTTCTAAAAAACCGTCTGCGGGTGCAACGACTTCTAATACGACTTTATCTGTTTCAATATCCAACAAATGTTCATCACGCTTGACTTTTTCGCCCACTTTTTTGTACCAAGTGGCAATAGAACCATCAGCGACAGATTCGGGTAATACAGGTACTTTTATTTCCATACTCATACGGTTCTTCCTTTATTTAAAGCATCGTTAACCAATGCCGTTTGTTGCTCCTGATGTAAATGTAAATACCCAACAGCGGGTGCAGCCGCAGCTTGCCTACCGGCATATTGTAACTGTTGTTGTTGAGTAATAACAGCGATTAAATGATGTTGAATATTATACCAAGCACCTTGGTTTTTGGGTTCTTCTTGGGACCAAACAACTTCTGTCGCAACACTATACAAAGCCAGTTGTGCTTGCAACTCAATGTACGGAAAGGGGTACAGCTGTTCTATGCGAAGAATGGCAATATCTTTTTGATTATCTGCTCGTCTTTTTTCGAGCAAGTCATAATAAACTTTACCCGTGCATAACACGATACGTTTTACGTCTGTTGGTTTGATATCGTCTACTTCCGGTAAGACGGGTAAAAAACTGCCCGATTCTAATTCTTGTAAGTTCGAAACGGCGAGTTTATGTCGCAATAAACTTTTAGGTGTTAAAACAATTAAGGGTTTACGAATAGGGCGAATCATTTGACGGCGGATCATATGAAAAACCTGTGCTGGAGTAGTTGGTACACAGACTTGAATATTGTGTTCTGCACACAATTGCAAATAACGTTCGAGTCGTGCAGATGAATGCTCAGCACCTTGGCCTTCGTAACCATGCGGTAAATACAATGTTAAACCACACAATCTTCCCCATTTTTGTTCGCCCGAACTGATAAACTGATCAATCACTACTTGCGCATTATTCGCAAAATCTCCAAATTGTGCTTCCCAAATAATCAAACCTAACGGTTCTGTTTTGGAAAATCCATATTCAAAAGCCAGTACCGCCTCTTCTGATAATAAAGAATCCACTATCGTAAATTTTGCTTGGTTTCGAGACAGGTGTTCGAGTGGAATATATTCAGCATTATCAGTTTGATTATGCAAAACTGCATGTCGATGGAAAAAAGTACCACGACCCACATCTTGGCCAGATAATCTAACCAAGTAATTTTCTGTTAATAGCGTTGCGTAAGCTAATGTTTCTGCATATCCCCAATCTAAAGGCACTTCTCCTTGTGTCATTTTTCGGCGATCTTCTAACATTTTCTGAACACGCGGATGTGGTACAAATCCATCGGGTAATGTCGTTTGGCTTTCAGCCAAGGATTTTAAGGTAGATAAAGCAACCCCTGTGTTGTTGGCATTCGCCAACCTTGAGCGACATATATTTCCCAATGACTTGAAAAGTCTCGTTGTACTTCGTTGACCAAATTACGAGCCACTGTTTGCTGTCGGCTATCTAAAGAATCTCTATAGGCTTTTATCATGCTATCCACTGCTGCTGCAGATAAGACATTTTCTGCAATCAGTTTGTTTGCGTATAATTGCGCTGACGGCAACATTTTCCGAATAGTTTGATACATTAAAGGTTGTGTGGCCGCGGGTTCATCTGCTTCATTATGCCCTTGACGACGGTATCCTATTAAATCAATAATCACATCTTTTTTAAATTTTTCTCTATAACGTAAAGCCAACTCCATCACAGAATAAACAGCTTCTGGATCATCTGCATTCACATGAAAAATAGGCACCTCAATCATTTTGCCAATATCCGAACAATATAATGTCGAACGTGTATCGTTTGGATTACTGGTTGTAAATCCTATCTGATTATTGACAATAATATGGACAGTGCCACCAATTTTAAATCCGCGTGTCTGCGACATATTTAAGGTTTCCATGACAACACCCTGGCCTGCAAAAGCAGAATCACCATGTAGCGCTATGGATAATACTTCTGTCTGTTTATTATCTTTTCTACGTTCTTGTCTTGCTTTAACAGAACCACAAACCACGGGTGTAACAATTTCTAAATGTGAAGGATTAAAAGCTAAAGACAAGTGTACATTACCACCCAAGGTTGAGACATCAGACGAAAATCCCTGATGATATTTGACATCCCCCGTTTCTAATTTAACATCGTAATGTTTCCCTTCAAATTCATCAAATAATTGATTAGGCGTTTTCCCTAAAAGATTGACTAAAACATTTAAACGACCTCTGTGAGCCATGCACATAATAATTTCTTTAGCACCACGGATCCACCTTGTTGAATAAAGGTATCTAACGCCACAATTAAACTGTCTGTACCTTCTAACGAAAACCGTTTCGCTCCGGGATATTTTGCACCTAATATTTTCCAGACCATCAGATGCAATTAAACACTCTAATATTCGATGTTGGATCTCTACAGGTAATCTGCTTTGAAGTCCACGCTCCTCAACCTGTTGCTGAACCCAAATCCGTTCAGGTGAATCCGGAATATGCATAAATTCAGAAGCAACTGTTCCACAGTAGCATTTTTTGAGATCATCTAAGATTTGTTGCAATGTGCGAGACCTTGCACCAGGCAAAGCATCTGCATCAAAAGTTAAATGTAAATCTGCGGGTGTTAGATGATAATAAGCAAGCATTAATTCAGGCACTACCGCTTTTTCACGAAATTTTAAGGGGTCAATATCCGCATGTAAATGACCCAATAATCGATAGGCCTCAATTAATTCACGTACACCCGCTTGTTTGCGTTCGTGGGATGTGTTGACAGGCACCGTCATTGAATGACGCACCAATTGCCTAAACAAAGTTTGGATTTCTGAATGTCGAGTCTCAGCAGCCACGCCATCCACTAAAGGCAATTGCTCAAAATATTGTCGCCATTCTGTAGAGACCGAATTGGGATCTCTTAAGTAATCGTCATATTGTTTTTCTAGATAGGCCGAACTACCAGCATCTAGTAGTGCTGTTTTTTGTAGTTCACTCATTGTGGCTTTGTGGTTTTCCATGAATAAAAGTATAGATCACTACACCTTTATCATGCTCCATCTTTAATAATTTTGTCTCTAATATCTGCGATAGCTTTGGTCGGATTTAAGTTTTTGGGACAAACATCAACGCAGTTCATAATGCTTCGGCATCTAAAAATACTGTAAGCATCATCCAACTGTGCTAACCGCTCTTGAGTTGCATCATCTCTGGAATCCTTAATAAACCGTGCAGCCTGCAGGGCGGCAGCCGGCCCTAGAAATTTCTCAGGGTTCCACCAATAGGATGGGCAACTGCTAGAACAACAACCGCACATAATACACTCATATAAACCATCTAATTCTGCACGTTCGGCGGGAGACTGCAGACGTTCAATCCCAGGAGCAGGTTGGCTATTTTGCAAATAGGGTTTTGTTTTTTCGTATTGTTTATAAAAATTGGTCATATCAACGATTAAATCTCTAATCACCGGCATACCAGGAAAAGGTCTTAAAACCAGAGGTTCTTTAATGCCAGCTAACGGTGTAACACAAGCAAGTCCATTTTTGCCATTGATATTCATACCATCCGAACCACAAACCCCTTCTCCGCAAGATCGTCTAAACGATAAAGTTTCGTCCTGTTTTTTAAGCAACTTTAATGCATCCAAAACCATGGCTGCAGGTGTTTCTTGTAAATTTAATTCATAGTCTTGCATATAAGGCTTTTTGTCGACTTCCGGATTAAAACGATAAATCGAAAACTTCATTAATAAGTCCTCTCTTTGGGTGGAAAGGCATCAACCGAGATGGGTTTCATATTCACAGGCCTATACGATATTTTATCACCGGAATAATACAACGTATGCTTTAACCATTCTTTGTCGTTTCGTGTTGGATAATCTTCTCTGGCATGTGCACCGCGACTTTCTTTTCGCGCAATGGCAGAAAACGCTGTCGCTATTGCAACATCCATGAGATTATCCAGCTCTAGTGCTTCAATACGTGCTGTATTAAATACACGACTTTTATCCGATAAACTCGCAAACTTCAAACGCTCACGCAATGCTTGTAGTTTTTTAATGCCGGCCTGCATTATGTCTTCTTGTCTAAAGACACCAAAATCATTTTGCATCACTTTTTGTAATTCAGCACGGATCTCAGAAACACTTTCGCCCGGTTTATTGGTATTCCATCGATTGTATTCTTTTAAAGCACTCTCCAAATCGATGTCTTTAATCATTTGCCCGGTTAATTCATCGTCGTTGATATGCTCTACAATATGCAATCCGGCAGCACGACCAAATACAACTAAATCTAACAAAGAATTTCCGCCTAATCGGTTCGCGCCGTGTACGGATACACACGCACATTCCCCCACTGCATATAAACCTGGCACAGGCAAATGTTCGCCTGTCTTATGTTCTGTTAAAACTTGTCCAAATTTATTCGTTGGGATACCGCCCATCATATAATGGCATGTAGGCACAACCGGAATAGGATCTTGAATGGGATCAACATTTGCAAAAGTCATCGATAATTCGCGAATGCCTGGCAAACGTTCCAAAATAAGCGCTTTGCCCAAATGATCTAACTTTAATAAGACATGATCACCTTCTTTACCACACCCACGGCCTTCTCTGATCTCAACGGCAATAGCGCGTGACACGACATCTCTAGAGGCTAAATCTTTTGCATGTGGTGCATAACGTTCCATAAAACGTTCATTATTTTTATTAAGTAAGATATCCACCTTCTCCACGACACCCTTCAGAGATTAAAACACCCACATGAGACAATCCGGTGGGATGAAATTGCCACATTTCCATATCTTGCAACGGAAACCCAGCTCTTACACACATGCCTAATCCATCACCCGTATTAATTAGGGCGTTTGTTGTCGATTGATAAATGCGACCTGCACCACCCGTTGCCAATACAACCGAACGGCCGCGTAAAACTAACAGTTCGCCAGTTTCTATACAAAGTGCAACAATACCTGCAACTCTACCGTTTAAATCTTTAACCAAATTTAAGGCATACCATTCGTTAAAAAAGGTTGTTTTGGCTTTTAGATTTTGTTGATACAACGTATGTAGCAAGGCATGTCCTGTTCTATCAGCCGCTGCTGAAGTGCGTGCAGCTTGCCCTCCTGTGCCAAATTTTTGCGATTGACCACCAAAAGGACGTTGATAGATTTTGCCATTTTCTAAGCGTGAAAAAGGCATCCCCATATGTTCTAATTCGTAAACGACTTCAGGACCCACGCTACACATATATTCTATACAATCTTGATCACCCAAATAATCAGAGCCTTTTACTGTATCAAACATATGCCAATGCCAATTATCTTCACTCATGTTTCCTAACGCAGCATTAATGCCCCCTTGGGCAGAAACAGTGTGCGAACGTGTTGGAAATACTTTAGAAATAACGGCTACATTTTTTCCGTTTTCAGCCAGTTGCAATGCTGCACGCATACCCGCACCACCTGCACCGATTACTAAGGCATCAAAAGATTGTTCAGCGAATGCCATTCTTATATGCTCCAAATAATGCGTATTCCCCACGCCAAACAAATCAATAAAGCCAAGATAAAAACGATTTGTATAAAAAGTCGCAATGGCAGTGGTTTAATATAATCTGTAATAACTGTCCATATGCCAATCCACGCATGCGACACCAAACTCAATAATGCTAAGAACGTACTATATTTCATTACATTAAATTCAAATAATGCATGCCATTGCTCATACTGTAAGTTAGGATGCATCACAAAAAAGGCAACCAAAAATAAGATGTATAGTGCTAAAATAACGGCTGAAAGGCGTTGTATTAACCAATCTTGCAAGCCACTACGACCCAAACTGGTTGCAGTCTCTACCATAATTTATATCCGATGAATAAAATAAAAGCAGCAGAAAATCCAATCACTAACCACGCGCCAACCCGTCCCCCCATTTTAGATTCACCAAGATGATTATCCATTAAAAGATGGCGTACTCCTCCAATCCAATGATACAAAAGCGCTGCTAATATTATCCAAAGACCTACAACAGAAATGGGGTGATTAAAAATCAATGTTAATCCCGTAAACCGCTCTTTAGATGCTAACGATTCTTGTAATATCCAGAGCAACGCAGGGATCATGAAAACCATTACAATACCGGATAATCGATGTGCTATAGAAACCCACGCCGTTACAGGAAAATGTATGGTCAGAAAATTTAAGTTGATAGGTCGCCGTTTCACAATCCTCATTCCCTAAATTATTGCGTACCCCAAAAATGCTATTGCTGGGCTTTATTGGTCGCTGAATTTTTGAGCTGATTTGCTAAATCTTTAGCTGTTTTTTCAGTTTGCATCCTGTCACGCGTCATTTCTAAATCTTGGAGTTCAGATTGCAACGTGTTTTTTTCAGCTATTAAAGGCGGCTTAGAAGCTAAATAAACTTCTGTATCAATTTCTTTTTGTTTTTCTTGAATTTGAGCAATTTTTTTAGAGATTTCATCTGAGATTTTAATCATGGCTTCTTTATAAGCCTTGTCTTCTGGACTGTCTGCCTGCTGTGAGGGTTGTTGAGAAGCCGTTTGAGACACTTGTTGTGTCGTCTGTTGTGAAACCTCTGATGCCGAAATACTGTCTTTCGTTGCTTGAATAGCAGTACCTGCGGGATCATCAGCAAATACCGGCATCCCTGCAAAAAGTACAACACCTAAAACCACATAACGCTTCATCATAACGCCTCCCTGTCTATTAACCAATGATTTTAGTGTAGCATTTTTTCTATACTAGAGTAATATTCAAAGAGGCCAGTCAGTGTTTTGATAGGAAAATTATATGACCAATGATAAAGCAGAACTCCGCTTCCCCGGCAAAGACCCTATTTCTTTACCCATATTGACGGGCACCTTAGGACCTGAGGTGATAGACATCACCAGTCTCAATCGAACAGGCGTATTTACCTATGATCCCGGATTTCAATCAACAGCTGCTTGTAGCTCTAAAATTACATTTATCGATGGTGACAAAGGTATTTTATTACACCGCGGATATCCCATTGCAGAACTCGCAGAGCAATCAGATTATCTTGAAGTTTGTTATCTGCTCTTAAATGGTGAATTGCCCAATAAAGCCCAAAAAGAAAATTTTATCACTCAAATTCAACATCATTCGTTAGTACACGAACAATTCAGTAATTTCTTCAATGGATTTCCGCGCGATTCACATCCCATGGCAATTATGTGTGGCGTTGTGGGTGCACTCTCTGCTTTCTATCACGATTCCCTCGATATCAAAAATATTAATCATCGAGATTTAGCGGCATTGCGTTTAATTGCCAAAATGCCAACCATTGCAGCGATGGCTTATAAGTATTCATTGGGCCAACCCTTTGTATATCCTCAAAATAGCTTAAGTTACACAGAAAATTTCTTACACATGATGTTTTCTGTACCCTCAGAACAGGAGGTTATTAACCCCGTTATTGTTCGCGCTATGGATAGGATTTTTACCTTACATGCAGATCACGAACAAAATGCCTCAACTTCTACCGTCCGACTCGCAGGATCCTCGGGCGCTAATCCTTTTGCTTGTATCTCTGCCGGTATTGCCGCATTGTGGGGCCCCGCACATGGTGGTGCGAATGAAGCGGTTATCAATATGCTAAAAGAAATTGGTGATGTCAGTCGTATTCCAATGTACCTTGCGCGTGCTAAAGACAAAAAAGATACATTTAGATTAATGGGTTTTGGACATCGCGTTTACAAAAATTTTGATCCCCGTGCACGCGTTATGCGCCAAACCTGTTATGAAGTTTTAGAAGCGTTAAAAATGCACGACAATCCCTTATTTCAACTGGCTTTACAACTCGAAGATATTGCTCTAAAAGATCCCTATTTTATAGAGAAAAAACTATATCCCAATGTGGATTTTTATTCAGGCATTATTTTAAAAGCCGTTGGCATTCCAACGAATATGTTTACAGTGATTTTTGCAATGGCTAGAACCGTCGGCTGGATTACAAATTGGAACGAGATGTTAAGCGAACCCGATCTTAAAATTGGCCGTCCTCGCCAACTCTATACAGGACCCCTTGAACGAACGTTTGTTCCTATTGATAGACGATAGAAAACTTAAGCGGCCGCCTCTGTTTGTGTTTGTGTTTGCAAAGGTACTGGTGCCGTAGCAGGAGATTGCTCGCCTACGATAGGCGGATGCGCACCCGCTTTTAATGACCAAATCGGCAATACGACTAATACACAAAGCGCTGCACAAATTGCTAAGCTCACAATAAAGCCATACCAACCCCAGACTTCAATAATCCTGCCTAAGGGATATCCTGCGACCACAGCGCCCAGATAAGCACAAAGCCCTGCAAAACCATTCGCCGTACCGGCTGCACTTTTAGTCACACATTCTGCAGCAGCTAATCCCACTAACATCTGTGGAATAAACACTAAAAAGCCTAATAATGTTACCCAAACAGACGTCAAAATAATTTGTTGCGGCTCTAAATACCAAAGTCCGCCTACAACAAACACCAATGCAAAAGAACTTAAAACAATTAAAGGTACGCGCTTGCGATCGAACCATTTATCAGATCCCCAACCCGCCAACAATACCCCTACAAATCCACCCACATCAAATAAGGCCACACAAATACCCGAAGCCACTGGCGTATATCCTTTGACTTGGGCTAAATATAAAAATCCCCAATTACCCACTGCTTCTCGAATGATGTATACTAAAAAGTACGAAATAGCCAAAATCCAAACATATTTATTATTTAAAACGTGCTTAAATAAGATGTCTTTAATTGGCAAAATTAACGTGTCTTCTTTTTGTTCTTGTATCGCTTCATTATGAAATTTTTCAATAGGCGGAAGCCCCAAAGATTGCGGCACATCTCTTAAACGATTAAATAACCACAAACCAATCGCAAAACAAAAAATACTGGGTATGACCATCCCCCAACGCCATCCAAACCATTGGGCAACCAATGGCCCTAAGACCGAAATAATCACGGCCCCCGCGGTATGCGAAGTACAACAAATACTCCACCATCGACCACGTTCAGAATGACTAAACCAATGTGTTAATTGCTTTGTACAAGCAGGCCAGCCCCATCCTTGAAACCATCCATTTAATCCCCAAAAAATACTGAACAACACAATTGTCGAAGAAAATCCAAACAATACATTAAATAATCCCGTTAAGATTAATCCAACAGCCATAAAATAACGGGGATTAGAGCGATCGGCCAAAATAGCACTGGTAAATTTACTGATAGCGTAGGTAATCGCCCAAATGCTGGCTAATGTCCCAATATCGCTTTTTGTCAGCCCCAGATCGTTTACTAAAAAGGGGGTGAGAGAAGAAAAAATTTTGCGTGTAAAATAATAGAACAAATATCCCACATACATGGAATAAAAAATACGGACACGCCAGTACTGATAAGTCTCTTTTATCTGTTCCGGATCTGTCATTTCCGGCAGGTGCGGCGCTGGTTTTAATAAATTAAATACACCCTTAATCATGCAGTCCCCTAACTTACAAATACGCTACAACAATTGAACGTAGCCAAGACTAGCATGCAAATAACCGAAATCGCAAAAAAAAATCGTTATTTTGTATGTTTATCAACTTAATTTGCGCTTTTAAAATATTACAGGTGTATAGGTTTTATTCAAAGCCAAAGCCACTCTCTCGTAGGTAATCTTACCTTGGCAAACATTCAATCCAGCTAATAAATGTGGATTTTCAAGACAAGCTGCACGATAGCCTTTATCTGCTAATGCCATTATAAAAGGCAATGTCGCATTATTAAGCGCTAATGTAGCGGTACGCGGGACACCTGCCGGCATATTCACCACACAATAATGTACAATCTCTTCTTCAACAAACGTGGGTTCAGCATGTGTTGTTGCATGACTTGTTTCAAAACAACCACCCTGATCAATAGACACATCGATGATTACCGAACGTGCGCGCATGCGATGCAACATAGCACGCGACACTAATTTGGGTGCTGTTGCACCAGGCACTAAAACTGCCCCTATGACCAAATCAGCATTACTGAGATGTTTTTCAATAGTTTCGCTACTTGCATCACTTGTGATGAGTTTTTTATTGGCACATAAAGTTTCTATTCTTTTTAGGCGATTTAAAGATTTATCTAATACAACCACATTTGCGCCCATACCTAAAGCAACCCGCGCCGCTTGTGTACCTACAGCGCCAGCGCCTAATATAACCACTTTTGCAGAGGGCACGCCTGCAACCTCACCGAGCAATACACCGCTACCACCACCACTTTGTTTTTCAAACAATGCACCTGCTTGAACCGATAATCTACCCTGCCACTTCACTCATTGGTTTTAAAAGTGGTAAACCGCCTTGATCATCGGTGACGGTTTCATAGGCAATTGCAATACAACCCGATGCTAATAACAATTCTGCTTGAATAGGATCAGGTGCCAAATGCAAATAGGCAAAAAGCACTTGATCCTTTCTTAATTGCTCGCATTCTTGTGGTTGAGGTTCTTTGACTTTAACAATTAATTCCGCTGTTGCAAAAATTTCTTCTGCGGTTGCAGTAAGTAGAGCACCTGCTTGTTGATAGGATTCATCTAAAAATCCCGCTTCGACACCTGCCCCTTTTTGTACTAAAACAGTGTGGCCACGATTAACCAAGGCTTTAACGCTGTCGGGTGTCATCCCAACCCGATATTCTTGTTTCTTAATTTCTTTGGGAACACCAATGCGCATTTTTAGTCTTTCCTACCTGTTCTTCAGCGTGTAAATACGCCTATTAGTATTATTATCGGCTTTTAAGAGATAAAAATAATGGGTAATGGGTTGATTAGTGTTGACCTATCATGATATAATTACCGATTCAATCTAAATAAATAATTTTTATTAACCGAACGAGGAATCACATCATGCAAACAAGCTTATACGAGATAGCGGCACAACCGGAACAAGACATCAATACCCCAAAAAACCCATCTCCATCACCTGCCCCTCTTCGCCTGCTCCCTAGCGAGATAATCAGAAAAAGAGCAAGGGATAGATATGTTATAATGGACCATCTCAAATTTGACATAGAGTTAGAAAACGATGCACCTTCTGAATCAAAAAAGGAAAGTGGAAAACAAAGACCATAGGTTATAGCGTGTATGGATACACCGAGCACAACCATTTGGCCACCTATCTATAACGTTCGTCGAAGCCAACGCGCTAAACGAACGTTTTTACAAGTCACGCCTGCTACTGGTTTAGAAATTGTTGTGCCCGAAAGACTTAAAAGACTCAACATTGAAAAATTACTTACTGAAAAACGCAGCTGGATAGAAAAAATGCTAGCGCGCTTCAGAGTGCCATTTCTGAATGCAGAACCTCTCGCCAAAAACTTTGTCATACCACTCGAAAAACCCAACACCCTTGAATGCCAAGCGCTTGACGAAACCTGGAAAATTCTTTATCATGCAACACCTTCAAAACGCATTTCTTTAAAAACGCATCAGTCACCCGAAAAATTATTAATCTTAAAAGGCGATATCGATAACATACCTTTATGCGTTAAAACACTCAAAAAATGGTTAATGCTATACGCGCATACCACTTTAATCCCGTGGTTACAAAACTTGAGCCTTCAAACCCAGCTTACTTATAACCGCACGATCATTCGCGGACAAAGCACACTTTGGGGTAGCTGCAATGCTAAAAAAACCATTAGCTTAAACTATAAATTACTTTTTTTACCTAAAATGCTGACAGAGCACGTGTTACTACATGAATTATGTCATTTAAAGTATTTAAATCATTCTGAACGTTTCTGGTCATTTCTAAAAAGCTTTGATGATCATTGTATAGAAAATAAAAAAGCTTTAAAATTGGCAGAACACCATGTGCCCCATTGGTTAAAATAGACAAGGAGATTAAAATGATTATTTCTAACTTGGTTGAATTAGAAGCTTTTCTGGCACTTTCGCCTGAAGAACGTGCAAAAATATCCGAATTGCGAGTTCAGCAGCTCAAAGATTGGCTCCCTACGCTAGACGAAAAACAATTGCAGGCGTTTAGAGGTTTTTTGCGCCAAAGCAATATACAATCAATCGATTTAGCCTTAAACGATTTGGGTAACTTCAATGATGGAACTTTTGAAAAATTATGTGATATTCTTAATCAATTTAAAACATTGCAATCCGTTAATGTTGGATGTAATCATCTTTGGAAATTAAGCACTAAGAATTTTCAATTGTTATGCAATTTTTTACAAAAAAGCAAAGCGTTACGTTCACTTAATTTATGGGGTAATAGCCTTGCTATATTAGAAAATGAACCCTATATACTACCCTTGTTATACAATATGCTAAGTCAATGCAAAAATTTAGAATGGCTTAATTTAGGCAATAACAGCTTCGACACATTACAAGGCCCCCAGATGCTAGTATTAGGAAATGCGCTAGCACAATGCACGCGTTTGCAAACAATTTTGATAAGCAACGATCCTCATGCCACGATGAGCGCCGCCTGTTTTCAACTGTTATGTACCAGTTTACAAAACCTTGAAACATTCTTTAACATGATGAGCAATAACACAGATCAAGAAAGATTGGCACAACAAAAAAATGCACTATTTATGTTTAGATCAACAATCTTTAATGGTCATCAACCACCCACTTACTTTATGAGCGCACCCGCTCCTCAAACAAATAATGAAAAGATGGTAGAACCCTATCTCAAAAAACGGCGATTCTCTCAAGGGTTTGACTCCGTATAAGCAATTTCAGGGCGCTTTAAAACATCTAGGCCATTGTACATTGCGCTTAAAAAAGCGTTCAAACGGTCTTTGGCCTCGGTTGGATTATTTGTATATGTCGTTGAAATAGCAATCACACCCGACCCCTGCGCGTATTTAGCAATAATGCGGATCTTATCTAAAAATTGGGCCAAAGACAGATCAATGGTGCTAACGCCGGCAATATAATACCAATACCACATTTCTCTAAAAACACCTTCTGATTCTAAGGTTGTTTGAAAAACATTAACCCCTAAACCATTGCTTAATTTTACTTCTGTAGTCCCAAAATCTACTTGCTTCCATAATTTAGGATCATACAGTGTATTTGCCTGATTTAACATGTCGGCAAAATCTCTGTCTGAATGAAAATAAGCTGTGTATAAATAAATACGACTACTATCTGTTCCACTAAAATACTGTTCTTGTAAAGTTGCCGACGCGTTGTTATAGACACCTGACCATGCTTGACTGCGTACAGGATAAGGACCTGTCCAACCCTGTACCCCTAAAGGTGCTCGCAAAGCAATCACTTTGTGTTTGGCGGGGTAAAACGATCGAATATTTTCTCCTAACCAAGGAGAAACCATCATCATACTAAATGCAATAAACGTTGGCAGTAACCACCGTGCATTAGTCGAAATCCATGTAGGCATATGATGCTCAAAGGATACCATTTCTTCTACTACTTTAGGCTTGAAAAATTTTTGATAAAGACAATAAGCAATCAACACAACCAATGCAACGCCCACAATAAAAGGACGGCTAGACAAGGTTTCATCTTGCAACGGAATAATAAACATTAAATATAACAGCGGAAATAATATTGTTTGAATTAACATAGGACCAAAAGCAGTCATCACTAAAGCAGGAAACATTAGTATAACAGACGATTGTTCTGCATAATCCAGGTTATTAATTTGCCCCAAAATATAAAAAATAACCATTAAAAATAGACTTAAAAGCCCTAATTGGCTAGAAGCAAAAGTGGTGGATTGGATTGCATTTATGTGTGTGATAACAAAATATATACTGATAAGAACGATGCCATAGGTAGAAACGGATAACCACAATTCCTGTTTAACCCCAAAAATGGATACTAATGTGGGCCAGAAAAAAAACATCCACGCAATAAACAGAGACATAAAAGACCAAACGGCCTTTTGTCTTGCAATAACCAGTTCTTGAGAACCTTTCACGTGTTACGCTCCCTTTTCAATGACTTCCATCACATCCAATGACTCAGCATGTGGTTCACGTATATTGGCTTCTATTAAAACATTTGCTAACTCACGTCGAAGCGCCGTATTCTCGCTATCTTGTTTGATAGCTTGGTGATACAGTGCGGTTGCAGATTCTAAATCGCCACTAGCGGCTTTAATGCGCGCTTCCTCAATAATAGGATCTATCTGATTAGTACCGTACACGCTTGCGCTCATCAATAAAGCTAGTATGCTAATCATAATTTTTTTCATCATTCACCTTCCTTTAAATTCTAGAAGCCTACCTACATTCTAGTGTACACTCTAGAAACACAGAATCAATCATTGTGATTATTGAGTGAGACCTATGCAGAAATATATAAAACCCTTTGTTATCCTGAGTGCACTTATCTTGGGCGCTTGCCCTAAAGCCATGGCGGAAGGACGCATAGATGGTCTACGTTACTGGAAAACAACAACGCCACTGAAACAAACGGTTCACCTATTAGATATTGATCCCGCAAAACTGAGTATTATGCCAGCGCATGCAAAAGAAAAAGCGAGGGGCCGCGAAACAGTTACTTCGATTGCAAAACGTCATAAGGCTATTGCTGCCATTAATGGAGGATTTTTTAAACGTGGTGTATTGGTAGATGGGTTACCTGCAGGCATTCTTAAAATACACGGACAATGGTACGGTATCGCTTATCGCTCTCGCGGTGCCATTGGTTGGTCTAATCAATTGCATACAACACTCGTTGATCGCATCGAAACCAAAACTAATGTTTTTCTAAATCATAAACAATTTCCTGTTTATGCGGTTAATCAACCAGGGATGAATAATAAGTCCATTTTGTATACAGATGCGTATGGACCTAAAACAGATTCTGTCCCAAACGGCACCAACATCGTTATTCAAGACAATCGCATCATCGATATAAGTCCATCGGGTAAAACGAATATCCCAAAAGGCGGTTATGTGTTTGCGATAGGCCCTAATGCCAAATATCCAAACCATCCTATTGATATAGGCAATTTAGCAACCGTCAACATCGAAATTATCCCGCATTTTGCAAAAAAAGAACATTATCTAGCTTGGCAAATGGTCGAAAATGTTTTAGGCGGCTCTCCTTTACTCATGTACCACGGCAAAGTTGTTCAGGACCATTCTATAGAAAGACTGCGATCGCCTTTTTTAACCAACCGCTACGCACGTACTGCCGTTGGAATATTAAATAACGGACATTGGTTATTTGCTGTGGTAGAACAAAGTGCGCTAACAGGCAGTCCTGGTATGACTATCGATGAGTTGGCTACTTTTATGCAAGCATTAAAATGCGAATACGCACTTAATCTAGATGGCGGCGGCTCTTCGACTTTGTATATCAATAACGCCGTAATTAACCATCCCGATGGCAGCGAAGATGATGAGTACATGTGGTCTGTTTCGCGACCTGTTTCTGATGCAATATTGATTTTACCCAAAAAATCTTAAAACCGAAGTTTAAATTTCAGTTTTTCGGAGAGCTCTCGCCACTTTATCCAATACGCCATTAACAAATTTATAGCTATCAACAGAACCAAATGTTTTTGCCAATTCTAAACCTTCGTTAATCACCACGCGATAGGGAATATCTAATCGTTCTTTTAATTCATAAATAGACAATCGTAAAATAGTTAATTCAATGGGATCTAAATCGGCAAAGGGTCGACTTAAATAAGGTGTCATGGTCGTTTCTAGCATTTCCACATGTTTAGGCACTTCATGTAATAATACTTGAAAATATTCTCTATCGAATTCTTCTGCTGCATGATTCATTAAAAAATGGGTTTCGATATCCGATAATGCATTACCCGACAGCATCCAGCTATATAGTGCCTGCAATGCATAACGACGGGCTTTTCTGCGCCCACTAAAGGATGGTTTTTTAGACATGTGTTGTACTACTTTCTTTTAAAAGGGCTATTTCTGCTCTAAATTCATCCACATCTTGAAAACGGCGATACACAGAAGCAAATCGAACATAGGCAATTTCATCTAATGCTCGAAGCTCTGCCATTACCCATTCTCCCAGTACCCGTGTTTCAATTTCTCGCTCTCCAGACGCACGTAAACGCTTTAACAAACGATTAACGGCAGCATCTACTTGTTCTGTACGCACAGGCCTTTTTTCTAAGGCGCGCAAAATGCCCGCGCGCAATTTTTCTTCTCTAAATTGTACACAACTGCCATCGCGCTTTAACACACGGGGTAAAGATAATTCAATCGTTTCGTAAGTTGTAAAACGTTCTTCGCAGCTAATACATTCGCGGCGGCGACGCACTTGATCGCCATCGCCCACTAAACGAGAATCCACAACTTTGGTTTCGTCTACACGACAGAAAGGACACTGCATATTATACGTACACCGGAAAACGTTTGCACAATGCCAACACTTCCGCCTTTACTTTTTGAATAACAGATTCGTCAGAAAGATTATTTAATACCGCTGTCAACCAAGCACTTAACAAGTTAATTTCGGGTTCTTTAAAGCCCCGCGTTGTAATCGCAGGCGTACCAATTCTAACGCCACTGGTTAAAAAAGGAGAACGCAAATCGTTTGGCACCGTATTTTTATTAAGGGTAATATGCGCACGCCCCAAGGTGGTTTCCGCATCTTTACCTGTATATGCTCTGTCACTTAAATCAACTAAAAATAAGTGATTATCCGTGCCGCCCGACACAATTTTAAATCCTTGTTTGATTAAACCCGTTGCCAATTGTTGCGCGTTTAAGAGAATTTGCTTCTGATAGATTTTGAATTCAGGTGACAGTGCTTCTTTAAAGGCAATGGCTTTGGCTGCAATGACATGCATTAAAGGGCCACCTTGCAAACCTGGAAACAACGCTGAATTTAATTTCTTCTCTATCTCGGGGTTACTGCGCGCTAAAATAAGACCACCACGAGGACCCCGCAAAGTTTTATGGGTTGTCGAAGTCGTGACATCGGCAATTTGAATAGGTGAAGGATATAAACCCGCCGCGACTAAACCAGCAACATGTGCCATATCAACCATCAGATAGGCACCCACCTTATCCGCAATCTCTCTAAACTTTGACCAATCGACTATGCGTGAATAGGCTGAAAAACCGGCAATGATTAATTTAGGACGATGCTGTAGCGCTAATTTTTCGACTTCATCATAATCAATCAGACCTGTGATCGGATTAGTACCATATTGCACGGCATGATAATACTTGCCTGAAAAATTAACGGCAGAACCATGAGTAAGATGACCACCATGTGCAAGACTCATTCCTAAAATAGTATCACCTGGATTAAGCAGAGCCATGCACACAACGGCATTGGCCTGAGAACCCGAATGAGGTTGCACATTCGCATAGTCAGCCCCAAATAATTGTTTAACACGAGAAATTGCCAACTCTTCAGCGATATCGACGAATTCACAGCCACCATAATAACGTTTCTGGGGATATCCTTCGGCATATTTATTGGTGAGCACAGAACCTTGCGCTTCTAAGACACAAGGGCTTACAAAATTCTCTGAAGCGATTAGCTCAATATGATCTTCTTCGCGTTGTTGTTCGCCACGAATAGCAGCCCAAATTTCCGGATCATAGTCTGCAATAGTCACATTCGATGGATACATGCATTCCCCTATCCTAATCTGCCTAAGTCCGGCTAATTCACCATTCTACCTAAATTTTTTGCTTTCGAATAGCCAATTCTTGACTTAATTCTGGCAAAATTTCAAATAAATCGCCAACTAACCCATAATCAGCAATTTGGAAAATAGGCGCTTCGGGATCTTTATTGATTGCAACAATCACCTTACTGTCCTTCATACCAGCCATATGTTGAATAGCACCCGAGATCCCAACCGCAATATATAAATCCGGTGCCACGACTTTTCCGGTTTGTCCTATCTGATAATCATTCGCAATAAATCCTGCATCGACTGCTGCACGAGAAGCACCAATGGCTGCGCCTAATTGATCTGCTAAGCCTTCTAATAATACCTTAAAATTATCTGCACTCCCCAAACCACGGCCACCTGCAACCACAATGCGTGCAGACGTTAATTCAGGCCGTTTTGTCATGCTGGCTTCTTTGCTCACAAATTGCGACATTTTTAAATCGACTATTTTATCTAGAGTCTCAATTAAGACAGGACTTTCTGTTGCAGATAAATCGGATAAAGGCTCAAATGCCGTGGGCCTAATAGTAATAACTTTAATAGGATCTAGTGATCTAACCGTTTCGAGTACATTACCGGCATACACAGGACGTACAAAAGTGTCTGGAGACACGACTTGAATTATTTCGGAAATCTGTGCAACGTCTAACAATGCTGCTGCACGGGGTAAAATATTTTTTCCAAAGGTAGTGGCTGGCGCTAAAATATAAGCAAAATCTTTGCCTAACGTTGCTAATAATTGTCCCATATTTTCGGCTAAATCGTGCTGATAACAAGGCGCATCACATAACCAAACTTTACTCACCCTTGGCAAACAACTTGCTGCTTTTGCAACTGAAGCGCAGCCATGCCCTACTACTAATAGGGTTATTTCTCCAGGTAATTCACTGGCAGCTCGAAGGGTATTTGCGGTTGATTGTTTTAAGTCTACATTATCATGTTCGGCTAAGACTAAAATATTTTGTTGTGTCATATTTTTTGCTCCTTGCCTATACCTAGGGTGTGACGGATTTGATGGGTTTGATTATTTTATCGACCAATTCTTGAACACTGCCGACTTTAATGCCTGTTTTCCGAATAAGTGGTGCTTCGATTTTTACTATTTCTCTGTGTTTTTTTAAACTGAGCGCTAAAGACGCTAAAGTAATTTTTTCTAAAGGCTTGCTTTTTGCACGCATCACATTGGGCAAAGAAATATAACGGGGTTCGTTTAATCGTAAATCTGTTGTAATCACGGCAGGCAATTGCAAACGCACGGTTTCCAAACCGCTATCGACTTCTCGTGTCACCTGTACTTCCTGGTCGCTGAGCATTTCAACTTTTGAAGCAAAAGTGCCTTGTGGCCAACCCAATAATCCCGCTAACATTTGGCCCGTTTGATTAGCATCATCATCGATGGCTTGTTTACCCATCAACACCAATTGGGCGTTTTCCTGATCACTGATTTTTTTTAAAATTTTGGCAATGTTTAAAGACTCGAAAGTCTCGTCGGTTTCTACGAGTAAGGCGCGATCTGCTCCTCTGGCAAGTGCTATTCTAAGGGTTTCTTGGGCTACAGCAGGTCCAATCGATACTGCCAACACTTCTGTTAGGATGCCCGATTCTTTCAACCGTACCGCCTCTTCCAGAGCAATCTCGTCAAAGGGGTTTAAAGAGGTCTTAACGTGTTCAGTTTCAACACCACTGCCATCAGCTTTAACACGTACTTTAACGTTAAAATCTATGACACGTTTAACAGGAACCAAACACTTCATACAATACTCCTGGCCGTCTAAGTTAAGCTATAAACTCAACATTCTACGACCAGATAATATCATATTTAACTACAACAGGGGGCTTCTAAGATTTTCCTTAGAAGAATCTCGTCGCTCCAATGAACTAGACGTCCTAAGTTTTTCTCGTCTATTAGCAGCTTCGCTAAGGAATAGCAGCTTATTAGGAGATGCGGGTGCCAGTCTTCGAGCCGCTGCCCCATCTGCTTTTTCTGACGCACTTGTTTTAGAGACAGATGCAGAGTGCGTCAATTCGCTTGCCAACTCTTTGATAGCAATTTTTTGATGTGCTACTTTTGTTTCTAAATTAGCTATCCTTGCTTCTAAAGTGACTTTTACTTTTTCGTCTGCTTGATGGACAGTTTTAAGCTTTTTTGCTTTATTCTCTAAATGGACTATTCTAGCAATGCTTGCTTCACTATCGAGTTGATGCTCTCTTTGTTTTTTCTCTAATACTTGTAGCTTTTCTTTTAGAACTCTTATTGTAGCAGCTTGTTCACGACTAGTGATTTCGTTTTTTTCAAAGGTATCCGTTACATCATAGAGTTCGAAGTGTAAACGTGTGTTTTCCCGTTCCATTTCTCTCACTTTTATATCTTTTGCGCTATTGTCTTGAAGTATGCTCTGTAAAGATCCCACAAACGCTTGGAAGTTTCTTTTTAAAACCATTGTGGGTGTTAGGCTAGGTTCAACTTGCGCAACAGAAGGCTCCGATTCGCCATCAAAATCACTCTGATTTTGTTCTTCAAACGAACTACTATACTCACTAATAGCTTCAATCTCTTTAGAAAACATGTTTTTTTACCTCGTTTAATTATTGCCAATCTCCAGACAAGCCGATAGTAACAAATCTTTTTTTTATTTACTATATCTAAATAAACCCTTTATTTTTAGTGTATATACGCTATTTTAACTTGTAACTACACGCATTTAAA